>NZ_CP026949.1:1264561-1896841 GCF_003065425.1 Mycetocola zhujimingii
CCCGACGCCGAAACGCTTGGCGTCCTCTCCGAAGCACTGCGGCGCACGAGCATCGCGATGCCGGTCTCGAAAGACGATCCAGACGGGCGCTTCGCGCGCTATAACTTCCCTGGCTTCCTCACGCGTGAGCAAGCGGTCGCTCTCGTACTTGACCCGCCGGAGAGCGACGAGCCGTTGCCAATCCTCATAGCGTGAGGGCCGCTGCCGTCAGAGTCCGAGCAGCAGGCTCGCGGCGATCCCGATCATGACAACGGCAATCAGCGCATCAAGAATCCGCCACGCTACGGGGCGGGCGAAGAGCGGCCGAAGGAGCCGGGATCCGAATCCCAGTGCGGTAAACCAGGCAACGCTGCCGAGAGCGGCGCCGAGGGCGAACCACCATCGGCCATCGCCGTAGGTCGCTCCGATCGACCCGAGCAGGACGACCGTGTCGAGATAGACATGCGGGTTGAGCCAGGTGAGCGCGAGCGCCGTGACAATCGCCGTCCGAAGGGAGGTTGGAGCACCCGCGGGGTTGGCGTCGAGGGCGCCGGGTCGAGCCGCCCGAATCGCGGAACGAACGCCGTACCAGGTGAGAAATGCCGCACCGCCGATGCGCACAACGACCAGAAGCACATCCGCGGCCTGGATCAGGGCGCCGAGGCCCCAGATGCCGAGTGCGATCAGAATGGCATCCGAGGCCGCGCAAATCGCAACGATCCATCCGACATGCTCGCGACGAAGACCCTGCCGGAGGACAAAAGCGTTCTGAGCGCCGATGGCGATGATGAGAGAGAGGCCAAGGCCGAGGCCGGCGAGGAGGGGTACAAGCACCTTCTCACGGTAGGGCGCTTCCTCTCACAAGGCCAGCTACATATTCTCGTGGCACATTAGAATCGCTAACTATGGACACTCTCCAACTGCAGGCGCTGGCGGCCGCCGTCGAAGGCGGCACCTTCGACGCGGCTGCGCGGACGCTCAGCGTCACGCCGTCGGCCATCAGCCAGCGCATTCGGGCGCTGGAGAACTCGGTTGGCGGAGTCCTCGTCCGGCGCACCAAACCGATCACCGTGACGCCCATGGGATCGACGTACCTCCGGCTCGCGCGGCAGATCGCCGCGTTGAGCGAGGAGGCTGCCGCCGAGACATCCCGTGAAGCCGCGGCGGCCTGGCCGACGGTATCCCTCGCGATCAACGGTGATTCGCTGGCAACCTGGGTGATGCCGGCGCTCGCCGAACTCGCGAGCGAGTTTCTCTTCGACATTCATCGGGAAGACGAGGACCACTCGGCACAGTTACTCCGTGACGGCACGGTGATGGCCGCCATCACAACCCAGTCGCGACCGGTGCAGGGCTGCACCTCGACGCCGCTCGGCGTGATGCGTTACCGGCCGATGGCATCCCGTGCGTTCATTGACCGATGGTTTTCGAACGGGACGGATGCTGCTTCGCTCGCGGTTGCGCCGGTCGTGATTTTCGACGCAAAGGATGACCTGCAGCACCGCTATCTGCGCAGGTTCTCGGGCGCTGACCTGGCGCCGCCGCAGCACTTCGTGCCGGGCTCGGCCGATTTCGCCGAAGCGGTTCGACTCGGCTTCGGCTGGGGGATGCAGCCGGACCAGCAATCGCGTGAACTCGAGTCTCGCGGCGAGCTGGTCGAGTTGGACGCCGGGGGACCGGTCGATGTCACGCTGCACTGGCAGCAGTGGGCGTTGCAGATGTCGTCACTCAGCCGGGTCGCCGAGGTGATGTCCGAGGCGGCGCGCCGTGAGCTGGGTGGGTCGCGCCGTTCTCCCTCGGCCTGAGAGCCTGCGGGGTGCATCCCCGCCGCGAGCCTCAACCGAAGTGCGGAGGGGGCACTCCCTGCATCAGCGCGGCTGAGGCTGCCAGCCCGAGACGAACTTGGCCACAGCGATGACGAGGAAGAGCTGCCCGGTGATCGCCTCGCTTATCGCCACCGTCTGTACCAGGGGCGCGTCCGGGACGAGGTTGCCGTATCCGGTCGTGGTCAGTGTCGTGAACGAGAAGAACAGCTGGCTGGTGAGCGAGTCGTGGCTCGCCTCGCCGAACAGGGGCGTCGGAGTCGTCAGGCTGATCAGGTTGTACACGAAGGTGAAGAACATGCCAACCATGACGTACGCGGCGATCGCGCCGAGGAGCGTCTGGACATCGACGGTGACCTTCCGAAACTCATGCGCGACGATGGCCATCGGTGCAACGAGGTAGGCCACCATCGAGGTCGCAGAGAGAACAATGTCGAGGAGCCGCCCCTCCAGGCCGGCCAGGTGAACGACAACGGTGGCCAGCCCGGTGACGGCAAGCGCGAGCCAGCCCGCTCGCCGCGCGGACGTTTTCACCTCGGCAACCCAGAGCGTCGCCGCCACGGTAAACAGCTGATACAGCAGAGCGATGGGGTTCGGGTTCAGCGAGGTTTGTGTTGCGCACAGCAGATACGACACCCCGAGGAGGCCAAGAACCAGCCAGTAACCCGACTCCAGAATCGGGTGGTGCGGTTGTGCGTGCACACGCGCGTCCATAACCATCACCCCTCGAGATCGACGACCGGAAGCGACAGGGTATCGGCGTCGGGCAGCGGTGTATGAGGCCAATGGTCGGCTCCGCCGTCCATCGATGGCCGATTCGTTCGTGTTCTACTGTTGAGATTCGCCCATCGAAGGAGACCCATGACCAGTCCCGCCGTCTCTCCGCCGTCGAGATCGGTCCTCGTGACCGGTGCATCGGGCGGCATCGGCGCGGCGGTCGCCCAGCGGTTCGCGCGAGCGGGCGATCGGGTCGCCGTGCACTATCGAAGTGATCGCGGCGGAGCCGAGGAAACCTTGCGCTCGCTCGAGGGTGACGGACATTCGCTCGTCGTCGGGGACATCGGTGAACCGGATGACGCCGCACGCGTGGTCGAACAGGCCATTTCGGCGCTCGGTGAACTCGACGTGCTGGTGTGCAACGCTGCTGTGGCACCCTCAGCGGCGAACCGCCACGTGCTCGGCGAGGTGTCGTTTGCCGACTGGACCGCAGCCTTCCGGTCGATGGTCGACGTCAATCTGCTCGGTGCGGCCAACCTTGCGTGGGCATTCGCCAACCATCTCATTGGCAGGGGGGCGCCGGGTGCCATCGTCAATATCGGCTCGCGCGGCGCCTTCAGGGGCGAACCGGAATATCCGGCATACGCCGCGAGTAAGGCGGGACTCCACGCGCTCGGGCAGTCGCTCGCGGTGACCCTGGCTCCCCACGCTATTTCGGTGACGAGTGTTGCGCCGGGCTTCGTCGCCACTGCGCGCCAGTTCAGCAAACTCGACGGTGGTGAGGGCGACGCTCTTCGCGCACAAAGTCCCTTCGGTCGCGTCGGCACGCCCGAGGAGATCGCCGCCGCGGCATTCTGGCTCGCCTCCCCGGAGGCAGCCTGGTGTTCCGGGGCGATCCTCGACGCCAACGGTGCGTCATATCTCCGCAGCTGACGCGCGGCGTCCAGCTCTGCGGTCTCGACGAACGCCGCCATGTGGTGGTTTCGAGACTCAGGGATCGACTACATACCGCGTAGTCGGTATGCTCAGGAGAACGGGCGAACGGATGCTGCTAAAAGCCCCCGACGAGGAGGTCGCGTGGAGATCACTGGAGCAGTCCTTGAGCGCTCGGGTGCTGAGGCACCGTTTGCCGCATCCCGCCCGTTTACCGTTGGGCCGATCGAGCTTGACCCGCCTGGCCCCGGAGAGATGCTGGTGCGGATCGAGGTGGCTGGACTCTGTCACTCCGACCTCAGCGTCGTCGACGGCAGCCGCCAGCGGCCGACGCCCATGCTGCTCGGCCACGAAGCGGCCGGAATCGTCGAATCACTCGGCGACGGCGTTGACGACATCGCGATCGGGACCCGCGTCGTCATGACCTTTCTGCCGCGCTGCGGTACCTGCGCCGAGTGCCTCACCGACGGCAGGCTGCCCTGCAGCGTCGGGAGCGCAGCGAACAACGCGGGCACACTGGTCGGCGGCGGTCTTCGACTGCACCGCGGGGGAGAGCGCGTGCGTCACCACCTCGGTGTCTCCGGCTTCGCCAGTCACGCCGTTGTCAGTCGCACATCGGTGGTGCCCGTCGATTCCGACGTGCCCGCCGAGATCGCGGCCCTTCTCGGTTGCGCGGTCCTGACCGGCGGCGGTGCGGTGATCAACGCCGGGCGGCCAGTGGCTGGATCGCGGGTGATCGTTGTCGGACTCGGCGGCGTCGGCATGGCCGCGCTGCTCGTTGCCGTTGCCCTCGGCCACGAGGTGATCGGCGTCGATGCGCTCGATGCCAAGCTCGACCTGGCGACAGAGCTCGGCGCATCCGGCAGTTTCACTCCGGGGGATGCCATCGACGCTCACGTCGCTGCTCCGCTCGTGATCGAGGCCGCAGGTTCGCCCCGCGCCTTCGAAACAGCGCTTACGCTCACGGCGCCCGGCGGCACGATGGTGACCGTCGGCCTCCCCGCCCCGGATGCCATGGCGAGCATCGCCCCGCTCCTCGTCACCGCGCAGGCCAAGACGATCATCGGCAGTTACCTGGGCTCGGCAGTACCAAGCCGCGACATCCCGCGCTATGTCGACCTCTGGCGACGCGGGGTACTGCCTCTCGAACGACTCGTCTCGGCCCGCATCGGTCTTCACGACATCGCTGAGGGCATGGACCGGCTCGCCTCCGGCGCAGCGTTACGCCAACTCATCACTTTCGACCCACCCCAACGAATGGACACCGTATGACCCGCACCGCCATCGTCACAGGAGCAGCACGCGGCATTGGCGCCGCGACCGCCAGAAGGCTCGCCGCAGACGGCTGCCAGGTTGCCGTTCTCGATCTTCACGCCGAACACGCGGCCGACACGGTTGCCGCCATTGAGGCTGCCGGAGGGCGCGCGATAGCCGTCGGCGCCAACGTCGCAGATTCGGATGCCGTGGCCGCCGCTGTCGCGCGGGTCGTCGACGAACTCGGCACACCCACGATCCTGGTGAACAATGCGGGCATCCTTCGCGACAACCTGCTGTTCAAGATGACCGAAGACGACTGGGACGCCGTTCTCGGCGTGCACCTGCGTGGTGCGTTCCTGATGAGCCGGGCCGTTCAGGCCCACCAGGTCGCCGAGGGCTGGGGGCGCATCGTCAACCTCTCCAGCACGTCGGCCCTCGGCAACCGCGGGCAGGCCAACTACTCTGCGGCGAAGGCGGGCATTCAGGGCTTCACGAAGACCCTCGCTTTCGAACTCGGCCGCTACGGCGTGACGGCCAACGCTGTCGCTCCGGGCTTCATCGAGACCGAGATGACACGAGCGACCTCTGAGCGCATGGGCATTGCCTTCGACGACTTCCTCGCCGGCGCCGCGAAGGAGATTCCGGTTGGCCGCGTCGGCCAGCCCGAGGACATCGCCGCGGCCGTCTCGTTCTTCTGCCGTGAGGAGTCCAGTTTCGTCTCCGGCCAGGTGCTCTATGTGGCGGGAGGGCCGCGGTCATGACGATCACCGTTTCGTCACCCGCAACGCTGGCGGATGCCATCGGCCAGACGGCGACGGGGGACTGGTTCAGAATCGACCAGGACCGAATCGATGCGTTTGCCGAGGCGACCGAAGACCGGCAGTGGATTCATCTCGACGCCGAGCGCGCAGCATCCGGACCGTTCGGAGCCACGATCGCGCACGGTTACCTCACGCTCTCACTCATTCCCCGGCTGACCGAGGGTCTCGTCGAAGTGGGAGGCGCTGCGATGGTGGTGAATTACGGCCTCGACAAGGTGCGCTTCCTGCAGCCGGTGACCGCCGGATCGCGGGTGCGGGCGAGTTCGACGATCACGAGCGCAGAAACGACGCCGCAGGGGACCCGTGCGGGTGTTGCAGTGACCATCGAGATCGAGGGTGCGTCGCGACCGGCGCTCGTCGCCAACACGATCGCGCTCTTCGTCAGTTCGGACTGACGAGCCTCGACTGACGGGCCCCGACTGACGAGGCCCGACCGACAAGCACTGTGGTGACACAGAGCTGAGGCGCTCGTCTTTCGGCGAGCGCCTCAGGTCTGTCGTTCAGCGCTTCTGTCTTTCAGCGATTCTGTCTTGTCAGCGCTCGTCAGACGCGCTCGAGTACGAGCGCCATGCCCTGGCCGCCGCCGACGCACATCGTCTCGAGACCGTAGCGGCCGCCCGTCTGTCGCAGGCCGTTGATCAGCGTTGACGTGATCCGGGCCCCGGTCATCCCGAACGGGTGGCCAACGGCGATGGCCCCGCCGAAGACGTTGAGCTTCTCCGAGTCGATACCGAGTTCGCGTGCCGACGGAATGACCTGCGCGGCGAAGGCCTCGTTGATCTCGACCAGGTCCATGTCGTCGATGCTGAGACCGGCGAGCGCGAGCGCCCGTCGGCTCGCTTCAACCGGCCCGAGGCCCATGATCTCGGGGGAGAGGCCGCTCACCCCTGTCGAGACGATGCGGGCCAGCGGCGACAGTCCGAGCTCGTCGACCACACGCTCGGAGACCACGACGACGGCTGCGGCGCCATCGTTGAGCGGGCAGCAGTTGCCCGCCGTTACCGTGCCGTCCGGCCGGAAGACGGGGTCGAGCTGGCTCAGCGCCTCGACCGTGACGCCCCGGCGTGGTCCATCGTCCTTCGACACCACGGTGCCGTCATCGAGCGTCACCGGCGCGATATCCGTTGCCCAGAAGCCACTGGCATCCGCTCTCTCCGCGCGCTGCTGGCTCCTGGCCGCAAATGCATCCTGCTCGTCTCGCGTGATGCCACGCAGCTCGGCGACGTTCTCGGCTGTTTGCCCCATGGCGATGTACGCATCGGGCAGTTGCCCGTCCTGCCGGGGGTCGTGCCACGGCGGCAGGCCGCCGCCGGCCCTCGCCTCGGTGCGGGCGATTGCCTCATCGAACACGGGATTGGTGAGCGTCTCGCCGGGGATGTAATCGCTCGACCCGCGCATCGACCGGCTGACCGATTCCACCCCGGCGGAGATGAACACATCTCCCTCACCGGCCTTGATGGCGTGGAAGGCCATCCGCGTTGTCTGCAGGCTCGACGAGCAGTAGCGATTGACCGTGGTTCCCGGCACCTCGTCGAGGCCGAGGAGAATCGACACGATGCGGGCCATGTTCATTCCCTGCTCGCCTCCCGGCAGCCCGCAGCCGAGCAGCAGGTCGTCGATGCGTCCAGGGTCAAGGGCGGGAATTTTTGCCAGTGCGTCGCGCACCATTCGCGCCGCGAGATCATCAGAACGGATGCCGGCGAGCGAACCCTTGCGGGCCCGGCCGATCGGCGAACGGGCGGTGGCGACGATGAATGCTTCAGCCATGTGGTTCCTCTCTAAACGAATGCCTGGATGCCGGTTATGGCACGACCGACGATGAGCGTGTTCATGTCGAAGGTGCCCTCGAACGTGTAGACCGCCTCGGCGTCGGCGAAGAAGCGGGCGACTCCATGGTCGAGCTGGATCCCGTTTCCTCCGACGATCTCGCGGCAGAGCGCGACCGTCTCGCGCATCCTGGCGGTGGCAAACGCCTTGGCCATTGCCGAGTGGTGGTCTTTCTGTACGCCCTCGTCCTGCATGGCGGATACCCGCATGCACAGCGCGATGCTCGCGGTGATGTTTGACAGCGAGTTCGCCAGCTTCTCCTGCACCAACTGGAACGAGGCAATCGGCTTGCCGAACTGGTGGCGCTCTGTGGCGTAGGCGAGTGCTGCTTCATAGGCGCCGACCGCCACCCCGATGGCCTGCCAGGCCACCTCGGCGCGGGTCAGCCTCAGCACGATGGCCACTTCGCGGAACGAGTGAATGTTGGCCAGGCGGTCGCTCTCGGGAACCCGGACATCCTCAAGGACGATGTCGGCGTTCTCCACGGCACGGAGCGACTGCTTGCGCTCGATCTTGGTCGCGGTGAAGCCGGCGGACGGCTGTCGCACGATGAAGCCCTTGACCTGGTTGTCCGCGGTGTCACGGGCCCAGATCACCACGATGTCGGCGAAGGTGGCGTTGCCGATCCAGCGCTTCTTACCGTTGAGGACCCACTCATCGCCGTGTCTGGTCGCCGTGGTCTGCAGACCGCGCGCGGTGTCGGATCCGCTCGTCGGCTCGGTGAGCCCGAATGCACCGATGACTTCGCCACGGCCCATCGGGCCCATCCACTCAGCGCGCTGTTCCTCGGAGCCGCCGACCCCGATGGCGTTCATGGCGAGTCCGCTGTGCACACCAATGAATGTCGCGGTCGACGGGTCGACCCTGGCGATCTCGAGCGCGATCCAGGCGCGATAGACGGCGCTGTTATCGAAGTGCCGGGTTTCGGGCCAGCCCGCCCCGAACATGCCGAGTTCGGCGAACCCGGGGATGAGGTGGCGGGGGCTCCGTGCCTCTTCCCACAGCCGGTCAGCGTGTGGCCGCACCTCGGCGTCGAGGAAGGCGCGGATGCGAGCGACCGAGCGCAGCTCCTCCTCGGTGAGCTGGTCCTGGAAGCCATAGAAATCGGCGTCGAGCACCTCGGGCCGATCGGTTTGTTGCGTGGTGAGCGTCATTGCTTCTCCGTTCGTCGACGACATCGTCTTGCGGTTCGTGAACCGCGATGTACCGTAGTATGCATCATTTTCCAGAATGTTGCACGCATCCGCTGGGCGCGCGATAGAGTTCCGGCATGAACACCACGACAGACGCTGTCACCGCACGCGCCGGAAGTGCAGTCTCCGCGGCAACCATCGGAACCGTTGGCCTCGAGTTCGCTCCGTCCTGGCTGTCGAACCGGCTGGCCGAGGCGGCGCACGAGGGTTCGGCACGGGCCTTCGCGCTGGCCCGCGACGAGTTCATCGCCGGCCGCCGCATCGACATGAGCGCTCTCGCGGCCGACCTCGGCGTCGACCGCACCTCTCTGTTTCGCTGGGTGGGCAATCGTGACGCGCTGCTCTCGGAGGTCCTCTGGTCTCTCGCTGTACCGACTCTTCTCCAGGCGGAGGATGCCACGCGAGACCTGCGCGCCGAAGAGCGGGTAGCCGGCGTCCTCACCCATTTCGTCGATGACCTGATCAGCGCGCCCTACTTCCGGCAGTTCCTGCAGCGTGAGCCCGCTCGGGCGCTCCGGCTGCTGACGACCACCGAGAGCGAGATCCAGCGCCGGTACGTCGCAACGGCCGACTGGCTCGTCCGGCGGGAGCTCGGCGACGCACCCCTTGGCGGTGCCATCGACCCAGCGGAACTCGCCTACCTGCTGGTCCGGATCTCTGAATCCTTCACCTACGCCGACCTCATTGCCGGCGACGAACCCAGCACCGATCGAGCGCGAGTGGCGTTTCGCGTGCTGTTGAGGGTTGTCTGATGCACTACGGAGTACGCCTGCCATTCGCCACGCGCTGGAACGACAACGACCAGTACGGACACCTCAACAACACCGTCTATTACGAGGCGATGGACACCGCCATCAACACCTGGATGATGGCCAATGGAGGCCTCGATCCGCAGGGCGATGCTATCGCCCTGTGCGCCGCATCGTCGTGCGAGTTCCGCGCCTCCGCGTCGTTTCCTGAACCACTCGAGGTCGGCATCGGCATCGAGCGGCTGGGCAGGACGAGCATCACCTGGGCCCTCGGAATCCTGCGACCGGGCCAGGAGGAGCCGATCGCCGTCGGTCGATTCGTGCACGTCTTCGTCGGCGCGGCTGACCGTACCCCGACGCCGATCCCCGCCGGCATCCGCTCGGTGATCGAACGGGATCTGCTCGGTTGATTCCCGTACGGTAGTGCGAACATACCGACCACGCGGTATGCTGGCGGAACGCGGTCCCGCTGGGTCGCTCGCTGCGCGGCACTCGCGCGTGAAAGGTGGTCGACGATGACCGACTCTCCCGGGCTGGATGTCAGAGGTCTCACCGAGTGGCTTGCCCGCGAACATCCCGAGCTCTCGAGCGGTCCGTTGTCGGCACGCCTCATCACCGGCGGGCGCAGCAACCTCACCTACCGCGTCGACGGGGCGCTTCGGCCCCTGGTACTGCGTCGTCCTCCGCTTGGTCATGTATTGTCGAGTGCCCACGACATGGCGCGTGAGTACCGGGTGATTACCGCACTGCGGGGCAGCGCTGTGCCGGTGCCGCCGACCATTGACCTTGTCGACGACACGGCGGCGGGCGAGGTCACCGGGACGCCGTTCTTCCTCATGGACCTCGTTGCGGGCCGCGTCCTGTCCGACCCCGCGCAGAACACCGATTTCAGTTCCGGTGAGCTGCGGGCGCTTGGGCTCAGCCTCGCGGGAATTCTGGCCGAACTGCACGCGATCCCACCGGCATCCGTCGGGCTCGACACCTTTGGTCGCGCAGACGGCTACCTGCACAGGCAGCTGAAAACGTGGCGCAGGCAGCTCGATGCGTCGCGCACGCGCGAGGTGCCACGGCTTGACGAACTGCAGGCCGGGCTCGGCGAACGGATGCCGTCGGCCGGCCGTTCCGCGCTCGTGCACGGCGATTACCGGCTGGATAACGCGCTCGTGGACGGCGGTCGTGGCGCGTCAGCGGCCCCGCGCATCACGGCGATCCTCGACTGGGAGATGGCCACCCTCGGTGACCCGCTCGTCGACCTCGGCATGCTCGGCCTCTACTGGAGTATCGCCGACCTGCCCGGCGGGCGGGGCGTCGCGCCGAGCGCCGTCGACCTCGACGCCGGCTATCCCGGCTTCGACGAGATGGTGGACGCCTATGCCGCGCACGCCGGAATCGCGACACCCGATCTTGGTTGGTACCGCGCGTTCGCGGCGTACAAACTCGCCGTCATCCTCGAGGGCATCCACTGCCGCTACCAGGCCGGCGAGACCGTCGGTGATGGCTTCGACCGCATCGGTCAGCTCGTGGAGCCCCTCGCTGAAGAGGGACTCGCCCGCTCCGCCCTGAGAGGACTCTGACGACCATGGACTTCGCCGAAGACCCCCGCACGATTGAACTGGCCGCAACGCTGCGCGCTTTTCTCGATGAGCACGTGATTCCCGCCGAGCCGGTGCTCGACGCTCAACTTCGAGCGACGCCGGACGAATGGGGATTCCGGCCCGTCGTGGATGAGCTGCGGGCGCTCGCACGTGAGCGCGGGCTGTGGAACCTGTTCCTGCCTGGGGAGCACGGGGCGAACCTCACCAACCTGCAGTACGCGCCGCTCGCGGAGCTCACCGGGTGGAGTCCGCGACTCGCGCCCGTCGCGCTCAACTGTGCGGCGCCCGACACGGGCAACATGGAGGTCCTCGCCGACTTCGGTACAGAGGAACAGAAGAAGCGCTGGCTCGAACCGCTCCTCGAGGCCCGCATCCGTTCGGCGTTCTGTATGACCGAGCCGGACGTGGCGTCGTCCGATGCGACAAACGTCGCCACCAGCATCCGTCGTGACGGAGACCACTACGTGATCTCGGGACGGAAGTGGTGGTCGACCGGTGCAATGAACCCGAACGCCGAGATCCTGATCGTGATGGGCAAGACCGACCCTGCGGCCGAGCGGCACCGGCAGCAGTCGATGATCCTGGTGCCGAGGGAGGCCGCCGGCGTCGAGATCGTGAGGCCGCTGACCGTATTCGGCTACGACGATCGGGACCACGGCGGGCACGCCGAGATCGTCTTCCACGACGTGCGGGTGCCGGCGTCG
Organism: Mycetocola zhujimingii; assembly: GCF_003065425.1. Taxonomy (NCBI): domain Bacteria; kingdom Bacillati; phylum Actinomycetota; class Actinomycetes; order Micrococcales; family Microbacteriaceae; genus Mycetocola; species Mycetocola zhujimingii. Next base: position 1,276,160 of record NZ_CP026949.1, read on the forward strand.
AACCTGATCGGGGCTGAGGGAGATGGCTTCGCTATCGCACAGGCGCGGCTCGGACCCGGCCGCATACACCACTGCATGCGGGCGCTCGGGATGGCGGAGCGCGCCGTTGCCCTGGTGCGCGACCGCGCCAACGATCGCGTCGCCTTCGGCTCGCCGCTCGCGAACCAGGGAGTCGTCCGCGAATGGGCCGCCGAGTCGCGCATCAGCATCGAGTCGCTCCGGCTGCTCGTGCTGAAAACCGCCTGGCTCATGGACACCGTCGGCAACCGCGCCGCGATGACCGAGATCCAGGCCATCAAGATCGCCGTTCCCCGCGCCGTCCAGACGATCCTCGACCGGGCCATGCAGCTCTTCGGTGGCGCAGGTCTGTCTCAGGACGTCCCGCTCGCCGAGATGTTCGCCGGGGCCAGGGCGCTGCGGATCGCCGACGGTCCCGATGAAGTCCACCTCGCCGCGCTCGGAAAAGCCGAGCTGCGGCGCTGAAAAGTCGTTACCCCCAACCACCCCTGTGATCAAAGGAGATCCCCATGGCACACCACCCAGACCTGGCCATCGACGGCGAGGGCTTCGGCACGCTCTCGGTCGCGAGCATCCTCTCTGAAACCGCGAACCGGAGACCCGACAGCCCCGCCATTCATTTCTACGGCAACACCATTAGCTACGGGCAGCTGTGGGACGAGGCGCGTGCCTACGCCGGCGCCCTTCGGGACCGCGGCATCGGACGCGGCGACCGGGTCGCGATGCTCGTTCCGAACGTGCCCGACTTTCCGCGGGTGTACTACGCGGCGCTGTCGCTCGGCGCGATCGTCGTCCCGATCCACCTCCTCTTCAAAGCCGAGGAGATCGCGTTTGTGCTGAAGGACAGCGGGGCTGACGTGCTCGTTGCCGCAGCGCCGCTGCTCGCCGAAGCGATCCCGGCTGCTGAGTCTGCCGGGGTGCCCCTCGTCACGGTGCTCGCCCCACCGCCCGAGGCAGGCGGGCCTGCCGTGCCGCGTCTCGAGGCCGAAGCTGCGGCATCCGAACCGATCGAACGACTCGTCTCGATGAACCCGCTCGAAGCGGCAACGATCCTCTACACGAGCGGGACCACCGGGACGCCCAAGGGAGCCGTGGGTTCTCACCTCGCTGTCGTCGAGCAGGTGCACTGTTCACTTATCGACTCCTTCGATATGCGCACCGACGATGTGATCTTCGGTGGGCTGCCGCTCTTCCACACCTTCGGGCAGACCGCCGTCATGAACATCGCCTTCCGTCGTGGGGCATCGATCATCCTGTTGCCGCGGTTCGACCCGGACGAGGCCCTCGCGCTGCTCGTCGCGCACCAGGCGACGGTGTTCACCGCGGTGCCGACGATGTTCGTCGGCATGATCCAGGCCGCGTCCCGCACGGGGGAGCGCCCGCCGCTCCGCTACGCGGTATCGGGCGGGGCAGCCCTGCCGGTTGCGGTGCTCGAGGCCTTTCAGCAGGCGTACGGTGCCGAGGTGCACGAGGGTTACGGCCTCACCGAGACGGCGCCGACCGTGTCGTTCAACAGTGTGTACGAGCCGATTCGCCCCGGCACCGTCGGCCGAGCACTCTGGGGCGTCGACATCGCGATCGCCGAGGCCGAGGTCGAGGGGCGCATCGAGTTTGCGCAGGCCGGAGATCTCGGCGAGATCGTCGTGCGCGGCCACAACCTCTTCAAGGGGTACCTCGGTCGAGCGGATGCCTCGGCGGAGGCGGTCGTCGACGGCTGGTTCCGCACGGGCGACCTCGGCACGTACGAGGACGGGATCGTCACGATCGTCGACCGCAAGAAGGACATGATCGTGCGCAACGGATACAACGTGTATCCGACGGAGGTGGAGGCTGTTCTGTCCCGTCATCCGGATGTTGCGATGGCCGCGGTGTTCGGGCTCGCCCACGACACGCACGGCCAGGAGGTGCACGCCGCTGTGGTCGCGCTCGACGGGCGGGAACTCGACTCCGATGAGCTCATCGCGTTCTGCAAGGAGCGCATCGCGGCGTACAAGTACCCCCGGGTGGTGCACCTCGTCGACGCCCTGCCCCTCGGCGGCAGCGGCAAGGTGCTGAAGCGGCACCTTGTCGACCAGTTCACCGTGCTGCAGAGCTGATCCGGGCCGCGGCGGCATCCGTTCGTCTGTCGCAAAGTGCGCTTATGCACGGGGTTAACCGCCGTTTGTGACAGCTGAGCCCCGGGCGGTGACGCGTGCCCCCACAGACAAGCGGATGCCGCGAACCCTCCAGGTCTGCGGCATCCGTTCGTCTGTCACAAAGTGCGCTTATGGCGCGGGTTTAACCGCCATTTGTGACAGTTGAGCGCCGGGCCGGCGCATGCCCCACAGACAAGCGGATGCCGCGGACGCTGTAGGTCTGCGGCATCCGTTCGTCTGTCACAAAGTGCGCTTATGGCGCGGGTTTAACCGCCATTTGTGACAGTTGAGCGGCGGCCGGGCGGTGACGCATGCCCCCACAGGCAAGCGGATGCCGCGGACCCTCCAGGTCTGCGGCATCCGTTCGTCTGTCACAAAGTGCGCTTATGGCGCGGGTTTAACCGCCGTTTGTGACAGTTGAGTGCCGGGCGGGGTTCGTTCGTCCCGGATGCGGGCGGTGGCATCCGTTCGTCTGTCACAAAGTGCGCTTATGCGCGGGTTTGACCGCCGTTTGTGACAGTTGAGTGCCGGGAGGGGTTCGTTCGTCCCGGATGCGGGCGGTGGCATCCTTTCGTCTGTCACAAAGTGCGCTTATGCCGCGGGTTTAACCGCCATTTGTGACAGTTGAGCGGCGGACGGGCGGTCGTCGTCGCTGGTCGTGCGTGCGGCGGTGCTTCGTCTGTCACAAAGTGCGCTTATACGCGGGCTTGACCGCCATTTGTGACAGACGAACGCCGGGGCGGCGGCGGACGCCCCCGCAGACAAGCGGAGGCCGCGGACCAGCAGGTCCGCGGCATCCGTTCTCTCTGTTGCGGCTTAGTCCTCAGGCACGCCCTCGTTGCTCAGCGACACGGGTTCGACGTCGTCCTTCGAGACCTTCCCCTTGCCGTCACTCACGTAGGTGGAACCGACGAAGTCCTGGACGCCGCCGTCGACGGTCGTGATGCCGACGCCCATGAAGGCCGCGTGGCTGTCGTCGCCGAACGACAGCGGCACGACGCCGTTCCCCTCGAGGTCGCCCGAGCTGATGGCCTCGATCAGGCTCTCCCTGGTGGGGTCTTCGCCTGCTGCTGCGAGTGCCTCGGCGAAGAGGTAGGCGACACTCATGCCGTAGACGGTGTTGCCGTCGAACGGAGCGTCATCGTTGTACTCGGTGTTGATCTCCTCGAACAGCGCACGCCACTCGTCGTCCTGGCCGAAGGGCAGGTAGTTGGTGCTGACGAATCCCTGCAGCAGCTTCGGGGCAAGGTCAGCGCCGAGGAAGGTGACGAGGGTCGGGTAGTCGCCGCCGGAGGAGGACGAGAACCACTGCGGTGCGTAGCCGAGCTTCGCCGCTGTGCCGACCGCGAGGGCGGTGAAGCCATTGACCGTCGCGAGCATGTTGATCTCGCAGCCCGCCGCCTTCATGGCGCTGATCTGCGCGACGACATCCTGGTTGGACACCGAGTACGTCTGAACGCTCGCGAGTCCATCAGCGCCGAGGACGTTCTGAAGCCCGGTCGTGAACTCCGTGCCGAAGTCATCGTCCTGTCCCAGTACACAGACGCTCTTGCCGGGGAACTCGTCCTCGGCATACTGAGCGAGCGCTTCGCCCTCCGCGACGTAGTCGACGTTGTACGCGAAGGTGTAAGGGTACTTCTCGGGCTGGTTCCAGCTCGTGGATCCCGAGGCGACGAACAGATCCGGCACCTTCTTCTGGTTGAGGTAGTCGAGCACCGAGGTGTGCGTCGGTGTGCCCAGCCCGTTCACCACGGCGAAGACCTCGTCCTCCTCGACGAGTTCACGCACGACGTTCTGGGTGTTCGACGGGTTGTAGCCGTCATCCTTGACGACGTACTCGATGGTGCGGCCGTGGATTCCGCCCTGCTCATTGAGGTACTCGAAGTACGCGGTCGTCGCCGCGGAAATCGAGGCGTACCCCGCGGCGGCTGGCCCGGTGAGCGGGTGGTGGGTGCCGATGGTCACCGTTTCTTCGGTGATCCCCGGCGTGCTGGCGGCCTCGCCCGCCGGCGCCGGGGTGCTGCATCCGCTCAGCGCAATGAGCATGACGGATGCCGCTGCGACGGTAATGGCACTGCGTGGTGGAGCGCTTCGATGTGACATGGGTCACCTCTCTGATTCGGTGGAGACGGGTTGGATGGTGAGGGGTTCTGTGGTGAGGGGTTCGGTGGAGATGGGTTCACTCGGGCTGTGTCCGGTGGTTCCGGATGCCGCGGTTCCGGATGCCTTCCGCCCACGGAGCGCCCCGCGGATGCCTCCCGGCCAGACGGCGGTCACGACGATGAGCAGGGCACCGAAGACGAGGACCGGGAGGTTGCCGGAGAGCCGCTGCTGGAGTTCCCCGGGCAGCGACAGCGCCCCGGTACCCGTCTGCACGAGCCACGGCAGCAGAACGATGAGGGCGGAACCGATGGCTGCGCCAAGGATGCTGCCCAGGCCACCGACGACAACGGCGACCACGAGCAGGAGCGAAAACGCCAGCGTGTATGCGCCGGGGCTGACCGACTGGGTGACGAAGCACAACACGGCTCCGCCGGCGCCGGCGCCGAGTGCGCTCACGAGGAAGGCGTGCACCTTCACCCGGCCCGCGGGGATGCCGCTGAGACGAGCTGCCACTTCGTCGTCCCGCACCGCACGCATCCGTAGCCCTGCTTTACCGTTTCTCACCAGCGTGAGAAGTGTGAGCGTGATGCCCGCGACGAGGATAGCCACCCAGGCCTGCCACTGCTCGACGGCGATGAGGGCCGACAGCGCTTCGGGAACCCCGTCGTAAGCGATTTGCACTCCCTGGTCGCCGCGGAAGACCCCGACGAAGACGCTGGTGAAGGCGGGCAGGGCAATGACGAGCGCGAGCGTGACGCCGGCGAGGTACGGGCCGTGCAGCCGCGCCGCAGCGAGTCCGAGCAGCAGGCCGATGACGCCAGCGGCAACAACGCCTGCGATCAGCCCCAAAATGAACCGGGGGAGACCCTCGACACCGGCATCCGTCAGCGCGTTCGCGGTGAGGGCGTACCCGTACCCTCCGGCCGCCATCAGCGCGGCGTGGCCGAGCGACAGCTGCCCGGTCAGGCCGATGAGCAGGGTGAGCCCGGCGGTGGCACAGAGGTACGCAGCGACGAGCGCCAGCTGGTAGTTCCGGTACGGGTCGAGCAGGAACGTGCAGGCGATGGCGAGCACCGTCAGCGCCACGCCTCCCGCGATCACGCGTGGTGTGCCGGTGAGAGAAGTCATTATCCGGTTCATGCGACCCTCACCTTGCCCGTTGAGAAGACGCCGCCGGGGCGCACGAGCAGCACGCAGACCAGGAGCGCGAGTACCGCGATCGGCGCGACTGTCGAGCCGAGAAAACCGGTGACGAGCGTGATCAGGATGCCGACCGCAAGACCGCCGAGAAGCGCACCAACCGGCGAATCGAGGCCGCCGACGACAGCGACAGTGAACGCGTATACGAACAGCATGTCCGTGGAGTGCGGGTTCAACCCGAGTTCGGTCGGTACGAGCAGCAGTGCCGCGAGGGCACTCACCGCCGAGGAGAGCATCCAGCCGAGGGTGAGCATGCGCGAGACCCGGACTCCGAGCAGCCGGGATACCTCCGGGGCGAACGCGGATGCCCGCAGCTGCAGGCCAAGCGAGGTCCGCGTGAAGAGCAGGCCAAGCAGCGACATCACGACCACGGCGACGATGAGGACGAACAGGTCGTACGGCGACAGAATGGCAACACCGCCGATCAGGATGGGGCTTTCGTCGAACGGGGCATCCATCGGCCGGTATTGCTGGCCGAACAGGATGCCGAGGGCTGATTGCAGCACCATGACGAGTCCGATGGCGATGATGACGCCGGCGAGCGGCTGGCCCGCTGGAGCGAAACGCATGACGCCGCGTTCAACGGCGAAGCCGACCAGGAGCCCCGCGAGGATCGCCGCACCCAGCCCGGCGAAGTACGAGCCGGTGAGGCCCGTCACGGCAAAGGCGACGTAGGTGGCGACGAGGGCCATGGCCCCCTGCGCGAAGTTGACGATGCGTGCCGCGCGCCAGATGAGCACGAGCGAGAGCGCGAACAGGGCGAAGATCGCGCCCCGCGCGAGGCCCGTGGCGAGCAGGAAGATGAGTTGATCCATCAGAACCCCAGGTAGGCGTGTCGGAGGGCGTCGTCGGAGGTGAGTTCGGCGGACGGTCGGTCGGCGACGAGTGTGCCGAGGCCAAGCACGACACCGTGGTCGGCGATGGAGAGGGCGCTCACCACGTTTTGCTCGGCGAGCAGCACGGTGAGCCCCGTCGTGTCGCGAAGCCGCCGCAACACGGTCATGATCTGCGCGACCACCCGCGGCGCGAGCCCGAGCGATGGCTCGTCGAGCACGAGCAGCTTTGGCCTCGCGATGATGGCCCTGCCGAGCGCGAGCATCTGGCGTTCTCCACCGGAGAGCTGGTGGCCCGAACTGTTGCGGCGCTGGGCGAGCGGTTCGAACATGGCATAGATCTCGTCGACCGCCCCGACGAGTTCGCGGGGAGAAAACCGCCACAGGCCACCGAGGCGGAGGTTCTCGTCGACAGTGAGCTCGGCCACGATGCTCCGTCCCTCGGGCACCTGGGCAAGCCCCCGCCGAACCCGGTCCTCGACGCCGACCGGAGCGAGGTCGACGCCGTCGAAACGGATGCTGCCAGACGTGGGGGAGATGAGACCCGCGATCGACCGCAGCAGGGTGGTCTTGCCCGCTCCATTCGCTCCGAGAAGGGCGACGATGCCGCCGGTCTGCACGCTGAAGCTGACCTCACGGAGCACCGGTGTTTCGCCGTAGCCCGCGCACAGTGCGTCGATCTCGAGCAGCGCGGTCACGATGCGACCTCAACGCCCAGGTAGGCCTCCTCGACGCGCGGGTCGGCCTGCACCTCACCGGGGGTTCCGCAGGCGATGACCCGACCGAAGTCGAGAACCGCGACCCGGTCGGCGAGAGCCATCACGAAGTCCATGTGGTGTTCGACGAGCAGGACCGAGCATCCCGTCGCCGCGACCCGGCGCACGATGGCAGAGAGATCGGCGATATCGCCGGCGCCAAGCCCGCCCGCCGGCTCGTCGAGGAGCAGGAGGGTCGGTTGGGTGACGAGGGCGCGGGCCAGTGCCACGCGCTTCCGCTCCGGGTATGGCAGCGAGTCGACCGGCCGATGCGCCTCGGCGTCGAGGCCGAGGTCACGCAGGGTCTCGGTGGCGACCGTCGCGGCGTCGGCGTCTGTTCGCCCGGGGCCAGCAGGTCGGCCTGACCTGCCCGGCGCCGCCAGAGGAACGAGCACGTTCTCGAGCACGCTCATGCCGCCGAACAGTCCGAGTCCCTGGAGGGTGCGAGCGACGCCGTGGCGAATGAGGCCGGTCGGCGACGCCGGTGCAGGCACCCCGTCGATCCTCACGCTTCCCGCCGACGGTTTGACCAGCCCGCACACCGCGTTGAAGACCGTGGTCTTGCCGGCACCGTTCGGCCCGATGAGCGCGACGGTCTCCCCGGCTCCCACCTCGAACGACACGGCATCGAGGGCGGTCAGGCCGCCGAACCGCACGGTAAGTTCGGCGATCTGCAGGCGTGGATCGGCGTCGCGTGAGTCGCTCGATCGGACAGGGTGTTGCGTGGACATCGGCACCTCTTCGTGTCGGGATGAGGTCACTCTACAACAGATACCGACTAGCCGGTATGGAAACTTTGGCGAGAGCATCCGGGCGGCATCCACAGGGGTGGATGCCGTCTGCGTCGGTCGGCTAGCGGTGGGCGATGGCGGTGGTCATGCCGCCGTCGACGACAAACTCGGCGCCCGTCGTGTAGGCGGACGCATCACTCGCGAGAAAGACGATGGTGCCTGCCACGTCCTCGGGCAGCGCCGGGCGGCCGAGCGGAATGGACAGCGCCTCCGGGTCGATGCGCGTCGTCATGTCGGTGAGGATGAGGCCGGGGTGCACCGAGTTGACGCGGATGCCCGCCGGACCGAGTTCGACGGCGAGCGACTTCGTGAGTCCGCGCACGCCGAACTTCGAGGCGGTGTAGCCGTGCAGGCCAGGGCTGCCCCGCAGCCCTTCGACCGAGGAGATATTGATGATGGATCCGGATGCCTGGCGCTTCATCGCCGGCACCACCGCGCGACAGCCGAGAAACACTCCGGTGAGATTGACCGCGATGACGGCATCCCACTTGGCCGTCGTGTAGTGCTCGATCGGCGCCGCGTTCGCGATGCCGGCATTGTTGACGAGGACGTCGAGTGACCCGAACGCCGCGATTGCGGAGTCGACCACCCTGGACCAGTCGTCTTCGCTCGTCACATCGAGGTGTTCGAAGACCGCGCCATCGCCGAGCTCGGTCGCCAGCGCGGTGCCTTCGTCGTGGAGCAGGTCGGCAATCACTACGCGCGCGCCTGCCGCGTGAAGTGCGCGCGTGTACGCGGCACCCAGTCCGCGGGCGCCGCCCGTCACAACGGCTACCCGCCCTTCGAGGTTGGTCACGGAAAGCTCCCTGTGTCGGTGTTCAGTCGACGGATGTGGTCAGTCGAAACGGATGATGTCAGTCGAAACGGATGATGAGGCGCCCGACGGTCTGCCCGCCGGCCAGCTCCTGAATCGCCGCCGGTGCGTGGTCGAGCTCCACGACGCCGCCGATGAGCGGCGAGATGGCGCCCGACTCGGCGAGTTCTGTCAGCGCGGTATGGGCCTGCCGAACAAGCTCGGGCCGACGCTGGGAGTACAGCGCCCAGTGCAGGCCGAGCACCCCATAGTTCTTGACGAGGGCATGGTTGGCCTTGACCTCGGGGACCGCGCCGCTCGCAAAGCCAACGACGACGATGCGTCCCTCGAAAGCGATGCACTTGGTCGAGCGTTCAAAGCTCTCGCCGCCGACAGGGTCGAACACGACGTCGGCGCCGCGGCCGCCGGTGATCTCGTTCACTCTGGCGACAAAGTCCTCGTCGGCTCGCACGATGACGGTCTCGGCACCGGCAGCGCGCGCGGACTCCGCTTTGGCTGCGCTGCCGACAACCCCGATGACCCTCGCCCCTGCAGCGACGCCGAGCTGAACCGCGGCGCTTCCGACGCCACCTGCTGCAGCGTGAACGAGAAGGGTCTCGCCAGGATGGATCGCCGCACGGCGATGCAGGGCGAACCACGCGGTCTGGTAGGCGATCATGAGGCCGGCGGCCTGCTCATCGCTGAGGCTGGCGGGGGCGAGGTGTACGGCGCCCACGGGGAGCACCGCGTACTCAGTGAGCACTCCGATGCCGGTGCCAACGACCCGGTCGCCGATCGCGAACGACGCGCCGCCATCGGCATCCGTTGTTTCACCGATGCCCACGATCTCACCGCACAGCTCAATGCCAGGGCTGAACGGGATTTCGGGACGCACCTGGTATTCGCCTCGAGCGAGAAGGACGTCCGGGAAGTTCACGGCGACGGCGCGCGTGCGAATCAGGACCTCGCCCGCGCCCGGTTGCGGGATCGGAACGTCGTGGAGTTCGAGGACCTCTGCCGGTTCTCCGTGGCGGACGACTCTCCACGCCCGCATGAGCTCAGTGTCAGGCATTGTTCGCCGCAATGCTGACGAGGTAGAGATCCGTGAGCTGCTGGGCCAGGAGGGTTTTGTCTTCGGGGCCCTCGGGGGAGTACCAGTGCGACAGATAGTGCACGTCACTGAAGAAATGGGCGATGAGCACAGGGCGCGGAATGTCTGTGCGGTAGATACCCTCGTTCTGCCCGGTTTCGATGAGCGTGCTGAACACGTCGTTGTACGCGCGCCGGCGGCGGGTGACCTCGTGCTGGCGTGGCTGGGAAAGCATGTGCATGCTGCGGAAGAAGACGGTGCCCTCGGGCAGGAAGTCGATCGAGGTCTCAATCACGTCGATGCAGGCCGCGCGCAGCACGTCGGCGACGGGGCCGCCGCGCTCGACGATCGCGTCGAGGTTTGCCTTCTGTTCGGTGAGAATGCGCTCATAGATGGCGAAGAGGAGATCGTCCTTGGACTGGAAGTAGTGGTACATCGCACCCTTGGTCACACCAGCCTTGTCGACGACCTGCTGTACCGACGTGTTGGCGTACCCGTTCGCGGCGAAAAGCTCGACCGCCGCTCGGGTGATGTCGTCTACGACTGTGGTTTCTCTCATCCGTCTTTCCTTCGTCAGTTCTCTCGTCATGGTCAGCCAACCGGGCGGATGCTGCCGCCGCCGTCGATGACAACGCATTGTCCGGTGATCCAGGCGGCGTCCTCCGAGAGCAGGAACGCTACAGGACCCGCGACGTCCTCCGGTTCGCCGAGCCGGCCGAGTGGATACTCCTCGGCGACGGCTGCCTCCCTGCCCTCGTAGAGCGCACGTGCAAAGTCCGTCTTGATGACCGCCGGTGCTACCGCATTGACCCGGATGTCCGGCGCGAGTTCAAAAGCGAGCTGCGTCGTCAGGTTGATGAGCGCGGCCTTGGAGACGCCGTAGAACGCGATTCCCGGGCTCGCTGCCAGTGCCGAGATCGACGCCAGGTTGACCACCGACCGGCTGAGTCCGGCGGCGACCGCGTCGCGGGTCCACTCGAGGGCGGCGATCACGTTGACGTCGAGGATTTTGCGGATGATCGACGGCTCGATCTCGAGAACCGGTCCGTACGCGGGGTTGATGCCGGCGTTGTTGACCAGGTGATCGAGCCGACCGTGGCGATCCAGCACGTGCGCAAGCGTTGCGGCCCTGTGGTCGGCGTCATCCGCTTTGCCCTGAACAGCCGAAGCGCGTTCGCCCAGTTCGGCGACGGCCGCGTCGAGAGCATCCTGCTTCCGACCTGTGATGACGACGTGTGCGCCCTCCGCGACAAGTCGGTGGGCGATAGCCAGGCCGATTCCGCGGCTGCCGCCGGTGATCAGGGCAACCCGGCCCTCGAATCTCTGCATTCGCTCTCCTTTGAGTTCTCTGCCTGTGGCGTCGGGATGCCGGTGCGACCGGGTACCAACCGACCAGCCGGTATGTCACTGGCGAGACTACACCACTGGCTCGGCGCCGCGTACGACCGGCGTGAATTGTTCGAGCGCTGTGCCCTGTTTCTGGCAGTCCGCTCGGGCGGGACCCCGTTGCCCGGTCGGTGCGGGGTGCCTAGCATGGCAGGCATGACCGGTGGTGAGGCACCGCAAAAGTCCGCACGGGGTGCGCATCCTCGTCGTTATCTGTTCGCGCTCATCGACGCCGGCGGCACGGTTCCACCGGAGCTCGGGGTTGTTCGCCGGCTCGTCGACAGGGGGCACAGTGTCACGGTGCTCGCGGGCGAATCGATCGCGGATCAGGTGCAGAGCACCGGCGCCGACTTCCTGCCCCGAGCGTCAGCCCCATCCGGTGTCTTTCGGGACTGGGACCTCTCACCGCTGGGACTCGCCCGAGCCATGGCCGACCACATGATGATCGGGCCCGCGCCGGCGCAGGCCATCGATACCGTGGCGGCGATCGATTCACTCCAGCCCAACCTCGTCGTTGCATCCGCTTTCGCGGTCGGTGCGATGGTCGCTGCGGAGGCCCGCGGCATCCCGTTCGATCTGCTCGTTCCCAACGTCTATCCCTTCCCGGCCGAGGGAATGCCGCCGTTCGGAGCGGGGCTCACGCCTTCTCACGGGCCTCTCGGCCGCACACGCGACAGGGTCTTCTCTGCCGCGGGCGTCCGGCTCTTCGACAGGTACGCCCTGGCCGGGACCAACGCGCTCCGTGCTGAATACGGGCTGAGCCCGGTAACGACGGCATGGGATCAAATGCGCCGGGCACAGCGCCACCTTCTCCTGACGTCGCGGTCATTTGATTTCCCGGGACGGCTTCCGGCCAAAGCGCGCTATGTCGGACCGATTCTGGATGATCCGGGCTGGGCCGCGGGCGAATCATGGGCTCCGCCAGCCGGGGACGATCCGCTCGTGCTCGTTGCGATGTCGTCAACGTTCCAGAACCACGTCGGGAGCATGCAGCGAATTGTCGATGCGATGGGGATGCGGCCCGTGCGCGGACTCGTCACGACAGGCCCCGCTGTGCGTCCAGACGACATTGCTGCCGAGCCCAATGTCACGGTGATCGAATCAGCACCCCACCAGGAGGTCCTGCGTGACGCTGACGTCGTCATCACGCATGGCGGTCACGGGACGGTGATCAAAGCTCTCGCTGCGGGAGTGCCGCTCATCGTTCTCTCCCACGGCAGGGACCAGGCCGACAACGCCGTCCGTGTCACAACGCGAGGGGCCGGAATCGCGCTGTCACGCCGCGCGTCCGCTCCACGAATCGCCCGGGCTCTCGATGACGTTCTCAACACACCGTCCTACGGTGAGGCCGCGAAGAGACTTGGCGCGGATGTTGCGCGTGAGGCATCCGGGAGCGCGCTGTTCGAGGAATTGGAGCGGCGGCTGTGAGTCGCGCCTCAGCCTCCGTCGGTCGTCACGGCGACCGGGGGTTTGCGCATCGACGCGAGCGGCGAGAAGTGCAGTGGGGCGGTCTCCCACCGTGTTGTGAACGAGGATGCCGCCACATCCAGAACGACGTGCAGCCGGTGCGGGGTGTCGAGGAAAATGACGTCGACGGCCAGGATGCTGCCACCCGGCTGCCAACCGGCACTGGCGGAGGTCGCATCGTGCGTGATCCAGGCACCAAAGCCCGCCGGAACCTCGAGTCGACCGTCACGCTCGACAAAAACGAGGCGCAGCTCGCTGTCGGTGGCGCCGGGCTCGATGAGCAGATGCGTGAGTCCGGGGTAAGCGGTTTCGGGAAGCATGGGCGTGAAGGTGCCGCCGTCGATCCGCTGGTCGCTCGAACCTCGTTCGACCGGGGCGATAGCGAGTGACGCCAGCTGTTCGGCGAGCGCGGCATCCGCTTTCTCGCTCCCGCGTTCCTCGGCGGGCTGTCCGATCGCGGGCAGCAGGTGAGTCCACGCCAGATCGAGGACGCCCTGCATGTCGGTGCTCTGGCCGGTCATCGCGAGAACGACCCCGTGCTCGGGCAGAACCACGCAGAACTGTCCGTACGCGCCGTCTCCGCGGTAGCCGTGGCGCGCCATCCAGAACTGGAAGCCGTAGCCCTGCTCCCAGTCTGAGGCCGGGTTGGAGCCGTTGGACACGTGCGCCCTCGTCGCTTCATCCACCCATTCCCCGGGTATCAGCTGTGCTCCGTTCCACTCGCCGCGCTGCAGGTAGAGCTGGCCGAGGGACGCGATGGCTTCGGTCTGTGCGTGGAAGCCGCTGAACCCCAGTTCGTGGCCGGCGGCATCCGTGATCCAGCCTGTGTCGTCGATTCCGAGCGGATCGAAGAGGCGGGGCCTGAGGTACTCGGTGAGCGACTGTCCTGTGGCGCGCTGCACGATGAGGCCGGCGGTGTACGTGCACGGCTGGTTGTACGCGAACACCGAGCCCGGCTCCTCGTCGGGCGGGAGCAGCAGGAATCCGCGCACGATGTTGACCGGGTCGATGGCGAGGGCGCGATCCAGGGTTTCTTCGCGGTGCCCGCTCGCCATCGCGAGGATGTGCCTGATGCGCATCGAACGGCTGCGGGGATCGGTGATCTCTGCGTCGAGCTCGGGAAAATGACTGAGAACTGTGTCGTCGATGCTCAGCAGGCCCTCCTCGACGGCAAATCCAACCGCGGTCGACGTGAAGCTCTTGCTGAGCGAGTAGAGCAGGTGCGGGCGGTCCGCCGTGTACGGGGTCCACCAGCCTTCGGCGAGAACGTGGCCGTCGCGCAGCACCATGAGACTGTGCGGTTCGATGTCGGGGGCGGACTCGAGCGCCGAGATGAAGGATGCTATCCCTCGTGCGTCAACGGAGTGGGCTGCGGGAGTGCTTCTCGGCAGTGAGCTGTGCATGGGCTCAATCGTATGACCCTTGGGCGCGCGGCCGGGCGCTCTCGCACGAGAACATCAGTTCCGGTCGAGAACATCCGGCGCAACTGTTGCACTCGTCCGGAAGTGATGACCTCGGTGCTGGATGACGTGACCCGCGGCGGCCGGGTGCGCTCTACAGCGATATCCCCCGGAAGGTGAGGAACGGGGTCGGGTCGGTGTATGCCCCTGTGCGGATCTTGAGGTCCAGGTGGCAGCCGGTGGCCACGCCGGTCATGCCCACCTTCCCGATGATCGTGCCAGCCTGGACGAGCTGTCCGGCCTTCACGGTAAACGAACCCGTCTGCATGTGACCGTAGACCGACTCCAGCCCGCTGCCGTGGTCGATGGTTACCCGCTCGCCGAAAGCGCCAGCGTTCCGCGCCTCGACCACCCGGCCCGGCGAGATCGCTTTGATCGACGTGCCGCACGCGGAGCCGAAGTCGATTCCGTCGTGGAACGTGCTTGAGCACCCGCCCGCTGTGCAGATCACGGGACGCGGTCCGTACCACGATGTGATTTTTCCGGCGACGGGACGGACCCACGCTGCGTCTGCGCTGTGCATGTAGTTGCCACCGCTGCTCTCCGGACCGGCGTTGAGCTGCGAATCGTCGGTCGCGGTCACAACGACAGTTGGTGCGGAGGCCTGGACAGCATCGACGGCGTTCGCCGGAATCGACAGCCCGGTGACGAGCGAGGGAACAGCGATGCACAACGCCACGAGTGACCGAACCATACGCGGACGCTGGCGTCGCGAGTGCTGACCTGGATCTGACACAGTTCTCCTCGATATCGGTGAAGCGCGCGCTTCGTCACTGATGCTATCGCTGTGGGCGCGTGAAACCGTGCCCGGGGGCCCGAATCGTGTCACGAACCCACAGCGGATGCCGGTTACCATCGGTGGATGCCCCCACGCTCACCACTCCCGCAGCGCCACGGGCTCGATCCGGCGTGGATGCGCACCGCCGACCTCGATCGAACGCGGGCCGATCCGTGGTCGACGATGGGCGCGTGGCTTGACGCGCGGCTCTCCGAGTTCATCGACGTCGATGCGTTTCTCGCCGATGGACGGTTTGTCTACGAGTCGGGTGTCGCCGTTGCGGGGAGCGATCAATATCAGCCGCATACGTTTGTGTGGTTTCACCGGGATATGCGGGACGAACCATCCGTACCGGGAGATATCCACATCGTTCACCGCGACGAGCGGATCGTGGTCATCGACAAACCGCCGTTTCTCGCGACGATTCCGCGCGGCAGGCACGTGCAACAGAGTGTTGTGGTGCGGCTTCGCGCGGAACTCGACCTGCCGGAATTGTCACCGCTGCACCGGCTGGACCGGGTGACATCCGGTCTGCTCATCCTCGCCACCGAGAAGCGCTGGCGGGCGCCGTACCAAACCATGTTCCAGCGGGGCGAGGTTGGCAAGGTCTATCGCGCACTCGCGCCGGTGCGGGCTGATCTGGAACTGCCCACAACGGTGACCAGTCACCTGATCAAACGCCGCGGCAACATGCAGGCGGAGACCGTCGCCGACCTGCCCGCAAACTCGGAGTCGCTCATCGAACTCGAGACGGCACTCGATGATGCGCGAGCCGTGTACCGCCTCACGCCCCGAACCGGTCGCACCCACCAGCTTCGGATGCACATGCTGAGCCTCGGTATCCCGATCAGCGGCGATCCGCTCTACCCGATCGTTCGGGACGTATCGGTGGATGATTTTGCGAATCCGCTGCAGTTGCTCGCGAGCGAGCTGAGGTTCACCGATCCGATCGATGGGACGCTGCGTCGGTTCGAGAGTGTGCGGGCCCTGCCGTTGCTCGGCGAGAGCACGTCGGTCTGAGCTCAGACCGAAAAACCACCGTCGGCCTTGATCAGCTGACCGGACACCCAGCGTCCCTCAGGCGACGCCAGGAAACTCACGACGCCGGCGATGTCGTCGGGTGTGCCGAGTCGGCCGGTCGGCTGGCGGTCGATCGCTGACGCACGGATCTCGTCGTTCATCCAGCCGGTGTCGACGGGGCCGGGGTTGAGCACGTTCGACGAGATGCCGAGCCCGCCCAGTTCGCGGGCAGCCGCGATGACGATCCGGTCGAGCGCGCCCTTGCTCGCGCCGTACGGCATGTTGTCGACGACGTGGTCACTGGTGAGAGCGATGATCGACCCGCCACCGTGTGGGATCTGTTCCGCGAGCGCACGGATGAGAAGCCACGCCGCGCGGGTGTTCACCGCAAAGTGGCGGTCGAAGCTCTCGATTGTCGTATCCAGGATGCCTGAATCCACCGACTCGGAGTGCGCGAGTACGAGGGTGGAGACCGGTCCGAGCTCGGCAGTTGCCCGCTCGATCACGGAGGCGGGGCCGCTGGGATGCGCGAGGTCGGCCTCGATCGGAAGCACGCGCCTGCCTGTCGCGCGGAGCTCATCAGCGATGTCGGCTGGATCGGCCGGCGAACCGCCCAGCGACATCCGCTCTTCGTATGGTGCCCAGTAATTGAACGCGATATCGAACCCGTCGTGTGCCAGGCGAAGTGCGACCGCCCGTGCGATTCCGTTTCTGCGCCCGACCCCGGTGACGCAGGCGATGCGGGGCTGGTTGTTCTGGTCTGCCATGATGCCAACGTAGCGGACCGCGACCTGCTGCGCGGGCGCCGAGCGCTGCACATCCACGCCCGCGCTGCACAAGCTTCTGTAGCGCAGGCATGGAACTGGAGCGCGCGATGACGGGTCGCTCGCACCCCGGCCCGGGCGTGCGGCTGGTTCGGGGTGGCCGTCGGTTCCGGTGCTCGGTACACTTCGGGCGAGAGAGCGAGCAGCCACCGAGGAAGAGGAGCACGCCCCGTGAGCACGAGTGCCGGTCCTATCGATGTCACGTTCACCGCGCCGATCGGGGTCGATGTGAAAGGCGATCTTTGGTCGTGCATCGAGGTTCCCGGCTCTGTCGAGTTGTTCGGCACGGCCAAGGCGGTGAAAGTGGTCGGCACCGTCGACGATGAGCCGGTCACGGCCGGGCTGATGCCCACCGGTTCGGGTGGGCACATGCTCTCGGTCAGCGCGAAGCTGCGGAAGAAGCTCGGCAAAGAGCTGAGGGACCAGGTCACCGTTCACCTGTCGGAGCGCCTGACCTGACGGAGCGCACCGTAGCGGCGCTCAGGCAGTAGTCGCGTCAGGCTGATCGGCGGCGCCCGACCGCCGAGCGCTGCACATCCATGCTCGCGCTGCACAAGCTTCTGTAGCGCAGCGATGGATGTGTAGCGCTCGATGCTGAGGGGGGCGACCGCACGCGGATGCCGTCGTAGACTGCACCGATGACGGCAGCGCAGCCCGGAGCCGATGCGGAACCCATCACCCTCGCCCTCCCTTTCCACGGATTGTGGCTGGTCCAGAACAGCCCGGCTCGGCGAGTACCGAGCCACGGGACCGACCTGCTCGGGGAGAGATACGCGATCGACTTTGTCGGTGTCGACGCTCGTCGCCGCACCGCGGAGCATTCCGGCTGGGGAGCCCTCGTTGGTACCGAGCCACCGGAGATGTTCTTCTCGTTCGGGCGGCCGATCCTCGCTCCGTGCGATGGCACAGTGGTTGCCCGTCACGACGGAGAGCCCGACCACGAGGCTCGCCGTTCGCCACTCACGCTCGTGCCGTACCTGCTCGGCCAGCGCGACAGGCTTCAGCAGGGAGTCGCAGCGATCGCCGGCAACCACGTCATCCTCCGTCTCGACGACCGCGACGCATATGTCGGCCTCGTGCATCTGAAGCGGCACTCGTTCCGGGTCGACGTCGGCGATCGGGTGACCGTGGGGCACCAGCTTGCCGAGTGCGGCAACTCCGGCAACTCCACCCAGCCCCATCTGCACGTCCAGGCCATGGACAGTGCCGACCTTTCCGTGGCTCGCGGCATCCCCATCCTGTTTCGCGACTTCAGCGAGCAGTCGCACCGCACTTCCGGGTTTCGGTCGCGCGACTCGGGTGTGCCGGGTGAGGGTTCTGTCGTCGAGTCCACCGCAGCACGACAGGACTGACCGCAGGCTCAGCCGATGCGCTGCTCCAGGTAGCTCTCCGCGTCGCTGTGCACGACCCTGGCCATGGCACCGTTCACCAGACTCATCTGGGGCGGGACGTGGCCACACTCGATGTCGGCAACAATAGGCACACCGAGCGAGCCCAGAGCATCGACGACCGCCTCATCCTGGCTGAGCGAATCCATGTCCGGTGCCGCCGTGCGACCGATGAGAATTGCGGATGCTCCGTCGAAGAACCCCGCAAGGCGCATTCCGTGCAGGTTCCTGCAGATGTCGAACGCGTTGTCCTCGGCTGCCTCGAGGTAGACGAGGGTCGGCTCCTGCCCGGAGCCGCCCCGGAGAAGCGTCGGCGAACCGAACGGTGTGCCCACGACGTTCGCGAGTGTTTCGATACATCCGCCGATCAGCCGGCCGACGGCATCCACCGGTTCGAGCCCGGCGTCGAGGCGGCGCCAGGTGCCCGTGCCCGTCCAGTTGTGCGTGGTCACATCTGGCTGTACGGACCAGTCGTCGTGGTCGTTCGCGCGGTGCAGGTTCGCGGGGGACTGACGGATCACCGTTCCACGTGGCGCCATCACGATGTCGAGCCAGCTCGCGAGGGTCTCGGGAAGCTCGTACGGGGTGTCCATGAGGTTGGGGCCGTGGATCGTCGCCCAGCCTGAGCGAAGGGTGAGGGGCGTGAGGAGCGTCGACACGTCTGAATACCCCACGAACCAGGTCGGCTCCGCCCCGGCCAGCGCGTCGAAGTCGAGCAGGGGCAACAGGTCGATCGCCGTCTCGCCTCCCCACGGCGGGATGACCGCGCGAATCGCGGGGTCGAGCAACATCCGCATCAACTCGGCAGCGCGAGCGGATGCCGGTGCGCTGATATGCCCGGTTCCATCCATGCACTCGCCGACCTCGACCCGGAAGCCCTTGTCGCGGAGCCACTCGATTGCGAACTCCAGCCGCCGTCGTTCTCTCTCACCGACACCGCTCGACGGCGCCGTGACCCCGATGAGGTCGCCGTGCTGGAGTGGGGCGGGGAAGACAGGATGCATCGGGCCAGAATGCCACAGTTCGTCGGTAGGACGCGTGCGACGGCGATGTCCCTGCCGCAGCGATGCGTGTACGTCATTGCTCATCCCTCTCGGCTTCTTCCCGGCGACGCCCCGGTATCCTGTTAAACATCATGGATGACCCTCCCTCTCACAGACCTGCGCCCTCTCTCGACAACGTTCTAGCGACGGATCGGAGGGGGCTGCGATATGTATGAGTGGATAATGCTTGGCGTCGGCCTTCTGCTGACCGCCGGAACCGGAATGTTCGTCGCCTCCGAGTTCGCTCTGGTGAACCTGGACCGAAACGACCTCGAAGCTCGACAGGCCCGGGGCGAGAAGCGCCTCGCACCGACAATCAAGGCGCTTCGGATCACCTCGACGCACCTGTCCGGTGCGCAGCTGGGCATCACGCTCACGACGCTGCTTACGGGATACACCTTTGAACCGGCGATCAGTTCGCTTCTGCGCGGCCCGCTTCTTGGTATTGGCATCCCCGAAGGACTCGTGCCCGGAATCGGGTCGGTCGTTGGCATCGTGCTCGCGACCATCTTCTCGATGATTATCGGCGAGCTCGTCCCCAAGAACTTTGCACTCGCCCTCCCGCTCGCGACGGCCAGGTTCGTCGTTCCTTTCCAGACGCTCTTCACCGCTGTGTTCCGGCCGGTGATCGCGCTGTTCAACAACACAGCCAACGCGATCATCCGGTCCTTCGGTATCGAGCCGAAGGAAGAGTTGTCAGGTGCCCGCAGCGCCGAGGAACTCAGCTCCCTCGTGCGCCGGTCAGCGCTCGAGGGTGTTCTTGACCAGGATCACGCCACCCTGTTGAACCGGACCCTTCGGTTTTCGGATCGTTCGGCGGCGGATGTTATGACGCCGCGGGTTCGAATGACGTCCGTACGCGCCGACGAGACGGCCGCAAGCATCATCCGTCGTGCGAGCTCAACGGGGTTCTCCCGATTCCCTGTGATCGGTCGCGACCCTGACGACATCCTGGGTGTGCTGCACGTCAAGCAGGCCTTTGCCCTCGACCTCGCCCAGCGCGAATCGACGACGGCCGCCGAACTCATGGGTGCGCCGCTGCGGGTGCCCGAGTCTATGGGCGTCGACACGCTCCTCGGGATGCTGCGCAAGCAGGGACTGCAGGTTGCGATCGTCTCGGATGAGCACGGCGGCACCGCGGGTATCGTCACGCTGGAAGACCTTGTCGAGGAAATCGTCGGCGAACTGGAAGACGAGCACGACCGGGCACGGACCGGGATCGTGCGTACGGGACGCTCAATCACGTTCGATGCCTCACTCCGTCCGGACGAGCTGCTCGAACGGGCAGGCGTCACGGTTCCGGAAGACGGCGACTATGACACCGTCGCTGGTTTCGTCAGCGACGAACTCGACCGGATTCCTGAGCTCGGCGACGAAGTGGCGATCGACGGTGGCATTCTGCGTGTCGAGCGGGTCGACGGAACCCACGTGGACCGGCTTCGTTTCACGCCGACCGACCCCGACGCCGAAAACCCCCACGACCACATTGTCGACACACTGATCAAGGAGCTTGGACATGAGTGAGTACCTCCCCGGAATCATCTGGCTGGTGGTGCTGCTCGTCGTCAACGCGTTCTTCGTCGGCGCCGAATTCGCGGTCATCTCCGCGCGGCGTTCGCAGATCGAGCCCAAGGCTGAAGCCGGTAGCAAGGCAGCGAAGACCACGCTGTGGGCCATGGAACACGCGACTCTCATGCTCGCCACGAGCCAGCTGGGCATCACCGTCTGCTCGCTCGTGATCCTCAACGTCTCGGAACCCGCGATCCACCACCTGCTGGAGATTCCGCTCGGGTTCACATCGTTGTCTGCCGAGGCAATCGGCATCATCGCCTTCATCGTCGCCCTCCTCATCGTCACGTTCCTCCACGTCGTGATCGGCGAGATGGTGCCGAAGAACATCTCGTTCTCGGTGCCCACCCGCGCCGCGCTTCTTCTTGCGCCGCCGCTCGTCCTGGTCGCGAAGATCTTCAAGCCGGTGATCTGGTCGCTCAACACCGTGGCGAACGGCGTGCTGCGCCTGTTCAAGGTCGAGCCGAAGGATGAGGCCACCAGCGCGTTCACCCTCGACGAGGTCGCCAACATCGTCGAGCAGTCCACCCGTGAAGGCGTACTCGTCGATGCTTCAGGCACGCTGAACGCAGCGTTCGAGTTCACCGGCAAGACGGTCGCCGACGTGGAAGTACCCATCGGCGAGATGGTTCAGCTTCCGCTCACAGCGACGCCAGCCGACATCCGTCTCGCAGTGGCCGAATACGGCTACTCCCGCTACATCCTCACCAACGGGGTCCATGAACCTACCGGATACCTGCACCTCAAGGACGTGATGGACCTCACCTCGCCGGAGGCATTCGACAGCCCTGTTCCCGCCAAACGGATTCGACGTCTCGCCTCCGCCTACAGCGGAAGCGAACTCGAAGACGCGCTGGCGACCATGCGCCGAACCGGGGCACACGTCGCCCGGGTCTTCGACGCCGACGGAAACACCACGGGAGTGCTCTTCCTGGAGGACATCATCGAGGAGCTCGTCGGCGAAGTCCAGGACGCTACGAGCAACTAAATGACACCGGCCCGCTCTCCCGCTCCTGCAGCGGGGGAGCGGGCTCTCACTGCGACGACCACCCGGGCAAAAGAGTGGCGGCGGGCACCCTAGGCTGAAGCCATGGAAAACGCCCCAGCCGCAGCTGAAGCCACGACCCTCGACCCCCGTGAGCTCGCCGTTGCGCTCATGGACATCTCCGCCGATGTACGGCGGAAGTCGCACGAGGGCACCGGGGTTTCGGCGCTGTCCAACGGCGCCTTCGACATCGTGCGGGTCATCGAGAGCAATCCGGGAATCACCGTCGCCGATCTCGCCTCCCGACTGGGTCGACAGCTCAGCAACGTGAGTACCCAGCTGAAGGAACTCGTCGTCAGGGGCCTCATCATCCGCAAGCACAACCCCGCAGACAAACGGTACGTCGCGCTGTATCCGACCGAGGAATCGCTCGGGATCAAGACGCTCCTCGAGACGGCGTGGTCTGATGCGCTTGGCAATGCCGCATCGCAACTCTCCGCCGAGGAACTCGAGCAGGTCCAGTCGAGCCTTCCCGCTCTCCGGCGCCTCGCCGAGATCCTCAGCAAGTAAGTCAGGGACGCTCGGGTGTCGGCGCGAAATCGTGTACTTCTGCCTCGCCACCCTGCACGGTGACACAGGACGACTCAGGGATTTCCTGCCACGCTCCGCGCAGGTCCCCGAAGGGCTCTGACACGATGAGCCGAGCATCGTCGGACAGTTCGTGAAGCACAGGGTTGTCGGGGTACTGGTGGCGGAGAGTGGAAATCTCTGTGCTGCGAAACAGTGACCGCGACAACCTCTCACTGGAGTAACGAAACGCCCACGTGGTGTTGCCGTCGGTCGTGGCCACGGTCATCTGAAGCGGAAACGGGATCCCGTGGCGCCGACCGGTCTCCTCGATGAGGCTGACCGCTCGGGCAACGGCCAGCCGCGGATTCTGTTCCAGGCCGAAGGTGAGAGCGAGGAAGAAGAACACCTCGGAGTCCGTCGA
The DNA here is from genome assembly GCF_003065425.1 of Mycetocola zhujimingii. Taxonomy (NCBI): domain Bacteria; kingdom Bacillati; phylum Actinomycetota; class Actinomycetes; order Micrococcales; family Microbacteriaceae; genus Mycetocola; species Mycetocola zhujimingii. The sequence goes on from NZ_CP026949.1 coordinate 1,298,789, forward strand.
CCCCTCGATCTCCGGATACAGCGACGGGTCAACAGCCATAACCAGGTCCCGCTTGACCGAGTGGAAGTTCGCGATCGCACCGTTGTGCATCCACAACCACTTGTCATGCCTGAACGGATGACAGTTCGTTTGCTGGATCGGTGTGCCTGTTGACGCGCGAACGTGCGCGAAAAAGCGACCGGTGGCTGTCTGTGCTGACAACTCCCGGAGGTTGCGGTCGTTCCACGCCGGCTCCATGCTGTGAACGATTCCGGGTGTGGCTCCTCGGCCGTACCAGCCGATGCCGAATCCATCACCGTTGACGGATTCGACGCCAAGCGTCGAGTGCTTACTTTGAACGATGAGGGAATTGGCCGGCTTGTAGAGCAGGTCTTCAAGCATCACCGGTGAACCGGAATACGCAAGCCACCGACACATGGGGTTCTCGCTCTCGTTTCGGCACCACTGGATCCGTCAAGCAAGCGGCCATTCTCTCACCGGCTCAGCGCCGCGAACCGGGCAAGAAGCCACCCACCGGGAACCAGCGCACACCCGATCGCTGGGAGCGCCGGTACCAACAGCAGCACGACCGAGAGGATATCTCTCTCGACACCCGGGTTGTCCGGCACGAACTGGATGAAGTAGACGTTCTGGTTGACGACCCCGATGAGGATCAACACAAGACCGAGGAGGACCGAGACGCGCGGACTCAGCCTGGGCGGGATGCGCGATTCGTCCCGCTCGTCACGAGTGCCTTCTTCTGTGCCGAGGGAAACGTGCGCAGGCGCCGGGACGCCTCGTGCGACGACCGCGGCGACGAGGAACCCGGCGCCGAGAGCCACGGAACTGCCCAGCAGTGCGAGGAGCGACATCACAGGCCAGCTCACCCAGAGTTCCTGACCACCCTGGGAGCCCCCGGCCACAGTGAGAGCCCACGAGCCGTAAACGCCAACGAGGATCAGCACGATGCCCAGCCAGAACGCGCGTCCTGGGTCGAGCCAGTCCGCGATGCCCCGGCGCGGCCGGTGGCGCATGGTTTCGGATGTCATGGCCCGAAGGTACTGGACGTCGGGAAACCGCACCAGAGTGGCCGCGGTTCTCGTGCGGAGTTCGCCCGCCCCGGTGCTCGTCCGCGTCTGGTGCCTAGTTGTCCGCGAGCGCGGGCAGGAGCCGGACGAGCCTCGCCGTGTTCGACTCATCGATCTCGGCGATGGAATCCCGCGACTTCACGAAATCGGAGAACGAACGGTAGCCGAGGGCTTTCTCGCTGAACGACGGGTCCATGCGCTTCATCTGGGTCTTCACGTTTGAGCTGTGCAGCCAGTCGGCGTCGTCCTTCTCGTGACCGAGCCGCAGGGCACGCTCGAGGAGGCCCGTTGCGACTTCCTGGGGGTCCGGCTCGTCCTCGGGCTCGTCCTCGACGATCGGGTCGGGGGAGGCCGCTCGCCTCGACGCGCGCCGCCGGGGCGGTGCCGCAGCGATGTCGGGTCCGGAGAAGACCAGGGCCGTCGCGGGCACGGCGTCCTTCGGGGTTTCTTCGGCGACAGCATCCGTTGGCGTCTTCTTCGACCGTGACGGTCGTTTCTCGGGCGCGGGTGTTTCGGGCGCCTTCTTCTCCACGACCGGCGTCGCGGGGAGCGCCTTGATGCCGGGGAGCGCGTCGTAGGTCGCGAACTCGTCACACGCGGCGGCGAGGGAGCGGCTTGTCGACCCGGCGACGCCGATGCCGACAACGTACCGGCCGAGGCGCTTGCAGCGCTGGGCGAGGGGGATGTAGTCCGAGTCACCGGCGACGATGATCACGTGCGTGAGGTCGGGAAGGCGGAACATGTCCTCGACCGTGTCTACCGCGAGACGGATGTCTGCACCATTTTTCGCGTATGCGGCGGCGGGGAACAGCTGCACCAGGTCGACGGCGCGGTTGACCAGCTGGCCGCGGTAGTCGGCGTTGACCGGGGCTGACCAGTCCGCGTACGCGCGCGTCAGCACGAGCGTGCCGAACGACGAGGCGAAGTCAATGATGGCGCCGACGTCGACAGTGGCCAGGGCGAGCTTCTCGGCTGCTTCCGGGTCGGCCTGCCGGTCTGCGGGGCTGAAGCCGCGGGCACGATCGCGCATGAACTGGCCGCGGCCGTGCACCTGGTCGTACCGCGAGATCACTATGTTGTCGAAGTCGATATAGACGGCGACGCGAGAATCGACGGGTTCAGGCATGGGGAAAAACTCTTCTCAATTAATCGGGGTGTGTAACCAGTTTGGACGCTCAGGGGGTGGCACGCCAAAAGAGGGGGCAGGATGCCGCCCGGTCACCACCGGCAGGAGGAGGCGGATCCGCGCTCTCAGCGGGTCAGCGCGCGGAGATCGTCGACGGTCCCATCGAAGACGTTCATGTCGATGAATTCCTCTTCGCCGTCGTAGCCGGGCAGGCGGTCACGGTCGGAGTACTGCCAGAAGGTCCAGTCCCGATCGTCGGGGAGGGTCGGCTCTTTCGCGATCGACCGGATCCAGATCGGGTTGTCCGGATAGGCGTCGAGGAGGTACCTGTCGTAGGCCTTTTGCGTCGCGTAGATGATCGGCGGCATGCCGTAGTGCTCCTCGAGATCCGCGAGAAGCGGGTCGAGAATGCTTTTTACATGGCTCCTGGTCGGCGGATTGTCGTGGAAGTCGCCGTAGTACTCGAGGTCGACCGTGATCGGGAGTGTTCCGGGATCCGCTGGCACCGTGTTGATCACGTTCTCAGCCTGCGTTTCGCCCGCGCTCTCGAAGCTCATGAAGTGGTAGGCGCCGACGACGAGATCGGTGTCTTGTGCGCCGGCCCAGTTCGCGGCGAACTGGGAATCCTGCGAACCGGATCCCTCGGTTGACTTGATGATCGCGAAGTCAATGTCTTCGCTGCCGAGAACCGTCCAGTCGATGTCGCCCTGGTAGACCGAGACGTCAACTCCGCGCGTCTCATACCCGGCGGCGGCGACGCGGTTCGGCCAGATCACCCCGGCGGCAATCAGGGCAGCGACCACGGCGATGATTACGCCGACAGCTGCAGCGGCAAAAAGGACATGTCGTCGTCGGCCGGTGGTGCGTGACGCTGATTCTGTGGACACGCCCCACAGTCTCACAGAAGCTCAGCGCTTCACGCGTCCGGCGGGCGGAATTCGCTCAGGGTCACTTCACCCCCTTGCGGGTCACGGATGGTGGCGAGAGCGGCCCATTCGGACTCCCATGTCCCCAGCACTGTGGCACCGAGCTTCTCGGCGAGCTCCACGCTTTCGGCGCGGTTGTCCACGCTGAATGTCACCCGCCAGTGCGGTCGTTCAGAGTCGGATGCCGGCTGCAACGCTCCGATGACGTCGGCGAACCCGTCGGGAACATCCGCCTGCCTGACGTAGATGTCGGGGTCTGCCGTCGCGGCGAGGTGGTTGCCGTAACCCGGCACACTGATCATCGCTTCGAGCCCGGGGCCGAGGTCCGCGTACGTCCAGCCGAACACACCCGTGTAAAAGGCGGATGCCGCGTCAGGGTCCGTTGTGCGCAGGTCGCTGAAATTCCAGGAACCGGGAGTATTCACCGCCTGGGCGCCCAGCCGTCGATAGGGCTGCCAGAGGCGGAACTCGGCGCCCTGTGGGTCTGCGCAGATGGCCGCGCGGCCACCGGGCCCCACATCGGCCGGGCCCGACAGCACTGTGCCACCGTTCGCGAGCACCGAGTCCGCTGTGGCGTCAGCATCCGTTACTGCGATGTAGGTGTTCCACACGGCGGTTCCCGTGCCGGTGCCGATGGCCGCAACGTCGTCGCCGGCCAGATGGGCGATCAGGTATTGCGCCGGCGCTCCAGGCGGCAAGGCGTTGGTGAACGTCCAGCCGAAAAGTTCGCCGTAGAACACGCTCGCCACTGTTGGATCCGGTTGTTCTGTGTCGACCCAACAGGGCACGCCGTGCGGATAGGTTCGCGGGATTCCCGACATCGACTCTCCTTCGTCGCGGCAACACGCCTCGCGCGCGCCCCACGGGTCAGGCTAGTCCTCTTCCCCGATCACGAACAGGCACGAAAAAACCGCCCTCCGCTCGACGAGTCGAGTGGAGGGCGGTTTTCGCACATCGTTCGCGATCAGCTTCGCGGCTTGCGCGTGTCCTTGTCTTCGCGCCGGGCGGATGCCGAGCGGTCGGGACGGAGTTCGATCAGCTTGCCGCTGATCCGCGTGTCCTTGAGCTTTTCCAGCGTCTCGGGGGAGAGGTTGGCCGGCAGCTCGACGATCGAGAAGTCGGGCAGGATCTTGATCCCGCCGAAGTCTTCGCGGCTTAGTCCACCCTCGTTCGCGAGGGCACCGACGATCTGGCGCGGTTCGACCTTCTGGCGCTTGCCAACCTCGATCCGGTATGCGGAAAGCTGCTGGTCGCTCGACCGCGGACGGCGCTCGGGACGCTCGCCGCGTGCCGGGCGGTCGTTCCTGTCGTTTCCACGGGCGGGGCGGTCATTACGGTCGCCTCGGGCGGCACGGTCGTCGCGCTCCATCCGCTCGCGGTCCCTGCGCTGGTTGCGCTCGTCCTCTGCCGTCAGCAGGAGGGGCGTTTCGCCCTGTGCGACAACAGCGAGAGCCGCGGCGACATCTGCCTCAGGCACATCGTGGTGTTCGACGTAGTGGTTGATGATGTCGCGGAACGTCTCGATCCGGTTCGACTGGGTCAGCGCCTCGGTGATGGCGTCGTCGAATCGCGCGAGGCGCGTGACGTTGACGTCCTCGACGCTCGGCAGCTGCATCTGCGTGAGCGGCTGACGGGTCGCCTTCTCGATCGCGGTGAGCAGGCGGCGTTCACGCGGGGTGACGAAGCTGATCGCCGCGCCCGATCGGCCAGCGCGGCCGGTGCGGCCGATGCGGTGCACGTAGGACTCGGTGTCGATCGGGATGTCGAAGTTGACCACGTGGCTGATGCGCTCGACGTCAAGGCCACGAGCCGCGACATCCGTTGCAACGAGGATGTCGAGCTTGCCCGACTTGAGCTGTTCGACGGTGCGCTCGCGCTGGGCCTGCTGCACGTCACCGTTGATCGCCGCTGCGGCGTACCCGCGGGCACGGAGCTTTTCGGCGAGGGTCTCGGTCTCGTTCTTGGTGCGGGTGAAGACGATCATGCCCTCGAAGTTCTCGACCTCGAGGATGCGGGTGAGCGCATCGACCTTCTGCGGGTACGACACCATGAGGTACCGCTGTGTGGTGTTCGCTGAGGTCGTCGTCTTGTTCTTGACGGTGATCTCTTCGGGGTCGTGCAGGTACTTCTTGGAGATCCGTCGGATCTGCGCCGGCATGGTGGCGGAGAACAGTGCCACCTGCTTGTCTTCGGGGGTGTCGGCGAGGATCGTCTCTACGTCTTCGGCGAAGCCCATCTTGAGCATCTCGTCGGCCTCATCGAGCACGAGGTACTTGAGCTGCGAGAGGTCGAGTGTGCCCTTCTCCAGGTGGTCCATGATGCGGCCGGGCGTACCGACGACAATGTGGACACCGCGACGGAGAGCCGACAGCTGAACGCCGTAGCCCTGTCCGCCGTAGACCGGGAGAACGTGCACGCCGCGCATGCCACCGGCGTAGCTCTCGAATGCCTCACAGACCTGGAGCGCGAGCTCACGGGTCGGTGCGAGGACGAGCGCCTGCGGGGTTTTCTGCGACATGTCGAGGCGGGAAAGGATCGGCAGGGCGAACGCTGCGGTCTTTCCCGTGCCCGTCTGCGCGAGGCCAACGACGTCGCGGCCCTCGAGGAGGACGGGAATGGTAGCTGCCTGAATAGCGGAGGGGGTTTCGTACCCGACTGCCTTGAGGCCTTTAAGAACTGAGTCGCTCAGTCCAAGATCGGAAAATGTGAGAGCTTCGCGGGCAGTTTCTGCCTCGCTCAGCGTCGTCGTGTCAGAAGACGTCATAGGTTCAACGGTAGCCCCTCTTGGGGGATGCCGTGTCAAGAGGCTATTGTGTGCGTCGGCTGCGGGGGCGCAAATGGATCAAACTCGCACGTTTGCGCGAATATCGCTGACCGGGATGCGTTACACGGGTAAGCATTTCTTCGTGACGATCGCGTGCCAGCGCCCTCGTGGCATCCGCCCCGCAGGCCACAGCTCAGGGCCACAATGGGGACATGCCTTCAGTGACCCAGGTTGTCCGCTCGGTTCTTGCTCCACTGACCCGCACTCGCGTGTTCCGTGCGGCCGGACCGCGGCTGCTGCCGGTCGCTGAACGGCTACTGGAGCGGCTAACCGGTGGCCGGGTCCAGGTCAGCGGCCTGCTCGTGCCGTCGCTGGTGCTGCAGTCGGTCGGCGCTCGGAGCGGCGAGGAGCGACTGACACCCCTGATGTACACGCCGGACGGCCGTGGCCGTGCGATCGTCGCCGGGACGAGTTTCGCCCGGGAACGGCATCCGGCGTGGACCTACAACCTCCTCGCGCACCCGGATGCTGTCATCACTGTGAAGGGTCGTCGGCGACTCGCGGTGCACGCGACGCTCCTGGAGGACGACGCGGACCGGGAGCGCGCGTGGCGCCTGATCGAGCGGCAGTGGCCCGGGTACCGCAGCTACGAACGCAACTCCGGTCGGCGGGTTCGCCTGTTCGTCCTGCAGCCGGTGCGCGAACTGGCACAGGATGCCGCGGGGCGCGACGGCGGGATATCGGCGGATGCAACCGGTGGCTAGGCGCCAACCGGAGCTGCGGGGTCAGACAGCGAAGATCGCTGAGTTCGATTCGGGATCGATGGGAAGCGATGTGTGCTCGTGGACGATCCGCCACGCGCCGTTCTGCCGTTCGAGCCCGACACTGAAGCGATTGGTCATCGAGTGCAGCCGTTCGCCATCGGGGGAAATCGCGGAGAAGGTCGCGTCGGCGTGGCCAAACGCGACGTCATCGCCGACGAACGTCCTGAGGTCCGTGAACTCGACCCGAACCGATGTGTCGCCCAGCGAGTTGAACCATCCCGTCGCCATCGCGCGCCAGGCCTCAATGCCCAGGTACTGCCATTGCTCCCAGGAGTCGAAAACGTGCACATCGTCCGCGTAGATGGCGGCGAACGCACTGACATCGCGGGCAGCTACCGCGGCGCGATATGCCTCGAGGACGGCAGTCACCGGGTTCGTGTTCGCGCTCATGTCTGACTCCCTTGTCGTCGTGTTGTCGTCGCGTTGTTGCGAATGCTAGCGGGGTCGACCGGCGGCGGGCCAGAGGTCCGTGTGTGACGTGCACCGCGACATCCGCCCGCCATCGGCGTTCGGAGACCCACGGCTGGTATTCAGGAACGAGGGAACACGAAGGGTGTCGCGTGCGTTCTCCTTCTCCGGCAGACTGTTTTGAGACAAGGGAGCCACTTATGACGAACACAACACAGACCGCGATTCTCGCCGGCGGATGCTTCTGGGGTGCCCAGGAGCTGCTGCGCAAGCGTCCTGGAGTGATTTCCACCCGCGTCGGATACTCCGGCGGCGACACCCCCAACGCGACGTACCGCAACCACGGCACACACGCTGAGGCCGTGGAGATCGTCTTCGACCCCGAGCAGATCTCGTACCGTGATCTGCTGGAGTTCTTCTTCCAGATCCACGACCCCTCCACCAAGAACCGCCAGGGGAACGACGTGGGCATGAGCTACCGCTCGGCGATCTTCTACCTCGACGATGAGCAGAAGCGAGTGGCGCTCGACACGATCGCCGATGTGGACGCGTCAGGCCTCTGGCCGGGACCGGTCGTCACCGAGGTCACCCCGGCAGGCGACTTCTGGGAGGCCGAGGAGGAGCACCAGGACTACCTGGAGAAGTACCCGAACGGATACACCTGCCACTTCGTGCGCCCGGGGTGGAAGCTCCCGCACCGTGAGGCGGAGCGCGTCTCCTAGGTTCAGTTCGATGCGCCCTGGCGGTTAACGCCAGGTGCACGTCACGAAACGCCGCGGCCCAGTGCCGCGGCGTTTTGTCGTTAACGAGGGCGGGTGGCTCAGCCGACCATTGAGCGCAGGGTGATCGCGTTCCGAACCGCGTTGCCGCCACCATCGTTGTTGAAGTAGACGTAGACATCCGTTCCGGCGTCACGCCATTCGCGCAGCCGGTCGGCCCACCAGGCGAGGTCACGGTCGGAATATGAGCCGCCATAGAGATGATCGTGGTCGGGGCCGTGCATGCGGACATAGGCGACGGATGCCGTGACCCGCAGCACGCAGGGAAGGCCTGCGCCGCTCATCACGCAGTAGGCAGCACCGTGGGACTCGAGCAGCCGGTAGACGCCTTCGTCGTGCCAGCTGGGATGCCGGAACTCGACGGCGACGGTGATCCAGTTGGGCAGGCGCCCGAGGAAATAATCGAGCCTCGCGTCGTCGCGCTCGAGCGACGGCGGCAACTGGACCAGGAGCACGGCGCGCTTGTCGCCGAGTTCGTGCCAGGCGTGGGCGATCCTGTCGATCCAGGCCTCTGGTGCGTAGAGCTTCTTGCCGTGGGTGAGTCCTCGCGGGGCTTTCACCGAGAGCCGGAAGCCCGGCGGAAGTCGGTTGCGCCAGCTCGCGAACGAGGCGTCGCGCGGCCAGCGGTAGAAGCTCGCGTTGAGCTCCACGGTGTCGAAGGTGCTCACGTAGTGCGGGAGGCGGTGCCAGCGGGGGAGTCCTGACGGATAGAGAACGCCGTCCCAGTGGTCGTAGCTCCAGCCTGAGGTGCCGATGTGAATGCCCATCCGACCTCGCTCTCGTCAGCCTCCACGCTAATCCATTGCGGCGCGCGGGCGGGCGGCTGGCGTGCGAAGGTGGCGGTGGTATCGAACCACCGCCACCTCCGTCGCGACTCAGCCGCCGCGCGCTAGTGCGAAACGGCTGACTCCGCGAGGACCGCGTCGATCTGGCCGAGAGCCTCAGTCAAACCTTCCACCATTCCCATCTCGACCATCGCTTCGAGTTGCTCGGTACTACTGAAAGTGTTGACCAGGGTCATCCGGGTGCCGCCATCGAAGGGTTCGAGGGTGGCCACGACCGCGGCGACATCGTCGACGTCGAGTGGGTCGCCGTTATCGTCGGCAAACCCGTCAACGAATTCGAGGCGATTCGGGGCATCCATCGCTATGAATTTCCACCAGCCCCGCGGTTTCGCTCCATCCGGGGTGGTCATGTAGTAGCGCGCTTCGCCGCCCGGCGTGAACTCGAATCGCTCGAATGTGGCGGGGACGGTGGGCGGTCCCCACCAGCGTTCGAGCTGCCGCGGGTCTTCCCAGACCTGCCAGACACGCTCAGCTGGCGCCTCGAACTCGGTGATGAAGGTCAGGGTGAGGTTTTCGACATCCGTACGTGAATTGACAAGAGTCACTTGTCGCTTCCTTTCTCAGGCTCGGAGAGGATCTCCCCGATGCGACTGGCACGGTCGTGCCAGATCTTTTCGTAGGCGTCGAGCAGCTGGGCTGCCCGACGAAGCGCTTCGGTGTTTCCGTGCACGATCTGCTCCCGACCTCGACGCTCCTTGGTGACCAACATCGCGCGCTCGAGCACCGCTACATGTTTCTGGACTGCGGCGAAGCTCATGTCGTAGTGCCCCGCGAGGTCGGAGACCGACTGCTCGCGGCGCAGTGTGTGCGCAACGATGTCTCGGCGGGTCGTGTCTGCCAGTGCCTGGAAGATGCGGTCCACCGCGATGTCACTCAGCTCATGTACAACCATTTGGTTGTAGGTTAGCAGGTCGGTTCGGGGTGCGCTAGGGGTTGGTGTGGGGAGCTGGGGAGCGGATGCCTGGGGTCGATGTCTTCGACGTGCAGGGCGATATCGATTCGAATCGATTTGGACCCCGGCGGAACACGCGTCACCAATGTAGACAATGACTGGATAGTGAGTTGCAATGATCTTTGCGACGGATAGATTAGCACGCATTCGCCCGTGATTCCGGGGTTCGCGTGATCAGGGTTGCACTTGATGTGGTCGGACCGGGTTCGGCGGGGATTGGTTTCTCGGCCATCCGGCAGGAAGTTTCTGCGGACTTTAGTAGAAACTACTTTCGAATTTAAGGTTGATGCGATATTATGAAGTATGGCAAAGGTGTCCGAGCAGATTCGAGAGGTCGCCCTTCGGGTGTGCGACCAGATTGCTCGGTATGAAGACGCCATTGAGGCGGTTGGTCGTGCGGCGGGGGATGCCGCGGGGCCGGAGCCAGCGTCCGGTCCTGAACCTGCGTCCGGTCCTGAACCTGCGTCCGGTCCTGAACCTGCGTCGGGATCTGAGCCGGCGTCGGGATCTGAGCCGGCGTCGGGATCTGAACCGGCGTCGGGCCTACAAGTTTCGCGCAGGGGCGGGTCTTCATCTGCTGAGGTTTCGACCGGCATCACCGAGTTCGGTGGTGCCGGTTCGTCGTTTAAGCGGCCGAGGTTTGTGCCGGTGGAGCCGGTTGCTGGCCACAGTGTGGGTGTGGGTGCGGGTGTGGGTGTGGGTGTGGGTGCAACGTCGGCGTCCGACGCTGATTTGCCGTTGTCGATGGTGTTGGAGCGGGCGGCGAATGCCGAGCTGGAGGAGCTGCTGCGCAATGCGGCGCGGGCGAAGTCCGAGCTGGATGCGGTGATCGCGGCCGGTGCTGGGGTGGCGGCGAAACGGTCAGCGCGTGATCTGGGGTATTCGGGGTGGGCGCAGTCGACGGGGGATCGCACGGCGGTGAATCTGGTGCAACGGTTGACCGGGTCGACGAAGTCGGAGGCGTTCCGTCAGGTTCGGCTCGGCGAGGCGATGGGTGAGGCGGATGCCGCCATTCACCCGACCGGGTTCGGACCCGGCACTGGCCCTGATAGTTCTGCTGGGCCGGGTGGCGATAGTGCTGACGACCCACTGATCGATGTGGATGGGAACCTGCTGGTTGATCCCGACGCTGACCCGGACGCGGATGCGCGGGTGTCGGTGTTGCGTCCGGTGCCGGTGGTGCCGTGGCACGAGCCGATCTCTCGGGCAGCACGTGAAGGTGTGATCCGGTCCGAGGCGGTGACGATCATCATGCGGGGGCTCGGGGTGCCGAATGAGCGGGTGGATGTGGAGATGTTGCGGGCCGCAGCGGTGGAGCTCATCGCGGACGCTGCCGGTGTGAATGCTGACGAGCTCGGCGCACGTGCGCGGCATTTGCGGGATCGGATTGATCCGGCCGGGGTGCAGGTGCGGTGGGATGAGCGGTTCGCGAACCGGAAGTGGCGGTTCGGCCGTAATGAAGACGGCACGAAAACAGCGTACGTGGCCTTCGATGAGGAAGGCGCCGCCTGGGTGGAGTCGATCGTGGGTGCGGCTTTGCGGCCGCGGCGGGGTGGGCCGCGGATGGTGGATCCGGTCGAGGCGGAACGGGCCGAGAAACTCCGGGTTGATGAGCGCAGTAACGACCAGATTGTGTACGACATTCTGATGGGTGCGATGCGCACCGGTGTGCAGGCCGACCCGTCAACGACGTATGGGTCACGTCAGCCCGGGATCCGGGTGGTGATGACCGAGGAGAACCTCGACAACCGTGCCACCGACAGTGAGGGCGCGGAGCACCTGGTCGGTACGGGGTATCTCGAAGACAGTAAAGATGCGGTTCCGGGCAGTGTGATCGAGAAGCAGATCTGTATCTCCGGGATCTCACCGATCCTGATGGACACTTCCGGCACCATCCTCGACGTCGGCCGGGAACAACGACTCCACACCCGGAAACAACGGGTCGCGATGGCGGTCCGCGACGGTGGCTGCCGGATCGAAGGCTGTGAGTGTCCACCGTCGATGACCGAGGCGCACCACATCAACGAATGGGTCGCCCACGAAGGCTGCACCGACCTCGCCGACGGGATCCTGTTGTGTCCGTACCACCACACTTTGGTGCACACGTTTGGGTATCGGGTGGTCCGGATCGAGGGCGAGTATTACCTGATCCCACCGCCGGGTGAGAACGGCGAACGAATTCCGATCCGGATGCCCTCGAAATCACCGTTGGAAAAGGAACGACTCCGCCTGGCCGGGATCAAAGCTGCGACCGAGGCTGCGGACGCCGCGGCACGAGCCGCAGCCGCCGGGGCGACGGATCGGGAGGGCAGACCCGTTGGGCAGGGGCCAGGGGAGAGCTCTGCCGTCGATCCACCGACACGACGCGCCGTCACTGGGTAGGCGGAGGCGGCACATCGCCCCTCGGATCGCGACCGGAGCCTTTCGTGGCCACCGCGAAGACATTCCAGATAAGCCTTACCGCATCCTTTTTGGGGAGAGCCGTGACCGCATCCTTTTCGGGAGAGGAGTGACCGCATCCTTGATTCCGACTCACTGGAAACGGTTTTGGGACAGGTGGCCGGGGCCGTTCAGCGACGGTTTAGTGACCGACGCGGCCAAAGAGGAACGACGCCGAAACGCGGACAGCGTCATCGACAGTGGCCCCCATTTCCTTCGGCAGGGCACCCTGCAGCCAGAGAGTGGCAAACCCATGGACAAAGGCCCACGCACTGACGTTGGTGAGGATGGTGTCACCACCCCGGCGCTCCGGTGGCAACGACGCAACACCACGGAACAGGGCCGATCTGCTTCGGTTCCGAGCCTTGACCAGGTCAGGATCATCGTTTCGCAACAGGTCGGGTCGGAACATGACCTCGAAGTAGGCCTCGTGATCGACGGCAAACCGTACATAGGCCACACTGAGCTCAACCAGGTCGGTTGCGGGCTCAACCCGCCCGAGGGCATCCGTCAACCGGGTGTAACCCTCGGTTGCCACCGCGGTGAAGAGACCTTCCTTGTCACCGAAATGGTGAGCCGGTGCCGCGTGGGATACCCCGATCTTGCGTGCAAGGTCGCGCAGGCTGACGGCGGCGGGGCCGTTCTCGCTGATGACCTCGACAGCCGCATCGATGACGGCCTGCCTCAGATCACCGTGGTGATACGGACGCTCAGTCACCATGCTCTCCTGTCTGCTCAAATCAGGTCTGCTCAAATCAGGCCGCGAAGAAAGTCCTCAACGCTGACACCCTTCTGGCGTGCTCGTTCCTGCAAGCGAATGTTCTCGGCCGCGCTCAGTGACAACGTGACGGTGTGCCACCCGGTACCGCTGGCCTCGTCGTCGAGGTCAAAGAGACTCGGTTCGAGGTCAATCGGGGTGGACGGTTGGGCAGCTGAGGTCTTCCGAGCAGCCGAACCGGTCGTCGTGGTTGCGGAGGACCCGACCGTGGCGGATCGGGGTGTTGAGGGCTGTGACGCTGTCGAGAGGAGTGCAGGGTCGCCATCAGCGGTCGCTGTGCCCTCGGCGGTGGCGGTGGCCTGCCCGACGGCACCCGACCCCGCCCCGGGAAAACCGGGACCGTAGGGAATCTCCTTGCCCCGCTGGAACGCCTCGGCGACGGCCCGGGCGCGGGCATCAGCCGCTTCATTGAGCTCGTGACCGACGTGACCGCGTACCCATTCGAATTTGTACTTGCGCCCGACGAGTGCTTCGTCGAGTTCCTTGAGCAGCTCGATGTTCAGAACAGGCTTGCCGTCGCTCTTACGCCAGCCCTTCGCCTTCCAGCCGCGCATCCATTTGGTCACCGAGTTGATGACGTACTGGCTGTCGCACATGACGAGCAGATCGTCGTCGATATGTGCGGTCGAACGGAACAACTCAAGAACGGCCTTCAGCTCGGCCTGGTTGTTCGTGGCGTGTTTCCAGCCACCAGCCCCCCAGCAGTCGTCGTCGACATACCAGGCCCAACCCGCGGGACCCGGGTTGCCCAGCGCCGAACCATCAGCGGAGGCGGTGATCGTCATTCTGCCCTTTCAGCCGCGACCGGTCGTCGCGGGACTGACCAATCGTACCGACGAGGAGCCGTTCGGCAGGGGAGGTCAGCGGGGGAGTCGAAACGTCCGCGCGGGCTCGTCTCACCAGCGTTGCTGGCCGGAACGGCAGCCCAAACGTGGCGGACTCGTCTGGACTCGGGGGTGACTCGACCCACGCCCCCAAGTAGGTTTGTCGCATGGCATCCGACGCAGTCGTCCTCCCCGTCGACGGACCTCATGGCACCCGCGACGTTCGCATCTCCAGCCCGGGCCGGGTGCTCTGGCCCGAACCCGGCATCACCAAACTTGACCTCGCGAAGTACCTGGTCGACGTTGGAGAGGCATTCATCGCCGCCAACGGCGACCGCCCGGTGTCGCTGCAGCGGTTCCCCGGCGGAATCGACGGTGAGCAGTTCTTCTCGAAGAACCCGCCCAAGGGCGCACCGGACTACGTGCGCGCGGTGACCGTCACCTACCCGAGCGGGCGATCACACCCCCAGGTCGTTCTCGACGAACCGGCCGCGGCGGTGTGGGCAGCCCAGATGAACACCGTCGTCTTTCACCCGTGGCCGTCTCTCGCCGGAAACTCCGACAACCCCGACCAGTTGCGCATCGACCTCGACCCACAGCCGGGCACCGATTTCGACGACGCGATCCCCGCGGCGATCGAATTGCGCGCACTTCTCGCCGAGGCCGGGTTGACGGCGTTCCTCAAGACCAGCGGCAACCGCGGCATCCACGTCTTCGCTCCCATCGAACCCACCCACGAATTCCTCGAGGTGCGGCACGCGGTCATCGCTGCGGCCCGCGAACTCGAACGCCGGATGCCCGATCAGGTCACCACCAACTGGTGGAAGGAAGAGCGCGGCAAACGCATCTTCGTCGACTTCAACCAGGCGAACCGGGACCGAACGATGGCCGGTGCCTACAGTCCGCGCGCCCTCGCGCATGCCCCGGTGTCGTGTCCGATCGAGTGGGAAGAACTCGAGAACGCCGACCCGAAAGCCTTCACCATCGAGACGGTTCCGGAGCGGTTGCGCACGGTGGGCGACCCGTGGGCAAACATGGCCGAGAAGCCCGGCACCATCGACGTCCTCCTCGAGTGGTGGGAGCGGGATGTGGGAAACGGACTCGGCGAACTGCCATTTCCGCCAGACTTCCCGAAAATGCCCGGCGAACCGCCGCGCGTACAGCCGAGCCGGAAGAACGCCGCCAACTGGGACGACGAGAAGACCGACTAAACCAGCGCACCCCAGGAGCTGGTCCCGCTTCGAAGCAGGTCGAGAACGCGCGAGTAGGTCTGCTCGACGGTGAGCGCAGACGTATCGACGCGGGCGGTGGCCGGCCGGTCAGCGAGGTATCGGGCGAGGTCGCCGTGAATGCGCTCAAGCAAGTCGCTGTCAGATCCGGTCAGTGCTTCCCGCAGATACACGTCCACGGCGTGCTCGGCTTCCTTCTCCCGCACTCGGTTGCGAGAGACGTCGCCGTCGGCCAGGAGCGCGATCTCGACATAGTTGGCTCGGGCCTGCGCCGCGACCGCCTCTGCCCAGGGCGACGCGTCGAAACTCGTGATCAGCTGTGGCAGCACCACATCATTGCCCGTACCGAGATGGTCGATCGCAATGGCGATTCCGCGTTGACGAGTGACGGCGAGCGCGCTTGGAAAGTCATCTCGCCAGCCGTCAACCTCGGCAACCATTGCGTCCAGGTCGAGGTTCAGAACCCCCGGGTGTTCCGCGGCGAGGCGCCGTGCCACCGTCGACTTGCCGACGCGTGACGGCCCATTGAGGTGGATGAGGCAGGCCATGCCCTCACCCTAATCGACAGCCTCACGCGGCTCGCTCCGTCTCCCGGCTAAACCAGCACGCCGTCGAGGTCGTAGGCAATCGGCCGGTCCAGCTGGTCGAAAGTGCATGACGTCGCCTCGCGGTCGGGCCGCCACCTCGCGAACTGCACGGTGTGACGGAACCGCATCCCCTCCATCTGGTCGTACTGCACCTCGACGACGCGACTGGGCTCAAGCGGAACAAACGACACATCCTTCGACCCCGAGAACCTGCTGCGCTCCGTTTCGGCCGCAACGATCTCACCGTCGGCATCCCGTCTCACGAGCGGCGCGAGTTCGTCCACCAGCTCAAGACGGCGGGCATTACTGAAAGCGGATGCCCCGCCAACATTCACGAGGACGCCATCGCCGTTGTACAGGCCGAGGAGCAGCGAACCCACCCCGTTGCCGCTCTTGTGCACCCGGTAACCGGTGAGAACGACATCCGCGGTGCGGTGATGCTTGACCTTGAGCATCACCCGCTTGCCCGGTGCGTACGGCTGCAGGAGCGGTTTCGCGACGACACCATCGAGTCCCGCCCCCTCGAATTCGACGAGCCACTGGCGGGCGAGCGCCACATCCGTCGTCGTCCTCGTGAGGTGGAGCGGGTGGGGGAGAGAACCGATGAGCGCCTCGAGCCGCTCCCGTCGTTCGGAGAACGGAGCGTCGAGCAGCACGTCGCCGCCGCTCGACAGCAGGTCGAACGCCACGAACATTGCCGGCGTCGACTCCGCGAGGAGTGCGATTCGGCTCGCCGCCGGATGGATCCGGGCGGTCAGGGCCTCCCAGTCGAGTTTCTGTGAGCCCTCGGCGCCCTGCGGTACCACGATCTCACCGTCGAGAACGCAGGGCCCAGGCAGAAGCCGGCTGAAGGCATCCGTCAGTTCGGGGAAGTACCGCGTGAGCATTTTCGAGCCGCGGCTGCCGATCTCCACGTTCTCGCCGTCGAAGTACACGATCGCTCGGAACCCGTCCCATTTGGGCTCGAAGCTCAACCCGCCGGGAACGCTGTCGGGCTCCGGCACTGAGCCAACGGCCTTGGCGAGCTGCGGGGTAACCGGGTCGAGCGGCGAAAGTTCCATGCGTCGATCCTGCCCGAGTCGGAACGATTCCGACAGGCCGTGCCAGGGCACCCGCCCTGCGTGAGGGGGAGTGAGTGCGGTGCGAGAGCGTTCGTCAACCCGTATCCGGCCGCTCAGCTTCTGGGTTACCGTCGGCGGCACCGTGCAGACCTTTCTCCCATACCCGTCATTCGCCGAGAGCGCCGCTGTTCTCGATCGCTCACGCCTCGGCAAGCAGCGCGTCGAGGCGCTCCAGCTGCTGCGCGCGGTGACGATCCCCACCTACGGCTGGCGGCATCACCCGGCTGCGAAGATGTGGCGCGGTTATGTGCCAGCCCTCACCAAATACGCCCTCGATATGACGGATGCCTGGATCGCACGCGGTCACAGCGACACGGTACGCCCGCAGGTGCTGCCGTTTGCACCCGAGGTCGAGGGGCTCAGCCAGGACGAGCTGGAGCTGCCGCCGTGGATCGGTGACGAGGCCTTCCACCTCAGCCACCGGTCGAACCTCGTCCGCAAGGATCCCGAGTTCTACGGCGAGGTCTTTGCCGGCGTGCCGGACAACCTGCCGTACGTGTGGCCGGGGGAGACGGTGCGCCATGACGGTTGAGGAGCCCAGGGTCGCCGCGGTAAGCGGCGCGGCTGAAATCGGCGACGCCAGAATCGGGATCTCCGGCTGGCGATATGCGCCGTGGCGTTCGGTCTTCTACCCGAAGGGACTCACCCAGAAGCGGGAGCTGGAGTTCGTCTCGGGCCGGATGAACAGTGTCGAGATCAACGGTTCGTTCTACTCGCTGCAGACCCCGAAGAGCTACGCACGCTGGGCGGAGGAAGTGCCTGACGACTTCCTCTTCTCGGTCAAGGGCGGCCGGTACATCACCCATATCCTCCGGCTGCGGAATGCGGAGAAGGCGCTGCCGAACTTCTTCGCATCCGGTGTCCTCGCGCTTGGACCCAAGCTCGGTCCCGTGCTGTGGCAGTTGCCGCCGAACCTGGCCTACGACCGGGATACGGTCGCGGCGTTCCTCGCCACGCTCCCGCGGACGACGACGGCCGCCGTCGAGTTTGCCCGAGGCCACGATGACCGGATGGAGGGCAGGTCCTGGCTGAAGACGGATGCCGAGCGTCCCATTCGGCACGCCGTTGAGATCCGCCACCCCACGTTCGACTGTGAAGACTTCGTAGACCTCGCGCGAGAACACGATGTCGCGGTGGTGGTGTCCGACAGCGCGGGCAGGTTCCCCCAGCTGTTCGAGGTGACGAGTGACTTCATGTACGTGCGGCTGCACGGCGCTGAGGAGTTGTACGTCAGCGGTTACCCCGAAGACCTGCTGCAGACCTGGGCTCAGCGTATCCACGGCTGGCGCACCGGCTCAGCGACCGATGGCAAGCCGCGAGACGTCTACGTGTACTGCGATAACGATGCGAAGGTGCGCGCACCGTTCGACGCCATCCGGCTGGCCGAAATCGTCGCCGAACTGGCGGGCTGAGCTGGCGGCTGCGTCGACGGGCTGATCGGGGCTCTGACCGCCGCTGGCTGTGACCGCCGCTGGCTGTGGCCGCGCCTCGCCGCGCACTCAGCGGGGCGCGTGTTCAGCAAGGAAGGCGTGTACCGCCCCGACGACGACTGAGCCCTCGCCGACGGCGGATGCAACTCGTTTCGCTGAGCCGCGGCGAACATCACCGTGCCCTCGTCCAGGCCCAGCTGGTCAGCCTGGGGTTCATCCTCGCGGGGATTGTGCTCGGCTGGTCAACCCTCGACTTCTCCCGCCCGGCCGCGTGGCTGCTCATCCCGGGTCTCTGCGGTTCTCTCCTGGTCTACGCCGCGGTTTACCGCCGGTGTGAGGCCAGCGTGAGGCGTGCTGGCGACTGAGCCGGAACCTGTCAACCCCCGAGCCGCGTGCAGAGCGCGAGCGCTTCGAGGCAATAGTCTCGATGTATGTCCTCGCCGGCGCGTCCCCTCGAACACAGTCCGCTCACACACATTTCCCCCTGGCTCGTCTCCCAGCGCTGGTTTGCCAGCAAGGGGCGCGTTCCCCAGCTCGAACTCATCGGAAGCTGGGAAATGGCATCCGATGATGCCAGGGTCTTCACCCACCTGATCATGGACTTCTCGGGTCGTGACCCCGTGCTCTACCAGGTACCGGTCACCGAGCGAACCTCACCGCTGCCGGACGCGGAGTCGGCACTCATTGCTGAGATCGTGCTGGCCGACGGCCAGACGGGCTACCTCTACGACGGACCGCACGACCACGCATACGCCAAGGCCCTGCTCACTCTCATCGGGTCCAACCAGGAGGCGACAGCGCTCGGCGCTACCGCGAACGGTGAAGCATTCGGTCAGATCGAGATTTCCGACATCGTCTCGTCGCGGGTTCTCCGTGGCGAGCAGTCGAACACCTCGATCATTTACCACGTCCGCAGTGAAAACGGCATTGACCGTGTGATCTGCAAGGTGTTCCGTGCGCTGCACAACGGCGAGAACCCCGACGTCGTCCTTCAGGCGGCGCTCGCCGCATCCGGGTCCCTCAACGTCCCACACTCCATCGGCTGTGTCGTCGGGGAGTGGGATGACATCGGCCAGGCCACGGGTCGGGCCAGGGGCCACCTCGCCTTTGCGCAGGAATTCCTGTCCGGGTCGGAGGACGCGTGGAGATTCGCTCTTCGCTCAGCCGAGAACGGCGAAGACTTCACGGCGCGGGCGTACTCGCTCGGCACAGTGACCGCCGAGGTCCACGGTTTGCTCGCCGGTTCGTTCGGCACTGCGGCACCGAGCCGGGACGAGATCGATGCGACCCTGGCCAGTTGGCGCTCGCGACTGCTGCTCGCCATCGACGAGGTCCCTGCTGTCGCGGAATTCCGCGAAACGATTGAGGCCCTCTACGAGTCGACGGCGTCGATCGAGTGGCCGGCGCTCCAGCGCATCCACGGTGATTACCACCTCGGCCAGGTGCTGCTCGCGGCTGATGGACACTGGGTACTCCTCGACTTCGAGGGCGAACCGCTCAGGCCGATGGAGGAGCGCTCCCAGCCTGACTTCACGCTCAGGGACGTCGCCGGCATGCTGCGAAGCTTTGACTACGTCGCCGGCTCTCTCGGCAGCACCGAGGAGGCCCGGAACTGGACCAGTGCGTCGCGGAAGGCATTCCTCAGCGGCTACATCGACGGATCGGGGGTCGACCTCAGGGACCACCGCGAACTCCTCGACGCGTTCGAGATGGACAAAGCACTGTATGAAGCCGTCTACGAGGCGCGCAACCGCCCCGACTGGCTGTCGATTCCGCTCACTGCGCTCGGACGGCTCGCCGAGCGTCAGCGCTAGGCCCGCCCTTAGCGATTCTCCCGGTCAAGGATCCCGCGAAGGAATGCCGCCTGACCGGCATGCTGTAGGTCGTCGGCGAGAACGCTGACGAGGCGGACCCCGAGGGTAACCGGAGGATCCCACCTCTCATCGACGATCCGGTCAAGCTCGTCATCGGCGAGTCCGCTGACGAAGTGGGCGGTGCGATCGCTGACCTCGTCGAAATACCCGAGCAACAGCTCGGGCGAGCTCACCACCACCTGGGCGACATCGTCGCTTGAGTGCCCGTATCCGGTGTCCTCGGGCGGGAACGGCAGCCGGAAACGGTCGACCCACCCCGCCGTGATCCAGATCTGACCGGTGTCGAGCAGGTCGGCAATGTGATCGTCCTGTACCCGGGTGAGGTGCCAGATGAGCCACGCGATGGTGTTCGACTCCGGGTCAGCTCGCGCGAGCAGTCGCTGTGCATCAATGCCGTCGAGCGCGCTGTGCACGCCCTCCGAAATCCGCCCGAAGGCATCCGCAAGAATGTCTGACGTCTTCATGTCCTGCCTTTCTGTGTGATGTTGCTGGTGGCGTTACGTGTTGGCGTTACTGGGTGTGGCGCTGCACGCTCAGGTACGAGGGCTCACGCAGCCGGCGTTCCCACCGGTATGTCGTTGTGCCGGGCAGCGGGTGTCGTACCGGGTCGTACCGGTCGATGGTGTCGATGGCACCGGGTTCCCGCCACAGTTCGACAATGGCAAACGGATGCCAGTGGCCGAGCGGGGTCGCGTGGTACAGCTTCAGCCGCCAGCTCGTCGACTCCAGTCGGGTCGCGAGCTGACCGACGTCGGTCGGCAGATCGGCCGGTTCGAGCGTACGTGCGGCGATCAGGAGCGGGCCGTTCGGTGTTCGGAGCGGCATCAGGGTTGTGAGCCGTGCGCGGCTCGGTGACCGGTGCGCCGCGAGCCAGAACCGCGATGGCACGCCGAATCCGGTTGAGGCAAGCAACAGGTCCGCCGGAGCTCCCGTCGTCTCGAAGCGAAGGGCAAGACCGATGACATCGGGCAGCGGTGCCGGTACCCCGATCGATCGCGACACTCGCGCCGTGAGCGGGAGTTCGCTGGTGTGCGGATGGTCGATGAAGTCGATGCCGGACGCGCCGCGGCCGGTGAGCCAGCGGAGCGAACCGGTGAGTGCGACCCCGTGCGGATGAATCGGTCGCGGTGGGCGGAGCGCCCGCAGCAGACCGAAAACCCCCGCGAGCGTGCCACCGGCGATGCCGGATGGCGTGAGAGTCATCGGTCGCCCCGTCCCACCCGCAGGGCGAGTGCAACGAGGGGGAGTTGCAGGGGCAGGCGGGCAAGAGCGATCAACCGCGCAGGCCACGGCTTTCGGCGGAGGATACCCACGGTACGCACATTGGCGGGGAACACCGCAACCAGGAACACCGCAGAGAGGAGCCCGGCGAGGTTCCGGGTTGGCCGGTTCCAGGCCAGCAGGGCCAACGCCCACTCCGCGACGCCCGACGCGACGGTCCAGAATCTGCTCGGGCCGGGCAGGGCGCGCGGAACAATCGGGTCGAACACCGACGGACGCACGAAATGGATGGCGCCGGTGACCGCGAACATTATCGCGAGTGCCACGGCAGGCGCGCTGCTCCGGTCAGATCGTCGTGGTCTGGCTCTCGTGAAGTGGCGCATCCGAAACACAGTAGGGCTCGACGCTTCCCGGTGGCAATGGGTTGTGCGGCTCAGCCGGCTGAACCGTCGCCGTACTCGGTTGCCTTTCGCTTGAGCGCCCCGAGGTCGGATGCGTCTCCCGTGCGGTCCGGCAGGTCGTCGAGCGTGACCAGGCCATCCATGTCATCCGGGTCGTCCTCGCCGGTGATGCGCTCAGCGTAGTTGGGCGCCCGACCCGGGGCTTCGTGCTTCACGGCGGCGGGCGTGCTGTCGGTGTCGCCCGCCGGAGTTCCCTGGTTCTTCTCGTCTTCCGGCGTCATGGGCGTCGTCCTTCCGATGCAATCGTCGCTCCGATCGGTATCGATCGGATTCGGCTGCCAGCGTATCGCGTGGGCAACCGACTCAGCCCTGGCCCTGTGCCTGTCCCTGTCCCTGTGCCTGCTCCTGCTCCCACCTCGGCGTGCCCGGGATCGCCGGTCCCGTCGGCCACCGCAGAACGGCCGCTACCTCGGCTGATTTCGGCAGGACGCCGTGGTCGACGAACACAACGCGCGACTCGGTCAGGGTCGCTGCCCTGACGATCGCGAGTACGGCAGGTACCGGGCCGATGACGCGCGCGCCGAGTGCTTCCTCCGGTACTGTCGCAACCCAGGGTGCATCGGCGAGGGCGAGGAGGGTCCTGCCGTCCGTTCCCTCCGAGTCGATGAGCACGGTGTCTGCCTGGCTCTGTTGCAGGCTGTGTACGACGGCCCCGAAGCCCAGCGCCCCGTTCTCGGAGTCGCCGGCGGAGAGTTTGTCGAGCAGGAGCGACTGGGCCCTCTGCCGAATCTCCTCGAGTTTGCGCGAGATGCGTGCCTGCAGCGACTCCCGGGATGATCCCGCCGCCAGGAGGTTCGCTGGTACTACGGTACTGATGTCCCTGGCCGCTGCCGACAGTTCCTCGCTCAACAGCTGGACCGCGCGAACGTCACCCGCGAGCAGGACAAAGCCGGGTCGGAGCTCCCGAACGAGTTCATTGACTGCCGTGGCCAGCTGAGACTGGTTCTGCTTCCAGATTTCTTCCGAGTGGTGCTGATAATTGCTGTGGGACCACCCGCCCGCCTGTACCTTGTTGAGGCTGTCGGTCCTGCCCTCGATGTTCTCGTGCCGGAGAGCCGCGACGTGGGAGGCGCGATAGGCGTGGATCTCGCCATTGCCCCGTCCTGCTTCGACCACCAGGTAGACGACGTCGTTCTGCTTGTACTTCACAAGCGGGACAAGGTCGGGGATTTCGAGGTAGGCAACGGTTTCCGGCCACACCAGCGGGCCGGAGAGGACTTCATCCAGAAGCGGCTCGCCGTTGTGCACGACGAGGAACCTCGAGTGCGGTCCGGCGGTGCCTGTCGGAACGGCAAGAATCCTCTCGACAGTCGCGAGATCGGCATCCGGAGCGCCGGCCCTGGCCAGCCGGTCAAGCACCTGTCGCCTGCGCGCCTCGCCGTCGTGGCCCGGCCCGTCCCATGTTCCGTTGGCGTCAATGAAGACCGATGAGAAAGTGCCGTCCCTGCGCCAGAGTTCCGCCAGTTCGTGCGTCTGTGAATCCACTCGCTCGTCCTCTCGTCGACAGGCGACCACCCCGTCGCCGGTGCCGTCCCGCCGGTTCGGTTCCGCAGGCCCCATCGAACTCGCGGGCTTCCGGCACCGCAAGAGCCGATATGCCCTGTTCCGTGTGTTGCGGGCCCGGACCTGCCACTCAGCGGGACGGTTCCCGCGATTTCTATAGCATCCGATCGCCGCGAAAGCTAGACCCACCTCGGTCGAACGGGACGATCGTGCGAACGAACTAGATTTGAGGGACCCGCGCGAATTTTTTGCGCGCGCGATAACGCTTTACGAGGAGATCGATGGAAAGCTGGCCAGGAACCGCGTACCCGCTAGGTGCAACCTACGACGGCAGTGGGACAAACTTCGCAATTTACAGCGAAGCCGCTGAGCGGATCGAGCTCTGCCTCTTTGATGAGGACGGCACGGAGACCCGGGTCGAGCTGCGGGACTCAGAAGCCTACGTCTGGCACTGCTACCTGCCTGAGGCGCAGCCGGGCCAGCGGTATGGCTACCGCGTCCATGGCGAGTACGCCCCTGAGCATGGCAAACGGCTCAACCCGAACAAGTTGCTGCTCGACCCGTACGCCAAGGCAACGTGCGGCACGTACGACTGGGACCAGTCGCTGTTCTCGTACAACTTCGGCGACCCGGATTCCCGTAACGACGAAGACAGCGCCGCGCACTCGATGCTCAGCGTCGTCGTGAACCCGTTCTTCGACTGGTCAGGCGACCGGCACCCGCGCACGCCGTACAACAGCAGCGTCATCTACGAAGCACACGTCAAGGGGCTGACGAAGCTCAACGACCAGATCCCGGAAGCCCAGCGTGGCACTTACGCGGGTATCGCTCACCCGGCAACGATCGAGCACCTTCAGCGGCTCGGCGTCACGGCGATCGAGCTCATGCCGGTCCACCAGTTCGTCCAGGACTCCACCCTCCTCGACAAGGGACTCCGGAACTACTGGGGCTACAACACGATCGGGTTCTTCGCGCCGCACAACGAGTACTCGTCGACGGGCGAGGCCGGCCAGCAGGTCCAGGAATTCAAGGGCATGGTCAAGTCGCTGCACGCGGCAGACATCGAGGTCATCCTCGACGTGGTGTACAACCACACCGCAGAGGGCAACCACATGGGCCCGACCCTCTCCTTCCGTGGCATCGACAACGAGGCCTACTACCGCCTCGAAGACAACGACAAGCGCTACTACACCGACTACACGGGCACGGGTAACACGCTCAACGTGCGTCACCCCCACTCGCTGCAGCTCATCATGGACTCGCTGCGCTACTGGGTCACCGAAATGCACGTCGACGGATTCCGGTTCGACCTGGCATCGGCACTGGCGCGCGACCTCTACGAGGTTGACAAGCTGTCGACATTCTTCGAGCTCGTCCAGCAGGACCCCATCGTTTCGCAGGTGAAGCTCATCGCCGAGCCGTGGGACGTCGGTCCCGGCGGCTACCAGGTGGGTAACTTCCCCTCGCAGTGGACCGAGTGGAACGGAAAGTACCGCGACACGGTCCGCGACTTCTGGCGCGGTGAACCATCGACGCTCGGCGAATTCGCCGCCCGTATCACCGGTTCCGCCGACCTCTACGAGCACTCGGGACGCCGGCCGGTTGCATCCATCAACTTCGTGACGGCGCACGACGGTTTCACCATGCGCGACCTCGTGTCGTACAACGAGAAGCACAACGAGGCCAACGGCGAGGACAACAACGACGGTGAGTCACACAACCGGTCGTGGAACTCCGGCGTTGAGGGTGACACCGACGATCCTGAGGTGCTCGGTCTCCGCGCCCGCCAGCAGCGCAACATGATTGCGACGCTGCTGCTCTCGCAGGGTGTCCCGATGATCCTCCACGGTGACGAACTCGGACGCACACAGCACGGCAACAACAACGGTTACGCCCAGGACAACGAACTCACCTGGCTGCACTGGGACGTCGTCGACGTACCGCTGATCGAGTTCACGTCCGCCGTTGCGCGACTCAGGAAGGAGCACCCGGTGTTCCGCCGGAGCCGCTTCTTCGACGGCCGGCCCGTCCGCCGTGGCGAGGGGGAGCCTCTGCCCGACATCGTGTGGCTCAACGAAGGCGGCATGGAAATGCAGCCGGAGGACTGGGACGAAGAACTGGCCAAGACGGTCGGTGTCTTCTTCAACGGTGAAGGCATCCGTGAACGCGACGCTCGAGGCCAGAACGTCAGCGACGTGCACTTCCTGCTCTATTTCAACGCTGACGCCGAAGACGCCGAGTTCACCCTTCCGCCGGAGGAATACTCCGCCGAATGGGAGATCGTTGTCGACACGGCCGGTGAAGGAGCCGACAGCGTTCCCCGCGCCGCAGGATCGACGCAGACGGTCAAGGGCAGGAGCCTCCTCGTCATGCGCGCATACACCGCGCCGGAAGCCGAGCCTGACCACTCGGTTGCGGCATCCCTCGCCGTACTGAGCGGTTCGCAGACGACGTCGAGCACCGACGTCAAGCCGGGAGCTGTGAGTTGAGAATCCCCGCATCCACGTATCGACTGCAGATCCGGCAGACGTTCGACCTCGATGCCGCCCGTGGCGTCGTCGACTACGTTCACGACCTGGGCGCCGACTGGCTCTACCTGTCGCCTCTGCTCGAAGCGGAGGCGGGAAGCGACCACGGTTACGACGTCGTCGACCACTCGCGCGTCGACCAGGCCCGCGGCGGCCCCGAAGCGCTCGACCGGCTTGCGAAGGCCGCGAAAGCCAAGGGAATGGGCATCCTCGTCGACATCGTCCCCAACCACATGGGTGTCGAAACCCCCGTGTCGAACGGGTGGTGGTGGGACCTCCTCGCCAAGGGCGAAGGGTCCCGCTACGCGGAGGCCTTCGACGTCGACTGGGCGGCGGGCGGCGGCAAGATCCGCATTCCCGTGCTCGGTGACGGTGACGACGAACTCGATGCGCTTACCCTCGTCGACGGCGAGCTGCACTACTACGACAACCGGTATCCGGTTGCCGCTGGTACCGCTGACGACGGCGCAGACCCCCGCACCGTGCACTCCCGCCAGAACTACGAACTGGTCAACTGGCGCAGGGCAGACGCCGAGCTCAACTACCGCAGGTTCTTCGCGGTCAACTCGCTCGCCGGCATCCGCGTCGAGGTGCCGTGGGTATTTGCTGAATCCCACGCGGAGATTCTCCGCTGGGTGAACGAAGACCTCGTGCACGGCATCCGGGTGGACCACCCGGACGGACTCGCGCACCCCGGCGACTACCTTGACGCACTCCAGAAGGCCACGGGCGGCGTGTACGTCCTGGTCGAGAAGATTCTCGAGGGCGATGAGGGACTGCCGCCGAACTGGGCAGCAGCCGGCACCACCGGTTACGACGCGCTCGGCGACATCGACCGCGTTCTCGTCGATCCCGCCGGCAGGGCACGCCTCGATGCGCTCGAGGGCAACCTCGAAGACACGACGGCGTCGATGGATGATGTCTGGCCGGAGCTGATCTACGAGAACAAGCGGCGAATCGCCGACGGCATCCTCCGCTCGGAGGTGCTGCGGCTGGCCCGTCTCGTTCCGGAGATCTCCGGCGCGGACGATGCCATCGCTGAGCTGCTCGCGTGCTTCCCGGTGTACCGGTCATACCTTCCGTTCGGCGAGGACCACCTCGCTGAGGCCGCCCGCTCGGCGGCGGCACGCCGCCCGGACCTCGCCGAGCGAATTGATGCCCTCTACCCGGTGCTTGCCGACGCGGAGCACCCCGCTGCCATCCGGTTCCAGCAGACCTCGGGAATGGTCATGGCGAAGGGCGTGGAAGACACGGCCTTCTACCGGTTCAGCCGCCTGACCTCACTCAACGAGGTCGGGGCAGACCCTGGTGAGTTCGCCATCAACGTGGCCGAGTTCCACCGCAGGCAGCAGGCGCGACAGGCCGCCCTTCCGGCGTCGCTCACCACGCTCTCGACGCACGACACGAAGCGTGGCGAGGATGTCCGCAGCCGCATTTCGGTCATCGCCGAGATCCCGCGTGAGTGGGAGGAGACGCTCGGACGGCTCCGCGCACTGGTACCGATCGGTGATGGACCATTCGAGCAGCTGCTCTGGGAAGCGGTCATCGGCGCGTGGCCGGCCTCGCGGGAGCGACTGCACGCCTACGCCGAGAAAGCTTCGAGGGAAGCGGGGACGTCGACGACGTGGACCGCTCCGAATGAGGAGTTCGAGACGGCCATGCACGGCCTGATCGACGCCGTCTTCGATAACCCCGAGGTGAACGAGATCGTCACCGGTTTCGTTGACCGTGTTGCCGCCGCCGGCTGGTCGAACTCGCTGTCGGCGAAGCTCATCCAGATCACGGCACCCGGTGTGCCCGACGTGTACCAGGGCAGCGAACTGTGGGAGACATCCCTCGTCGACCCTGACAACCGGCGACCAGTGGACTTCGACCTCAGGCGCGACTACCTCGCCAGGGTCGACAGGGGCTGGCTCCCGCCGATCGACGAGACGGGAGCAGCAAAGCTCCTCGTGACGGCACGGGCACTCCGCCTGCGCCGTGACCGGCCCGAGTGGTTCTCCCGCTACCTGCCGCTGCCCGCATACGGCACAGCGGCCGCACACCTTGTCGCGTTCGACAGGGGAGACGCGATCACCCTGGCGACGCGGCTTCCTGTCGGTCTCGAGAAAAACGGAGGCTGGGGCGACACCACGGTCGTCGTCGCGGGACGGCCCCTCGTCGACGCCTTCACCGGAGAACGGTACGCCGGTGGCCCGCTCAAGGTCGCTGACCTGTTCGCGCAGTACCCGGTGGCGCTCCTCGTTCCCGATGACACCGACCTCACCTCACTTCTTGGAGAGAACGAATGATCCGACGACACCGCGAACCGTTCACCGTATGGGCGCCGAACGCCGAGCACGTTGAACTCGTCCTCGGCGACAGTTCAGCCGAGATGACGCGGGGGACCGACGGCTGGTGGGTTCCGGCATCCGACGTCGTCGCGAGCGACAGCGATTACGGCTACCGCATCGATGGGGCCGGGCCGTTTCCCGACCCTCGCTCGCGTCGCCAGCCGAACGGCGTGCACGAGCTGTCGCGCACGTTCGATCCCACCGAGTACCGGTGGAACGACTCGGCGTGGAGCGGGCGCCAGCTCGGCGGCGGAGTCATCTACGAGATGCACATCGGCACATTCACGCCTGAGGGCACCTTCGACTCGGCGATCGCCAAACTCGACCACCTGGTCGACCTCGGCATCGACTTCGTCGAGGTTCTCCCCGTCAACGCGTTCAACGGAACGCACAACTGGGGATACGACGGAGTGCTGTGGTACGCCGTCTCCGAGAGCTACGGCGGTCCCGCTGGCTACCAGCGCTTCGTCGATGCCTGCCACGCCGCCGGGCTCGGCGTCATCCAGGACGTCGTGTACAACCACCTCGGCCCGAGCGGAAACTACCTGCCGAACTTCGGCCCGTATCTGACCGACGGCCCTGGCAACACCTGGGGATCATCGATCAACCTCGACGGTGAGCACTCGGACACCGTGCGCGAGTACATCCTCGAGAACGTGCTGATGTGGCTCGACGACTACCACGTCGACGGACTCAGGCTCGATGCGGTTCACGCGCTCGTCGACTCGCGGGCGACCCACCTGCTCGAAGAGATGGCGACACGTGTTGCCGCACTGAGCGCGGCTGTACGTCGCCCGCTCAGCCTCATCGCCGAGTCCGACCTCAACGACCCCACGCTGATCACCCCGCGTGAGGCGAACGGGTACGGACTCGACGGCCAGTGGAGCGACGACTTCCACCACGCGGTGCACGTCGCTCTCACCCGCGAGACCACCGGCTACTACGCCGACTTCGAGCCGCTCTCGGCCCTCGCGAAGGTCCTCACCCGTGGGTTCTTCCACGACGGCACCTTCTCGAGCTTCCGTGGCCGGACACACGGTCGTGCGATCGACACCCAGCGGATGCCGTCGTGGCGGCTGGTGGTCGCCAACCAGAACCACGACCAGATCGGAAACCGCGCAACCGGTGACCGGTTGGGCGCCACCCTCGACCCGGGACAGCTCGCCATCGCCGCGACGCTGACCCTGGCCTCCGGCTTCACACCCATGCTGTTCATGGGGGAGGAGTGGGGCGCAAAGACCCCGTGGCAGTTCTTCACCTCGCACCCCGAACCCGAACTCGGAAAGGCAACGGCCGAGGGCCGGATCGCCGAATTCGAACGCATGGGCTGGGACCCGAACGTGGTGCCTGACCCGCAGGAGCTGTCGACGTTCGAGAACTCCAAGCTCGACTGGAACGAACTCGAGAGTGTCGACTCGGCGAGACTGCTCGACTGGTACAAGGAACTCACGGCGCTCCGCCGGGCACGGCCCGACCTCGTCGACCCGCGTTTCGGCGCGACGGGAGTCGAGGTCGATGAGGACGAGCGCTGGCTCGTGCTCCGTCGTGGCAGCGTGGCTGTCGTGATCAACTTCGACGAGGAGGAGCACACGATTCCCGCACGTGTGGGCGGCGAACTGCTGTCGTTCGCCTCGGATGGCGACGCGGTCCGCGGGCGGCACGACAGTGCGATCACCCTCGCGCCGCACGCCGTGCTGATCGCCGAGTTCCTCGCCTAGGAAGTACAGGACGCTGCTTACTCCGCAGAGCGGAAAGCATCGAGCGTCTGCTGTGAGAACAGCACAAAAGTGACGTCGGCTGGCGGGTCCACCTCGCGGACCGTCCGGACAGCGATCCGGGCGGCATCCGCGAGGGGCCAGCCGTACACGCCTGCGGAGATCGCCGGAAACGCCACGGTTGCAGCGCCGAGTTCGTCGGCGACTCTCAGGCTGTTTCGATAGGCGGATGCCAGAAGCTCCGAGCGGTCCTCGTTCGGGTCCCAGACCGGGCCGACGGTGTGGATCACGTGTTTCGCCGGTAGTCGTCCAGCCGTGGTCGCCACAGCCTCGCCGGTCGGCAGTCCGTGGGGGAGCACCGTGTCGCGGAGCTTCATGCACTCGGCGAGGATCTCCGGGCCGCCGGCGCGGTGGATCGCACCGTCGACGCCGCCGCCGCCGAGCAACGAGTTGTTCGCGGCGTTCACTATGGCGTCCACCCGCATCGTGGTGATGTCGCCCCGCACGAAGGTGATCATCTGCCCTCCTACGACGCTCCGAAGGCGCGTGCGGCGTCGACAGCCCTGCGGACGCCTCCCGTCCACGGCTCACCGTGCCCGGGAAGCACCAGTTCCGCATCGGTGTCGGCGAGCGCGCTCAGCGTGTCGAGCGCCATCGCCGAGTCCGCTGTTGCTGCGCCGGCGATGATCTGCGCCCCGCGCGTTCCCTTGTATGGGTCGAGCGTGACGAGCGCATCGCCGGACAGCAGGGCGCCGCGTTCGGGGAGATGCAGCGCGGTGTGCCCGAACGTGTGGCCGGGAGTGAAGACGATCTCGGGTCGCCCCGGAACATCCAGCACGCCGTTCTCCGGAAGGTACTCCACCTTCTCGACGCCTTTGACGGTGAGTGCGCCAGCGGCTGTCATGCCGGCGAGCACGGGGATGGCGGCCGGGTACTTCAACGGGTAGACGAACGGTGTGCGTTCCCGCTGGTAGTGGTACGGATGAGCGGCGAGGTGTTCGTCCGCCCGGTTCACCCAGATCGGCACTCGAAGTTCAGCCTGGGCCCGAGCGGCGAAACCGAGGTGGTCGAAGTGGGCGTGCGTGAGCACGACGGCCTCGATGTCGCGCCTCGAACGCCCGATCTCGTCGAGCGCGAGCAACAACGGCGCCCAGGTGGATGGGAATGCCGCATCCACGAGGGTGACCGCGTCTCCCTCTTCGATCAGGTAGCAGTTGACATACGCATGCTCGAGGCGATGCACCCCCGGTGCGACGTTCCTGGTCAGCGTCGGTCGGCGTCCCTGCCGTTGTCGGTGTGCCATAGTGCTCCCTGTGGGTGTCCGGCCGCTCACAGCGCGCGCAGCTTGTCGAGGAGTGGCTCAGCGGCCGTGGCGAGGAACTCATCCTGGCGCTCGTCGCCGATCTGGATGAGGGCGATATCGGTGAAGCCGGCGTCGATGAATGCGCGCGCGCTTTCGGCGAGCTCATCGAGATCGGGACCGCACGCAATCGATTCGGCAATGTCATCCTCGCGGACGAATTGCGAGGCGCCGGCGAATCCTGCCGGCGTCGGCAGGTCTGCGTTGACAGCCCAGCCACCGCCGAACCACCGGAACTGCTCGTGTGCCTTCGCGACGGCCTCTTTCTTGTCCGGTCCCCAGCAGATCGGAATCTGCCCGATCACCCGGGACGAATCGGCGTTCTCCCCGCGGGCCTCGCGCCACTTCTCGACCGCCGCGCCGTCCGGCACCGTCGAGATGAAATGGTCGGAGAGGGGAGCGAACCGCGAAATCGACTTCTCGCCGGACACGGCGATCCCGATCGGCACTCCGCCATCCGGTGCATCCCACACGCGGGCCGAGTCGACCCGGAAATACTCGCCCTGCCAGGTGACGAGTTCACCGGTGTGCAGCTCGCGGATGATGGTCGCCGCCTCTACGAGCATGTCCTGTCGCACGTCAACCGACGGCCAGCCCTCGCCGACGACGTGCTCGTTGAGGTTCTCGCCCGATCCAAGACCAAGAATGAAACGGCCTTCGGAGAGCAACTGCATGGTCGCTGACTTCTGGGCGACGACGGCGGGGTGGTACCTCATGGTTGGGCAGGTGACGAAAGTGGCGAGGTCCACCCGGTTTGTCGCCTGGGCGACGGCGCCGAGCACCGACCAGGCGTAGGATGCGTGGCCCTGTTCCGTGAGCCACGGCGAATAGTGGTCGCTCGAAACTTCGAAGTCGAAGCCCGCGTTCTCCGCGGCGATCGCGTAACGGACGAGTTCCCTCGGCCCGCTCTGTTCGGTCATGAGTGTGTATCCGAATCGAGTCATACTGCGACCGTGCCACCCGGCTGCCCGAGATTCAAGGGCTTGCGATGTGGTGCGGATGCCCCCTCGCAGCTGCCCTTTCCTCCCTTGCCGTCCGCGGGGGCGCGGAGTAAAAACGAGAACATAACCAGGCAAGGGAGCGCACATGCTAACGACCAGCCAAGCATTCGGTGGATTCAGTGTGAACGATCTGGATGCCGCCAGGCGTTTCTACGGTGAAACGCTCGGCCTCGACGTTTCGCCGGGCGAGATGGGTGTCCTCCAGCTCACGCTGCCGGGTGGCGCGAGGGTCATCATCTATCCGAAACCGAATCACTCGCCCGCGTCGTTCACCATTCTCAACTTTGTTGTCGACGACGTCGGCGTGGCTGTCGACGAACTCAATGCAGCGGGCGTCACCACCAAGATCTACGACGATGACGAGCTGCCGACCGACGAAAAAGGCATCAGTCGCGGCAACGGGCCTGACATCGCGTGGTTCCGGGATCCGGCCGGCAACGTGTTGTCTGTGATCACGGAGTGAGTTCGAGCGGGAAGGGGGCCCACCGGCGTCCTGGGACGTAGTCTCGGCCGTATGTCCTCTTCCCGCGTTCTTGTCACAGGTGCCACCGGCTACGTCGGCGGGCGACTCGTCCCTCGACTCCTCGACGCCGGATTCACCGTTCGTGTCTTCGTCCGCAACGCCCGCAAGCTCATCGACGTGCCATGGCGGGACGACGTCGAGGTGGTTGAGGGCGACCTGACAAACGCGGATGCCGTCGCCGACGCGTGCGTCGATGTCGACACCCTCTACTACCTCGTGCACTCCATGGGTGCCGGTGGCAGGTTCGAGGAGGTAGAGACCAGTTCAGCCCGCAACGTCGCTGCCGCTGCCGCCGACGCCGGGGTGTCCCGCATCATCTACCTGGGTGGACTCCACCCAGCGGGAATCCCTCTCTCGGAACATCTGCGATCCCGCGTGGCTGTCGGCGACATCTTCCTGTCGTCACCTGTACCAACCGTTGCTCTTCAAGCCGGCGTCGTGATCGGCTCCGGTTCGGCGTCATTTGAGATGATCAGGCACCTCACCGACGTGCTTCCGTACATGCCGGCGCCCCGGTGGGTGCGCAACAGGATCCAGCCGATCGCGATTCGCGACGTGCTGTACTACCTCGTGGAGGCGGCGAAGCTGCCGGGCGATGTCAACCGCACGTTCGACATCGGCGGCCCTGACGTCCTCAGGTACGGGCAGATGATGAACGGGTACGCCCTCGAGGCCGGGCTGAAGCAGCGGCCCATTGCTGCACTGCCCGTGCTCACGCCGTGGCTCGCGTCGCAGTGGGTGAACCTGGTGACGCCAATCCCGCGGAGCCTCGCCGTTGCGATCATCTCCTCACTGCAATATGACTGCGTCGCCCTTGAGCACGACATCGACCGCTACATCCCACCACCTGCCGGCGGCCTGACCGGCTATCGCGCCGCCGTGAGGCTCGCCCTTGCCCGGATGCGCGAGGGCGACATCGAGACCAGCTGGCAGGACGCGTCGGTTTTCGGAGCGCCGAGTAACCCGCTCCCGAGCGACCCGCTCTGGGCGGGGCACATGGTCTTCACCGACATCAAGGAGCGCGACACCACCGCGAGCGTCGCTGACCTCTGGGCAATCATCGAGGGGATCGGGGGAGACAACGGCTGGTATTCGTTCCCGCTGGCATGGGCGGCACGCGGCTGGATGGACAAGCTCGTCGGTGGCGTTGGACTGAGGCGCGGGAGGCGGCATCCGTCACGACTGCAGACCGGTGATGCCCTCGACTTCTGGCGGGTCGAGCTGATCGACCGGGGAACGAGACTGAGGCTCCGCGCGGAGATGCGAGTGCCGGGCCGGGCATGGCTCGAGCTGGAGGCAACACCGACGCCGACGGGGTCGCACTATCGCCAGCGGGCCATCTTCTTCCCCCAGGGACTCGGCGGCCGCCTGTACTGGTTTGCGATCCTGCCGTTCCACGGCATCATTTTCAACGGGATGGCCAACCGCATCACCATCGAGGCCGAGAAGCGTACGCGTGCCGGCGTCGAACCTGCCCCAGTGGCGGCATCTTCAACGCCGGCGGCAGCCTCAACGCCAGCGGCAACCTGAGCGGGACCCGTCACTCGCGGGTGGACACCGGCCCGAGCAGGTGCGAGGCGACCGTAGCGTGCGCTGACTCGGGATCGCTCGGGTGAAACAGCCCGGCGAGCGCATCCCGGTACAGGCGGCTCAGCTCGTTGTCGGCGGAGTACGACGACCCGCCCGAGCACCGGATCGCCGACTCGACGACCGACCTGGCGACGTCGACCGACCTGGTCTTGGTGCCGGCCAGCAACCGGGACCACGCGGCGCCGTGATCGACGCGCGAGTCGACATCCGCGGCGAGGGACTCAATCTGCGGTTTCAGCGAATCGAGAGCGATAGCGGCGTCGGCCAGTTGCCAGCGGATGTCGGGGTCATCGGCGTAACTGCGCCCACCGGCCTTCATCGATGTCCTGCGGTGAGCAGCCTCGCCGCCGAGCTCGAGGGCCCGGTCGGCGATGCCGGCGTAGACCGCGCTGATGAGCAGGAGGAAGTTGCTGAAGATGCCGAAGATGTATGGGTCGGAGCTCGGCCCGACCGGCAACCTCCTCGCGATCCGCTCCGGCGCCACCCGCGCGTTCTCGAGCACAGTGGTGAAGCTCTGCGTCGCCCGCATCCCCAGGGTGTTCCACTCACCGGCCGTTCGGTGCCCCGGCGTCTCGCGGGTGAGGTATCCGTGCACGAGGACCGGCGCGTCTGGGTCGGAATCGTCCCTGCCGAAGATTCCCAGTCGCGTCCACGCCGGTGACAGCGAGGTGAAGATCTTGGTGCCTGTGAACAGGTACGAACCGTCGTCCTGGGGTTCCGCGCGGGTTCTCGAGTCGAACATCACCTGGTCGTTGCCGGCCTCGCTGTTGCCGAACGCGAACAGCTCGCCCGCACGTGCGTCGTCGAGGATCCAGTCGAGGCTTGAGTCCCCGCCCGCCGACACCACTCGGGCGACACCGACGACAACGTGGTGCATGTTGACGCCGAGCGCCGTCGCCGGCGCGAACCGGGCGAGCATGCGCTGGTTCCTGACAGCGTCCAGCAGTGACTGCGGCGCGAGGTACCCCACGTCGCGGAGGTCGGCCAGATCTTCGGTGAAGAAGGCGTTGCGCTGGTCGTACCCGGGTGCACGGGAGCGGAACCGCTCGAGCAGGTCTGAGGTCAGCATGTCCACGCGCCCAGCCTAGACGGAGCAGTCACTGCTCGGGTTGTTCCCGACCCCGGAGTTTCTCCAGGTCGCGGCGCTCGCGCTTGGTTGGGCGCCCGGCGCCACGATCGCGCGTCGGCTGCAACGCAATTTCCTCCCGCGGCGGTGGCGGGGGAGTTCGGTCGATGAGGCACTCTGCGGCGACAGAGGCGCCAACGCGTTTCGTCACCAGCCGGTTCACGACGACGATCCTGTCGAATCCGTTCTGCCGGACCCGCACCTCGTCGCCGA
This sequence comes from Mycetocola zhujimingii, assembly GCF_003065425.1. Taxonomy (NCBI): domain Bacteria; kingdom Bacillati; phylum Actinomycetota; class Actinomycetes; order Micrococcales; family Microbacteriaceae; genus Mycetocola; species Mycetocola zhujimingii. The sequence continues at coordinate 1,334,336 of NZ_CP026949.1, forward strand.
TCTTCACCGGATGCGACGCCTTGACCCTGTCGCCGGCGACGCGCACGTGCCCGGCCCGTGCCGCCGTCGTTGCCATCGACCGTGTCTTGTACACGCGGACCGCCCACAGCCAGCTGTCCACCCGAACGGTGGTGGTCATCCGCTGACATCCCCAGAGGCAAGGAGGGAGTATCCGCGGTGAACGCCCGCCTCGGCAAAGTCCAGCGGCAGAGCCGTCGCCCCCGCTATCCGTTCGGCAACGAGTTCGACCGGTTCGGCACGCGCAAACGCTTCACGGATGCCGTCGGCGACGGTGCCGAGGAGATCCGCCTGCGCGCGGACAAACGCACGGTCGACGGGAGCACCATGACCGGGCACCACGACGTCCGAATCGGCGATCATCCCGGCGAGAGTCTCGATCTGGCCCGGCCAGTCCAGCGGGAAGCTGCCCGAGCCGTACATCGGCGGGCCGGATTCCTCGATAACGTCGCCCACGATCCAGGCACCAGCATCGGGGACCTGGATCACCAGGTCGGTGTCGGTGTGCCCTGGCCCGAGGGGAATGAGGCGAACGATCCGGTTGCCGATGTCGAGGTCGGTCGGTGACTCGAGGAGTTCCGTCGGCGGTGTGAGCGAGACGCCGTGCCAGTCGTACTGTGGTTGCGCCTCCGGGTTGGCCTGCCACTCGACGAGGCGGGGGGATTCGAACTCGGCGAAGTGCCGAGGAATGAGGTGGTGCCCGAAGATAACGGCCGTCTCAGCGAACCGCTGGTTCCCGAAGGTGTGGTCGTAGTGGGCGTGTGTGTTCACCACGTGGGTGATCTCCCGCCCGAACGAGGCGGCGTCACCGAGGATATCGTCCGCCTCGCGCGGGTTGCAGCGCGTGTCGACGAGCAGCGCGCCGGTCTCACCCAGAATCAGGGCGACCGAGATATCGAGCGGTTGGTAGCGCCGCACAAACACACGGTCGGCGACTTCAGTCCAGAGCGGCATGGAGCCGATTCTACGTGGCGCACCTCGACAGTGAATCGCGCTCGGGAGTCCCCGGCCGCACGCATCGCGCCGGGGCTCGCGTACCGGAGTCCTGCGGGCAGACGGCTCGTCGCCGGCCACTTACCTCCCCGCGTTGGTCAGGATAAGGTTCTCACCGAGCAGTGTTTACCGCGGAACCTTGTGCGGTGAACGCAGCGCGGTTCTGGCGGCTCGGATCGCCAGTTGAGAAAGGGTGCGGCATGGGCAAGTTGTTTTACGATTCAACGCTGACCGTCGATTTCGACGACCGGGTGCTGGCGCACCTGCAGATCGTCATCGGCGCGAAGCTCCGGCGGGGTGAATCGTTCTACTTCAGCTGGAAGGATGACCCAGCGGTCGGCGACGGCCGGAGCACGATCTGGCTCGCGCCAAACATCCCCCTGCACTACAAGTACTTCGGTTCGCGCCTGCCCGCGCTCAATCGTGACTGGATCCTGGCGTTGAGCGCATCGTCGAATTCAGCGAGTGGACTTCAGATCGTGCCGGAACCGCAGCAGCGACCCGCGGGTGCCGCACTGGACGACGAGTCGTGAAGCGGGTCGAGATCGCGTACGGCGGCCAGAAGTACTCGGTCCCCAACCGCGACATCGCCGACCTCCGGTCGGAGATCGGCGATGCGCTTGGAGCGGGAAAAACGCACTGGCTCGAGGTCAACAGCGGCGAGGGCATCCTCGAACCCGCTTACCTCCTGATTTCGCCCGGCGTTCCGATCGCGCTCCTGGACGTCATGCGCACAGTGTCGCGCTCAGAGGCAGGTTAGCCCCGCGACGTTGTGCGGTTTTCGGCACTGACCATCCACGCGTACTGCTCGAGCTTGGCGATGATCGCGTGCAGAATATCGGCCGTGGTCGGATCTTCCTCGTCGATGGAGTCGTGCACGTCGCGCATCGTTCCGACCGTCGCTTCGAGGCGAACGGTGATGAGGTCGACGGTCTGGGCAGTGTCCACCTCGCCGTTCGGGAAAGCGGGGAGCGTCGTGGTTGACGCCACAGTGTCGCTCCGGCCGTCCGGCACAGCGTGCAGTGCACGCATCCGCTCGGCAACCTCGTCGGAGAATTCCCGTGCTGCATCGATGATCTCGTCGAGCTGAAGGTGAAGGTCCCTGAAGTTTTTGCCGACAACGTTCCAGTGCGCCTGCTTGCCCTGGATGTGGAGTTCGACGAGGTCGACGAGCACTTTCTGCATGTTCTCGGCGAGTTCGCGCGAGGCGATGAATCCTCGCTCCGGCTTCTGCCTCCGCGTGGTTTTCGCGCCGGAGTTCGTTGCGGTTGTCCTGGTTCGTTCCTGCGTTGCGGTTGCCATAGTCTGCTGTCCTTTCGCCCGGCGTCGTTTCAGCCGGTGTGGGTTGCAACAGGTTATGGCGTTTCGGCCGGGCGGCTCAAGCCCTTGCGGTTTCGGCGTGGATCCGACAGGGCGGGTTCAGCGAGAGTGGGAGATATTCTCTGTGCTTCCTCCGCCGGAATGCAACCGGCAGAGCAAAGGTGTGCGCTGTGCTTAGAGTGTGAGCATGCCTACCCATGTGCGAACGATCCAGACCGCTGTCCCACCGACGAGTCTGGACCAGACGGTCGCGCGCGACATCTTTGCCGGTCAGGACGGGCTCACGAGGCTCGGTGAACGCCTCGTGCGAGCATCGTTCGACGGCTCGGGTATTTCCACTCGGCAGACGGTCATCGAAGACCTGGGTGCCGCTCCGGTTACCGGAGACCCTGTGTTCTACGACAGGGAGAGCGGCGTTCTGCTGTCGCCGTCGACCCGCACGCGCAACGAGGTCTACATCGATGCCGCGAGCCGTTTGTTCGTTGAGGCGGCAGAACGCGCGCTGGACGCGTGCGCGGACATCGAGGCGAGCGACGTGACGCACGTCGTCACCGTCTCGTGCACCGGGTTTTTCGCGCCGGGCCCCGAGTACCGGATCGTGCGCTCTCTTGGCCTCGCGCCGACGACCGAGCGCCTGCACATCGGTTTCATGGGCTGCTACGGCGCATTCGCGGCCCTTCGGGTCGCCGCCGCGTTCTGTGAGTCGAATCCCGACGCCGTTGTCCTCGTCGTCTGCTGCGAGGTATGCACGATCCACGTGCGATCGTCCAACGACCCCGACCAGATCGTCGCGTCAAGCGTCTTCGCTGACGGTGCTGCCGCGGCGATCGTGACCGGTCGGCCCGGCCCTGCCGGTTCCACCAGCCTCACCGTCGACCAGCTGTCGACCGAGCTCACCCCGGTCGGCGAGGATGACATGGCGTGGACGATCGGCGACGCCGGCTTCGACATGGTGCTGAGCGCAGCGGTTCCGAAAATCATCGACACGTACATCAGGCCAGCCCTCGAACCGCTGTTTGTGAACGAGCCTCACCTGTCGGCTGACCCGGCCGGCGCCATCACCCACTGGGCGATTCACCCGGGCGGGCGCAGCATCCTCGACAAGGTCGAGTCGAATCTCGGACTCAGCGTCTCGCAGCTCGTGCCGTCGAGGCGGGTTCTGCGTGACTACGGCAACATGTCGAGCGGCACCGTGCTCTTTGTGCTCAAAGACATCCTCGACGGCGACGGCGACGGCGACCTCGACCTCGACGGCGATGGCGGCGGTGACGTGGGCGGCGATCCCGAGCAGGGAGAACGCGTGTGCGCCATGGCATTCGGGCCAGGCCTCACCGTCGAAACCGGGCTGTTCACCAGGGTCACACGGTGAGCCACAGCCAACCCGTGAGCCACGCTCGCGCCGTCGCGGCGGCCAAGCCGTGACCGTGCTTGCCGGAGTATCCGGCTGGCTGCGGTCGCGGGACACCGAGACCGCCGAGTGGATGGATGACCCTGACTGTGATCTGCCGACCCTGCTCCGCACGTACGCACACTTCCGCATCGTCAACGCTGTGGTCGCCGGCTGGCGGCTGACGTATCTCACGGAACTCAAACCCCGATTCACCGGAACGTCCCATACCCTCCTCGACATCGGCACAGGGGGAGGGGACGTCGTCCGGGCCCTCGCACGGCTGGCTCGGCGCGACGGTGTGCGCCTCGACATCACGGCGATCGATCCTGACCCGCGCGCGGCGGCATACGTCGACAGCCTGCCAGCCACCGACGGAATCCGTTACCGCCGTGCCTCGAGCGCCGACCTCGTTACCGAGGGAGCAAAATTCGACTTCGTCATCTCTAACCACGTCCTCCACCACCTCTCGGCGCGGGAGCTCGGGGCGGTGCTTGCGGATTCGGAGCGGCTGGCATCCGTTCTCGCCGTTCACAGCGATATCCGGCGAACACGACTCGGCTACGTGCTGTACTCCGTCATCACCGGAATCTTCTTCCATCGGTCGTTCGTCCGCGACGACGGGCTGATTTCCATCCGCCGGAGTTACCTGACTCGCGAGCTCGATGCGGTGCTCCCGGTGCGCTGGATGGCACGGTCACAGCCGCTCTGGAGAACACTGGCCGTCTTCGAGCCAGCGGCAACGACGACGGCGCAACCGAATTAGCGAGTGAGCGCGCTGATCACCGTCGCGGCGGTCAGCGCTGACCCGACGGGCGCCGGGTGGAGGAGATCGGGCAGCAGCAGGGCCGGGACATCTCCCGACTCGAGGTAGGCCGAGTGGACGTCGATCGGGCGGACCGCCTGGTGCTCTACCAGCCAGCCGGCGACGTGGCCAATCACTTCATCGTGCGCTGCGGCGTACTGGTCGAGTCGCGGGTTCTCGAGCAGGGCGGCGTAGCCGATCGTTGCGGGCCACCGTTGCTCGATCCCGGCGATCAGCGAGGTGAACTGTTCTCCGACCTGCGCCGGTTCGAGAACGTTGTTGAGTCCGTGATTGAGGATGACGAGGTCAGGTTCGCCTGGCACCAGGGCGTCGATGTGAGTGAGCGAGTACGCGGCGGTCTTTCCGCTGGCAGAGCCGTTCCAGACAATCAGGGGAGCGTTCGATGCTTCAGCGTTGAAGGTGATTGGCGCGAGGTATGAGCTGGAGAGAACGTCCCACGGATGCTGGACAAGCGGCCGGTCGAGCCGGAGCGCGAGTTCGCGGAACGCGAGGTCGACCCATTCGCCCTGTTCGTTCCCCGTCGAGTCACCGATGACCTGGGCGACGAACGTTCGTTCGTTATCGTCGATCCGGTCCATGGCATCGGCGAACGACGCAAGAGTCAGGCTGCTGGCACCGGCGTTGGTGCCACTCCCGGCGTCGCTGACGGCGGCCGGCGCGGCGGCCGGGCGAGGGGTCATGGTGAAGAACGCACCGGCAAGCATGGCCGCCAGTACGGCAGGAACAGCGACCTTCAGCAGGAGACCGCTGCGCAGGGCGGGGGCGCGGCGTTCGGCTCCACCTGCTCCTGATACCCGCTCCATGAGTACAGGCTACGACAGAGTGCGCGTAATCGGGCTCCCCAGATCGGGCCGCTGCCGTGCTCAGTGGCCGGCACGCGGCTGTCCACGGGAGATAAGTGTCGTCTAGGCTGGCGGGGTGAGCACAGAGGGTAACTTCGGGGTGAGCGATCGGATCCTGACGCTCCCCAATTTGCTGAGCTTCCTCCGGCTTGCACTTGTCCCCGTGTTCCTCGTTTTGCTCGTCGAAGGCCAGGACATCTGGGCGCTTGTCGTGCTCGCCGTCTCCGGTTTCACCGATTTTCTCGACGGTTTCCTGGCCAGGCGGCTCAACCAGGTGACACGGCTCGGCCAGTTACTCGACCCGGCCGCAGACCGGCTGTACATCCTCGCCGCACTGCTGGGCCTCGCGTGGCGTGAGCTGATTCCGTGGTGGCTTGTCGCCGTTATCGTCTCCAGGGACGTCATGCTTCTGGCGATCGGGATCTTCCTCGCCCGCATCGGGCACGGTGCCTTCCCGGTCAACTGGGTGGGGAAGTGCGCAACGGCATCCCTGTTCCTTGGCCTGCCGTTGCTCATGCTCGCTGCGGCTCTTCCGGATGTCCAGGAGTGGGTCCAGCCGTTCGGGATGTTCTTCGCGGTGCTCGGCGCCGTGCTTTACTGGTGGGCCGGGATTCTCTATCTGGTCGACACCATCAGGGTAAGAAGAGTGAACCGAAAGCCACGGGGGTCGGCACAGACCGACGCCCCATCCGATACGCTGGAAACCTAGGAGGTTCACGGTGCAACTACCCGATGAGCAGAACCCCGCAACCGGGGCATTTCTGCGCCAGCCTGCCGCCCAAGACGGTGCCGCAGGACAGGCTGCAAATGACTCGACCATGAGTTTCAGCCGCGATCTTGGTGCTGCGCTCCAGGCTGTCGAGGCTGACGTCAGTGCAGACGAGCGGGAGGCCATTGCGGCGCTTCCCTCTGGTTCTGCCTTGCTCATCGCTCGTCGTGGCCCGAACACCGGTGCACGGTTTCTGCTGGATGCCGACGTCACGACTGTTGGCAGGCATCCGGACGCCGATATCTTCCTCGATGACGTTACGGTCTCCCGTCGGCACGCTGAGTTCCTCCGGCACGGTGTTGCCTTTGAGGTACGTGACCTCAACTCGCTCAACGGCACCTATTTCGACGGCGTGCGCATCGACAGCGCCCTGTTGAGTGACGGTGCGGAGGTTCAGATCGGAAAATTCCGCCTGACTTTTTACGCGTCGCGCGATGACCTGAGCCCGACCGCGGGCGCCTAGCGCATGTCGGCTCAGGCAGCCAGGCGGCAGGGGGCTGAGCAGGGGCGCGCCGAGAGCGGGCGGGCGCGGCAGGAACAGTCGTCGTCTGCGCTTCTCAGCATCGGACAGGTCCTCGCACGACTGGCCAACGACTTCCCGGATCTCAGCAACTCGAAACTCAGGTTTCTTGAGGAGCAGGGGCTCGTGTCGCCGAGTCGCACCCAGTCCGGCTATCGCAAGTTCTCCCCGGCGGATGTCGAGCGGGTTCGCATCATCCTGTCGATGCAGCGTGATCACTACCTGCCGCTCAAAGTCATCCGCGGCTACCTGGCCGACCTCGACGCCGGCCGATCTCCAGCGATGCCAGGCGCGACCGGGACAGTATCGACGATCATTCCCCCCGGCCGGCGTTACGGGCGAGAAGAGATCATCACGGAGACGGGGGCTACGGCCGCCCTCTTCAACGAGGCCATCTCGGCGTCGCTCATCACTCCATCCGAGACATACACCGACGACACTCTCGAGGTGGTGCGCTCACTCGTCGCCCTCAAGAGGTGCGGGATCGAACCGAGGCACCTGCGCGGTTATCGAGCAACGGCCGAGCGTGAGGTCAGCCTCATCGAGAGCGCGCTCCTGCCCATTTCCAGGCGTGACGATGCGGCGAGCAGGGCTCGTGCCGCAGAGTTGTCCGGCGAGATCGCCGGAAGACTCGATGTGATCAGGGCGAGCCTCGTCCGGTCGGCGCTCGGCAGGCTCACCTCGTGACTTTCACCGGCGTCCAGGGTCACAGAATGATCACGGCCACTCGACACGCCGGACCATGTGAGCGGATGTCGTTGATCAGAACGGCCCGGCTCTGTAGCGTGGACAACGCGGTACACACCGCAGCCTTTTTCGACAGGAGCACACACGGATGAGCGAGAATACCGCCAACGAGAATGCTCGGTACGATCTCGGACTTCTCTTCACCGACGGAATGCCCGACCTCGATGACCAGTCCGGCTACCGCGGCGCCGTTGCCGCCCGTGCCGCTGGAATCAGCTATCGCCAGCTCGACTACTGGGCGCGTACCGGCCTCGTCGAGCCGACCGTTCGCGGCGCTGCCGGATCGGGGTCGCAGCGACTCTACGGCTTCCGCGACATCCTCGTTCTCAAGCTCGTCAAGCGGCTCCTCGACACCGGAATCTCGCTCCAGCAGATCCGCACGGCGGTTAACCAGCTCCGCGAGTCCGGCATCAACGACCTTGCCCAAACCACCCTCATGAGCGACGGCGCCAGCGTCTACCTGTGCACGTCAAATGACGAGGTCATCGACCTCGTGAGCCGTGGCCAGGGTGTCTTTGGCATCGCCGTCGGCAAGGTCCTCCGCGAGGTGGAGAGCACACTCATCGAGTTCGACAGCCAGGCTGCCGACCCGATGGACGAGCTCGCCCTGCGTCGCGCTGCTCGCACCGCCTGAGCCAGCGTCGCGCTCTCTCTGCACGAGAGCATCACTTCCGGTCGACCACGTCAGTTCCGCGGGGTGTTTTCGACCGCAACTGATGCTCTGGCCGCGCCCGGCGTCTGAACACGCCCGCGGCGGGCACCGACCCGAGATCACTCGCAGCGCCCCGAGATCACTCACTGCGGTCGAGAGCACTCACTGCGGTCGAGAGCACCCGGCGGAACGGGTGATGTGGTCCGCGTCGGGTGAACTCGCGGGTGTGGTGGTGCCGCTGTCGGCTCGGCGAGACCAACACTTCCGGTCGAGAGCATCAGGTGCACGGGGTGCTTTCGACCGCAACTGATGCTTTCGCGATACCTACTGGCGTGGGAACACGCCGGCGGTCGCCGGACTGAGACCACTCGCTGCGCCCGAGATCACCCGGCGGGACGAGTGATGTCGTCGGCGTCGGGTGAACTCGCGGGGTGATGCTTAGCGCGCGGCTTTCGCGGGGTCGGCGTATTCGCCAACCCGGCCCGTCCGGAGTACGCGGTCGAGGAGGAGGTCGAAGTTGTTCGCCATCTCCTGCGCGCTGTCGCCTGGCCAGATGTGGAGCGGCTTCGCCGCGCCCTGCGCCTGCTGAAGTGAGGTGCGCTCCGGCAGCTGCGGGCTGAGGACGAGCGGACCGAACATGTCGCGGAGTTCCTTGATCCGGAACTGGTGCTCGAGTGACTGCGAACGCACGCGGTTCACAACGATGCCGAGCGGCTGGAGCCTCGGGCTCAGGCCGCGGCGAATCTCCTCGATCGCGCGGAGGGCACGGTCGGCTGCTGCGACGGAGAACAGGCCGGGCTCGGTGACGACCACGACGCGGTCACTCGCTGCCCACGCTGTGCGGGTCAGCGCATTGAGCGACGGAGCGCAGTCGATGAGGACGAGGTCGTAGTCGTCCTCGACGTGCGCGAGCGCCTCTTCGAGCTTCCAGATGTCGCGGATCGACGGGTGTGGCCCGTCGAAGTTGATGGCGGACGGGCTGCCGATGAGCACGTCGATGGTGCCTGGATGTGTTTTCGTCCAGCCGCTCGGCGAAATCGCCTGGCGGACGGTTTTCTCCTTCGGCGACGCGAGAACGTCGGCGACATTCAATCGACCGGTGAGGTCGATATCCATGCCGGTGGAGACATCCGATTGGGGATCGAGGTCCACAACGAGCGTTCGAACGCCCTTCGCAAAGGCCGCGGAGGCCAGACCAAGGCTGACTGTAGTTTTCCCGACGCCTCCCTTGAGGCTCGAGACGCTGAGTACGTGCACAAGTAGATACGTTACCTTCACTAAGCTGGCAGAACCTAACTGTTCCCTGTGCGCTGTGCTGCCAGAGAGGTCTGCATGTTCAAAAAAATTCTCGTCGCCAACCGAGGCGAAATCGCGATCCGTGCCTTCCGGGCCGCTTATGAGCTCGGAGCGAAAACCGTTGCAGTGTTCCCGTTCGAGGACCGCAACTCCATGCACAGGCTCAAAGCCGATGAGGCATACCAGATCGGTGAACCGGGTCACCCCGTTCGCGCCTACCTCGATGTCGCCGAGATCATCCGGGTGGCTCTCGAGTCAGGTGCAGACGCCATCTACCCCGGATACGGGTTCCTTTCGGAGAACCCGGATCTCGCCGAACAGGCCGCCGCCAACGGAATCACGTTCATCGGACCGACCTCCGACGTGCTCGAGATGGCCGGAAACAAAGTCACCGCGAAAGAACACGCGATCGCGGCCGGCGTGCCGGTGCTCGCATCGACTCCAGCGTCACGCGACATCGACGTTCTCCTCGCCGGTGCTGACGAGGTCGGATTCCCCCTCTTCGCCAAGGCGGTCGCCGGCGGCGGCGGGCGCGGTATGCGCAAGGTCGCAACCAAGGAAGAGCTCGCTCCTGCCCTCGCCGAGGCCATGCGCGAGGCAGACAGTGCTTTCGGTGACCCCACGATGTTCCTCGAGCAGGCCGTCATCCGCCCCCGTCACATCGAGGTCCAGATCCTCGCGGATGCCACCGGCGAAACGGTGCACCTCTTCGAGCGCGACTGCTCCGTGCAGCGTCGCAACCAGAAGGTCGTTGAAATCGCGCCGGCACCGAACATCAGTGATGAACTGCGCCAGTCCCTCTACCGCGACGCCGTAGCTTTCGCCCGCTCGATCGGTTATGTCAACGCCGGCACCGTCGAGTTCCTCCTTGACACCGCGGGGGAGCGCAAGGGTAAGCACGTGTTCATCGAGATGAACCCGCGTATCCAGGTCGAGCACACGGTGACCGAAGAGATCACCGATGTCGACCTCGTCCAGTCGCAGATCCGCATCGCCGCGGGGGAGTCACTCGCCGACCTCGGTCTGAGCCAGGACACCATCCAGATGCACGGCGCAGCCCTGCAGTGCCGCATCACCACAGAGGACCCGTCCCAGGGCTTCCGTCCGGACACCGGAAAGATCACCACCTACCGTTCTCCCGGTGGCGGAGGCGTCCGCCTCGACGGTGGAACCATCAACCCCGGCGCCCAGATCAGCCCGCACTTCGACTCGATGCTCGCCAAGATGACCTGCCGCGGCCGGGATTTCCCCGCCGCCGTCGCGCGCGCAAAGCGAGGCCTCGCTGAATTCCGCATCCGCGGTGTGTCCACCAATATCTCGTTCCTGCAGGCCGTGCTCGAGGACCCGCAGTTCGTCGCCGGTGACCTCAGCACGTCCTTCATCGACGAGCGCCCCGAGCTGGTCCGCGGCCGGGTGTCGAAGGACCGCGGAACCAAGATCATGAACTGGCTCGCGGACGTCACGGTGAACCAGCCCAACGGTCCTCGCCCCACCAACCTGCACCCGGCCGAGAAGCTGCCGACACTGGACCTGAGCGTGCCAGCGCCCGCCGGTTCGCGCCAGCGCCTGCTCGAGCTCGGCCCGCAGGGCTTCGCCCGTGCCCTGCGCGAGCAGACGGCACTCGCCGTCACCGAGACGACCTTCCGTGACGCGCACCAGTCGCTCCTCGCCACCCGGGTGCGCACCCGCGACCTGCTCGCCGCGGCACCGTACGTCGCCAGGCTCACACCCGAGCTGCTCTCGGTCGAGGCCTGGGGCGGTGCGACATACGACGTCGCGCTCCGCTTCCTCGGTGAAGACCCCTGGGAGCGGCTGTCGAGCCTCCGCGAGGCCCTCCCGAACGTTGCCATCCAGATGCTGCTCCGCGGCCGCAACACCGTGGGATACACGCCGTACCCGACAGCGGTGACGGATGCCTTCGTGCGCGAAGCCGCAGACAGCGGCGTTGATATCTTCCGGATTTTCGATGCCCTGAACGATGTCAACCAGATGCGCCCGGCGATCGACGCCGTGCTCGCAACCGGGACGACGGTCGCCGAAGTCGCCGTGTGCTACACCGGTGACCTGCTCGACCCGGCCGAGGATCTGTACACGCTCGACTACTACCTCCGGCTTGCCGACGACATCGTGTCAGCGGGCGCACACGTGCTCGCCATCAAGGACATGGCCGGCCTCCTGCGCCCGGCCGCAGCTGCGAAGCTCGTCTCGGCGTTCCGCGAGCGGTTCGACCTGCCGGTGCACGTCCACACCCACGACACCGCCGGTGGCCAGCTCGCGACGCTCCTGGCCGCAAGCGACGCCGGTGCGGATGCCGTCGATGTTGCGAGCGCTCCGATGGCGGGCACCACCAGCCAGCCGTCGGCATCCGCGCTCGTCGCCGCTCTCGCACACACGGAGCGCGACACCGGACTCTCGCTCAAGGCCGTCACCGACCTCGAGCCGTACTGGGAATCGGTTCGGCACATCTACAAACCGTTCGAATCAGGCCTCGCCGGCCCGACGGGTCGCGTGTACACCCACGAGATCCCCGGTGGCCAGCTGTCGAACCTGCGCCAGCAGGCAATCGCGCTTGGACTCGCAGACCACTTCGAGCTGATCGAGGACATGTACGCCGCCGCCGACCGGATCCTCGGCCGCGTGCCCAAGGTCACGCCGTCGTCGAAGGTCGTCGGAGACCTCGCCCTGTACCTCGCCGCGGTGAAGGCTGACCCCGACGACTTCGCCCAGAACCCCGAGAAGTACGACGTCCCCGACTCGGTTGTCGGCTTCATGGCCGGTGAGCTCGGTGACCTTCCCGGTGGCTGGCCCGAGCCGTTCCGCAGCAAGGTCCTTGCCGGGAAGAACATCAATATCGAGGTATCCCCGCTCAGCACCGATGACCAGGCCCAGCTTGACGGCACGTCCGTCGAACGGCGAGCCGCCCTCAACCGGTTGTTGTTCCCCGCACCGACCCAGACGTTCCTGCAGACGCGTGAGCTGTTCGGCGACCTCTCCGTTGTCGACACGATCGACTACCTCTACGGTCTCGACCAGGGCCAGGAACACGTCATCGAGATCGACAAGGGCGTGCGCCTTTACGCCGGTCTCGAAGCAATCGGTGAGCCAGACGACAAGGGCATGCGCACGGTCATGACCACGCTCAACGGTCAGCTCCGCCCCGTCTTCGTTCGCGACACCAGTATCAAGGTCGAGTCAAAGCCGGTCGAGAAGGCCGACACGTCGAAGCCCGGCCAGGTTGCGGCACCGTTCTCCGGTGTCGTCACGGTGAAGGCAGCCGAGGGCGATGTTGTGGAGGCTGGTCAGGCCGTTGCATCGATCGAGGCCATGAAGATGGAAGCGGCGATCACCGCTGCGGTCAGCGGCACTGTGGAGCGGGTCGCCATTTCGACGACCCAGCAGGTGGAAGCGGGAGACCTCATCATCGTGATCACGCCCCGGGCGTAGGCGACTGTTGACTGCCGACGGTGAGGTGACCCCTACACTGGGAGGCTGAACCCGAACGAAGGGGGTTGCTCGCATGGCACCAACTGAAGCCACCGGAGGAAACGCTCGTCACTCCGGTCGCAGGTCCGCATCGGATGCTGCCGCAGCGTCACCGTCTTCTCCGGCCCCGGTCGAGGCGGAGTCGATTGACTCCGCCTCGACCGGCACATCCTCGATGGATGCCGGGGCGATCGACACCGCGTCAATCGACATCGAAGCGGCGTCACCGCGAGCGACGGTATCCGTGCAACTGCCCGCTGCGCCGATCCACGATATCCCCGAGGACGAAGAGGCTGTCGCCATCGACGACGTCGCGGTTCAGCCCGATTCGCTCGGGTCTGGTGAGGTGACGACCCGGTCAGTCACGCTGGCCGTAGCGACGCCGGTGGTGGACGACGCACCTGTGCGCGCCAGACGATTCGGCCAGGGCACCCCCGAAACCGCGGCGCTTCTGACGAGCGAACGACTGCTCGACGGCGCGAGGGGGTCCAGGACACCACCCGAGGGTTTCTGGCAGAAACTCCTGTTCGACGCGACGGGAAAGCGCGTTCACATCGGCGATTCCGCCCGGGCGGCCGCGCGCAAGGAGCTCGACGAGCGCATCCGCAAACGGTTCGTCGGCGAGGCAAGGTTCGTCCCGGTGCTCACCCGGAAGGGTGGAGTCGGCAAGACCACGGTCACGGCGCTGCTTGGGATGGCACTCGCTGACGCCCGTGACGACAGGATTATTGCCATCGACGCCAACCCTGACCGGGGTACATTGTCCGAACGGATTGGCCAGCGCACCGATCGCACGGTCAGGGACGTGGTGCGCGAGGCAGACGCGATCCGCGGCTACACCGAGTTCTCGACCATGGTCGCGCGCGACGAAACCCGCCTCGACGTGCTCGCTTCCGACACGGATCCGCACCTGTCCGAAGCTTTCAACGCGGAGGATTACGAGACCGTGGCCGAGCTTGCCTCGCGGTACTACTCGCTCGTGCTCACCGATTGCGGTACGGGCATCGTGCACTCGGTCATGTCTGCAACGCTTCGGCGAGCGGATACCATCGTCATCGTTTCGGGGTCGAGCGTCGATGAGGCGCGTCTCGCGTCTGAGACCTTGAGCTGGCTCGAGCAGAACGGCTTCGAGGATCTCGTGTCGAATGCCATAGTGGCGCTGAATACCGCCACCCAGGGCTCGCACATGGTCAATCTCGGTGAGATCGAGAGCCACTTCAAGTCGCGGGTGCGCGAAATCGTGCGGATTCCGTATGACCCCCAGCTCGCGGCGGGCGCGGCGATCTCCTTCAAGGACCTCAAACCGGTGACGAGGCACGCCGCGCGAACGCTCGCCGCACTCGTCGTCGAAGGAATGCCGACCACACGTCCGACATTTTCCCGTTCAACCCAGAGTGAAAGGCCCCAGTGACAGAACGACAGATCCGGCTCTTCGGAGATCCCGTCCTCAAAACCCCCTCCGAGCCCATCGACGTAATCGATGACAGAGCGCGGAGCCTCGTCGAAGATCTGCTGGACAGCGTGCGGCCTCCAGGCCGAGCGGGAGTGGCAGCAAGCCAGATCGGCGTCAATCTGCGGGCGTTCAGCTACAACGTCGACGGCGACATCGGGTACATCATCAACCCCGTGCTGGCCGAGACGCGCGGAGAGATCGAACTTGTCGAGGAGGGGTGCCTCTCGGTACCTGGCCTCTGGTACCCGACACCCAGGTACCCGTTCGCACGGGTGACCGGAATCGACCTCGACGGCAACGAGATCGAGGTGTCAGGCACCGGTTTGCTCGCGCAGGCGCTCCAGCACGAGACCGACCACCTCGACGGCATGCTCTACCTGGACAGGCTTGGCAAGGAACACCGGCGCGCGGCCATGAAAGAGGTCAGGGAAAGCAGCTGGTTCTAGCCGCGGGCTTCCCTGCGTCGTTCAGCCCGCTCGCGGTTGAGACGGTCGCCTCGAACATAAGAACACCCGTTCCGGATTATCCGGAACGGGTGTTCTCATTCTGCTGAGGAGTGCTGCCGACCGGCAGTCACCGACCTACTTGAGCGACATGCCCTGCGTCGGTGCGTCCGCGTAGATTCCCTCGATGTCGCCGGCGAAGTCCTTGAGGATCACGTGCCGCTTGATGCTGAGTTTCGGCGTCAGATGGCCGCTCGCCTCGGTGAACTCGGTTGCGAGTACGACGAACTTCCTGATCGATTCGGCGCGAGACACCCGCGTGTTCGCGAAATCGATCGCCCGCTGAATCTCGGCCAGCACGGCGGGGTTCTTCGAAGCGTTGACCAGGGAAAGACCGGAGTCCTCACCGTTGTTGCCGAGCCAGGTGCCGATCATCTCCGAGTCCAGGGTAATGAGCGCTGAGATGAACGGTCGCTGGTCACCGATGACGACAACCTGGCCGACGACGGGGTTCGACCTGATCGGGTCTTCGAGAGCGGCGGGAGCGACGTTCTTGCCCGCTGCCGTGACGATGATCTCCTTCTTGCGTCCCGTGATGGTGAGGTTGCCGTCGGCGTCGAACGCGCCGAGGTCACCGGTGCGGAACCAGCCGTCATTGAAGGCTTCAGCTGTCGCTTCGGGGTTCTTCCAGTACTCCTTGAAGACGTTGAGACCCTTGACCTCGATCTCACCGTCGTCGAGCGTCCGGATGGACACACCGGGAAGGGGAGGTCCGACGGTACCGATGGGGGTCTTGCCCGGTCGGCCGACCGTCGCTGGCGCGGTCGTCTCGGTCAGCCCGTAGCCTTCGAGGATCTCGATGCCAAGGCTGTGGAAGAAGTGACCGAGGCGAGAGCCGAGTGGCGCTGAGCCTGACACCGCGTACCTGACGTTGCCGCCCATGGCGGTGCGCAGCTTGTTGAAGACGAGCTTGTCGAATGCGAGGTACTTCGCCCTGAGCGCGAACGGGACCTTTCCGGCCTGCTTCGCCTTCGAGTACTCGACGGCGACGTCGGCAGCGGCACGGAAGATCTTGCCCTTCCCGCCCGCTTCTGCCTTCTGCTCGGCCGAGTTGTATACCTTCTCGAACACGCGGGGAACGGCGAGCAGGTACGTCGGTTTGAAGGAGCCCAGCGAGGGGAGCAGCTGCTTGGTGTCAGGCTGGTGCCCCGTCTTCACTCCGGCGTGCACGTTCAGGACCGAAATGAAGCGAGCGAAGATGTGGGCGAGGGTGATGAAGAGGAGCGTCGATGCGCCGTTCTTTCCGTCGACCACTTCGTGCAGAGCCACCGCGGAGTTCCTGGAGAGTTCGACGAAGTTGGCATGGGTGATGACACAGCCCTTGGGCTTGCCCGTCGAACCCGACGTGTAGATGAGGGTCGCGATGTCCGATCCAACGGCCAGCGAGCGTCGGCGCTCGATCTCGGCGTCAGTGACGTCGGTGCCGGATGCGGCGAGTTTGCCGAGGTCGCCGAGGGCGATCTGCCAGACGTTCCGCACCAGGGGGAGGTCTGCGTGGACCTCGTCGAAGCGTGCGAAGTTATCGGCGGTCTCGACGATGACGGCGACCGCTCCTGAGTCCTCCATGTTCCACTGGACCTGGCTTGGCGAGCTGGTCTCGTAGATGGGCACGAGGATGGCGCCTGTGAACCAGGTGGCGAAGTCGATGAGCGTCCACTCGTAGCTCGTCTTGCACATGAGCCCGATCTTGTCGCCAGGCTGAATTCCGGCGGCGACGAGGCCTTTGGCGAGAGCGACGACCTGACGGAGGAATTCTTCACCGCTGACGTCTTGCCACCCGCCATTGACGGGGAGGGCAAAGAGTGGCGCTGTTGGCGTGAGCTTCACGCGCTCGACCAGCAGATCCGTTGTGTTCGCGTTCGGGTCGGCGGCGACAACTGCTGGTGCATCGAACTGTTCCAAGGTATCTCCTTCGGTACCTAGAGGGGCAGGGTACGTCTACTCTAGGGGTGCGGGGCCCCCAACGCCCGTCAGATGGCGGCGGTTGGGCCTGATCGCTAAACTGTTCGGTACCGACGCGGTCCGCCCTTGTCGCTTCTGTCAGGTCTCGAACCCATCCCTTCTGGAGGATTTCGCGTGCACGCAATCGGTATCGACATCGGTGGAACGAAGATCGCCGGTGCGCTCGTCGATGAAGACGGCGAGATCGTGAGCGAAACCCGGGTGCCGACGCCGACGACCACCGAATTGATCGAGGATGCCGTTGTCTCGATGGTGAGTGTCCTCGCGGCCGGCAGGAACATCGACGGGGTCGGTGTCGCTGCCGCCGGCTTCATCGACGCTGCCCAGTCCACCGTGTATTACGCGCCGAACATCAGCTGGCGCAACGAACCGTTCCAGGCTCGACTGTCGGCGCGGCTCGACCTCCCTATCGTCATCGACAACGACGCGAACGCCGCAGGCTGGGCCGAGTTCCGTTACGGGGCGGGTCGACTGTTCAGCGACATGGTCATGCTCACCATCGGAACGGGGGTCGGCGGGGCCATCGTCACCGATGACAGGCTCTTCCGCGGCGGCTTCGGCGCCGGCGCCGAACTCGGACACATGCGGCTCATCCCCGACGGTTATCCGTGCGGATGCGGCCAGCACGGCTGCCTGGAGCAGTACGGTTCAGGACGCGCGCTTCTCCGGTTCGCCAATGAACTCGCCGATGCCGGTGGTATCGGGCAGATCCTCGCCGATCGGCGAGCCGAGGTGGGAACGCTCACCGGACACGACATCTCTGAGCTGATCGTTGCCGGAGACGGCGGCGCCGTCGCTGCGCTCCGACAGCTCGGGAGCTGGCTCGGGCAGGGGTGCGCGAGCCTCGGGGCGGTTCTCGACCCGCAGCTGTTTGTGATCGGCGGCGGAGTGGCCCAGGCCGGAGACCTGCTCCTCGAACCCATCCGTGCGTCATACCTCGAGCACCTCCCGGCCAGGGGATACCACCCCGAGCCTGAGTTCAGGATCGCTGAACTCGTCAACAACGCCGGTGTCGTTGGTGCGGCCGATCTTGCGCGCGTCGCCGCCAGGCGCACACTGCCGGTCGAGCTGTAGAGGATACTGGGACGACGATGTTCTACTGGTTCATGAAGCACATGGTGGCTGGCCCCATCCTGAAATCCATCTTTCGCCCCTGGGTGATCGGGCAGGAGAACGTGCCGAAGACCGGGGGAGCCATCCTCGCCTCCAATCACCTCTCGGTGATCGACTCCGTCTTCCTCCCGCTCTATCTGGATCGGCGGATCTCCTTTCTCGCCAAGAGTGAGTACTTCACGGGCAAAGGCCCCAAAGGCTGGGCGACCCGCATGTTCATGACGGCGACCGGAATGCTGCCGATTGACAGGTCAGGCGGTAAGGCGTCGGAAGCATCCCTCAACACAGGCCTCCGGATTCTCGGGGGAGGTGACCTCCTGGGCATCTACCCGGAGGGAACCCGCAGCCCCAACGGGAAGATGTATCGCGGCCGTACCGGTGTCGCGCGTATGGTTCTTGAGGCCGGAGTCCCGATCATCCCCGTCGCGATGATCGACACCGAGAAGATGATGCCGATCGGCACGACGCTTCCGCGCATCCGCCGCATCGGTATCATCATCGGCAAGCCGCTCGACTTCAGCCGTTTCGAGGGCATGGAGGGCGACAGGTTCATCCTTCGCTCCATCACCGACGAGTTGATGTACGAACTGCAGCGCCTCAGCCTGCAGGAATACGTCGACGTGTATGCGACGAGCGTCAAGGATAAGGGCGCAATCGAATCGCGCTAGTCTGGAACTTGGCCCGTTCGCACTCGAAACGGGCATTCCTCATTTCAGAACAGGACGTTCCGTGGCAGATCCAATCGATCCGGTGGTAGTGGCAGATGACTCTGTGATTTCCGGTCTGGACTATTGGCGCCAACTGCCGATCAAGCAGCAGCCGTCATGGCCCGACGCGGATGCCGTTGCGCGCGCGTCAGCACAGATCGCCTCGTTCCCCCCGCTCGTCTTCGCGGGTGAAGTGGACATTCTCCGCGAACGGCTCGCTCGCGCGGCATCCGGCGATGCTTTCCTCCTCCAGGGTGGGGACTGCGCCGAGACGTTCGCCGGTGCCACAGCCGACCAGATCCGTAACCGCGTGAAGACGATCCTGCAGATGGCTGTCGTGCTCACATACGGCGCATCGATGCCCGTCATCAAGATGGGCCGCATGGCCGGCCAGTTCGCGAAGCCGCGCTCGAGCGACACGGAGACCCGCGGGGACGTGACCCTTCCGGCGTACCGCGGCGATATCGTCAACGGGTACGACTTCACGCCTGAGTCACGCCGTGCCGACCCCGCCAGGCTGGTCGAGGGGTACCACACGGCCGCCTCGACGCTCAACCTCATCCGCGCGTTCACGCAGGGTGGGTTCGCCGACCTTCGTGAGGTGCACAGCTGGAACAAGGGCTTTGCGTCCAACCCGGCGAACCACCGCTACGAGCAACTCGCTCATGACATCGACAAGGCCATCAGGTTCATGGAAGCCGCCGGCGCGGATTTCGACGAACTCAAGCGCGTCGAGTTCTACACGGGCCACGAAGGCCTGCTCATGGATTACGAGCGCCCCATGACGCGGATCGACTCCCGAACGGGAACTCCGTACAACACCTCGTCCCACTTCCTCTGGATCGGGGAGCGCACGCGTGACCTCGACGGCGCGCACGTCGACTTCCTCTCGCGGGTTCGCAACCCGATCGGGGTCAAGCTTGGCCCGACGACGACTCCGGAGACGATGCAGAAGCTCATCGACAAGCTCGACCCGAACCGTGAGCCAGGACGTCTGACGTTCATCACGCGGATGGGCGCTGGCAAGATCCGTGACGCACTTCCTCCGCTGCTCGAGGCGATCAAGGCAACCGATGCCAACCCGCTGTGGGTCACCGACCCCATGCACGGCAACGGAATCACGACGCCGAACGGGTACAAGACACGTCGGTTCGACGACGTCGTCGACGAGGTGAAGGGCTTCTTCGAGGCACACCGCCACGCGGGGACCCACCCGGGCGGGATCCACGTCGAACTCACGGGCGACGACGTCACCGAGTGCCTCGGCGGTTCGGAGCAACTCGACGAAGCGGCACTGGCGACGCGGTACGAGTCGCTGTGCGACCCGAGGCTCAACCACATGCAGTCTCTTGAGCTCGCCTTCCTCGTTGCTGAAGAGCTCGCCAAGTAGTTTCAGCTCGTTCGACAACGAAACCCCCTGACCAGCGGTCAGGGGGTTTCGTGCGTACCGGGTTCGACCGCGGCGGCAGGCGCGTTCACCACGCCCCGCTGGCTAGGGCGCTTCGAAGAGGTATGAGGTCAGCGTGACCGTCGCCCCACGCTTGATCGCCGTTCCGCCCGCGGGGTCGGACTGGTCGACGGTGACGAGCGGGAAGCCCCAGTTCGTCTCGGCGACGTCGCTGATCACCTTGACCGTGAATCCAAGGTCCTCGAGTTCGGCCTTCGCTTCGGCGAGCACCTTCCCGACGACATCCGGAACCGTAACGAGGTCTTCGCCCTTCGAGACGACGAGGGTAGCGGTGTCGGTTGGACGGATGGTGCCATCGGGCAACTCAGCCCTGATCACAACGCCCTTGGCGACCTCGTCGCTGAATTCTTCCTTGCTCTTGTCGGCGACAACGAGTCCGCGCCCGGTGAGCGCACTCCTCGCCTCGTCCGGGCTCATCCCGCCGACGGAGGGGATACCTCCGAGCGAAACAGCGAGGTTGATCGTCTCGCCCTGGAGGATCTCGCCGCCGCCCGAAACATCCGCGCCCGATGCGGCATCCGCAGCGGAGAGGACAATGCCGTCGGCCGCGTCGTCATTGAACTGCTGGTCGACGCTGCCCAGGGTGAGGCGGTTGTCGTTGAGATATGCCTCGGCGTCGGCCAGGGGCATCCCGGCGAGGGCAGGTACGGTGACAGGCGCGCGCCCGAGCGACACATTGACCGTGACGCTCGAGCCCTTGTCGACCAGGGCGCCGTCTCCTGGGTCTGTGCTCGATACGAGACCGACAGGGACGTCGAAGCTGTATTCCTCGCCGGGCGTTACGGTGAGGCCGAGATCGGTGAGGATCTGGCTGGCGGATTCTGGGCTTTCGTTGACGAGCGACGGTACCGAGACGTGCGAACCGGGACCGGCAGCGAAATACCAGCCGGTGCCTCCGGAGAGTGCGGCAAGGATCAGGACAAGGCCGAGGATCCAGTACCCCCTGGTCCGTCTCTTCGCCGTCACCGCGCTGAGCGCAGACGCAGGGTCATCGGGATCCACTGGGTCCGCACGCATCGAGGGGGATGTCAGAACCTGCGTGAAACCCGCGGTATCGCTTGCGGGCGGGCTAGCCATGACCATCGTCGCCTGGGTGCTCGCTGCACCGCCGAAACCAAGCTGCTTCTCTACTTCGCGCAGCCGCTCGAGCATTTCCCTGGCGTCGCTCGGACGCTCGTCCGGTGATCGTTCCGTTGCCCAGAGGACGAGGTCGTCGAGGGCGTCCGGCACATCCGGGTTGACCGCACTGGGCCGTGGGACCGACTCATTGGCGTGCTGGTACGCGATCTGCATGGGCTGTTCGCCCTTGTACGGCTGCTCGCCGGTGAGCATTTCGTACATCATGATGCCGAGGGCGTAGATATCGCTTCTGGCGTCAGCGATGCCTCGGGTGACGAGCTCGGGGGAGAGGTAGGCGATGGTTCCGAGCAGGGACTGTCCTGTCGCGGTGTTCGCACTCGCGGCACGGGCCAGTCCGAAGTCGCTGATCTTGATCCGGCCGTCGTCGGCGAGGAGGACGTTCTCCGGTTTCACGTCCCTGTGGATGATTCCGGCGCGGTGCGCTGCTGCGAGGCCGCTCGTCACGGCATCCATGATGTCGATGACCTGGCGTGCCGTGAGCTTGCCGTGGTCGCGAAGCAGTTCCCTGAGGGTGATCCCCGGCAGGTATTCCATGACCAGGTACGCGAGGTCGGAATCCTGGCCCTGGTCGAACACGCTCACCACGTGCGGATCGGCAAGCCTCGCCGCGCTCCGCGCTTCCTGCACGAACCGATTGCGGAAGTTGCTGTCGTCAGCCAGGTGCCCGTGCATGACCTTGATGGCCACGCGGCGTTCAAGACGCAGATCGGTGGCGAGGTAGACCGTCGCCATGCCGCCCCGCGCGATGCGCGAACGCACGTCATATCGGTCGTCGATGAGACGGCCGATAATCGGGTCGGTCTGCTGGCTGGTTGTCACGAACGAAAGTCTATGGATGGTCGCGGCCGTGGCGCTGACAAAACACCGCAAGGCCCACTAATCAGGGGCAATTCGTGACCCGATCGTAGTATTGTCGGCGCCAGCCTGATCAACCGAGCTCGGAGACCCAGCTCCGCGCTGACGCTTCCCACTTCGAGTAGGCGTCGGGGTGAGCAGACTTCTGGACAGCCTGGGCGGCGGCGCTGATCGTGAGCGACTCCCACCCGTCGATGTCGAGGAGTCCCGTCGTGAGTCCGGGGTTCGGGTTGACGTGCCCGCCGAAGAAAGCTTTCGTTGCGCGAACGGGGTCGAGGGCCTGTTCCGCGGTGCCCCAGCCCATGCTCGGGCGCTGCTGGAACAGGCCGAGCGAGTCCCTGTCGCCGTGCTGAACGTTGCGGAGGCTTGACTCCTGCGCAGCGGTGACGAGGGCGATGACGATCCCGTGGTCGCTCACGCCGATGGCCCGGGCGGTCGAGACGATGATCGCGGCGTTTGAGCGCATCTCGGCGGTCATCGGTGTGATCGCGGCTTCGGTCGGTGGCGCCGGGGCTGGCGCGGGGGCGGGAGCCGGCACCGCCGACGTTGGGCTGCCGCCGGGAATGGCGAGGTCCTGCCCCGGGTAGATGATGCTGCCCGAGCTCAGACCGTTCGCGGCGAACACCGCGGCGACACTCACGCCGTGTGCCGAAGCAATCCCGGACACCGTGTCACCCGAGACGACGGTGTAGGTCGACGACGATGGGGCGGGAGGCGGAGGCGTGGGCTGCGCGGCGTCCGGGCTCGCTGTTGCGCCGGTGAGAAGAAGAGTCTGCCCAGGAAAGATCATGCTCGACCAGCCGAGCCCATTCAAGGCGAGAACGGATGCCGTTGCCAGGCCGAACTTCGACGCGATGCCCGAAATAGTGTCGCCGGACTCCACCGTGTACTGGGCGGGCGCTGCCTGAATCGTGAGGGGCGTCGGCGCGGCTGTCGTGGGAGTGGGAGCCGGGACGCTCGAGCGGGGCTTGGGCGAGGACATCGGCGAGTGGGCGGCTGCCGGCAGGGCGATTTGCATGCTGGCGGCGAGTGATCCGGTCAGGACCAGCGGGAGAGTGAGGTTGCGCGCCCGACGGCGTCCGTGTGCACGCGAGTTGGTCGCGCTCTCGGTGAGGGCGCGCTCGGCCGACCCGTCGACAGCTGGCAGGTTCTGGGAAAGCAGGTGAGACGCTGGTGGCAACGACATGGAATGACCCCCGTTCGTGTGACATCCGGTTCATACGCTCCCATAGATCTGTGCCGGGAGTCAATCATCGGGGCCCGTGTGACCCGTGTGGCTGGTGTGAACTGCGTGCGCGTCGGCCGGAGGTGAGATCGATCGGCGCGACGTGGCAGACTCGTACCGTGACGAACATGTTTCCTGAGCGACAGTGGCTGACCCTTTCCGACCTCGCCGACGCACTCGGGGTGACCCAGAGCCGCATCCGCAAGCTGATCGAGGAACGCCAGTTGCTCGCCGTCAAGCGCGACGGGGTCCTGAGCGTTCCCGCCGATTTCCTTCGCGACAACGAGCCCCTCAGTGAACTCCGCGGCACGCTCTTCGTGCTGGCTGACGCGGGGTTCCGCGACGACGACGCCATGCGCTGGCTGCTCGAAGAAGAGGAAAGCCTCCTCGCCGCCCCGATCGACGCGCTGCGCGCCGGTCGCAAGGCCGAGGTCCGTCGAGTGGCTCAGGCGCTGGCCTGATCAAGACTCACGTGACCGGGCCGGCCCCGGTCAGCGGGTGCGTCAGTAGGTTCGGCGGGTAACGGCATCCGCCAGCTCTCTGAGCTGTCCGGTCGCCGTCGCCGAGAGCGGGGCCGCGTCGAGCGCCGCTATGGCACGGGCGACATTGCTGTCGATCATTGCCTCGACGTCGTCGACCGCTCCGGATTCGCGAATGGTTGCCTGGAGCGAGGCGATCTGGGAATCGTTGAGATCGGGATCGCCGAGTAATTCATCGAGGATGTTCCTCGCGGGTGCCGGGATCGATGCGCGGGTTCGAGCGATGAGTACGGTGCGCTTGCCCTCGCGGAGGTCGTCTCCGCTTGGCTTGCCCGTCACCGCTGCATCGCCGAAGACGCCAAGCAGATCGTCCCTGAGCTGGAAAGCGACGCCGAGGGGGAGTCCGAACGCCCGAAGCGATGAGAGCTGCGCCGGGGTTGCTCCGGCGAGAAGACCGCCGAGCGCGAGCGGGCTCTCGATGCTGTACTTCGCGGACTTGTAGATCAGGACCTGCTGCGCGCGGCTGAGCTGCGAGCTGTCGTCCTGCGAGCGCCATGCTCGTTCCTCGAGGATGTCGAGGTACTGGCCAGCCGTGACCTCGGTTCGCATCCTGTTGAACTCGGCCCTGGCGCTCCGCGCGACGGGCCTCGAGCATCCGTCGAGCGCGTCGTCGAGGAGCTCGTCGCTCCAGCCGAGGAGCAAATCGCCGAGGAGCGTCGCCGCCGCCCGGCCGTACTCTGCCGCGTCACCAGCCCATCCACCGTCGCGGTGCAAGCGCTCAAAGCGACGGTGAGCGCTCGGGGCGCCCCTCCTGGTGTCTGAGTTGTCGATGATGTCGTCGTGAATCAGCGCGGCGGCGTGGAAGATCTCGAGCGCACTCGCGGCAGAAACCACGTCGGAGACCGACGCTCGACCGTCGCTGTCACCGACTGCCGCCGAGTCGGCAACGCTCTGCCAGCCCCAGTAGCAGAAGCGGGCGCGGAACCGCTTGCCACCGCTGAGAAACTCCCGAGAAAAGGAAGCAAAGGGATCGAGTCCTGACCCGACCTGGGCGAGAATTGACTCCCGCGATGAAATGAACTCACCGATCCGAGACTGGACAAGGTCGTTCAGGTTGGCGGTTTCATTCACACAGCTAGCCTAGCCATCCGCGCAAGGCTAGAATCGACAGGGATGAACCTGCGTCGCACCCGAGTTGGAGGGGAACATCATGCCACTGTCTGAACAGGAGCAACGGCTTCTCGATGAGATGGAGCGCAACCTCTACAGGAACGACGCTGATTTCGTATCGACCGTCGGAAACCGTAAGGGCCGCCCGAGTTATCGCAATATCGCGATCGGCTGTGTCATCACCATCGTCGGCGCGGGAGCGCTCATCGCCGGAGTAATCCTGCAGCAGCCCATCATCGGGATTATCGGATTCGCCGCCATGCTGGCCGGCGTGATGTTCGCCATCAGTCCAGGCAAGGGCGAAGCGACCTCGGAGCCGCAATCCCCGTTTCCTGCTTCAGGCAAGCGTTCGCAGTCTGCGGCATCCCCGTCGTTCATGGATCGAATGAACCATCGCTGGGACAAGCGCCAGGACGAAAACTGAGAGTGCGTTAGCACCCCATGCCTGAGCGGACGTGAGTCCGCGGCACCCCGCTGAGGGCCGACCATCTGGTCGGCCCTTTTTTTGTGCCCGATTTCGCATCGCGCCCGCACACATTTCTCGGGTCGCTCGTTTGCGCGCGGCACCTCCGCCGCGTCCTCCACCGCGTCCTCCACTGCGCTCCACCTGTTCCTCCACTGCGCACCACCGGCCGCACCTACCCCGGCTTGTTGAGCCCACGTGTGTGCCTTCTGGTGCCGGGTACCCGCCCTGGGCCGCGCTCGATCCATCGCCGCGCTCAATTTCGCTCCATTTCCCTCCACCTGAGTGTTCGTTGCAAATTCAGGCCTGTTTACGAGAAAAAACCCGAATAGAGCACTAATTCCGACATATGTGGTGCAAAGTGGAGTAAAGTGGAGTCAACCTGATGCTTGGCCGGAACGAAGGGGGATGTGCCGATGTTTCTTGGCACGTATGCCCCCAAGCTCGACGAAAAGGGCCGGATCATCCTCCCCGCGAAGTTCCGCGATGAACTCGCAGGGGGAGTTGTCATGACCCGCGGACAGGAACACTGCGTGTACGTGTTCAGCACCCGCGAGTTCGAAGCGCTTCACGACAAGATCCGCCAGGCGCCGGTGACGAGCAAGCAGGCCCGCGACTACCTCCGGGTTTTTCTTTCCGGGGCGAGCGCCGAGACACCGGACAAGCAGAACCGGATCACGGTTCCGGCCTCGCTGCGGAGTTACGCGGGTCTCTCTCGTGACCTGACGGTCATTGGAGCGGGAAGCCGCGCCGAGATCTGGGACACAGAGGCGTGGGAGAAGTACCTCGAAGAGCAGGAAGCTGCATTCGCCGATACCGCAGAGGAGGTGATTCCTGGATTGTTCTAGTCCCTGAGCTCTGACTCCCAGCCGTTCGCTCGCCCTGGCACACTTCCCCGGTGCCAGGTCCGAATGGATGGGGATCAGGATTCAGGGGCAGTCCGGAGAAGCTATGGAATTCAACAACATTCACACACCGGTCATGCTCGAGCGGACCATCGAGCTGCTCGGCCCGGCAGTGTCACACCCGGGCGCTGTCCTCGTCGATGCCACCCTCGGCATGGGAGGACACGCTGAGGCATTCCTCGAACGGTTCCCCGAGCTTCAGCTGGTTGGCCTCGACAGGGACCTCGAGGCCCTCGCGATCGCCGAAGAGCGGCTCAAGCGCTTCAGCGACCGGTTCCACCCCGTTCACACGGTCTACGACGGGATCGCCGAAGCCCTCGACAGCCTCGGGTTCCCCGAGGCGCATGGCATCCTGTTCGACCTCGGAGTGTCATCGCTGCAGCTGGACCGGACCGAGCGCGGTTTCTCCTACTCCCAGGACGCACCTCTCGACATGCGCATGGACTCAACGAGCGACCTGACGGCCGAGACCATCCTTGCCACCTACCGGGAGGGCGACCTCCGGAGGATCTTCGAAGACTACGGCGAAGAGAAGCTCGCGGCGCGGTACGCCCGCCGCATCGTCGAGGCACGACAGGTCGAACCGATTACCCGCTCGGGCCAGCTCGTCCAGGTGCTGCAGGATGCAACGCCTGCGGCGCTCTCGCGGGCCGGTCACCCTGCCAAGCGTGTGTTCCAGGCACTTCGCATCGAGGTCAACACCGAACTGAGCGTCCTGAGGCGCGCGATCCCGGCCGCTCTCGGAACCCTCGCCGTTGGGGGACGCATCGTGGTGCTCTCGTACCAGTCCCTCGAGGACCGGATCGTGAAGCGCGACCTCGCCGCAGCGAGTTCGTCAACCTCGCCCGCCGATCTGCCGGTCGAACTGCCAGAGCACAGCCCCCGTTTCCGGCTGCTCGTGCGCGGCACCGAGATGGCGACAGAAGAAGAAAAAGCATCGAACCCGCGAGCGACGCCCGTCCGCTTGCGCGCAGCTGAACGACTGAAAGCGGAAAACTCATGAGTGCGAACCTGGCGACGACGTTTCCGGCGACTCTTCCCGGTGTTCCGCAGAGAACCCCGGCGCCGGCCCGTCCGCTCCGGGCGCTCCCCGCGAGCGACGCCCACCGTGCCCGGCCGAAGATTGCGTACGCCATCGGTGCGGTCACCGGCGTGCTCGCCATCGTCGTCACACAGTTGCTCCTGAGCGTTGGACTCAGCCACGGCGCTTACGAGATTTCCGCATTGACGAAGCAGCAGACCCAGCTGACCTGGCAGAAGCAGGCGGTTACCGACGACCTGCTCGAGGTGTCGTCACCGCAGTTCATCGCTGCGAACGCCCAGGCACTCGGCATGGTGATCAGCGGCACTCCGGCTTACCTCCGGCTTTCGGACGGTGGAATCGTGGGAGTGCCCGCCGCAGGAACCACGGAAAGCAGCGTTCCCGTCGGCGCATCGACACTCGTTGCCAACTCGCTCATCACTGATCTCCCGCTCGTCACAGTGCCTGACCAGGTTGTGGATCCGGCGGGTGCTGGCGTGGCAGACCCTGAGGCGTCCACCGCCCCCATATCGTTGGACAACGGGATCCCGTCGCCTCAAACCCACTAGACGCCGGGCTTAGGTGCGAAGGACCAACTCAGTGAAACACTCGCTCTCGACGCGTCGCAGGGTGGCAGCGGCCATAGTCTGCGTGATCGCCATCGTCGGCGTCTTTGTCGTCCGCCTCGTCGACATCCAGGTCGTCCGCGCCAACCAGCTCGTCGGTGATTCTCTCGCCAAGACCTCGAGTGAGGGGACCATCTACGCTCCACGCGGGTCGATTGTGGACACCAACGGGACCACCCTCGCCGGGAGCGTCACGCTCTTCGACGTCACTATCTCGCCGAAGGATGTCGACGAGTTCAAGCGCACCGCTGAAGACGGCACCACGTCCACCGTCACTGTCGAACAGGCGATGAGTGAGATCGGCGCTGTCACCGGCCAGAGTGCCGACGACCTGATGGCGATCGTGGACAGCGCGCTTGCCGCCGATCCATCGAGCAACTTCGCGTATCTCATCAAGGGCGTCGAGTACGACACGTACCAGGACCTGCTCTCGCTCAAGTCATCGGGCATCTGGTGGATCTACCCCAAGCAGACCTCGGGCAGGACCTATCCGAACGGTGCTGTCGCCGGTGGAGTGGTGGGATACGTCGGAAGCGACAACGCGGGCCTCGGTGGCCTTGAGCTCGCCAAGAACAGCTGCCTGACGGGCGTGAATGGCCAGCAGGCGTACCAGCGAAGCAAGGATGGCGTCGCCCTTCCCGGCACAACGACGACCACGAAAGAGCCGGAGCCGGGCGGAGAACTCAAGCTCACCCTCGACGCCGACCTCAACTGGTACCTCCAGCAGCTCGTCGCATCACAGGTCGAGGCGCAGCAGGCCGCGTGGGGCACCATCACGGTCACCGAGGCAAAGACCGGCAAGATCCGCGCCATCGCCGAGGCGCCATCGCTGGATCCGAATGATGTCACGGCCACGGCGCCAGACGACCGCCGATCCCGAGTTTTCCAGAACCGTTTCGAACCCGGATCAGTATTCAAGCCGCTCACCGCGGCGTCGCTCATCGACGCGGGCCTGGCCACGCCGGCCTCGCAGGTCGTCGCTGACTACCGGTACAAGCCATCCAACGGTGCAAGCATCAAGGACGCGCTCCCTCACGAGCGGCAACAGCTCACGCTCGCCGGAGTACTGCAGACGTCGTCCAACACGGGAACGAGTCAGCTCGGTGAGAAGCTCAGCCCTGAGAAGCGCTACAACTACCTCGACGCGTTCGGTATCGGGCACAAGAGCGGCATCGATTTCCCGGGCGAGCAGCAGGGAACGCTTCACCCCTGGCAGGAGTGGGACAACCAGACGTACTACACGACGATGTTCGGCCAGGGCGTCGACGTCACGGGTATTGAACTCGCCGGTGCGTATCAGGCGCTCGGCAACCTCGGTGAAAAGCTCCCGCTTCAGCTCGTGGAGGGCTGCAGCTACCCCGACGGCACTGTGACCGATGTGCCGGAATCGGCCAAGCCCGAACGGGTGATCTCCGAGGAGGCCGCCATGCAAACTCTCGGAATGATGGAGACCGTCGTCACCGAGGGGTTCTGGTCCGAGGAGCTTGAGATTCCCGGATACCGCGTCGCGGCGAAGTCCGGAACTGGCGAGCAAATCATCGGCGGTATACTTCAAGATACGTTCTACTCATCCATGGCCGGCGTTGTACCGGCCGACGACCCTGAATACGTCGTTACTGTGACCCTGAAAGACCCGCTCTTCAAGCGTTCTTCCGCGGCAGCAGCACCCGTTTTCAAGGAAGCCGTCCTCCAGGTGATCAAGAAGTACGGACTCCCACCGTCCACAACACCCGGCGCCGACTACCCGGGCTACTACTAACCCCGTGCGCGAGGCAACAGCCACTTCTCGCGCCTGTGGCACCAGCGACTGCGCTCGTGTGCCTGAAAGATAACTCCCTATGATTCGATTGACCCTGTCCGAGATCGCCGATCGGCTGTCCGGCGTCCTCCACCTCGAGGGCACCGACGCCACCCCGGGCACGACAGTCGACGGACCCGTCGAGACCGACTCCCGCGAGATCGTGCCAGGCGGGATCTTTGTCGCGAAGCGCGGGGATGACACCGACGGACACCTCTTCGTCGGCGCGGCCGTCGAGCGCGGTGCTGCCCTGGCCATCGTTGAGCACCCGGTGTCGGATTCGATCGCTCAGATCCTCGTCCCCGACGCCGTCGTCGCGCTTGGGGAACTGGCGCGGTTCGTCGTTGAGCGCGTTCGCGCATCAGGTGACCTCACGGTGATCGGAATCACGGGCTCGAACGGCAAGACGACCACGAAGAACATGCTCGAGCGCATTCTCTCCGGCGAGGACGAGACTGTTGCGCCCATCCGTTCGTTCAATAACGCGGTGGGCGCGCCGACCACGATGCTCAGGATCAGCGAGTCGACGAGATACCTCATCGTCGAAATGGGGGCGAGCGGCATCGGGCATATCTCGAAGCTCGTCGCCATGGCAAAACCAGACATCGGCGTGGTTCTCAAGGTTGGCCTCGCCCACGCCGGTGGGTTCGGTGGCATCGAGTCGACCCTTCAGGCGAAGACGGAGATGGTCAAGGACCTCGACGAAAACGCCGTAGCGATCCTCAATGCCGATGATTCCCGGGTCGCGTCGATGGCCGAGAAGACCAGGGCACGCGTCGTCATGTTCGGGCAGGAGGACACGGCATCCGTTCGGGCTACCGACGTCGCCGGAACTCGGACAGGCACGAGCTTCACTGCGCACGTGCCAGGCGAAGAGCCCGTACGAATCACGCTTCGCGTTCTTGGCGAACACCACGTGTCGAATGCACTCGCGGCCATCGCCGCGGCGTCGACCCTCGGTGTTCCGCTCGCACGGAGCGCTCGCGCCCTCGAAACCCTGGAGCGAGCGGAACGCTGGCGAATGGAAGTTCTCGGCGGCAAGGACGACGTCACGATCATCAACGACGCGTACAACGCCAGCCCCGACTCGATGTCGGCGGCGATCAAGACTCTCGCGCAGATCTCAGAGCCCGGAAAGCGTACGATCGCGGTGCTCGGCGCGATGAGCGAACTCGGCGAGTTCGCCGGTGATGAACACGACAGAATCGGGCTTCAACTGGTGCGGCTCAACATCTCTCGCCTCGTCGTCGTCGGGCCCGAGGCCAGGCGAATGCACATCAGCGCCATCAATGAAGGCTCGTGGGACGGAGAGAGCGTGTACTTTGGCGATATGGATGCTGCGTACGACTACCTCGCTGCAGAGATCATCCCCGGAGACACTGTCCTCGTTAAATCCTCGAACTCGGCCGGCCTGCGGTTCCTCGGCGACCGGTTGGGAGCGCTGTACTCGTGGTAGCACTTCTCACGGCGGGCGCCCTCTCGATGGCCTTCTCGCTCTTCCTCACCCCGGCGTTCGTCAGACTCTTCCACAAGCTCCAGTGGGGTCAGTTCATCCGGGATGACGGTCCCAAGTCGCACCACGCCAAGCGCGGTACAGCGACGATGGGTGGCATCGTCATCATCGCCGCAACCCTGTTCGGCTTCTTCACCGCGATGATCATCACCGGCGATGCGATCAGTGTGTCGTCGCTCCTTGTGCTGTTCATGATGGTCGGGCTCGGTGTCGTGGGGTTCATTGATGACTTCACCAAGACGCGCAAGCAGCGCAGCCTGGGGCTCGGGGGATGGGCCAAGGTCTTCGGCCAGGTCATCGTCGCCGTGATCTTCGGCGTCCTCGCGATCAACTTCCCCAGCGCTGAAGGGGTGACCCCGGCATCGACAGCGATCTCGGCCACCCGCGACCTCCCGATCAACCTGATGATTCTCGGACCGATCATCGGAGTGGTGCTCTACCTCTTGTGGACGAGCTTCATCGTCACCGCTACCTCGAACGGCGTGAACGTCACCGACGGCCTCGACGGACTCGCCACAGGGGCATCGATCCTTGCGATCGGTTCATATGTCATCATCGGTTTCTGGCAGTACAACCAGTCCTGCTTCGGCGCTTCGCTCGCCGACGAGGTGGCCTACAAGTGCTACGAAGTGCGCGACCCGCTGGCTCTCGCCATCGTCGCGGCGGCCATCTGCGGATCGCTCATCGGTTTCCTCTGGTGGAACACCTCGCCGGCACAGATCTTCCTCGGCGACACCGGATCGCTCGCACTCGGAGGGGCGATCGCTGCGCTGGCGATCCTCACCCGCACCGAGCTGCTCCTCGTCCTCATCGGTGGCCTGTTCGTCATCGAAACCGGATCAGTGATTGTTCAGCGGGCGTACTTCAAGATCACCCACGGCAAGCGGATCTTCCGAATGAGCCCGATCCACCACCACTTCGAACTCAAGGGGTGGGCTGAGGTGACCGTCGTGGTCCGCTTCTGGATTGTCGGTGGCCTCCTCTGCGCCGCCGGCGTCGGAACGTTCTACCTCGAATGGATCCTGCGCTGACAATGACTGATCGCTTGAACACACTGACGAGCTGGCACGCCGACTGGACCGGGCTGCGTGTCGCAGTACTCGGCCTCGGTGTAACGGGGTTCGCCGCGGCGGACACCCTGGCCGAGCTCGGTGCTGACGTACTCGTACTCGCTCCCGTCGGTACGGACGAGCGTGCCGGACTCGTTGACGTCATCGGTGCGCGCCTCGTGCAGACCGACCTCACCGAAGTGCCGAACGAACTCGAGGCCCACCGGCCAGAGGTCGTCATCGTCTCGCCGGGGTTCCACCCCGACCATCCACTCCTCGAGTGGGCCGGCGCTAGCGGCATCCCGGTGTGGGGCGATATCGAACTCGCCTGGCGGGTCAGGGACAAGGTCGGCACGCCGGCCGAGTGGCTGCTCGTGACCGGCACCAACGGCAAGACCACGACGGTCCAGCTGGCGGCAGCAATGCTCGCCCAGGCGGGCCTCAGGGTCGCCCCGTGCGGCAATATCGGTGTTCCAGTGCTCGACGCCGTTCGTGATCCGCAGGGCTTCGACGTCTTCGTCGTTGAGCTCTCCAGCTACCAGCTGCACTATCTGGCCGGCCAGGCCGGCCCTGACTTCGTCACGCCGTATTCGAGCGCGTGCCTGAACATCGCCATGGACCACATCGACTGGCACGGGTCGTTCGAGGCATACGTAGCGGCAAAGGGGCACGTCTACGATCGCACCAGGGTGGCCTGCGTCTACAACAAATCCGACAGGCGCACCGAAGCGCTCGTGCGCGAAGCCGAGGTCGAAGAGGGCGCGCGCGCCATCGGTTTCGACCTGG
This sequence comes from Mycetocola zhujimingii, assembly GCF_003065425.1. Taxonomy (NCBI): domain Bacteria; kingdom Bacillati; phylum Actinomycetota; class Actinomycetes; order Micrococcales; family Microbacteriaceae; genus Mycetocola; species Mycetocola zhujimingii. The sequence goes on from NZ_CP026949.1 coordinate 1,367,425, forward strand.
GTGTTCCCGGCCCGAGCGATTTCGGCATCGTCGACGGCATCGTCGTCGACAGAGCCTTCCTCGAGGAGCGGTTCTCGTCCGCGCTCGAGATCACCACTGTGGATGACCTCGCTGCCGCGGGGCTCGCTGCGCCACACATCGTTCAGAACGTGCTCGCCGCGAGCGCGCTGGCTCGGTCTTTCGGCGTGACGCCCGCACAGGTGCGCGAGGCGCTCATCAACTTCCGACTCGACGCCCACCGGATCCAGCCGGTCCTCACGAGCGGCGAGATCAGCTGGGTCAACGACTCCAAGGCGACCAACCCGCACGCAGCCGAAGCGTCACTCGGCGCGTACCCTTCGGTGGTCTGGATTCTCGGCGGACTGCTCAAGGGCGTGGACGTCAGCGACCTCGTTGCCCGGCACAGCGACAGGCTCCGCGGTGCCGTGATCATCGGCAAGGACCGGAGCGCCGTGCTCGGCGCATTCGAGCGACACGCGCCGCACGTCCCCCTCCTCGAGGTCGACGCAGACAACACTGAAGATGTCATGCCCCGCGCCGTCGAACTGGCGTCAGAACTTGCCGTCGCGGGCGACGTGGTGCTCCTGGCACCAGCCGCGGCGTCGATGGACCAGTTCACCGATTACGCGGAACGTGGCCGACTGTTTGCGGATGCTGTACGCCAGCGATGGGAAGGTGAGGCTGATGACCGCCCCACCAACCGACCGTCCGCGTAGCGAAGAGACCGGCGCCAGGAGTACTCGGGTTCGGCTGGGCGCGCAAATACGCCCGGAGTCCAGTTCGTACCTCCTGGTCCTGTGCACCACGGTCTTCCTCGTCGGAGTCGGGCTCGTCATGGTCCTCTCCAGTTCGTCCGTCGACTCGTTCCTCGATAACAAGGGCTTCTTCGGGGGATTCTGGAAGCAGGCGACCTACGCGCTCATCGGCATCCCGCTCATGCTCGTCATTTCGCGGATCCCCGTTCGGTTCTGGAAGAAGTGGGCCTGGCTGGCGCTCTTCGGCGCGCTGATCCTTCAGCTCCTGGTCTTCACACCGCTCGGTATCTCCGAGGGTGGAAACCGCAACTGGATCGCCATCGGTCCGATCAACGGCCAGCCATCGGAGTTGCTCAAGCTCGCCCTCGCGGTCTGGCTCGGCTTCATCCTGGGCAAGAAGATCAACCTGCTCTCCGACTGGAAGCACGCGCTCATCCCCGTCGTCCCCGTCTCAGCAATCGCCCTCGGGCTCGTGCTCGGGGGTAAGGACCTCGGAACCGTGGTCATCATGGCCGGCATTGTGATCGGTGCGATGTTCTTCGCCAATCTCAAGCTCCGGTTCGTCCTGGTTCCCGTTCTCGCCGGCATTGCATTGTTCACCGTGATGGCGCTCATCAGCCCCAACCGGATGGCGCGCATCCTCACCTTCCTCGACGAGGAATGCGCCGATTACGAGAACCTGTGCTGGCAGCCGCTTCACGGCACATGGGCGCTGGCGAATGGGGGAGTGTTCGGACTCGGTCTCGGCAACTCCCGAGAGAAGTACTCCTGGCTTCCCGCGGCATCCAACGACTACATCTTCGCGATCATCGGTGAGGAACTCGGTCTCATCGGAGCGACGGTCGTTCTCCTGATGTTCGTGCTGCTCGCTGTGTCGTTCGTGCGCGTGATCCGTGCCAGCACCGACCCGTTCGTCCGCATCACCACCGGCGCGATCCTGGTCTGGATCATCGGCCAGGCATTCGTCAACATCGGGGTCGTTCTCAGGCTGCTGCCCGTCCTCGGTGTCCCTCTTCCATTCATCTCAGCGGGAGGGACGGCACTCCTGACGTCTCTCTGCGCCGTCGGGATCGTGCTGTCATTTGCACGTGAACAGGCGGCGAAACCTCGATTCACCCAGGCAGGGGAGTTCTACACACGATGACTAATTACCTACTCGCGGGCGGAGGAACGGCCGGGCACGTCAATCCGCTCCTCGCCATCGCGGATGCCATTACCGAGCGCGAACCCGACGCAAAGATCCTCGTGCTCGGAACCAAGGAGGGCCTCGAGGCGAGGCTCGTCCCCGAGCGCGGTTATGAACTGCTCACCATCGAGAAGGTTCCGTTCCCCCGCCGCGTGAACAAGGCGGCTACCCGGTTCCCCAAGCGTTTCTCCCACGCCGTATCGAGCGTCGTCGACATGCTCTCGACGCATGAGATCGACGTGGTCGTTGGTTTTGGCGGTTACGCATCGGCTCCGGCGTATATCGCCGCAAAGCGAGCGAGCATCCCCCTCGTCATTCACGAGGCGAACGCGAAGCCCGGCCTCGCCAACCGTCTCGGCGCCAGGTACACCAGGTTCGTCGGTGTCGCCTTCCACGGCACCAGGTTGAGGAACTCCCGATTCGTGGGAATGCCGCTTCGCCGCGAAATCGAACGGCTCGACCGGGATGCTGCCAGAAAGGAGGGCAGGGAGGTCTTCGACCTCGCCGACGACCGCCCCACACTCCTGGCCACCGGCGGTTCGCTCGGTGCGCGCAAGGTGAACCAGACCATCTACGATTCCCGCGACGCCATCATCGCCGCCGGGTACCAGATCCTGCACATCGTCGGTGACAAGTCCGAACTCACCGACCCCGGCACCCGCCATTACCGCATGGCCCAGTACTGCGACCGAATGGACCTCGCCCTCGCGGTTGCAGATTTCGCCGTCTCGCGGGCGGGCGCCGCCACTGTTTCTGAGTTGAGCGCCCTCGGAATTCCTGCCGCGTACGTCCCGTACCCGGTCGGAAACGGAGAGCAGCGCTACAACGCTGCCGATGCGGTCAACGCCGGCGGCGCGGTCATCGTACTCGACTCGAAGTTCACACCGGAGTGGGTGTCCTCCTCGCTCATTCCGCTCATGACCGACCGGATGCGTGTCCAGGACATGGCCGTCCAGTCACGCCTGATGGGAACCCTCGAGGGATCGACCCGGATGCTCGCCCTCATCCGTGAGGCCATCAGCTCCTCCTGACTCCCAGCCCACAGGCTTACACTCGACCTGCCGATACGGGCAGGAACACCACACCAGGAAGCACACACAGTGATCAAACCCGACTTCACCATCGAGATCCCCGAAGAGCTCGGAACCGTCCATTTCGTCGGCATTGGCGGATCCGGAATGAGCGGCATCGCCCGGCTCTTTCTCGCGGCGGGGCACACTGTCACCGGGTCAGACGTGCGTGACTCTGCGAACATCGAGGCGCTTCGCGAACTCGGGGCGACAATCGCGATCGGGCACGATGCTCGGAATGTCGGCGACGCGGACACCCTCGTGGTGACAAGCGCGCTCTGGCCGACCAACCCCGAGTACCTCCTCGCCAAAGAACGAGGGATCCCGGTGCTGCACAGGTCACAGGCACTCGCCTGGATCATCAACGGGAAGCGACTCGTTGCCGTTGCCGGTGCGCATGGCAAGACCACATCCACCGGCATGATCGTCACGGGGCTCCTCGGTCTTTCCGAGAGCCCGAGTTTCGTGAACGGCGGTGTCATCGAATCGCTCGGCGTCTCGAGCGCAGCGGGCAGCGGCGACCTCTTCGTCGTCGAAGCGGATGAATCCGACGGCTCGTTCCTGCTCTACGACACTGCTGTCGCGCTCATCACCAACGTCGATGCCGACCACCTCGACCACTACGGCTCGTATGAAGCGTTTGACGACGCCTTCGTGACGTTTGCGCAGAACGCGTCGGAGTTCGTCGTCATCTCGTCTGACGACCCCGGAGCGGTTCGGGTGACGAAAAAGCTCACAGACAAGCGGATCATCACCTTCGGTGAGAGTCCGGATGCCGACGTCCGCGTTTCTTCGATCAGTACCGAGGGCCCCGTCTCGTTCATCGTGAGCTACGAGGGCCAGGACAACGGCGCAACGCTCCGCGTTCCTGGCAAGCACAACGCCATCAACGCCGCCGGCGCATTCGCCGTTCTTGTCGGTCTCGGCTTCGGTGCATCAGAATCCCTCGCTGCGATCGCTGAATTCGGCGGCACCGAACGTCGCTTTGAGCTGCATGGCGCCGTCGACGGCGTCAGCGTCTATGACGACTACGCCCACCACCCCACCGAGGTCGCAGCGGCACTGTCGGCGGCGAGAACAGTCGTCGGTGACGGGCGGATCATCGCGGTCCACCAGCCGCACCTCTACAGCCGAACCCGGCTCATGGCCGGCGAATTCGCCGAAACCCTCGAGTCACACGCTGACCAGACCGTCGTGCTCGACGTGTACGGCGCACGGGAAGACCCCGAGCCCGGAGTAACCGGTGCCCTGGTGTCGGAGAAGTTCCAGGACCCGGCGAAGGTCAGGTTCATCTCTGACTGGCAGGACGCCGCAGACTACGTCGCGTCGATAGCGCGACCGGGGGACTTTGTCATCACCCTCGGTTGTGGTGACGTCTACCGCATCGTTCCGCAGCTCCTCGGCTCACTGACCGCGTCACGGAGCTAGCTTCATGAAACGCCCATCGGGGTTTACGCCCCAGCGACCGGCGAACCCGCCCGCTGATCCCAGGGCAGACCGAAGTGCTGATGCTGTCGGCCGGGATGGGGCCACCGGGCACTCCGACCGTGCCAGGAACGCGAATCGCCCCGGGAATGGCGGTCGTGTCGAGGACCCTCAGCGCTCCGCCGCTGACCCCATCCCGCTGTTCACCGTCGACGAGGAGAAGGAATCCAGGGCCGGGTCGGCGAGTACGCCGACGGATGCCGGTTCCACCACGCTCCGTCAAGCGCGGAAGCTGCGGAAGCGACTTGAACGCGCAGAGGTCAAGCGCTTCACGGCCGGCTCCCGCCGGTTACGACGCAACTGGCTGATCGGTATCGGCAGCATCGTCGGTCTCGCTCTTGCCGCTGTGCTCGCGGCATACACGCCCCTGCTCTCCGTGCGTGAGATTCAGGTCGAGGGCGCGTTCCTTGTTAATTCCGATGCCGTTGTCGACGACCTGTCGAGCCAGCTGGGTTCGCCGTTTCCCCTTGTCGACGACACGGCCATCAAGGCAGCCCTGGTCACGTACCCGCTCATCGAGTCGTATTCGGTCCAGGCGCGACCACCGTCCACGCTCGTGGTGCGGCTCGTGGAGCGTACACCGGTCGGTGTCCTGCCGAACGCCGACGGTTTCTCCGTTGTCGATGCCGCTGGCGTCGTGATCGCCGACTCGGCGACCAGGCCGCCCAATTACCCGCTGATTGCCGTCGGTGGCGGTTCGGACACCGATGCGTTCACCGCAGCCGCTGCCACCCTGCGGAGTCTCCCCGCGGAGTTCCTCGCGACGGTGGATGAAGTCACTGCGACAACAAAGGACGACGTCACGTTGACCCTCCGCGACAGCGAGTCGACGGTTGTCTGGGGGAGCGCAGACGAGTCGAAACTTAAGGCATACACGCTCACGAAGCTCATGGCGTCGCAGCCCGGATTCGACGTCTATGACGTGAGTTCGCCGTCCGTCGCCGTCGTGCGCTGACGACCAGCGCAGCAAATTTTCCAGCAGGTTCCCCGACACGCGGGGCATGTCCCTGTCAGGGCCGAATCTGGCCCTAACGTCAATCACAAGAAATGCATACTGAGCATAACTTTAAACCTTAACCTGAGGTTGAGGGTTCTCACCGGAGGCCGGACGTGACTACAAACCAGAACTACCTTGCCGTAATCAAGGTCGTCGGCATCGGCGGCGGCGGCGTCAATGCTGTCAATCGAATGATTGAACTCGGCCTTCGCGGCGTCGAGTTCATCGCCATCAACACCGACGCACAGGCGCTGCTCATGAGCGACGCAGACGTGAAGCTCGACGTCGGACGCGAGATCACCCGCGGACTCGGTGCGGGGGCGGACCCGGAAGTCGGACGCCGCGCCGCCGAGGACCACGCTGAGGAGATCGAAGAGGCACTCGCGGGTGCTGACATGGTCTTCGTGACCGCTGGAGAAGGCGGCGGTACCGGTACCGGTGGCGCGCCCGTCGTTGCGAGGATTGCGAAGTCCATCGGTGCGCTGACGATCGGTGTCGTCACGAAGCCATTCGGCTTCGAAGGCCGTCGCCGCCAGGCGCAGGCGGAGCTCGGCGTTGCCAAGCTCAAGGAAGAAGTCGACACACTCATCGTTGTGCCGAATGACCGTTTGCTCGAGATCAGCGACCGCGGCATCAGCATGCTCGAGGCATTCTCCACGGCAGACCAGGTCCTCCTTGCCGGTGTCCAGGGCATCACAGACCTCATCACCACACCCGGCCTGATCAACCTCGACTTCGCCGACGTGAAGAGCGTCATGCAGGGTGCCGGATCCGCCCTCATGGGTATCGGCTCGTCGCGAGGCGCCGACCGCGCCATCAAGGCAGCGGAACTCGCCGTCGCCTCGCCGCTGCTCGAGGCATCGATCGAGGGCGCACACGGTGTACTGCTCTCCATCCAGGGTGGCTCGAACCTCGGAATCTTCGAGATCAACGACGCGGCCCGCCTGGTGCAGGAAGCTGTGCACCCCGAGGCGAACATCATCTTCGGCGCCGTCATCGACGACACCCTCGGTGATGAGGTACGGGTCACGGTCATCGCTGCCGGCTTCGATGGCGGCGAACCGCCGTCGCGTGCAGGCGAGTCCGTTCGTGACGCCGTCATCACGACCGGTGGCGTCATGACAAGTGCACCAGCGGTGGCCGCGGCCGCCTCGACAGGCACCGCTGCAGAGAAGCCTGCTGGTGGCGCTGTGCTCACCGAGACTCCTCAGACCTGGCGCGTCACCGAAGAGTCACTGTCGACCCCGCCAGCGGCCGCTGACCCGGCTTTTGCCGACGAGGACGAACTCGATATCCCCGACTTCCTCAAGTAGGACATGACATCCGAGAACGAACAAACGCTCGGCCAGCTCTCGCTGGCCGAGCGTTTGGCGTCTGTCCAGAGCGGAATCAGCGACGCGCTCGTCAAAAGCGGCCGCACCGGCGCTGACATCACGACCATTGTCGTCACCAAGTTCCACCCGGCGGCGCTTGTCGAGGAGCTTTACGACCTCGGGGTCCGGGATGTCGGTGAGAACCGGCACCAGGAGGCATCGGCGAAGGCTGCTGAGCTCGCACGGCTCACGGACCTCAACTGGCACTTCGTCGGGCAGTTGCAGTCGAAGAAAGCAAGGCAGGTCAGGCAGTACGCGAGCGTGGTGCACTCCGTCGACCGCCCGGCGCTCGTTACCGCACTCGATGCGGCGGGTGAGGGTGTGCCGCCCCTGCCCTGCTTCGTCCAGGTCAACCTCACGGAGGATGCCGCGCGCGGGGGAGTGGAGCCAGCGGCACTTGAACCGCTCGTCGAGCAGGTGCTTGAAGCGCGGAGTCTCGAGCTGCTGGGCGTGATGGCTGTCGCTCCGCTCGGCGAGGACCCTCGCGAGGCGTTCGCGCGCCTCCGCAGTTACTCCGAGCGGGTGGTCGCCCTTCAACCCGCTGCCTCCCGCATCTCGGCGGGTATGTCACACGACTACCGTGAAGCCCTGCTCGAAGGCGCGACACACCTTCGCATTGGCACGGCAATCACGGGTATCAGACCAACTCACGGTTAATGTTCATAGAGAAGTAACCGCACAAACGGAGGTAGCGATGTCCAACCCCCTGAAGAAGACCATGGTCTACCTTGGCCTCGCAGACGACGATCTTGAGTACGAGGCCCGCGATACCGCTGCGCCTCAGGCTGCACCAGCCGCGCAGAGCTCCGGCTCCAGCGCAGCGAGCACGCCGGCAGCGACGCCGACTCCCGTGGCCACTCGTGCGCCCGTGACCCCGCTGCGCCGCCCGACGGCAACGACGCAGGCTGCACCCACTGAGCTCAACGAGATCCTCACTGTGCACCCCAAGCAGTACCGCGACGCCCAGGTCATCGCCGAGACATTCCGTGATGGTATCCCCGTCATCATCAACCTCTCGCAGATGAGCGAGGGTGATGCCAAGCGCCTGATCGACTTCGCGAGTGGGCTTTCCCAGGGCCTCTACGGCAAGATCGAGCGTGTGACCAGCAAGGTGTTCCTGCTCTCGCCGCAGCACGTTGCAGTGCTCGGAGACGCCGGTGGAGCCGCTGCGGCGGAATCTTCCTTCTTCGCTCAGCAATAATTGACGGGTGGACTCCGTTCTTTCTCTGATTCGAAACATCCTGTACTTCGCGCTGCTGCTTTACTTCTTCGTGATGTGGGCGCGATTCGCACTCGACCTCGTGCGCACTTTCAAGCCCCGCTGGCGGCCGGAGAAGTTCGCTCTCGTCGTCGCAGAGGTCGTGTATTCGCTGACTGACCCTCCCATTCGGTTCTTCCGGCGAATCCTCCCGCCGATCCGGATGGGGGCGCTCGCGCTCGATTTCGGCTGGAGCATCACCATGCTCTGCGTGATCATCGCGATGACTCTGGTCAACGTCATACTTCGCTAAGACGCAACGCTGCCGACGGTGCAGGCGGCCAACGCTGCCCATTGCTCGCTCATACCGTGTAAGCGCGAGCGCGCGCCAGCCCGGCGATGGTCCTGCGCCGGAAGCGGTCATAGCGGTATCCTGAAACGCACGTGTCCTTCATCGCTTCGATCCCAGCTGAACCGCCGGGGACTTTGCTAGCGTAGGCACGTCCATTCGAGCCAAACCGAGCCAAACAAGTAAGAGGTGGGAAGCCATGGCGCTAACTCCGGAAGATGTTGTCAACAAGCAGTTCCAGCAGACCAAGTTCCGCGAGGGCTACGACCAGGATGAGGTCGATGACTTCCTCGATGATGTCGTCGTCGAATTGCGACGTCTGATTCAGGAGAACCAGGAACTCCAGGCCAAGCTCGACGCCGCTGGTTCCGATTCTGGCGAACGCCCTGCCCAGGTCGCTGCAGCGGCTCCGGTTCCTGCAGCCGCGCCCGTCGCGCAGGCCGCACCGGCACAGGATGACTCAGAGTCCTCCTCGAGCCTGCTCCAGCTCGCACGTCGTCTTCACGACGAGCACGTCCGTGAGGGTGCTGAGAAGCGCGACGCTCTCATCGCCGAAGGACACGCGACAGCCGCTCGCGTCGTCGCAGAGGCCGAAGCCAAGCAGCGTGCGCAGATGAACATCCTCAACGAGGAGCGCGCAACGCTCGAGAAGAAGATCGACGGGCTCCGCGAGTTCGAGCGCGAGTACCGTCAGAAGCTCCGCGGTTACATCGAGAGCCAGCTCAAGGAACTCGACACCGACGGTGGGCCGAGCGCACAGGGAACCGGTTCCGGTTTCGCGTCAAGCGCCGAGAAGTCCAACGCCTAAGGTTTTGCCGAAAACACAAGCTGGTTCTCCCAGTGTTCGAGCGCTCGTCGTTCTCGCGGTCATCGCGGGAACGGCGCTCGCGCTCGATCAGTTCACCAAATACCTCGTCGTTTCGAACCTGCCGCTCGGTGAGCGGGTCAGCGTTCTCGGCGAGTTTCTGTACTTTCAGTTCGTCAAGAATCCCGGTGCCGCGTTTTCGCTCGCAGCTGGCAGCACCTGGATCTTCTCTATCCTCGCCACAGCGGTCACCATCGCGATCCTGGTCTTCGCGAGGAAGATTCGCTCGATCGGCTGGGCCGTAGTTTTCGGGTTGCTCCTTGGCGGGGTCCTCGGCAACCTCAGTGACCGGTTCTTCCGTGAGCCGTCTTTTGGCCTCGGCCACGTCATTGACTTCATCTCAACGCCGTGGATGATGCCCGCGATCTATAACGTCGCCGATATCTGCATCGTCTCGAGCATGGGACTCTTCGTCATCCTCACCCTCCGGGGCGTCAACCTCGATGGAACCCGCACTGTCGCCGTCAAGGACGACGCGGGTGCCGTACCGACGGACGAGAAGAACGGTTCGTCCGACGAAACCACGCGCGCCGCCCAGACCCCGGTTTCCGGGCCGAACCATACGGCAGCCTGATGGAGAGCCGCAGCCTTCCCATCCCTGATGGCCTTGACGGTTCCCGTGTCGACGCCGGCCTTGCCAAAGTTCTCGGTTTCTCGCGAAGCTTTGCCGCCGAGGTCGCCGAAGCCGGTGGCGTGATGATCGACGGGCGCACCGTCGACAAGTCGGACCGCCTCCGCGCCGGAAGCTGGCTTGAGGTGTCATGGGCTCCCCGGCAGGAGCCTGTCGTCGTCCCACAGATCGTGTCCGATCTGAGCGTCGTGTACGACGATGACGACATCATCGTGGTCGACAAGCCGACCGGCGTTGCCGCCCACCCCTCGGTGGGCTGGACCGGTCCGACGGTTCTCGGCGCCCTCGCCGGCGCTGGGTATTCCGTGTCGACCTCCGGTGCAACCGAGCGCGCAGGCATCGTCCACCGACTGGATGTCGGTACGACGGGACTCATGGTCGTTGCGAAGAGTGAGCGCGCGTACACGGCGCTCAAGCGTGCCTTCCACGACCGTGAGGTCGAGAAGGTCTACCACGCTGTCGTACAGGGGCACCCAGACCCGCTCGCCGGCACCATTGACGCACCCATCGGGCGGCACCCCAGGCACGACTGGAAGTTCGCGATCACCGCAGAGGGCAAGCCGTCTGTGACGCACTACGAGACTCTCGAAGCTTTTCCGAGCGCTTCGCTGCTCGAGGTGCACCTGGAATCCGGCCGCACACACCAGATTCGGGTGCACATGGCCGCCCAGCGGCATCCGTGCGTCGGGGATCCTCTCTACGGCGCAGATCCCACCATTTCCGCGCGACTCGGGCTCACACGACAGTGGCTGCACGCCCGCCAGCTGTCGTTCACACATCCGGGGTCGGGGGAGTGGGTCACCTTTACTTCCGACTACCCGGCGGACCTCCAGCACGCACTCGATGTCCTCCGCGAGGATTAGGCTTGTAGTCCAGCCCACCAGCTTCACGGAGAAGTCTTGACCTCATCAGACGACTCGTTCGTTCACCTGCATGTCCACAGCGAGTACTCGATGCTCGACGGCGCCGCGCGCGTCAAACCACTGATCGACGCCGCCATCGCCGAAAAGATGCCGGCCGTCGCCGTCACCGACCACGGCAACATGTTCGGTTCGTTCGACTTCTGGCGTACCGCAACGGCGGCCGGAATCAAACCCATCATCGGCACCGAGGCGTATGTCACGCCCGGTACCCACCGCAGTGACAAGACCCGCGTGCGCTGGGGCTCGAGCACCCAGGGCCGCGACGACGTCTCCGGTAGTGGTGCGTACACGCACATGACCCTCCTCAGCGAGACCACAGAGGGCATGCACAACCTGTTCCGGATGTCGTCGCTCGCGTCGATCGAGGGCTACTACTTCAAACCGCGCATGGACCGCGAACTGCTCTCCACCTATGCGAAGGGCGTCATCGGAACGACCGGCTGCGCCGGTGGCGAGATCCAGACGCGGCTCCGTCTCGGGCAGTACGACGAGGCGAAGAAAGCCGCAGCGGAGTTCCAGGACATTTTTGGCAAAGACAACTTCTTCTGCGAGGTGATGGACCACGGCATCGACGTCGAGCGACGCACGATGAGTGACCTGTTCAAGCTCGCCAAGGAACTCGACCTGCCGCTGCTCGCCACCAACGACCTGCACTACACCCACGCGCACGACGCCAAGGCACACGCGGCGCTGCTCTGTGTCCAGTCCGGATCCACCCTCGACGACCCCAACCGGTTCAAGTTCGACGCGGACGAGTTCTATCTCAAGTCGGCGGAGCAGATGCGCCAGCTGTTCAGGGATCACCCGGAGGCCTGCGACAACACGCTCGCCATCGCCGAGCGCTGCAACGTCGAGTTCAACACCAGCGCGAGCTACATGCCCCGGTTCCCGGTGCCCGCCGGCGAGACCGAGGAGACCTGGTTCCTCAAGGAGGTCGAGCGCGGCCTCCACGTTCGCTACCCGAACGGCATCCCCGACGACGTTCGCGCCCGCGCCAACTACGAAGCCGGCGTCATCGTGCAGATGGGCTTCCCCGGCTACTTCCTGGTGGTCTCCGACTTCATCAAGTGGTCAAAGGAAAACGGCATCCGCGTCGGACCAGGACGAGGTTCAGGCGCCGGTTCGATGGTGGCGTACGCGATGAAGATCACCGACCTCGACCCGCTCGTGCACGGACTCATTTTCGAGCGGTTCCTCAACCCCGACCGCGTCTCCATGCCCGACTTCGACGTCGACTTCGACGACCGGCGCCGCGGCGAGGTCATCCACTATGTCACCGAGAAGTACGGCGACGAGCGCGTGGCACAGATCGTCACCTACGGAACGATCAAGGCCAAGCAGGCGCTCAAGGACTCCTCGCGCGTCCTCGGCTTCCCGTTCGGCATGGGCGACAAGCTCACCAAGGCGATGCCACCACCCGTCATGGGCAAGGACGTACCGCTCACCGGGATCTTCGACAAGACCCACCCGCGGTACAAGGAAACGGTCGACCTCCGCACCATCGTCGAGACGGATGCCGAGGCGAGGACCGTCTTCGACACAGCGCTCGGGATCGAGAACCTCAAGCGCCAGTGGGGCGTCCACGCTGCAGGCGTGATCATGTCGAGCGACCCGCTCATCGACATCATCCCGATCATGAAGCGCGAGCAGGACGGCCAGATCGTCACGCAGTTCGACTACCCGGCCTGTGAGTCGCTCGGACTGATCAAGATGGACTTCCTCGGGTTGCGCAACCTCACCATCGTGAGTGACGCGCTCGACAACATCGAGTCCAACCGCGGGCACCGGATTGAACTCGAGGAGCTCGCGCTCGACGATCCCGGCGCCTATGAGTTGCTTGCCCGTGGCGACACCCTCGGCGTTTTCCAGCTTGACGGTGGGCCGATGCGGAGCCTCCTCCGGTCGATGAAGCCCGACAACTTCGAAGACATCTCGGCGGTCATCGCGCTCTACCGACCGGGCCCCATGGGTGCGGACTCGCACACCAATTACGCACTGCGTAAAAATGGCCTGCAGGCGATTACGCCCATCCACCCGGAGCTCGAGGAGCCGCTCCAGGAGATCCTCGGTGGAACCTACGGCCTCATCATCTACCAGGAGCAGGTGATGAGTGTCGCGCAGAAGCTCGCGGGCTTCTCGCTCGGCCAGGCAGATATTCTTCGACGCGCCATGGGCAAGAAGAAGAAATCCGAGCTCGACAAGCAGTTCGAGGGATTCTCCGGCGGTATGCACGAGCGCGGATACTCGGATGCCGCGATCAAGGCCGTGTGGGACATCCTGCTCCCGTTCTCCGACTACGCGTTCAACAAGGCGCACTCCGCCGCATACGGCGTCGTGTCCTACTGGACGGCGTACCTCAAGGCGCACTACCCGGCCGAGTACATGGCCGCACTGCTCACGAGCGTCGGCGATGCCCGTGACAAACTCGCCATCTACCTCAACGAGTGCAGGCGGATGGGTATCCAGGTGCTCCCGCCGGACGTCAACCAGTCGATCGGCTTCTTCGCAGCCGTTGGTGAAGACATCCGCTTCGGCCTCGGCGCCGTGCGCAACGTCGGTTTCAATGTGGTCGAGGCGATTCGGGCGACCCGTGAGCGTGAGGGCGAGTTCACCTCCTTCCACGACTTCCTGCGCAAGGTTCCACTCCAGGTCGCCAACAAGCGCACCATGGAGTCGTTGATCAAGGCCGGCGCGTTCGACTCTCTCGGCGCTACGAGGCGCGGGCTCATCGAAATCCACGAGGATGCCGTCGAGAGTGCCGTGAGCCTCAAGCGCAACGAGGCAAACGGGCAGGTCGATCTCTTCGGCGGGATCTTCGAACTTGATGCGACCGCTGAGGCGGTTCCGGACCGACCGGAATGGTCGAAGAAAGACAAGCTCGCCTTCGAGCGCGACATGCTCGGCCTGTACGTTTCGGATCACCCGCTCGCCGGTCTTGAGCTCGAACTGGCCAAGCACGCGACCACCACGATCACCGACCTGCTGACGTCGGATCACACGGAGGATGGCGACACGGTCACCATCGCCGGGCTCACCACAAGCGTGCAGCACCGGGTGGCGAAGACCTCCGGCAACCAGTACGGCATGATCCAGGTCGAGGACTTCGGCGGCGAAATCACCGTGATGTTCATGGGGAAGGCCTATCAGGAGTTCGCTCCCACCCTGGTGAACGACTCGGTCGTCGTGGTCAGGGGACGCGTCAGCATGCGTGATGACGGCATGAACCTGCACGCATACAGCATTTTCTCGCCGGAGATCGGGCAGGGTGGCTCTTCCGGGCCGCTCACGCTGACGATGCCCGATTCGCGGGCGACGACCGAACTCGTCACCCAGCTCGGCGGCATCCTGACCCGGCACTCGGGTGACGCGGAGGTGCGGCTGAAGCTGGTCCGCGGCGACATCGCCCGACTCTTTGAAATCCCGTACCCAGTCAAAGTGACGCCGGATCTCTTCGGCGAGCTGAAGTCGTTGCTCGGCCCGAATTGCCTCGGCTAGTATCGGCTGAACCCGTTCGGGGCACAGTGGTGCTTCGCCGTGACCACCGTGCTCAGCGCGGGATCGAAGGAAAAACGCTATGAATAACCCTGACAACCGGCCAGTTGACCCTGCGCGGGACGAGCCGGTCCTCCCGGCGCAGCCCACAGACGCCTGGCCCGCTGATCCGGAACGGGATCCGCTCGGCGGCCCGGTTCCGGAGCCGCATCCAGCTGCAGACGCCGCTGAGCACAACCCGCAGCACCAGGCTGAGCCGTACCAGGAGTACCAGCAGCCCCGGCACGACGGCGGGGAGTATCAGGAGCAGCCGTATCCGACCGGTGGATACCAGCCAGAGCAGTACCCCGCTGGCCAGTATGGCCAGTACCAGCAGGAGCAGTACCAGCAGGAGCAGTACCAGCAGGAGCAGTACCAGCCGGAGCAGTACCAGCAGGAGCAGTACCAGCAGGAGCAGTACCAGCAGGAGCAGTACCAGCCGGAGCAGTTCCAGCAGGACCAGACCGGGCAGTACCCGGCGGCGCCGCACACCGCTCAGCAGTACGCCGGCTATCCGGAGCAGCAATACCCGGGTCAGCAGTATCCGGAGCAGCAGTTCCAGAGCCAGTCGTTCGAGGGACAGCCCGCATCCGGTCAGACTCCCGCCGGCCAGACCGGCGGACCCGGACCCCGGCCGGAAGCGCTGACCGGTCCCGGAGCCGAGCCTCGGCAGCGGAAGCCTCGCCGCCCGCGTACCGACGAGAATGGTGTCGCATACGGTGTCGGCCCGTTCAGCCTGCGCGAGGCCGTCTTCGTGATTCTCTCTGCCCTCGTTGTCGTCGCCTCATTCTTCCCCCTCATCGGAGGGCTGTACGCCGAATTCTTCGGATACTCGAGCGTGTGGGCGCCTGCTCCGTGGCTCGCCATCCCCGGCGCGCTGCTCCTCGCTGCAGCAGCGGCTCTCATCGTCATCCGTCGGGTGCAGCCGCAACGGCGGCTCAGGGTCGGTTCACTCTCTGTCGACCAGTTCGCCTCGGCAGCCGCGGTTACCACCGCCGGTTTCTATCTCGGGGCGCTACTGACGATGCTTGGCTTCACCGCGTGGTTCCGGCCCGGTGCCTTCGGCGGCAATCCTGGCGGCGACAACTTCGATGGGCTCACCCCGGGAGCCGGTCTTATTCTCGGCTTGATCTTCTCGCTGGCGAGCATTGTCCCCACCGCGTGCGCGAGGTTCGTGCCCGTCTTCGCCGAAGATTTCAGCCGCCGCGCAGAGAGTCCGGCGCACCCCGCCGCCCGTGAGGCCGCTGTTGTCCCCGTTCGGCCCCGCCCCGTGCGTCACACCGCTGAGCCCCAGCCCGAGGTGCACCACTATGGTCTGGAGCACTCGGGGTCTGTGCAGCTCACCCCCGCTGATACCCGCCCCGAAGACTTTGCCGCGTACCGCCGGAGCGGATGGTCGCCGGATTCCGCGTCAGACTCCGATCCTTCGTACGCAGAGTTCCAGGAGGCGCGGGAGAGTAACGCCGGTCTCGGCGATGACGCTCCGGATTCGAACATTCCTCCCGCCACGCAGGCCACAACCGGCATGACGAGCGCGACGATGGACGACTCCCTTCTGGGTGATGAGGTCGATGAATTCCATACGGGCGAAGAGCCTGCGCCGGTGTCTGCAATCCGCCATGTTGCGGAACAGGAGTCCCTGGCTGACGCGTCCGGCCGTGAAAACCCCGAGCCGGAACCGCTTCACCCGTCAGCGCAGGAGCATGGGTCCCGCGCCGAAGTTCTGCCGGAAGTTCTGCCCGACGCTCCACGCCAGACCGAGGCCGAGAGGACGTCGCAGGACGCCGACGAGCTCGCCCCGGAGCTGACGTCAGAGGCAGCAGCAGAACTCGCGCCCGAGCTCGCACCCGAGAAGGATGACGAGCTCGCACCGGAGACCCTACCCGAGACCGGGGAAGAGCCGGAGACCTCGTCAGAGACCGTCTCGGGCTCGCACGGCACGCGTGCCCCTGACGCCGGCCACACGGCATCAGCCTCGCAAGCTGCGGCAAAACAGGGCCCCGGCCAGACGCCGCCGGCGGTTATCTCGACGCAGCCGTTCTGGGTGTACTCACCGGTTCTGATCGCCGTTGTGGATGAGGAGACCGGCGCACCGGTCTTCGAGATCGGGCCGGATGCATGGGCACTGGCTATCGTCGATCGTGGCACCGAACTCGTGATTCGTCACGATGACGGCAGGGTCGGTGTTCTGCGGGAGATCACCGGAATTATGCGCGGTTAGGCGACCTCACCCGGGCGCAAATACTGGCGTTCGTGGTAGAGCAGGGGAGCGTCATCCGCGCCGACCTCGCCGCTCTCGATCTGTACGACGACAATCGCGCTGTTGTGGACCGTGAACCGTTCGATAACCCGGCCGATCATCCACGTCGTGACGTTGTCGAGAATGGGAAGCCCGTGCTCTCCCTCGTGCCAGTGCTCACCGACGAATCTCGACGCGTTGTCTCCGGCCATGATTTGGGCGAGCGACCTGTTGCGTGCGCCGAGCATGTGAATCACGACCCTGTCGGTGTCGGCGATCGCCGGCCAGCTGCTCGCACTGCGTGCCAGGTTGAATGTCGCGAGCGGGGGCACGGCGCTCAACGATGCGAGTGAGGTCGCGGTGAAGCCCACAGGTTTCCCCAGAGCGTCCCTTGCCGTGATCGCTGCGACGCCGGCAGCGTGCCGACGGAACGCCGATTTGAAGGCTTCGAGATCCTGCTGCATGGGGTTCATCCTGTGTGGAATTCCTTTCACTGGGCCGAGTGCCGGGCCAGGGGAGCGGGCGATAGACTGGGACTGCCATGATCAAGACGAAAATTCAGACCATCGACCTGCGCGGTATTCAGCCTACCCGCGCCGAACTGCTGCAGCGGATCCCGCGTCCGATCGTCAACATTGCCGTCGCGAGCGAAGCTGCTGAGCGGTTGATCAGTGAGGTTCGCCTCGAAGGCGAAAGCGCGCTGAAGCGCCACGCTGAAGCATTTGATGGCGTTCGCGACGCCTCAATCGCCGTCGATGCTTCCGAAATCACCGCGGCGATGAACGGACTTGATCCCGCTGTTCGCGCAGCACTCGACGCATCGATCGAGCGCGTGCGAGCGGCAAGCACTGCACAGCTCCCGGTGCCCACGACAACGAGTTTCGGGCCGGGAGCGCAGGTTCACCAGCGCTGGCAGCCGGTTGAGCGCGTCGGGCTGTACGTACCAGGCGGCAAGGCGCCCCTGGCCTCGAGCGTCGTCATGAACGTGGTTCCCGCCCAGGTGGCCGGCGTCCCCTCCATCGCACTCGCCTCTCCAGCCCAGAAGGAATTTGGTGGGCGCGTACACCCGACAATCCTCGCCGCTGCCGGTCTTCTCGGCATTGACGAGGTGTACGCGATGGGCGGCGCGAGCGCTATCGGCGCGCTTGCCCACGGCGTCCCATCGCTCGGCTTGCTCCCCGTCGATGTCGTCACCGGCCCTGGAAACATTTACGTCGCGGCAGCGAAGCGCCTGGTGCGCGGGGTCGTCGGTATCGACTCCGAAGCGGGGACAACAGAGATCCTGATAATCGCGGATGGGGCTGCGAACCCGCGATTCGTCGCGGCCGACCTGATCAGCCAGGCCGAGCACGACGAGGCCGCTGCGTCGGTCCTCGTCACCGACTCTGCCGAGTTTGCGGAGCTGGTTGCGCGCGAACTGGATGAGCTCGCCGCTGTCACAGCGAACTCTGCCCGCGTGACCGAGGCGCTCGGCGGCCAGCAGTCGGCGATCGTCCTCGTCGACGATATGCACGCCGCAGCACGGTTCAGCAACGCGTACGGGCCAGAGCACCTCGAAATCCAAACTGCGGACAACGAGGCTGTGCTCTCACTCATCTCCACGGCTGGCGCGATCTTCCTCGGTCCGTTCTCTCCCGTCAGCCTCGGCGACTATCTCGCCGGGTCAAACCACGTCCTTCCGACCGGGGGACAGGCCCGTTTCTCGTCCGGACTCGGCGCGTACACCTTCCTTCGCCCCCAGCAGGTGGTCGAGTACGGAGAGGCGGCGCTCGGCGACGTGGCTGAGAATGTGGTCGCGCTCAGCGGAGCTGAGGAGCTCCCCGCTCACGGCGAAGCAGTCACCGTTCGATTCTCATAGCGTCGACTCGCGTCGAAGCACCCGTCAAGCCGGAGTAGTCATCATGTTCTGTCCTTTCTGCCGTCACCCTGACTCCCGCGTCATCGACTCCCGCACGAGCGATGATGGCCTCTCCATCCGGCGGAGACGGCAGTGCCCGGAATGCGGCCGTCGTTTCAGCACAACCGAAACAGCGAGCCTTAACGTCATCAAACGCAGCGGGGTCGTTGAGCCCTTCTCGCGCGACAAGGTGGTCTCGGGAGTGCGCAAGGCGTGCCAGGGACGGCCGGTGACCGACTCTGACCTCGCCGTTCTGGCGCAAAAGGTGGAAGAGTCGATTCGGCAGACCGGAACAAGCCAGATCGATGCCAACGAAATCGGCCTCGCCATTCTCACGCCGCTCCGGGAACTCGACGAGGTCGCCTACCTCCGCTTCGCCAGTGTGTACCAGGGGTTCGACTCGCTCGAGGATTTCGATGCGGCGATCGCGTTGCTCCGCGTTGAGCACGCATCCGACACTGCCGACGACGCTCGCGACGCCGTCGAGCGGTGACGGCGCCGGCGATGTATCAGTTCTTCTTCCGTACCGTCCTCTCGAAGCTTGACCCTGAGGTCGCCCACCATCTGGCATTCGACGCGATCCGGTTTCTCGGCAACCGGCGGGTGGCTGCTGCGCTTGGGCGCACGACGGCGCCGAGCGCCGATCTCAGCGTGTCCACGCTCGGACTGACGTTTCCCACACCGTTCGGCGTTGCTGCCGGGTTTGACAAGGACGGTGAGGCAGTCCTCGGGCTCGGTGCACTCGGATTTGGGCACGTCGAGGTCGGGACTCTCACGGCACACTCGCAGCCAGGGAACCCGAAACCGCGCCTGTTCCGACTCGTGCCGGACCGTGCGGTGATCAACCGGATGGGGTTCAACAACGGCGGCGCGGCTGAGGCGGCAGAGCGGCTCGCGCACGTGCGTCGCGCCAGGAACCGCCCGGTCCTCGGGGTGAACATCGGAAAAAGCCGCGTTGTGTCTGTCGACAACGCCGTCGACGACTACCTGACGAGCACCAGGCTTCTTGCTCCGGTCGCGGATTACCTCGTCGTCAACGTCAGCTCTCCGAATACGCCGGGTCTTCGCGGACTTCAGGAGCTCGACAGGCTGGCGCCTCTGCTTGCCGCCGTCAAGACCGCCGCCGGAGACACACCCCTTCTCGTCAAGATCGCTCCAGACCTCAGCGACGACGAGGTGGCCCGGATCGCGGAACTCGTGGTCTCGACCGGCCTCGACGGCATCATTGCGACGAACACCACAATCTCCAGGGAGGGCCTCACGACGGACAGTGCCGTGGTCGAAGCCGCCGGGGCTGGCGGGCTTTCCGGAGCGCCCCTCGCGAAACGTTCGCTCGAGGTGCTCCGTCTGATCAGGCGCGTCGTCCCGGACTCGATGTGCGTGATCTCGGTCGGAGGGGTCTTCACCGCGCGCGACGTCCAGGAGCGCATCGACGCCGGCGCAACCCTCGTCCAGGGCTACACGGCGTTCCTGTACCTCGGACCGTTGTGGGCTCGCCAGATCAACCGGGCTCTTTCCGCGCTTCGGGCCTGACAAAAAACCGCCCCACCGAGAGGGTGAGGCGGTTTCAGGAAGATCAGGCGGGGTAGTCACCGCGTTTGACCTGCGGCTTGGGAAGGCGAAGGACGCGCAGCTGCAGTGCGCGCATCCCGGCGTACCAGCGCACGCCGCGTTCGACGTTGTCCGTACCGAACTTGGCGCGGAGCTTCTTGCGGATGACGGTCCCCATCCAGAAGCAGTCGATGAGCGCGATGAGGAAGAACGCCCAGAGCGCCAGCATTCCGTACACCTGAACCACGGGGGACGGGATGAAGGTGAGGATGATCACGACGAACATCACGGGAATGAGGAATTCACCGATGTTGAAGCGGGCGTCGACATAGTCTCGAACCCATCGCTTCTGCACGCCCCGGTCCCGCTGCGGGAGGTACCGCTCGTCTCCTGCAGCCAGGCCGATTCTGGCCTTCTCGCGGGACTCCGCGAGTTTGGCGCGGGCGGCCAGCTTCGCTTCCTTGCGATCGCCTGGCACGAGGGGACGCTTGTTGAGGGCTTCCCGCTCCTTGCGCGTCGGGGTGGGCCTGCCCTTGCCAGCGGCGGCGATACGTTCCGCGGTCTGGTCGGGGGTTTCGATGATGGGCTCGGCTGTCGAGCGTGGGGTGTGTTTGGTCACTGTGGGTCCTAGCGCTGGATACCTCTTAAGATTACCTGCATGACCTCCGACTCCGAAAACATGTCTACCTCGCTCACAGCAATCGATTCCGATATTCACACAGCCGTCTCCGGGGGGATGCCGTCTGCGATCGCGGACCTTTCCGACCTCGTACGCATTCCGAGTGTGTCCTGGGCGGCATTCGACCCGGCTCATGTGCGGGCGAGCGCTGAGGCGGTCGCTGCGCTGGCGGAGGGGACGGGACTGTTTGACGTTGTCGAGGTCAAGCAGGCGCCGATCGATGAGTCGTCAGAACTTGGCCAGCCGGCGGTGCTCGCCACCAGGAAGGCGCGAAACGGTGCTCCCACCGTCCTGCTCTACGCTCACCACGATGTTCAGCCTCCCGGCAAGGATGACGACTGGGACTCGAAGCCGTTCGAGCCGACGGTGAAGGGCGACAGGATTTATGGTCGCGGTGCCGCCGACGACAAGGCGGGCGTAATGGCACACATCGCATCGCTTCGCGCGCTCAAGGCGGTGCTCGGCTCGGACTTCGACCTCGGCCTCGCACTGTTCATCGAGGGGGAGGAGGAGTTCGGCTCCCGCTCCTTCGCCAATTTCCTCACCCACAATCGTGAGGCGCTCACCGCAGACGCCATCGTCGTCGCCGACTCCAACAACTGGGACGAGGTGACCCCCGCCATCACGGTCGGCCTGCGCGGTAACGTCACGTTCCGTCTGACCGTGCGCACTCTCGAGCACGCCTCTCACTCCGGCATGTACGGGGGAGCGGTGCCCGACGCGATGCTCGCGACCATCAAGCTCCTCGCTTCGTTCTGGGACGAGGCCGGATCGGTCGCCGTCGAGGGCCTCACGAGCTATTCCGGCGAGACCCCGGACTACTCCGAGACGCAATTGCGCGAGGAGACCGGCCTGCTGCCCGGCGTATCGCCCCTCGGAACCGGAACGATTCTCTCGCGCATCTGGAACCAGCCATCGGTGACCGTGACGGGAATCGATGCTCCAAGCGTCGCGAACGCGTCGAACACCCTCTCGCCCGTCGTCTCGGTCAAGGTGAGCGCGAGAATCGCGCCAGGGCAGAATGCGACAGACGCGGAGCGGGCAATTCGCGCCCACATTGCAGCACACACACCGTTCGGCGCTGAGATCGAGATCGACGATCTCGATCTCGGTGACCCATTCCTCGTCGACGGTTCGGGCTCGATATTCGGCGAAGCCAAGCGGGCGATGAAGGATGCGTGGGGCACAGACGCCGTTGAACTCGGTGTCGGCGGCTCGATTCCATTCATCGCGGACCTCGTGCGGGTGTTCCCGGCGGCCGAGATCCTGGTCACCGGTGTCGAAGATCCGCACTCGCGGGCACACAGCCCCAACGAGTCTCTCCACCTTGGTGTCTTCTCGCGGTCCGTGCTCGCGGAGGCTCTCCTGCTTGCCCGCCTGAATGCGGGCTCACACACCGCAGGGCGCTGAGCGTCGCGACCAGGGTTGGCCGGGTCACCCGGAGAACCCGGATGGCCCCTGTCACAGCGATTGCGCGGTTGCGGGGATTACACTGGGGCCAGATGTGTAACGACAGGTCAGTCCACTACCGAGGAGAGTCATGAGCGACACAACGCTGACATCCACCATGCCGCAGCCCGCCACCCACGGGGTAGGCCTCAGCGATACCGCTGCCGCCAAGGTGAGGAGCCTCCTCGAGCAGGAGGGCAGGGACGACCTGCGGTTGAGGGTCGCCGTTCAGCCCGGCGGCTGTTCCGGGCTCATTTACCAGCTTTACTTCGATGAGCGCGTGCTCGACGGCGACGCGACAGCCGATTTCGGTGGCGTCGAAGTTATCGTCGACAAGATGAGCGTTCCCTACCTTGACGGTGCCTCGATCGACTTCGAAGACACCATCCAGAAGCAGGGATTCACCATCGATAACCCGAACGCCGGCGGAAGCTGCGCGTGTGGAGACAGCTTCCACTAAGCGAATATTCAGCAAATCGTGCAGGGGACACGCCACGTGTGGCGGGTCCCCTGCTTCTTTTAACCGGGGTCCACCGGCGGAATTCGCGGTGCCACGGCCCAATTGGTCGAGAGCGGTGGCGTCAATCGGGCTAGACTGAAAGCTGAAATAACACTGTCATCGAAAGGTCCCAGGTGCGCTCGAATCGTCGACTCCGATGGGCTGCTATACCGGTTGCCATCACGCTTGCCGTGGTTCTGGCCGGCTGTACCCAGGCCGAACTTCACGGTTATCTTCCAGGATTCCTGGAGGGTGAACCGCCCGTAACAAACAACACAGAGCGTGTTGCCGGTCTGTGGGTGACCTCATGGATAGTCCTTCTCGGCGTCGGTCTTCTCACCTGGGGACTCACGCTCTGGGCAATCATCGTTTACCGCCGGCGCAAGGGCCAGACCGGCCTGCCCGTCCAGATGCGCTACAACATGCCGATCGAGATCTTCTACACGATCGTGCCGCTGATCCTCGTCCTCGGTTTCTTCGCGTTCACCGCGCGTGACCAGGAGATCATCGAGACTCAGTTCGAAAACCCGGACGTCGAAATCCAGGTCTTCGCGAAGCAGTGGGCGTGGGACTTCATCTACACGGATGCCGTTGACGGCGAAGACGTGTGGTCCGTTGGCATCCAGGCTCAGGAAGAAGAAGGCGCCCCAGCGGGCACCATCGACCAGGAGCAGCTGCCGACCCTGTATCTCCCCGTTGGTGCTGACGTCAAGATCGCGCTCGAGTCGCGCGACGTCATTCACTCGTTCTGGGTCATCGACTTCCTCTACAAGAAGGACATGTTCCCCGGTGCAACCAACTACATGTCGATCACGCCTCAGCGTGAGGGAACCTACGCGGGCAAGTGCGCCGAGCTCTGTGGTGAATACCACTCGCTCATGCTCTTCAACGTCGAGGTCGTTGACCAGGAAACCTACGATGAGTACGTTCGCGGGCTCGCTGAAGAAGGCAACGTCGGCGACTACGGCTCCGAGTACGACAGAAACAGCAATCTGCCAGGCGTAGACGCGCCCGTCCGAGAAGGAGAGGGCGAATAATCATGGCTACTACTATTGAGCTTCCCGCCGGACAGGCTCGGGTTGTCAACAGCACCCGCGTCGAGAAAAAGGGAAACGTCCTGGTCAACTGGATCACATCCACTGACCACAAGACGATCGGGTACATGTACCTGATTGCGTCCTTCGTGTTCTTCTGCATCGGCGGCGTGATGGCACTGATCATCCGCGCACAGCTCTTCGAACCGGGCCTCAACCTGCTCGAGACGAAGGAACAGTACAACCAGCTGTTCACGATGCACGGAACGATCATGCTGCTCATGTTCGCGACGCCGCTCTTCGCAGGCTTTGCCAACGTGTTGATGCCCCTGCAGATCGGTGCACCGGATGTCGCGTTCCCGCGACTGAACGCCTTCGCGTTCTGGCTTTTCCTCTTCGGCAGCCTCCTCGCAATCGGTGGCTTCCTCACCCCTCAGGGTGCGGCATCCTTCGGCTGGTTTGCGTACGCGCCGCTGTCGAGCACGACCTTCTCTCCCGGCGTCGGTGGAAACCTCTGGGTTCTCGGCCTCGCGCTCTCGGGCTTCGGAACGATCCTCGGTGGTGTGAACTTCATCACGACGATCATCACGATGCGTGCCCCCGGCATGACGATGTTCCGGATGCCGATCTTCACGTGGAACACGCTCGTCACCTCACTCCTGGTGCTGATGGCGTTCCCCGTGCTCGCCGCTGCGCTGTTCGGCCTCGGTGCTGACCGCGTCTTCGACGCCCACGTGTACGACCCGGAAAACGGGGGAGTGATCCTCTGGCAGCACCTCTTCTGGTTCTTCGGCCACCCAGAGGTGTACATCATCGCGCTGCCGTTCTTCGGAATCGTCAGCGAGGTCTTCCCGGTCTTCAGCCGCAAGCCGATCTTCGGGTACAAGACCCTTGTCTACGCGACGATCTCGATCGCAGCACTGTCGGTCACGGTGTGGGCTCACCACATGTACGTCACCGGCTCCGTCCTGTTGCCGTTCTTCTCGCTGATGACAATGCTCATCGCTGTTCCCACCGGTGTGAAGATCTTCAACTGGATCGGCACCATGTGGCGCGGATCGGTGACATTCGAGACGCCCATGCTCTGGGCTATCGGCTTCCTCGTGACGTTCACCTTCGGTGGACTCACCGGTGTGATCCTCGCGTCGCCTCCGCTGGACTTCCACGTCTCTGACACCTACTTCGTCGTCGCCCACTTCCACTACGTCGTCTTCGGCACCGTGGTGTTCGCGATGTTCAGTGGGTTCTACTTCTGGTGGCCCAAGTGGACCGGCAAGATGCTCAACGAGAAGCTCGGTTACTGGCACTTCTGGTTGCTGTTCATCGGGTTCCACACCACGTTCCTGATCCAGCACTGGCTCGGAGTGATGGGTATGCCGCGTCGCTACGCGACCTACTCGCCGGAAGACGGCTTCACCTGGATGAACCAGCTGTCGACCGTTGGTGCCATGATTCTGGCGCTCTCGATGCTGCCGTTCTTCCTCAACGTGTACATCACGGCCCGCAAGGCGCCGAAGGTCACGGTCAACGACCCGTGGGGCTACGGCGGATCGCTCGAGTGGGCGACCTCCTGCCCGCCGCCCCGTCACAACTTCACGTCGATCCCGCGGATCCGCTCCGAGCGGCCCGCCTTCGACCTGAACCACCCCGAAGCGGGTATCCCGGTCGGTGTCGGTCCTGCCAAGGACGCACCAGATGCTCCGACCTATGACCGTTCCGAAGGTGAAGTGAAGTAATGAAGGCTAACGTCAACCTCTTCTGGATCCTCGCGGTTTTCTTCGCGTTCATCACGGGCGTCTACGTTTTCTGGAGTCTGACCGATCCGGGATACGGCACCATCGAATGGGCAGGAACCACTGCGCTTGCGCTGTCGGCCATCCTGGCGACGTTCGTCGGCTTCTACCTGAGCCGGGTGCACCGCCACCAGGGTGGAGAACTGCCGGAAGACACCCTGACCGCGAACATCGATGACGGTGACCCTGAACTCGGTCACTTCGCGCCCTGGAGCTGGTGGCCGATCATCATGGCCGCCGGTGGCGCGCTGATGATGCTCGGTCTCTCGATCGGGTTCTGGATCTCGTTCATCGCTGCACCGCTTCTGCTCATCGCGATCGTCGGGTGGACCTACGAGTTCTACCGCGGCTTCCACGCCAGGTAGATACGTCCGCACTGCACTACGCAGAAGGGCCACACACAGAAATGTGTGTGGCCCTTTTGCGTACCCGAGAACGGATGATGCACCGGCACGTGGGCGATGGAGACTCACCGGCCGGCTCCAGCACAAGATCACGCGGCGCGGCACAACGCGGCCGGCACTCAGGGCGCCTCTACGGCACTCAGGAGCGCCGACCAGGTTAGGCGGTATCGGACGCCTCGACGGCCGGCCGTCGACGATACGTGAGCACGGTGACGGATGCCGTCACGCGGCGGGACTCCGCCTGGGCCGCGTCGGGCGTCTCAGAGTCGTGCCGCGCGACGCCTGGCTGTTCCGCTGTGCTGGTCGGGGACTCCGTATGGTGCGCCGAGGGGCCCATCCCGATCAGTGCGTCGAGCTCGACTGACGTGAGCTGCATCTCGAACTCGACGAGGGCCCGGTTCTCCTCGCTGAACCAGGGCGACGCGGCATCCGTCAGCGCCTCTGGCTTGCCGTCGGGGATGCCGATGGCCCGGCCCTCGGCCCTGATCTCCTGCAGGTGCCGCGTTGTCGGCACGACCGCGACCAGGAAACCGCCGGCGTCGAGCACGCGCGCGAACTCCGGCAGGTTGCGCGGCGCGAACACGCTGAGGATACCTGCTACCGATTCGCTGAGAAATGGGAGTGGCTGCCACACGTCGAGCACGACGCCACCGGCCGACCCAACGGCGCGCACGGCCATCCGGACCGCGAAGGGCGAGAGGTCAGCGGCGACGGGAAGGATATCGTTCGATCCGGCGCCCGTAAGGCCGGCTACGGCTCGGGACAGGTAGAAACCCGTGCCACAGCCCAACTCGGCGATCCGGGGCAGCCAGGGGGCGTCAGCGCCCGCAGCAGCTGGGGCTGTGGGATCGGTGGTGCGGGACGCCCACGCGTCGACAGTGGCCGAGGCGACGGCATCCGCGATCGGATCAAACGCACCCGTCTCGAAGAAGCGTGCCCTGGCATCGAGCATCTGCTGGCTGTCGCCGGTGACGCGGGTCGATGCAGGCAGCAAGGAGACGTAGCCCCGCTTGTTGACGTCGAACCGATGCCCGGCGTCACACCCGATCACGAGATGATCGACGGGGGACAGGCGGCGTTCCTCTGCCCGCTGGGAAAAGCAGAACGGGCAACGAAGCCCCTCCGCCAAATGTCGGAGAGTCAACGTTGCCCGTTCGTGAGTAGTGATTTAGTGCTGGTCGCCGTGCGATGACTCGATTTCAGTCCTCGACACTGGCGCGATGCGGTCTTCGAAGAACCAGCGGGAGAACCCGGCGCGGAGCTTCTGTGCTGCCGTGATCTTGCCGCGAGCGTTCGGGCGGATCATGAGCGGCTTGTAGTCGTCGTAGCTCACGAGCTTCCAGCGCTCGTAATCGGACACGGGCTCGTGAACCTCGATGTACTCGCCACCGGGGAGGCGGACGATGCGACCGGACTCAAAGCCGTGCAGCGCGATCTCGCGGTCCTTCTTCTGGAGGCCGAGGCAGATTCGCTTGGCAACGAAGTACGCGATGACCGGACCAAGGAAGAGGAGCACCTGGAGCGTGCGGATGACGCCCTCCATCGTGACGTGGAAGTGCGTCGCGATGATGTCCGAGCTCGCCGCGGCCCAGAGGACCGCGTAGAACGTCACACCCGCTGCACCGATGGCGGTGCGGGTAGCGGCGTTGCGCGGACGGTCGAGGATGTGGTGTTCGCGCTTGTCGCCGGTGATCCACGCTTCGAGGAACGGGTAGAGCATGACGGCGACGATGAAGATGCCGATGACCGCGAGGGGCAGCAGGATCCCGAACGAGAAGGTGTGGTCGAACAACACCAGGTCCATGTTCGACGGGGCGAGGCGCAAGCCACCGTCGGCAAAGCCGATGTACCAGTCAGGCTGGGTACCAGCGGAGACCGGTGACGGGTCATACGGGCCGTAGTTCCAGATCGGGTTGATCGTGAAGAGCGACGCGATGAGCATGACGACACCGAAGACGATGAAGAAGAATCCGCCGGCCTTCGCCGCGTAAACGGGGAGGACGGGGAATCCAACAACGTTCTGCTCGGTGCGACCCGGGCCCGAGTACTGGGTGTGCTTGTGCACAACAACGAACAGCAGGTGGAGGGCGATGAACGCCAGCACCATCGCGGGAAGCAGCAGGATGTGCAGGGAGTACAGACGGCCCACGATGTCGGTTCCGGGGAACTCTCCACCGAAGAGCAGGTATGAGGTCCAGGTTCCGATCAGCGGGATGCCCTTGACCATGCCGTCGATGATCCTGAGACCGTTACCGGACAGCAGGTCATCGGGAAGCGAGTACCCGGTGAATCCTTCGGCCATCGCGAGGATGAAGAGTACGAAGCCGATCACCCAGTTGAGTTCACGCGGCTTGCGGAACGCACCGGTGAAGAAGATGCGCAGCATGTGCAGGCCGATGGACGCCACGAACAGCAGGGCGGCCCAGTGATGTACCTGGCGCATCAGGAGGCCACCGCGGATGTCGAAGGAGAGGTCGAGAGTCGACGCCATTGCGGCGCTCATCTCGACACCCTTCAGCGGGACGTACGAGCCCTCGTAGTGGACCTCGGCCATCGACGCCTGGAAGAAGAAGGTGAGGAAGGTACCGGACAGCAGGATGATGACAAAGCTGTACAGCGCGACTTCACCGAGCAGGAACGACCAGTGGTCCGGGAAGATCTTGCGACCGAGCTCCTTGACCGCTGTCGAGATGCTCGTGCGCTCGTCGAGGTAGTTGGAAGCCGCGGCGGTGAAACCGCCGGACTTCCTGGCTGGTGCCTTTTCAGTGTCGGCCGGGGCCGTGACGGTGTTCAATGACGCTCCCAGAAACTTGGGCCAACAGGTTCGTGGAAGTCGCTCTGTGCGACGAGGTAGCCCTCGTCGTCAACAGCGATCGGAAGCTGCGGAAGGGGACGGGCGGCCGGACCGAAGATCACGGCGCAGTGGTTGGTGACGTCGAACTGCGACTGGTGGCAGGGGCAGAGCAGGTTGTGCGTCTGCTGCTCGTACAGTGCGACGGGGCATCCAACGTGGGTGCAGACCTTCGAGTATGCGACGATGCCGTCGTACGACCAGTCTTTTTTATCGGGAGCCTCGTTGAGGTCCTCAGGCTTGAGGCGCATCAGGAGAACAATGGCTTTCGCCTTCTCCTCGAGGTAGCCCTCGCTGTGTCCGACGCTGGCGAGCGACTCAGGGATGACGTGGAAGACCGAGCCGACGGTGACATCGGATGCCTTGATCGGCAGACCCGACGGGTCACTGGCGAGGCGGTCGCCCTCTTTCCACATCGTGTGCTCGAGGAGGGTGACGGGGTTCTGACCTTCGGGAGCAAGCCCGCGGAACAGAACAACGGCGGGGAGCGGGAACGCGACGAGTGCACCGATGAGGCTGTTCCGGATGAGCGAGCGCCGGCCGAAGCCTGATTCTTCGTTCGCTTCCTGGAAGATCTCGACGGCACGTGCCCGCGTTTCGTCCGAACCGCGTACAGGGTGACGCATATCGACACCCTCGTGGTCGGCCATCAGCGCCTTGCCCCAGTGAACCGCTCCGATACCGAGCGCGAGCAGTGCCAGCGCGAGTCCGAGACCGATGAAGAGGTTGTTCAGTCGAACCGATTCGAGGTTTTCGGGTTCGATGGGGAACATCATGTAGGCGGCAATCGCCCAGATGCTTCCCGCTACCGACAGGTAGAAGAGGGTGTAGACGGTTCGTTCCGCCTGCTTTTCCTTCTTGGGGTCAAGATCCGTTACTCGCGGCCGGTGCGGGGGAAACCCCGGGTTGGCGATCGCGTCCGTGGCCACAACCGCCGTACCGACGGCAGTTTCAGTGCCGTGGCCGTGGTCTGACGAGTCGGCAGCGGCGAGTTCCGTGCCGCTGTTACCGTCCTGTGCCATTGTGCTCCTTCGTAGTTCTGCGCAAAGTCATTGCTGTGTTGCTTAGTTTGAACGCGCCGTGATCCATACGGTCAACGCGACGATTGTCCCGAGACCGAAGATCCAGATGAAGAGTCCTTCAGCAACAGGGCCGAGGCTTCCCAGGGCGTTTCCGCCGACGGTGGAATTCTCCTCGGTGAATTTGAGCGCAGTGATGATGTCGCGCTTGTCCTCCGGGGTGAGGTTCGCGTCATTGAATACCGGCATGTTCTGCGGGCCGGTCACCATGGCTTCGTAAATGTAAACGGGGTCAACACCGGTCAGGGGAGGGGCGTACTTACCCTCGGTCAGCGCTCCACCCGCGCCTGCAACGTTGTGGCACATTGCGCAGTTGATCCGGAAGAGCTCGGCACCATTGGCGGCGTCGCCATCGCCGTGCAGGAGATCTTCGTCGGGAATGCCGGGGCCGGGGCCCGTCGTCGCAACGTACTTCGCGAGGGCGAGGGTCTGCTCTTCGGTGAACTGCGGTGGCTTCTGCGGGGCCTGCGGGCCCTGCTGCTGCAGCGGCATCCGACCGGTTCCGACCTGGAAGTCGACCGATGCTGCGCCGACGCCGATGAGGCTCGGAGCGGCGTCGGTGCCCTCGAGGGCGAGACCGTGGCAGCTGGCGCAGTTGGCGTCGAAGAGTTTCTTTCCTTCTTCGACCGTTGCCGCTGTCGCAGCGTGCGAGGTTTCAGCGCTTGCCGTTGTCGTCGAGAACGCGGCGTACGCGCCCCCGGTGAACAGGAGGCCTGCGGCGATGAGCGCTGTGGTCGCCAGTGGAGAGCGGCGCCCTGTGTTCCGGCCCTTGCGGGGGGAGCTGGTGTGAGTCCTAAACATTCGCGTGAGGTCTTCCGGTTCTATTGCAGTACGTAAATGACGAAGAAGAGGCCGATCCAGACCACGTCGACGAAGTGCCAGTAGTACGAGACCACGATGGCGCTTGTGGCTTCCTTGTGACCGAACGTCTTGACGGCGAATGCGCGACCGATGACGAGCAGGAACGCGATGAGTCCGCCTGTGACGTGCAGACCGTGGAATCCGGTCGTGAGGTAGAACGCCGAGCCATACGCGTTCGACGAGAGCGAGACGCCCTCGCTGACGAGCGTGGCGTACTCGAAGATCTGGCCGGCGACGAAGATCGCACCGAGTGCATAGGTGAGGAAGAACCACTCGACCATGCCCCACTGGGACGGCTTCGGACCGACCGATCGCGGCCGCATCCGCTCAGCGGCGAACACTCCGAACTGGCACGTGAACGATGACGCGACGAGGATGATCGTGTTTGTCGTCGAGAACGGAATATTCAGGAGCGCTGTTTCGCTCTCCCACAGCTCTGGGGAAACAGAACGAAGGGTGAAGTAAATGGCAAACAGGCCGGCGAAGAACATTACTTCGCTGCCGAGCCACACAATGGTGCCAACGGCTACAGGGTTCGGCCTGTTGATCTTTTGGGCTTTCGCCGCGTAGTTCAATGAGGTGCTCGTCACTGTTCCATTATGGCCGATATCCGGGCGGCTGTTTCGCATTCGGAGCCTCTCAGGGGGAAGTGTTTAGTTAGGGAACCCTTACTTTTGGCCGGGAAAGTGCCGTGAATTCGCGTCGCTCGGGGTGCTCGGTAGGCTGGGAGTCATGTCTGATTCCGTCACGTGGCCGCAACTCCTCTCGACATTGCTGAACGGCGATGACCTCAGCGTGGCCGAGGCGACGTGGGCGATGGATGGCGTCATCAGGGGGACAGCGAGCCCCGCGCAAATCGCCGGGTTCCTCGTTGCGCTTCGCGCCAAGGGAGAGTCGGTCAATGAGATCGTCGGATTCCGGGATGCCATCCTCGAGCAGGCGGTTCCGCTCCCGGTCAATTCCATGGCGCTCGACATCGTCGGGACCGGCGGTGACCGCTTCGGTACGGTGAACATCTCAACGATGGCGTGTGTCGTTGTCGCCTCATCGGGAGTGCCGGTCATTAAGCACGGCAACCGCGCGGTCAGCAGCGTGTCCGGTGCGAGCGATGTGCTCTCGGCACTCGGGATCGACCTCACGCGCACCGCCGCCCAGGTGGCGTCTTCACTGCAGGACACGGGGATCACCTTCGCGTTCGCGTCCGCGTTCCACCCGGGTTTCCGTCACGCGGCGCCGGTCAGGGCGGCCCTCGGTATCCCGACGGTGTTCAACATCCTCGGACCGCTGTGCAATCCTGCCCGCCCCGAGGCATCCGCCGTCGGCGTCGCCCAGCTGGATCGGGTGCCCCTGTTTGTCGGCGTATTCCAGACCAGGGGAGCGACAGCGCTCGTCTTCCGCGGCGACGACGGGCTCGATGAGCTCACGACCACCGGTCACTCGCACATCTGGGAAGTCAGTCGTGGACTCGTGACGGAACACGACCTCGACCCGCGTGATCTCGGTATCCCGCTCGTGAAGATGTCGGAACTGGTCGGTGGCGACCCCGAACACAATGCAGGTGTTGTCCGCCGGGTGCTTTCCGGCGAGAAGGGCGCCGTCCGCGACATCGTGCTGCTCAACGCCGCTGCCGGCCTCGTTGCTTACCGTCTCGCCGAGGATCCTTCGCAGATGCAGGTCTCCATTCTCGACAGGTTTGCGGAACAGATGGAGGTGGCGCGGGATGCGCTCGACTCGGGGCGCGCTGCGGCAAAACTCGACGAGTGGGTTGCTGCGACGTCGGCCGACCCTCTCGGGTCCTGATGGCCCCTTACCTCGCTGGCTCTTCGGGGCTAGGTTGAGGTTCGGGCCGGTCTGACCCGCCGTCCGGCCGCGGAAGTAGCTCTTTCCGTCCTATTTGTCACCTGGAGAGATTTCAATGAAGAAGCTCATCAACGACCCGAAGAATGTCGTGACCGAAGCGGTCGCCGGTTTCGCTTCCGCCCACCCGGACATCGTGCGCGCGTCGGAAGACCCCCTATTCGTCGTTCGTGCTGACGCGCCTGTCGCGGGCAAGGTCGGCCTTGTTTCAGGCGGAGGAAGCGGTCATGAGCCGCTCCACGCCGGGTTCGTCGGCTTTGGAATGCTCGACGCCGCTGTCCCTGGTCCCGTGTTTACGTCGCCGACCCCCGATCCCATCGTGGCTGCAACGCACGCGGTGGACGGCGGTGCCGGAGTGCTTCACATCGTGAAGAACTACACGGGCGACGTTCTCAATTTCGAAACTGCCGCTGATCTCGCCGCGGCCGACGGGGTCGAGGTGCGGAGCGTCATCGTCAACGACGACGTTGCTGTACAGGACTCGCTCTATACCGCCGGTCGTCGCGGTGTGGCCGGGACCGTCCTGATCGAGAAGATCGCGGGAGCAGCTGCCCAGCGCGGCGACGCGCTCGATGACGTCGCTGCTGTCGCCGAACGGGTCAACGCCAATGTGAGGTCGATGGGCGTCGCGTTGACGCCGTGCGTGGTGCCACACGCCGGAGAGCCGAGCTTCGAACTGGCCGAAGACGAAATCGAGATCGGGATTGGCATCCACGGCGAGCCCGGCCGGGAGAGGATCACACTCGAACCGGCCGACCGCATTGTGGACCGTTTACTCGGGCCGATTATCGACGACGGTGGTTTCGCCACCGGGGACAGAGTGCTTCTGCTCGTCAACGGAATGGGCGGGACCCCGCTGGTTGAGCTGTATATCGTGTACCGGCACGCCGCTGAGGTGCTCGCGGGCAGGGGGATCGAGATCACGAGGTCGCTCGTCGGCAACTACACGACGTCGTTGGAGATGCAGGGCTGCTCGCTGACGGTGCTCAGGCTCGACGATGAACTCACCGAGCTGTGGGATGCTCCTGTCCAGACCGCTGCGCTCCGCTGGGGACGCTGACCCGCATCACCCGTGTCGCCGCAGCTGCGCCGGCCGGCAACCGACTGAAAGGAACGACATGGCTCTGGGAACCCCGTGGGCGCTTGACTGGATTCGAGCAAGCGCGGCAGTCATCGCCGAGCACCGCGCCGAGCTGATCACGCTGGATCGCGACATCGGCGACGGTGACCACGGCGAGAACATGGACAGGGGCTTCGCCGCCGTCCTCACGAAACTCGACGACCTTCCCGACGAAGCAACCCCGGGAGATGTACTGAAGCTCGTCGCGACGACGCTCATCTCCACGGTGGGCGGAGCCTCAGGGCCGCTGTTCGGAACCGCGTACCTCAAGGCGTCCGGCGCTGTCGGGTCGGCTCGAGAGCTCGATTCCGCTGCCGTCGTCTCGCTCCTGGGCGCTGCGCGTGACGGTATCGTCCTCCGTGGCAAAGCGGAAGTCGGCGACAAGACGATGATCGATGCCTGGACGCCAGCGGTTGATGCCGCAGCGGCCGCGGCGGCCGAGGGACAGGATGAAGCTGGAGTTCTCGCCGCCGCAGCAGAAGCGGCTGAACGCGGAGCAGAAGCGACGGAGCCGCTCGTCGCCCGAAAGGGCAGGGCAAGCTACCTGGGCGAGCGCGCGATCGGCCACCGCGACCCCGGTGCTCAGTCGACCGCCCTCCTGCTTCGGGCAGCCGCAACAACCGCTGCAGCGTCGACGGAGACGCCGTCGTGAGCGTTGGGCTCGTTTTTGTCTCACACAGCGCACTGATTGCCAGTGGCCTCGTGCAACTCGCGGGCCAGATGGCGCCGAACGTGTCCCTCGTTCCCGCCGGCGGCACCGACGATGACGGAATCGGAACCAGCTTCGACAAAGTCACCCGGGCGTTGGCACAGGCGGATTCGGGTGATGGGGTGGTGATTCTCTGTGATCTCGGCTCGGCCATCCTGACCGCGGAGACCGCTCTCGATTTCCTCGACGACGCCCAGCAGGCATCCGTTCGTATCATCGACGCTCCTCTCGTCGAGGGAGGGGTTGCTGCCGCTGTCGCCGCTCAGACCGGGGCTGACCTCGACGGTGTCGAGGCTGCCGCCCGGTCGGCGGTCGACGTTTTCGTGGCCTCTTCTTCCCCGACCAGGAACCGCGACGCTGACCGCGAGAGTGCCGCTCCTGCCGGCCTGACTGATGAGACCGCGACTGAGGGGGGCTACTCCCGGTCTGTGACGATCATCAATCGTGACGGGCTGCACGCCCGCCCTGCGGCGGACTTCGTCAAGCTCGCGAGCACCTTCGACACACCGGTCACGGTCAATGGCAGGGACGCGAAGAGCCTCCTTGCGATCATGGCGCTCGGTCTCCAGAAAGGAAAAGTCGCCGAGATTGCGACAGCGGATCCTCGCGGCCGGGACGCCGTCGATGCTCTCGCTGACCTCGTGGAATCAGGTTTCGGCGAGGCCTGATTGGCCACGCCGGACGTGCCGAATGGCAGCGTGCTTCCCGGCGGATGGGGCGTAGCATGTCAGCCATGACAACGCCGGAGAACGCCGAACAGAGTCCTGAGCGCAATAACGAGTCCGTCACGGAAGACGGGCATGGGTCCGACGCAGTGAGCGATATCGAGGCCGAGCGCGCTGCGGCGCCCTGTCCGGTCTGCGGTCATCCGATGAGTGAGCACGTCATCGACCACAGCACGTCGAACCCCATTCTCATCTGCCCGGCGCCGATCGATCACAACCGTATTCCGGAGACGACATCACCGCTCGATGAACTGGGCATGGAACGGCATCCGGCTCCGCCGCCCGCTCACAAGGACTGATCCTGTCACTGGCTGGTTCACGTGCCGGCCAGTGACAGGATCAGTCCTGTCAACCGCTCAACTCACTCGTGGGCTGCCCGCGTCCGGCGCCGCATCAAAGCCGATGCCAGCACGAGCAGCAACCCGCCGCCGACGGTGCTGCCTGCCAGCAGCAGGGGAAGGGCGGGCTCTGCTCCGGTGGCTGGGAGTCGGTTACCCTGCGACCAGCCGTCCGCTGCCGTCACGGTGTTGGTAAGAACCGCCTCCGCGACTGCGCCGGGGGCGATCGTCACCGTGACGTCTGCGGCGGGTTCCACCTCGATCGCGCTCGACTGCCCTGAGGTGCTCTCTGTGACTGTGCACTCTGTTCCGGCCGGCAGTTCAGCGTAGGCGCGGACATACTCTCCAGCGGGCTGGTTCGCCGGAATCACGAAGGAGTCACTCAGAACCTCCCCGCAGTCGATCAGCAGGACGATCTCGCCCTGGTTACCTGCCGCCGCGCCTGTGATCACCTTGGTGACCTCGAGTCCTCCCGGCTGAAACTCGACGGTGTTGGTGACGATCGCTGATGCGCCAGTCTCAGGCACTCCCACCTCGACCGGAGCGTCAGACGTCACGACCGCCACGGTGTTGGTACCGAGGACAGGTTCGGTCACGGAGCACGTACTCCCTGCCGGAATGTTCTCGAACTCGAACACCTCATCACTCGTTGTGCCACCCGGAATGTCCGCGGTGAATACGTAGCCTGGACCACAGTCGATGAGCAACTGGCTCGGGCCCTGCGTCCCCGCCGCGGCACCGACGAAGGACTTCTGAATGGTGAGCGCGCCGACCGCGAAGAAGGTGGCTGTTGCCTCAGCGGTCGCCTCGAGATCCGTGGTGGACGCGAGGATCAGCCGTTGAGCATCGGTGAAGTCAGGGTTGTTTCCGTCGTACAGGTAGACCTGGCCGGCGGGGACGGTGACGGCCGCCCGGGCAGAGAGCACCGTCTCGCTCGCGGCTCCGGCCGAATTCGTCACCCAGATCGATGTCCCGGATGCCACGGTGCCTGGATTCGCCAGGGGGACTGTTGCGGCGGCGTCGCTGAACATCTCGGAGCCGGCGGGAACCGACACAGTGAGCGAGGCGTCGTCCTGGGCCTCGACAACGAATGGCCCGGCGGGGGTACCGATCGGAGCGGCTGCGCTCGGCGGGGCTACTGTGACCTCCGGCGCAACGGGCTCAGCGGCGGGGCCGTTCGTTTGAGCATCTGCGACGATTGCTGCTGCTGCAGCCCGGATGTCGGCCTCGGCCGAACTCACGACGTATCCGTCGGTGAAATACCAGATCGCGGCCTGGACGGCCGTCGCTCGCTGGTCGTCGGTGAGGCCAGCCGGCAGGCTCGTTGCCGGGTAGTAGGTGTTGAGAATGTAGGTGACGTAACCGATGTTGGGAACGTTTGTCTCTTCCCACGTCCCGCTCTCGTAGCCGATACCGGTCTGGGTGGAGACCCGGAGGTTGATGCAATACATTTCTCCAACGAGGCTGGGGTCATCGATGCTTGCGGTGTTGATAATCCCCGCGAAGGTGCTGAGCGATTCATATCCCGCCGGGTCCGTGGTGGGGTATGGCGCCGCCGGGTCCTGGGTGATCGCCGTCGGTGGCTGAAAACCATCTATCGTGAGTCCCGCACCGGAGCCGGTCATATAGATGTCTGTGTTCGGACCGAACACAGGGTCGGCAATGGGCGACGGTCACTCACCCGCGCCTGGGCGGACGGGCTGGGTGCGAAGAACATGAGCCCCATGCACATTGCGAACGCAAGGGAACACAGCGCCAGCAACTTTGCGCGGAACGCGGCCCTGGGCGACGGGCGGAGTCGAGTGGAGCGCGGCGCATTCATGTGTACCTCGTTGTATGAGAGATTCTCAGGCGGAAGAGGGTCGTCGTCGCTCTTCAGGTGCCTCGGCCGGCCGCTGGGCGTGAACCACTTCGGTCACATCGAGCGGCTGCGTTACG
This sequence comes from Mycetocola zhujimingii, assembly GCF_003065425.1. Taxonomy (NCBI): domain Bacteria; kingdom Bacillati; phylum Actinomycetota; class Actinomycetes; order Micrococcales; family Microbacteriaceae; genus Mycetocola; species Mycetocola zhujimingii. The sequence goes on from NZ_CP026949.1 coordinate 1,404,811, forward strand.
GGGAGTTCCTGATCGTCTGGACCGATGAGAGCCGGACGGTGGATGACTGAATCGTTCATGGTGCTCCTTCGACGGGCCCCGGAATCCGGGGACGTCGGGTGATTCTCTCGTCAGCCATCCGTGCCCCGTAGAGTCGAACGTCATCCGCTGGTCGATACGAACGCCACAGCGCGGCCTCGCGTGAGCGCGGCCGCGCTGTGATTACGGACTGCCTCGTCTGGTGCTCGTTCCGCTCAGCCGTCCTTGTTCTCTCCGGAACCTTTGCTTCCGGAACCGATCGGAACCTGCCGGGGCGACGCGCCCTTTGACAGCGGGACGTTCACCGTGAGCACCCCTTTCTTGAACTCGGCCGAGATGTCCTGCTCCTCGGCCTGCTCAGGAAGAACGATCCTGCGATAGAAGCTGCTGCTGCTTTCCCGGAGGACGTATTTCTTTTTCTTGTCCTCGTCCTTCTCGTGGCGCTCCGCCTGAATCACGAGTGCACCCCTGTCGACATTCACCGTGATGTTGTCTTCGTCGAAGTTGGGCAGGTGCGCTTCCACAACGAGTGTGTCATCCCCTCGTGTGTACACATCCGTCGTTGGCAGCTTTCCGCGGTAGGCGCGCAGGATGCCATCCTCGAAGTCGCGGGTCAGCGCCTCCAGGCCAGCAAACGGATCGAAGCGCTCGAGACTGTTTTTCATGATGTCGCCTTTCAGGATCACCGCCGGCAATCCGATTGTGTGCTTTGTTCACGATGCGGACGAGGAAACCGCCTGGGTCGTCAGTTGCGCGTCCGAGGTGCCGAACGCGCGGCTCACGGTTCCGGCAGGTCGTGCGCACAGAAAACGCTCGCCTACCGAACCACGTGGGGCTAGAGCCGTAGGTCATGCCGGAGCCCGACACGTGCGTGATCCCGGGGGAGTGGGGAGTGAGGCGTGCCCCGGCGGGATATACCGCAACCGCCGGCGAACAACCGCGGCCTGGGTCGATCGCCTCTGGTCCCTCGCGAGTTCGGGACTTTGGACTCTATGGACGCGACCCGGGCAGGGCATCGTGGGCAGAGAATAAAAGATGGCTCGAATAACAGATGGCTCGCGGGGAAACGCGCGCAATCGAACTGCCGACGCGACAGTAGTCGTTCATGAGAATGAACGGAGGGCAACTGTCGCGCTAACAGTGTCCAAATTACGCAGTGTCTTGTGGTGGACGTGCATGTAAAATGCAGGTGCTCCATGAGCAGGGGGAGGGGCACGATGATCGACGAAGTTTTTCAACTGCCGGATGCGAGATTTTCCGATCTCGAGAGAACCGTGGCCCAGCTTGAGCGAACGGTGAGTTCTCTGCGGCGTGAGGCCGAACGAGACCGCGCGACGCAGGGACGACTTCGCAGCCTCCTGGATGCGAGCGTTGCTGTAGCCGGAGATATTGAACTGGACTCCGTGCTCAAACGGATCGCCGAGTCCGCAACCACCCTGGTTAACGCCCGATACGGCGCGCTCGGTGTGCTTCACCCCGACGGTCACATCGAACGCTTGATTCAGACCGGGACGCCAAGCGTCGATGGTGGAATGATGCATATTCAGCCCGGGACCCACGATCTGCTTCAGGCAGTGTCCGAAAGCCATGGTCCCATTCGCCTCGACAATCTCCGCGAGGATCCGCGATCGGTGGGCTTCCCGCCGGGCAACTCGAGCATTCGCAGCTTTCTCGGTGTACCCGTTCGGGTTCGCGGTGAGGTCCTGGGCAACCTGTACCTCGCGGACCGCCGTGACGGCGGTTTCACCAAGCTGGACGAGGAGCTCGTTGTGGAGCTGGCAGAGACAGCGGGAGTGGCGATTGACAACGCACGGCGGTTTGAAGAGACCTGCCGTAAACAACGGCTGGCTGCGGCGCTCTCCGAGGTGGCGTCGACCCTGTTGTCCGCTGGTGCCGAAGATGTGCTCGCCGCGGTGACATCGAAGGTCGCGATGCTTCTTCCGGCGACGTTGGTTGCCGTGGTGGTACCGGGTCCAGGCGAGAACGAAATGAGGGTCGAGGCGGCGGACGGGGTGCAGTCCGAAAAGGCCGTCGGGACCGTATTCCCGGCGCTCGGGTCGCTCTCGTCCCAGGCAGTGGTCTCCGGCACCGTCATGAGTTCGGAGAGCGGACACGAGATTCGCTCGGCAGGCGGGTCTATCGGGTTTGGCCCGGTGACGGCCGTGCCCCTCGTCGTCTCGGGACGCGCCATCGGGGCGCTGTGCGTTGCCCGTGAGCCAGGCGGCCCTGGCCTTACGCGCGGAGAAAAAGACACGATCTCCGAATTTGCCGTTCAGGCGGGACTCGCCGTCGCATTGGCGTGGGCCAGGCTGGATCGACAGCGGCTTGAAGTCATCGAGGACCACGCGCGGATAGCCAGGGACCTGCACGACAACGTCATCCAGCGCCTCTTCGCGACAGGACTCGGCCTTCAGGCTCTTGCTGCCTCCGATCCGACGCATGCTGCGGCGATCGACACACACACCCTGGAGATCGACGCGGCAATTTCAGACATCAGGAGTGCCGTTTTCACCCGGCTATCGGCTCCGCCGTCCGACGCAACCCGCGTGCGCCACCGCGTCCTTGACGTCATTATCCAGCTCACACCGGCGCTGGGCTCGCCACCCCGCGTCGCCTTTTCCGGCTGTCCCAACATGGTGATCCCGCGGCGCCTCGCCGATGACGTTGTGGCGGTGATCAGGGAGTCACTCACAAACGTCGCCAAACATGCACAGGCCGAGACGACGGCGATCGATGTGAAGCTGGGTGACTCAGGTGTGTCGATCACGGTCGACGATGACGGTATCGGTGTCGACTCTCGTGTGGAGCGCGCAAGCGGCACCGGCAACCTGGCGCGTCGCGCCGAGCGGCACGGTGGCACCTTCACTCTCGAACCGCGCGAGCCGAGAGGCACTCGGGCATACTGGAACGTCTCGTTCGGTGAGCAGGGCGACCAGTGATCCGGGTGTTCGTGGTTGACGATCACGAGATCGTCAGGCTCGGTGTGACCAACCTGATCAACGGAGCGCGGGACATGACAGTCGTCGGTGAATCCGATTCGGTCCGCCGCACGCTGCCCCGGGTGGCAGCGACTCACCCGGATGTCGTGATCCTCGATGTCAACCTCCCGGATGGCAACGGGATCGACCTGTGCCGGAGCATCCGTTCGGAGCACGTCGACACGCGGTGCCTCATTCTCACCGCGTACGGGGAAGAGAAGGCAACGAACGCCGCGGTCATGGCCGGGGCATCGGGATACGTGCTCAAGAGCATCCACGGAAGCAGCCTGCTCGACTCGATCCGGCAAGCGGCCCTTGGACGCGTTCTGCTCCCGCCGCGGCAGACGCCGGAGACGCTTGTGGCCAGTACGGCCAACCGCGAAACCGGTGCTGTGGCGCCCCACCTCACCGAGCGCGAGCACCAGGTGCTCGGGCTCATCACCGGCGGGATGACGAACAAGCAAATTGGCGGGAAGCTTGGCCTCACCGAGAAGACCGTAAAGAATTATGTCTCCGGGCTCCTCGCCAAGCTCGGTATGGAGCGGCGCACGCAGGCCGCGGTCTACGGAGCGGCGCACGCCAGTCCAGCCGAGGACCGCCCGGTCGGCTGACGCCGAGAGCCGCCGTCACCCGGGCGGGTCAGCTAGCGCACGCGAGCCTCGACGTGCTCACGGCTGCCGTGCGTGTGTGTCCCCGGGTGCGGCTCCCTGAGCGAGCGGAAGAGAAGCTGGGGACAGCCGTCTTCGGCCACGAGCCGCTGCATCCGGATGCCGTAGACGGGCTCGAGCACTGCGGGTTGAAGGACGTCGTCGATGGTTCCGGATGTCACGACTTCACCTCGGTCGAGCAGCACCAGGCCGTCACAGTACCGCGCCGCGAGATTGAGATCGTGCAGCACGACGACGGTTGTCACGCCGAGCTGACGCACAAGCGCGAGGATTTCGTGCTGGAAGTGGATGTCGAGATGGTTGGTCGGCTCGTCCATCAACAGGTGCGTCGCCTGCTGGGCGAGCGCGCGCGCGATGAGAACACGTTGTTTCTCCCCACCCGAGAGGTCGCCGAAATCCCGATCGACCAGATGCTCCGCGCCGACCTGATCCAGTGCTTCCGCCGCGATGTCGATGTCCCGCTGCGACTGCCGCTGCCACGTCCCGAGGTGGGGGATGCGGCCGAGCATCACGGTGTCTGTCACCGAGAGCGGAAGCTCGCCGGCCGGCTCCTGGACGACGACGGCGAGCGCGCGCGAGAGTTCGCGCGGCCGCACGCTGTCGATCGAGACACCGTCGACGCGGATGGTGCCCCGATCCGGGGTGAGGGCGCGATAGAGAGTGCGAAGGAGCGTGGTCTTGCCGCTGCCGTTGGGGCCGATGAGGCCGATCACTTCGCCGTGTGCCGCGGTCAGCGCTGCGTCGCGCAGAACATCGACGCCCGAGTACGCGTGACTTACGCCGGTAGCCAGGATCACGATCCTGTGCCGAATCGCTCGACGATACGCTCGAGACCCACCACGGAAAGCGGACTCGGAGGTTCCGTGAAGTTGAAGAGCTGCACCAGCACATTGCTCTCGGTGAGTGCTCGGAGGGCGTCGCTGCCTGGCAGGGTTCTGACCTCGTCCTCGACGCCGCCGTCATCGCCCTGATACAGCAGAATGAGCACATCGGGGTCGCGATCGATGAGTTCTTCGATGCTCACCTCGAACACGCGCTCCGGTGTGTCGTCGAAGACGTTGGTGAATCCTGCCGCTTCCAGTTGCGGTTGTGACATGGACGCCCGGCCGTATGCGTAGAGGGGCCCGCCGCCGGCAGAGGGATACAGCACGGCCGCTGTCCGCTCCGGCGCATCCGCCGTCGCCGATTCGACATCTGTAACGCGCGCTTTCAGGTCAGCCACGAGTTCTTGCGCTTCGTCGTTGCGGTCGAAGATCTGGCCGTAGATCTCGATCTGTTCGTAGAGGGAGTCGAACGATGTATCCTCGACCCCGGTCGGGCAGTACACGGGCTGGACCAGGGTGTTTGACCCGCCGTCGAGCAAGCCCGTGCGCGTGAGGCCGTCCGGGAGGCCGAGGACGAGGTCGGGCTCCTGGGCCAGCACCACTTCGGCCGAGATCGTCAGGTGACCGGCAGCATCGATGCGGTCGGAGAGCGTATCGATGGCGTCGATCCGCCCGGCAAGTCCCGAGTCGTAGTACTCGTCGGGAAACGGTCCGGCCAGGGAGACGACACGGTCGAGCACGCCGAGGCCGTCCAGAATCGTCGCCGGCGCACTCTCGAGCAGGACTATGCGTTCGGGTGCCTGGTCGAAGGTCACTGTTTCGCCGCAGTTCTCTATCGTGAGCGGGTAGGTCGTAGTGCCATCACCCGCGCGAGTGGAGTCGTGTGCGGCGGTGACCGGGGCTGCGCAACCGGTCAGGGCCAGGGCAAGTATGCCGAGAATCGGTGCGAGAAATCGGGTGCTGCGGCTCATGGTGATTCCAGTCCTTGGAGGAGGTCAGGGGCGACGGGCGTACATTCTGCGAACAAGGATGAGGAGGAAAGGGGCGCCGACGACGGCGGTCAGGATGCCGATGGGCAGCTCTCGGGGTTGCATGACGGTCCGGGCGAGTGCATCGGCCCAGATCAGGAACATTGCGCCGAGCAGAGCGCTGACCGGCAGCATCCGGCTGTGTACAGAACCGACGAGGCGGCGGGCAAGGTGGGGGATGACGAGGCCAACGAATCCGATCGCGCCGGCCGCGGCAACGACAGCTCCTGTGCAGAGCGCGACGACAACGAGCATCCAGACGCGCGTGCGGGCGGGGGAGACGCCGAGTGTGACCGCCGTCTCGTCGCCGGCGGCTATCGCGTCGAGGCGACGACCGTTAACCATGAGGATCGCGAGGGTGACGGCGACCACAGCGATAACGCTCGCGAGAACGACGTCCCAGCGCGCGAGTCCGAGCGACCCAAGCAGCCAGAACATGACCGAGCGTGACCCCTCAGCAGAGTCAGAGGCGAAGATCAGGAAACTCGTTGCGGCCGAGAGCGCGTAACCAACGGCGACCCCCGACAGCAGAAGGCGGAGTGACGTGACACGTCCTCCCGTTCGGGAGACGAAGAAAACCACGAGGGATGCGGCGAGAGCGCCGAGAAACGCGCTCAGTGGCAGTGCGTACTGTCCCACTCCCGCTCCCAGGCCAAAGAGGATCGCGCCAGCGGCTCCTGTCGACGCTCCACCCGAGATTCCGAGGATGTAGGGGTCGGCGAGGACGTTGCGCACCATGGCCTGGAGTGCCGCACCACACAGCGCGAGACCAGCGCCGACGGCCGCTCCGAGAAGAACACGCGGAATGCGCACGTTCCAGACGATGGTCTCATCGGAGCGGGGGACCGGAGCGCCGATCGGAGCGCCGAAGTGGTGTGATACGACCTGGAGGATGGTGCCGGGGGAGATTGTGACCGGCCCGATGCCGACGGCGAGCACGGCAGAAGCCAGGAGGCCAAACAGGAGGGACACGCCCCACAGGGCGCTCCGTCGACGGTTTGTGCGCACGGATCCCGCGAGAGTCCGGTCACGCGTTCGTTCGCCGGTGTTCGGCATGGCTGCCTCCTTCTGCGACATCGTCGCAGGTGGAGGTCGCGTGGCAACAGGGACTTTTGGCCGTCCGGCGACTAAATGATCGTTTGACAGGCGGTGCACAAACCAACGAAGGCGCTCTGTTCCGGTTCTAGTTTGAAACCGGACGCACTGGCGATCGCTCTCGAGCTGGCGGTGAACGTGTCAGCCGGCAGGACGGTGACCTCTCCGCAGTACCTGCACACGCCATGGAGGTGTTCGTGGCCTGATGGCGTTGTGACCAGGTGATAGGCGACGGCACCGCCCGGTTGCCGCCGCTGGGCGATGATTGCCCGTCGCGCGAGAACCTCGAACGTGCGGTAGACGGTCGCGCGGTGGATGCCCCGCGTGGCGAGAATCACCGACACCTCATCGGCGGTGAGGTGCTCATGGTGACGAGCAAGAACCTCGAGTACCGCGCGGCGCGGCTCCGTCAGCCGTTCACCTGAGTCCTGCAACCGCGCGAGAGCGAGAGCCAGGGCCTGCTCCGGAGCATGATGCAGATCCCGGTGGCGTGCGGGGATACTGGCGTCCATACGTCATGGTGCCACGGTGCACACGGGTTGTGAAAGGGTCGGGACGTCGTCAGTTGTGGACCGTGAGATCAGGTGGCGGGGGAGACAGCGGTGCTTCCGCGCACCGTCAGTGAGGTTGCCAACTCGACATGGCTGGAGGAGGGGCTGCGACCCTCGGCCATGGCAAGGATGGTCTGGACCGCCATCGCGCCCATGCCTTCGAGGTGCTGGTAGACCGTCGTGAGCGGGGGCGTCGTCCAGGCGGCCTGGGGAGTGTCGTCGAAACCGGTGACACTCAACCGCTCAGGCACCGGGATGCCGAGCCCGTGAGCCGAAGCGAGTACGCCAACCGCGATCTCGTCGTCCGCCGCCATGATGGCCGTCGGCGGGTGAGGCGACGTGAGCAGTTCGCGGCCGCGATCGGCCCCGGTCGCGACGGCGAAAGGGCCTGACCGAATGAGGGCGGGATCTATCGGTATGCCAGCGGAATCGAGCGCGGCCTGGTAGCCCAGCCGCCGGTCGCGCGCGGCATCCGACGCTTCCGGGCCGCCGACCCAGGCGATACGACGGTGACCAAGGTCGATGAGGTGTTCTGTGGCCGTTCTCGCGCCCGACCAGTTGCTCGACCCGACGCTCACCATCCGGGGATGTCGCGTGTCGACAGGGTCGACGATGATGAACGGCAGGCTGGCGTCGTTTGCGGCATCGATGAGCCCGTCTGGCTCGGAGAGCGTGAGACCGATGATGCCGATGACGCCGGACGCGCGCTGGTCGGTGATCCACTCCCGCGCCACCGCGCGATGGGCACGCGAGGTGCGCTCGGGGGCGAGACGGACGAGGAGATCGACGCCCGAGTCCGTTGTTTCCGTCAGGGTCCCCTGGAGGACGCCGAGGATGTATGGGGAGGCCGGAAGGTCAAAGACGACGGCAAGCGCACGGCGCTGAGCGGAGGGCGCCGGGAGCGTCGTCGGCCGATACTCCAGTTCTGCGACCGCAGCGAGGACGCGTTCGCGCGTGTCGGGGGAGATGTCGTTACGGCCGTTGAGGGCTTTTGACACCGTCGCTTTCGAGACGCCGACGGCAGCCGCGACGTCCTGAAGGGTCGCCCGGCGTTGGACGAAATCGGATGCCACTCGGTTCTCCTTTCCGAAATTATTTCGGAGATATAGGTTGCTTCGTCGTGTTCTCAGAAAATCCCGCGGGGGAGTTGACAGTCTGCAGCGACGAAACCTACTATGAACGAACGATACACGTTGCGAAATATTTTCGCCAGCGAATCGGCTTACGCCGTTCGTGACCAAGGGAGGTCTCATGTCCGTCGAATCATCGACCATCGTATTGGTTGACGGACACCCTTCCCGGGATAGCCGGCTTCGCCATGTCTGGAGCGAATGCATCGGTGCGGGACGCGCCAACGAGGCACTCCGCGCTGACTGGCAGCGACACTTCAGTGAAGCCGTTCACGTGCTCGGTGCGCGCTACGTACGGTTCCATGGTCTCTTCCACGACGACATGTTCGTGTATCGCGCGTCGAGCGGCGGAGGGTTCGGCCCGCCGACACCACTGGCCGAACCGCTCTACACGTTCGCGTACGTCGACAAGGTGTTCGACAGCATTCTTGACACCGGCGCGCGCCCGTTCGTCGAGCTCGGCTTCATGCCCCGTGAACTTGCAACCCAGACCGAGACGCTGTTCTGGTGGAAGGCCCACTGCAGCCCCCCGAACGACATGGCTGCGTGGGTTGCGCTGGTCACCGCAACCCTGGAGCACTGGATCGAACGCTACGGGATCGAGGAGGTGCGCACCTGGCCGTTCGAGGTCTGGAATGAACCCAATCTGGTGCCGCACTTTTGGACGGGCACCAGGACCGAGTACTTCCAGCTCTACGAGGAAACCGCGAAGGCCATCAAGGCAATCGACTCACAACTCCGCGTTGGTGGACCCTCATCCTCGGTCTTCGTTCCCGATGCCCGCTACGACGGCGAGTACCACGACACCTCGGTCGAGGCGGCTACGGCGGAGGCGCCGGATCCCGAACTGCTGCCGTGGAAACCCGTGTGGATTCACGAGTTCATCTCCTACTGCGCCGAACGCGACGTTCCCATCGACTTTCTCTCGACCCACCTGTATCCCACAGATTTTGCCTTCGACACCCAGGGCGTTGGTCGGCACATCAGTCGGCAGCGAGACTCCACGCGCAACGACCTCGTGGTCATGCGCCAGATCATCGCCGAGTCACCATATCCGAACGCCGAGCTGCACATCACAGAGTGGTCCACGTCGCCGTCGAGCCGCGACCGGATGCACGATACGGTGTTCGCGGCGACGTACATCGCTCGCGCGTTCCTCCAGTCCCACGACCTCGCCGATTCAATTTCCTACTGGACATTCACCGACGTCTTCGAAGAGGGCGGCGGTGGCATCGGGCCATTCCACGGTGGCTTCGGCTTTGTCAATGAGCAGGGAATCCACAAGCCAACGTTCCACGCGATGGCGATGCTCAACCGACTCGGTGACCGGATTGCGTTGCAGACCGAGCACGGGATGATTACACGCACGGCCGAGGGTCACGTCGCCGCGGTGTTCTTCAACTACCCGGATTCCATGGGGGCGAGGTCGGTGGGAAGCGCGAACTCCCACGCCGAGACCCGTCGTCTCGCGACCGAAGGGCCGGCCCGGCGTATCGCGCACACCATCGGCGGACTCACCCCAGGACAGGTTTACGAGGTCGAAGTCCTCGACCAGGAACACGGCAACGTCGCAGCGGAATGGCACCGAATGGGGGAGCCGCTCAACCTTTCACGACAGGAGGTTGCCGAGCTCACGGCGATCGCTGACGATCTGCACCGCGAAACTCGCACCGTCGACGCCGACGGTGTGCTCACGGTCGACATCCTGCTCGCACCGTGGGCAGTGATGTCGATCTTCCCCGCAACACCCCAGCACCGATGAATTTCACATACGACGAAGTATCGAAAGGACCAGCATCATGAAACTGACCAGAAGAACCGCAAAAGTCGCCGCATTCGCGACGATTTCTGCCCTGGCTCTCACCGCATGCACCGGCGGAGGAGGAAGTGGAGGCGGAGGTGGAGAAAAGGCGACGGAGGAGAACAAGCCCGAGCAGCTGACGGTCGCCGCCTGGATGGACTTCCCGCCGGAACTCCTCGCATCCTTTGAGGAGGAATACGGAATCAAGGTCGCCGTGGAGTCTTTCCCCGACGGCGCTTCCGCTCAGACCGTCCTGCGCAACGGCCTCTCCTCCGGAGGCGCCGGCCTCTCGGACGTGCACCTGATCGAACTCGACTGGTGGACCGAAATGATGGCAGCCCCCGAGGATTGGGTAGAGCTCCCCGAGGTTCCCGATCGCTGGGTGGACTGGAAGGTCAAGCAGGGGTCCGTCGACGGCGTCATGACCGGGTATGGAACCGACATCGGCCCTCTCGGTGTCGCCTTCAACCAGGAGATGACATCGGCTGCCGGTGTCGCCACCGACCCGGAAGTATTCGGCGAGTTCATCGGCGGTGACGCCGCCACGTGGGAATCGTTCCTCGATGCGGGCCGCGCGTATGTCGCGACATCCGATAACTACTTCATCGACTCGCTCTCCAGCGCCTTCCAGGCAGCGATCAATCTTCTTCCCGCGGCGTTTGAAGACCCTGAGTCGGGTGACCCGTACAACATCGCCGACAACGCCGAGGTCAAGGAACTGTTCATGACGTTTGCGGATGCCGCCGCTGACGGCGTCTCGGCGGGCATCCCCATCGGTCATGCTGACTGGGGAGCTGGCTTTCAGAACCGCCAGTGGGCCACGGTGGTCACCCCGGCGTGGATGACCGGAATCATCGCAGACAACGCTGACGGCATCGAGGGATGGCGTCTGTCCAGCACCTTCCCGGACGGCGGCGGCAACTGGGGTGGGTCGTTCTTCTCGGTCCCGTCCACCGGTGAAAACACCGGGTGGGCCGTCAAGCTGGCCGACTACCTCACCTCGCCCGAGGCAGCTGTGCAGTGGTTCCACGAGACCGGTCAGTTCCCCTCGCAGGTGGACGCCATCGCCAGCCCTGACATCGCAGAGACAGAGAACGAGTTCTACGGCGGCCAGCGTCTCGGCCAGGTCTATGGCGATCTCGCCTCTGCGGCCGGCGATTCGGCGGCTGGTGGTTTCCGCGGTGAGAACTTCGCCGGCATCCAGTCGCTCGTTACCGACGGTATCTCGCTCGTCGAGTCCGGCGGAGCGACACCGGAGGAGGCTTGGGAGTCGGTCGTCAGTGACTTCGACGCGCTCGGCTTCGAGACCGCGGACTGACCTCACCTCACCCCGACCCGGTCCTCGAAGTCGAGGACCGGGTCGGGGTCTGCCCTTCACCCCACAGAACTCACGAAAGGCTCGAGCCTTGGCTACCGATACATTGGCTACAGCGGCCCCGCGCACAGCGCGCCGCGTCGGCTGGGGGCAGCGCCTGTCGCGCTGGGACATCAAGGTCTCGCCCTACCTCTACATCTCGCCGTTCTTCATCGTCTTCGCGGTCTTCGGTGCCTTCCCGCTCGTCTTCAACGTGGTCGTCGCGCTCCATGACTGGCACCGCCGCTCCGGTATGGGCGATTTCGTCGGCCTCGACAACTTTGCGTGGGTATTACGCCAGCCGCTGTTCTGGCGGTCGCTCGAGAACACGTTCTCCATCTTCCTGTGGGGCGGCATCCCGCAGCTCGTTCTCGCCCTGGTGATCGCGTCGATCCTTGACCAGAATCTCCGTGCCCGGACCTTCTGGCGGATGAGCGTGCTCATTCCGTTCGTCGTGATGCCCGTTGCCACATCAATGATCTTCGGGCAGGTGTACGGCCAGTTCGGCCTTCTCGTGCCGAACCTGCACGACCTCGGTCTCTTCACTGAGTACAGCTCACCGTTCTTCCAGGATCGCCAGTTGTCGCACATCGCGATCGGCTCCATGGTCATCTTCCGCTGGACGGGCTACAACGCCCTGATCTTCCTCGCCGCGATGCAGGCCGTACCGAGAGACCTCTACGAGGCGGCCACTGTTGACGGAGCGGGACGCGTGCGTCAGTTCTTCTCGGTGACCATCCCCGGCATCCGTCCGACGCTCATCTTCGTCATCCTGACCATGACTATCGGAGGGCTCGAGATCTTCGACGAGGCACGGATGTTCGACGGCGGGGGAACGGGCGGCGGCACCGGCGGTGCCGATAACCAGTGGACCACCGTCGTTCTCTACCTCTATAACCTCGGATTCGGCGACTGGCAGGACAGACTTGGTCAGGCAGCAGCGGTTGGCTGGATCTTCGCCGTCATCATCCTGGCGCTGTCACTTCTGAACATCCTGTTCACTCGCGTCATCGCGTCATCGGATTCAGGTACCAAGCGGTTGCCGAGATCACTCCGGAAGGCGTCCACGCTTCGGTCTGAGGCCAAGCAGTCCGCACAGGCCACCGATGCAGTCGAAGGAGATCACCGATGAGCACGGCATACATTGAAAACACGGCGGGCCGCGGCGCCGCCAAGTACGCTCGGAAGCGCGCGGCCAGAGGCAAGTCCGGCGCCAGCCACCACCCGTCGAATCGTCGCCCGGGATGGGTGACGTATGTCATCCTTGCTGCCGTATTCGTCGTCTCGGTCTTCCCGCTCTATGCCGCCGCGATGTACGGCTCGTCGAGCACGACCGAAATCGCTCGATCAGTCGGTACGCTGCCCACCTGGCTGCCGACACTGACCTTGCTTGAGAACTTTGGGCAGGTTTTCGCCGCGGAGCAGTTCAGTATCTGGGTGGCATTCGGGAACTCGCTGCTCGTCGCTGTCTCGGTCAGCGCTTCGACGGTATTCTTCGCGACTCTTGCGGGCTTCACCTTCTCGAAGCTGAGATTCCGAGGTCGACAGGTGCTTTACTTCGCGGTGATCGGCACAATGGTGATCCCCGCCCAGATCGGCACCATCCCGATGTTCGTGATGATGAACGAGTTCGGCTGGATCGACTCGCTCCTTGCGCTCACGGTGCCGGGACTCATTGGCGCTTTCGGCGTGTTCTGGATGACGCAGTACCTCAAGGAAGCCCTCCCGTTCGAACTGATCGAAGCGGCACGCGTCGATGGCGCGTCGATGTTCCGGATCTTCTGGTCGATCGCGTTGCCCGCGGCACGGCCGGGGGCAGCGACGCTAGCCCTGTTCACCTTCATAGGTTCGTGGAACAGCTTCTTCTGGCCGTCGGTGGTGATGCGGTCGCAGTTGACGATGCCGCTTGTGGTGCCTCAGCTTCGCGGAGCCTTCACCTCCGACACCGGGCTCGTGATGGCGGGCGTTTTCCTCGTCGCTGTGCCCCTTCTCCTCGTCCTGGTCGTTGCAGGAAAGCAACTCGTTGCCGGCGTTATGGAGGGTGCAGTCAAGGGCTGAGCGGCTCGTGCCTCAAACGGCCAGTCGGTGGCGGGCGTCGATGATGAGGTCATCGAGTCGATCCCTGGTTGCGAGGAGCTCGCGGGCGCGCCGGTCGATGTCTTCGCGCTGCTGGCGGAGTCGCTCGATCATGGCTGGCGTGGTCGTGCCCGAGTAAATGCATGGCAGGAGCTCGACGATGACGGCGCTGGTGAGGCCTGCTGCCATGAGTTCCTGGATCAGGATGACCCGATCGACGGCGTCGTCGCTGTATTCGCGGTGCCCTCCCGAGGTGCGGGATGACAGGAGTATGCCCTGCGTTTCGTAGTAGCGCAGTGACCTGACGCTGACCCCGCTGTTCGCTGCGAGTTCTCCAATGCGCATGCTTGTGACCTTCCTCGGCTTGAACCTGACACTGATGTCAGGTTTTATCCTGAGCCTATGAATATATCTGATGCAGTGGCACTGGTGACCGGGGCGAACAGGGGCCTGGGGCGTGAGTTCGTCACTCAGCTCGTGGCCGGGGGAGCGAGGAAGGTTTATGCGACGACCCGGCGTCCGGAGGAGCTCGGTGTGCTGGAGGGATTGGGGGCACCCGGTCAGGTCACAGCTCTGCTGGTGGACATCACTGATTCCTCGACCATCGAGGCTGCTGCCGCTGCGGCCGCAGACGTCAACCTGCTGATCAACAACGCCGGTATTGCCACAGCGACAGACCTGCTCACGGGGGAGCTCAGCCGGATCCGTTCCGAAATGGACACCCACTTTTGGGGAACACTGGCAATGAGTCGTGCCTTCGCCCCGATTCTCGGTGCCAACGGGGGAGGAGCCATCGTGAATGTCATGTCGCTGCTGTCCTTCCGGGTCTTCCCGGGCAACGGTGCGTACGCCGCAGCGAAAGCCGCTGAGTGGCAACTCACCAACAGCACCCGCCTCGAGCTTGCGGGGCAGGGCACGCACGTACTCGGTGTGCATCTTTCCTCCACTGACACCGACATGATGAAGGACTGGAACATCCCCAAGAGCGACCCGCGGGTGATGATCTCGGAAATCCTGGACGCATTGGCGAAAGGCGCCCACGAGTTCCTGGACCAGGACACCAGGGCGGTCAAGCAGCGACTGGGCGCGTCACCCGAGGTCCTGTATGACGGCTTCGGACCATTCGCCGTCACGAAGGACGTCGCCCTGGGGTCGCGGTAGGGGGGGGCCAGGTGAGTCAGCCAGGTCGCAATCGGGGCTCTCCGTAATCGCTTTGTTGACATAATGTGCATTATCGGAACGAGGAGACGGGGATATGGTCCCAGTGCCACTGGCGGTGGGCTGGGACCAGGGTGACAATCGTCACAGCAGAATGACGGCGGCCGTCCCTGCGGCGTCAGGACGGCTGGCGAGGCGTTTTGTAGAACGGAGATCACCGTGTCCTATTTTTTTCACACCGAGTCAGTCGGCGTTGGATCGTCGCAATTGAGAACCGTCCGGACGATCATCATCGTGCTGGGTGTCGTGGCTATCGTCACCGGCATCGCGATCTTCGTCTGGCCCGAAGCGACGCTGTCGATCGTCGCGTGGCTTTTTGGGCTCTATTTCGTCGTGAGCGGCCTGACGCGGATCGGCAGGGCGATTGCAGCGAGTGGCCAGCCTGCCTCATACCGGGTGTTTCTTGCCGTGCTCGGGATTCTTCTCGTGATCGGTGGTGTGTTCGTCTTTGCCAATCCGATGTTCGGCGTCGCTGTTGTGGCCGCGGTCATCGGCTTGACCTGGATCGTCGAGGGAATCGGCGTCCTGATGGATGTGCCACGAGGTGGTGCAGCATGGCTCGCCGTCCTGGTTGGTGTCGTGTGTATTCTCGGCGGTCTCGTGCTGTTGTTCGCCCCTGTCGCCGCGACGGTGTTCTGGTTGCAGGTGTCCGCCGCCCTGCTCGTGGTTGTCGGCGTCATGCAGATCGCCCAGGGTGCCACTCTCGGCAGGGCGCCCCGGAGGTAGGTACTTGACATAATCTCCAAGGATTGGGGTCGAGAACTGACCGGCTGGGTCACTATGGTGAGCCGATGGATGACAGGACGATTCGCCCGTTTCGCGTCGAGGTTGCCCAGGCCCAGCTTGACGACTTGAGGCGACGGCTCGAAGTCACGCGCTGGCCGGACGAGCTGCCCGGCGTTGGCTGGTCGTACGGTGTACCCGTCGGCTACCTGCGTGACCTTGCCGAGTACTGGCGGACCTCATTTGACTGGCGGCTCTGGGAATCCACACTCAACGGGTTCCCTCAATTTTCAACGACCATCGATGGCCAGAACGTCCACTTTCTGCACCTCCGCTCCCCCGAGCCCGATGCTCTTCCGCTCATCATCACCCACGGGTGGCCGGGTTCTATTGTGGAATTTCTTCACGTTCTCGGACCGCTCTCCGACCCCCGCTCGCACGGCGGCAATCCGGCGGATGCGTTCCACGTCGTCGCCCCATCGATCCCTGGTTTCGGGTTTTCGGGTCCAACGACAGAGCCAGGCTGGAACATCGAGCGGGTGGCGCGCGCCTGGGCAGAGCTGATGGCTCGCCTCGGTTACGACCGCTACGGTGCGCAGGGCGGAGACAGCGGATCCGTGATCTCTCCGCTCCTGGGGCATCTGGCGCCCGAGCGTGTGGTCGGCATCCACGTCAACGGCAGCCTGGGGTTCCCGACGGGCGACCCCGCCGAACTGAGTGGTTTAAACGACGCCGATCAGGCACGGTTGGCGGCGCTGGAGCACCAGCTCGACGACGGTGCTGGCTATGCCATCCTGCAGTCAACCCGCCCGCAGACCGTCAGCTTCGGCCTGACCGACTCTCCCGTCGGCCAGCTGGCCTGGATCGTCGAAAAATTCAAGGAGTGGACGGACCCTTCGTTCGATCTCCCTGAAGAGGCCGTCGATCGCGATCTGATCCTCGCCAACGTCAGCGTGTACTGGCACACCAAAACTGCGGCGTCATCGGCGCGGTTGTACAAGGAGGGACAATCGGGCTGGGGTCGGCGCGCGCCACGTTCGGAGGTGCCTTCGGGCGTAGCGGTTTTTCCCGGTGACTTCGGGATCCGACGAATCGCGGAGCGGGACAACAACGTCGTGCACTGGTCCGAGTTCGATCGTGGCGGGCACTTCGCCGCCATGGAGGCCCCTGATCTCCTGGTCGGCGACGTACGGACGTTCTTCAGTGGGCTCCGATGACTGGGCCGGGCTGATAACGCCCAGCGAGCAGGTTACCGGGCGGTGTCGAAGTCGCTGGTGTCTCCGACGTACCTGGTGTTGTCCCCGGGAATCGGCTGCACGGCGGCCAGGGCCACTTCGGCGGCGAACTCCCCCACGTTGTAGAGCTTCCCGGCGGAGTCCTTACGCGAACTGATCGCGCCGGGGTTCGCCCGCTCGAGAAGCGTCGCTGTGATTGTGCCCTCGATCATGTCGCCGGATACCACCACGAATCCGATGCCGCGTGCGGAAAGTTCCGGGAGCTTCTCGCGGAGAGCGTCCTCGCCCGCACGCTTCGACAGCGCGACCGGGATGTACTCGGGCATCGTCGGCGTCGTCCGAATGAAATGGGCCTGGTGGCTCGTCACGAAGACCACGCGAGATCCCTCGGAGAGGAGAGGCAGCGCGGCCTCGAGCACGTTGAGCTGGGCGTCGCGGTTGAGTTGCATGGCGTAGTCCTCGGCCATCCCGCTCTCCATTCCGCCTGAGGCGTTCAGCACGAGAACGTCAAGCGAGCCGAGCTCCGTCCTGACGGTCTCCATCATCGCCGAGACGCTGGCGGGATCCGTGAGGTCGGCACCGACGGTGATCGCCGTTCCGCCCGCTGCGCGGATCAAATCGGCGAGCTTTACCGCCCGCGCTTCCTTGTTGCGGTAGTTGATAACCACACGCGCGCCTGCTTCAGCGAAGTAACGGACGGTGTCTGCACCGATGCCACGGGACGAGCCGGTGACGAGGATGTTCTTTCCGGCGAGCGAACCCGGGACGAGAGGATTGGACACAGTTGACTCCTTAGAACACAGCGCGATACGGCCGGACGGCGGCTGATCCCGGCACCCGACACTATCAAGAAGTTTCGGTGCGCCGCGGTGACCGGCTGATAGATTCGGAGTCAGACGCGGAGTCGGGCATGGGCGCCCACCAGGGGCCGCTTCGCCACCGGGAGGTACGCATGGACTGGATCGTCGAGAACATCTGGATTGTTTGGCTGGTCCTCATGCTTCTCTTTGTGACCATCGAGATGCTCAGCCTCGAATTCACCTTCCTGATGCTCGGCATCGGGTCAGCCATTGGTCTCGCGTCCGGGTTCCTCGGCGTGCCGTGGTGGGCGCAGTTCCTCATCGCCGCAGCGGCATCCGTTCTGCTGCTCCTGCTTGTTCGTCCTTCCCTTCTCCGAGCTCTCCGGAAGGGCGCAGATCCCGCAAAGAGCAACGTCGACGCGCTCGTAGGTACGACAGGGCGCGTGATCCAGCCCGTTACCGAGCACAGCGGCCAGGTAAAACTCGCCAACGGTGAAGTCTGGACGGCAAATGTCGCTGACGAGTCGGAGACACTCACCCTGGAACCGGGAACCCCGGTACAGGTACAAGCCATTCGCGGCGCAACAGCCGTGGTGGTCCCCACAGGGAGGAATGCATCATGAACAACGCATCAGACGTCGTCGGCACGGTTATCGCCTGGGTTGTCGGCGTTGTCATTCTCATCTTCATCCTCGTCGTCCTGTTTCGTGCGATCCGGATCATTCCGCAGGCATCCGCCGGCGTCGTCGAACGTCTCGGCCGCTACCACAAGACACTCGAGCCGGGTCTCAACCTCCTTGTACCGTTCATTGACAGGGTCCGCCCGCTCATCGACATGCGCGAGCAGGTGGTGTCGTTCCCGCCGCAGCCGGTCATCACCGAAGACAACCTCGTCGTCTCCATCGACACCGTTGTCTACTTTCAGGTGACGGATGCCCGCGCGGCGACCTACGAGATCGCCAACTATCTCGGTGCTGTCGAGCAGCTCACAACCACGACCCTCCGAAACGTCGTCGGTGGGCTCAACCTCGAAGAGGCGCTGACCAGCCGCGACAACATCAACGGGCAGTTGCGCGTCGTCCTGGACGAGGCGACGGGCAAGTGGGGAATCCGCGTCGGCCGTGTCGAGCTCAAGGCCATCGATCCCCCCGTCTCTATCCAGGACTCGATGGAGAAGCAGATGCGTGCCGAACGTGACCGGCGCGCACTCATCCTCACGGCTGAGGGCACCAAGCAGTCGGCGATCCTCACCGCGGAGGGAGCGCGCCAGGCGGCGATCCTCAGCGCTGAAGGTGACGCTCGCGCCGCTGTGCTGCGAGCCCAGGGTGAGGCAGAGGCCATCACGACGGTTTTCGATGCGATCCACCGTGGCGACGCTGACCCGAAGTTGCTGGCGTACCAGTACCTCCAGACCCTCCCGAAACTCGCGGAGGGCACGGCGAACAAGCTGTGGATCATCCCGTCCGAACTGACCGAAGCGGTCAAGGGCCTTGGGAAGGCGTTCGTCCCCGGCGCCGCAGACGACCTGAAGCAGACTCCCCCGGCTCCCGCCCCCGACGTGCCGTCGAGCGTCTTCCCGACGAGCGTGCCCCCGGCATTCCCTCCCGCCGGGCCCCCCGCTCCCCCGGCGGCGCCGCCTGCCTCGGAATAACTCTGTGCCGACCGAAGGAACCGTCACGGGCTCGCGCTATCTGTCACCCCGGGGACCGCGGGTCTTCGCGCACCGTGGCCTCGCGGTCGGCGTACCGGAGAATACGCTCGCGGCGTTCCAGGCCGCGGTCGACGCAGGCACCGACTACATCGAGACCGACGTTCACGCAACAGCAGACGGCATCGCCGTCCTGGTCCACGACCCCGAGATTCGGGTTGGATCCGTATCGCACGTGGTGCGAGACGTGACCTTTGACGAGCTCTGCCTCCTCGATCTGGGCGATGGCCACCGTGCGCCCACCCTGGCGGAGGCGCTTGCCGCTTTTCCGCTTATCCGCTTCAACATCGATGTGAAAGACGAGCGGGCAGCCCGGCCCGCGGGGCAGGCTATTCGCGCTGCCGGGGCGATTGATCGCGTACTCGTGACGTCATTTGACGAGGCCCGGCGGCTGAAGGCTCTTGAGCTACTGGCTGGCGTCACCAGTTCGGCGTCATCGCGGTTGTTCGCACGAGCACTTGTCGGTGCCAAGATGGGCATTCCGGCGCTCGTCCGACGCTCGCTGACCGGTGTGGCCGTCGTCCAGATCCCTGAGCGTTACAAGAACGTGCAACTGATTACCCCGCGGACGCTCCGAACGCTGCACCGAGCCGGTGTCGAGGTCCACGTTTGGACGATCAACACGGCGGCGGACATGCGCCGCTTACTCGACCTCGGCGTCGACGGAATCATCACGGACCGCGTAGACATCGCTCTCACGGTGGTGCAGGAATGGAGCAGTGCCTCTAGGCAATCTGGAGGTTAGCTGCGAGTATCCGCCCAGCGGGAAGCTTCTGCCCAGTTTGGGGGTCTATAACTGGAGGAGCAAACGAGAGGGGACCACACAATGGCAGATCGCAGTTTGCGCGGAATGCGCCTCGGCGCCCAGAGCTTACAGAGCGAAGAGGGCGTCGTATTTTCAGAACGGACTCGATCCGTGTATCTGTGCCCTGAATGTAACCACGAGAGCGCACTGATGTTCGCTGCCGACGCGGAACCCCCGGAGACCTGGGAGTGCCGTCACTGCGGCCACGAGGCAGTACTCATGGTTGGTTCAGAGCCGATCACTATCGATAAATCAGATCAGAAGCAGGCACGCACCCACTGGGACATGCTGCTTGAACGCCGGTCACGTGAGGAGCTCGAGGAGCTTCTTGAGGACCGGCTCGCCTTCCTCAGGGAACGGCGCGGACTGAACAAGAAGGTCGGAGCCTAAGCTCCACACCGGTTGAATGGGGCGCTCGCTGTGCGGGCGCCCTTTTTGCTGTCCGCGTGAGGCTCAGAGCCATTCGTCCCCGGATCACGCGGGGCGTTACGTCACGCCGGCTGTCGGTTTGCGGTCCGCCTGGGGGTTGGAGTCGGGGTGACTGGCGATCGGTTCTGGCGCGGACGGCTGAGCCCAGCGACGATGAGCGCACCGAGACCGAACAACGAGACGGCAGCCTCGATCTGTGCACCGTACAGCATGGCGGGAGTCCTGGCGTTTGACGTCGGAACCGTCTCGACCATGGCACCGGGCTCATAGGCAGGGATCTCGGCCAGGGTCTTCCCGTCGGGCGCGATCATCTGACTCGTCCCCACCGTGGAGATGTTGACGACGCTTCGTGACGACTCGATCGCACGGAGCCGCGCGATCGCCAGTTGCTGCTGGTTCTCATCGGTCCGCCCGAAGTCCGCGTTGTTGGTTTGCGCGATGATAACCTGGGCGCCCCGGTCCACCGCTTCACGGGTCAGGGCGTCGTCGACGATGTCGAAGCAAATCGAGATACCCGCGATCACGCCGTTCACGTTGAAGATGTTGTCGCGGGTTCCCGGTGTGTACTCCCGGGCAACAAGCCCGATCAGGTCAGGCGCAAACGGCTCCCAGAACTCGCGGTCAGGCACGTACTCGCCGAAGGGTACCGGGTGACGCTTGTCGTAGTAGTCAAGAGCGCCGGTGCCGGCGACCCACAGCAGGGAGGTGTTGAAGTATTCGCCGTCACGTTCGGTAACCGTTCCGGTCAGGATCGGCGCTCCGACCTGTGACGCCAGGTAGTCAAGGACGCCGGCGGCCTGCGGGTCGGTGAGGGGGTTGAGGTCTGACCCGTTCTCCGGCCAGACAACCATGTCCACCTCGGTGCCGACAACATCGAGCGTCGCGGATGCCTGCGCGGCGAGGATATCGCCCGGCTCGCGGTCGTCGAAGTATCCGGCCTTGGCGTTGCCCTGAACGGCGGCTATCGTTGCCTCTCCGCTCTGCACGAACGGGACAGCCGGGACGGCAAGGACCGCGGCGATGGCGGCAGCGGGGACGGCGATCCGTGTGAACGTGGTGAGGGCATCTGGCTCACGGACAACCTGGATCGTGAGAACGATGAGCCAGACCATGAGAAAGCTCAGACCGCTCAGCCCGACCCAGGCGACGAGCGGTGCGAACGGGCTTTCGGACTGGCTCAGTGCCATCCTGCCCCACGCAAAACCGCCGTACGGCCAGGTGCTGACGAGTGCCTCACGGGCGGTCCACAGGCCGGCCACGACGACCGGGAGAAGGGCGAGCCTGCCGAACCTGTTGTTCCAGACCCGAGGGATCCAGCGGAACGCGAGTGTGATGAGGACAGCACCGACGGCGAAGAAAATGGACTCGAGCACCGAGAGAGCGATCCACGGCACCGGTCCGAGGTACAGGGAGACCCACGACACATGCACGAGGTAGAAGGAGACGCTGCCGATGAATCCAACCAGAAGCGCTCCGCCGACGCTGCGGCCGATCAGACAGACGAGAAAAATCGCAGCCCCGACAAACGCGAGCGGCCAGATTCCCTTGTCGGGAAAACCGGCGTCGAGGACCGGGCCGGACGCCGCGGCCAACAGGATGGCGGCGGTGAGGGGCAGGAGCGGTCGGGTCGGGCGGGTCACTCCCCCAGCCTAGGTTGTCGCTGGCCCCGAAAGCTCACACTGAGCTGTATGCGACGATACCGCGCCGAATGGCATCCAGCGCCTTGCGGGCATTGCGGCCCACTCCCCCGTCGGCAACCATCGACAACTGGTCAAGCAGGTCGATCGTCTGCTTGGTCCAGCGGACGAAGTCACCCGCTGCCATATCGGCGTCGAGAAGCACCGAATTGAGCGTCGACCCGCGGGCCCACTTGTGCATGGCGATGGCGAGACCGGTAGCCAGCGGTTCGCTTCCTGGAAGCCTGTGGTCCTGTTCGGCGTCGTCGAGGCGGGCCCAGAGGTCCTGGGTCTTGTCGAGCGCGACGCGGAACGCACCACGCGGGAGGAAGCGTTCGGGCACCTGCCCCTCGTCACGGCGCGGTTCGAACACGATGCAACTGGCCATTGCGGCGAGGCTCGCGGGGTCGAGGTCATTCCAGAGATTGCGGTGCAGGGCCTCGGCGACCAGCAGGTCTCGTTCGCCGTAGATCCGTTTGAGGGTCCGGCCGGCGGCACTCAGTTCGAGCTGACCGCCCTCGCCAGGAACGAGGTATTCGTACTCGACCAGTACGTCGGTGACCCGGTCGAAGATCTTCGCAACAGCGCCGGTGCGCGTCGCGATCTGCCGCGTGAGCTGGTCGGTCTGCTTCTTCAGCTTGAAGTACCGTTCCGCCCACCTGGCGTGCTGCTCCCGATCGGGACAGCTGTGGCACGGGTGAGCCGAGAGCCGCTTGCGCAGCCCGTTGGCCCTGCGCTGGCGCTTCTCCCGCGTCGCGCGCGACCCGTGCTCCGCCTGCGCGGACTCCCGCTCAAGGTCGGTGAGTTCACGTCTCATCGAGGCGTACTCGCGGAAGTCGCCGAGGTGGCAGGTCATCGACTCGGCGTACTTGGCGAGTGATGCTTCCTGCTCACGCACCTTACGTGCGATTCCGACGACGGCCCGGTCGGCCTGGAACTGCGCGAACGACGACTCGAGGATCGCCCTGGTGCGTTCCCGGCCGAACTGGTCGATCAGGTTCACCGCCATGTTGTACGTCGGTTTGAAGCTCGAGTTGAGCGGATAGCTTCGGCGGGATGCAAGGGAGGCGACCGACTGGGGGTGGAGGCCATCCTGCCAGGCGACGACGGCGTGTCCCTCGACGTCGATGCCGCGGCGGCCGGCGCGGCCGGTGAGCTGGGTGTACTCCCCCGGAGTGATCGGCACTCTCGCCTCGCCGTTGAACTTCTCCAGCTTCTCGAGCACAACGGTCCGCGCGGGCATGTTGATCCCGAGCGCGAGTGTCTCTGTGGCGAAGACCGCCTTGACGAGCTTCTTCCGAAAGAGCTCTTCGACGACCTCCTTGAAGGCGGGCAGCATGCCGGCGTGGTGGGCAGCGACGCCACGCTCGAGTCCTTCGAGCCACTCCCAGTAGCCGAGAACCGCGAGGTCTTCATCCGGGAGCTGGGAGCAGCGCTCCTCGACGATTGCCCGGATCTCGTCACGCTCGTGGACTTCCGTGAGCCGGATGCCCGACCGCAGGACCTGTGCGACGGCCTGGTCGCACCCGACCCGGCTGAAGATGAAGAAGATGGCGGGCAACAGGTGGTGCTCGTCGAGCAGGCGGATGACGTCACCCCGGTCGACGCGCTGGGCCGGGCGGCGTCCGCCCTTGGCGTTGTACCTGGAAACGTCGTTGTGCTGCCTGGTGCCGGGGTTGCGTCCGCCGAACTGCGCCATGCGGACGAGTTCGGGATTGACCTGGGATGTGTCAGCGAGCGACGGCGCCGCAAACAGGTCGATGAGCTTGCCGCGCATGAGGACGTGCTGGTCGAGTGGGACCGGCCGCTCCTCTGACACGATCACCTCGGTGTGGCCGCGCACAGCCTGGAGCCAGTCGCCGAATTCCTCGGCATTGGACACCGTCGCGCTCAGGGACACCATCCGGACCTCTTCGGGAAGGTGGATGATGACCTCTTCCCACACTGCCCCGCGGAACCTGTCGGCGAGATAGTGCACCTCGTCCATGACGACGTAGGCAAGGTCGGTGAGGAGATCGGAGTTTGCGTAGAGCATGTTCCTGAGCACCTCGGTCGTCATGACGACGACCCGCGCGTGCGCGTTGATATTCGTGTCACCGGTGAGGAGGCCGACCGAATCGGCACCGTACTCGGCGACCAGTTCGCCGAACTTCTGGTTGCTCAGCGCTTTCATCGGCGCCGTGTAGAACACTTTCCGCCGTGGGCTCTGCATTGCAGCGTAGATCGCGAACTCGGCGATGATCGTTTTGCCGGCTCCGGTTGGCGCCGCGACGAGAACGCTGTTGCCCGCCTCGATACTCGCGCAGGCCTCGATCTGGAACGGGTCGAGGTCGAAGTGCTGCTTCTCACGGAAGGCATCGAGAAGAGGGGTTTTCCGTCGGGAGGCTGCGTAGCGCTCCGCGGGGCTGAGGTCTGCGGTGGTCACAGGGCCAATTCTGCGTCGAGGACGGCCTGCCGCTTCGCGGCGCGACGGTCGTGCACGTATGCGACTCCATACGCGGCGAAGTACAGGATGATCATGGGGATGGCGAGCAGGAACATCGAGATCACGTCGGCCGCTGGTGTGGAGATCGCACAGAACACGGCGATCACGAGCACCGCAATCCGCCAGGACTTGATGATGGTCGCCGCGCTGAGGACGCCGACGAAGTTGAGCAGGACGAGGAAGACGGGCACGACGAAAGCGATACCGATGGCGAGCAGCAGCTTCAACACGAAGTCGAAGTAGATCCCGGCGTTGAAGAAGTTGGAGGCTTCCGCCGGAGTGAAGCCGACCATCAGCTCAACGATGTGGGGCATGATGAGCCAGCCGGCCGCGCACCCTGCAAGGAACAACGGCACTGCGCTCAGCAGGAACCCGAGCGCGTAGCCGATCTCTTTCCGGGTGAGACCCGGGACCAGGAACGCCCAGATCTGATACAGCCAGATCGGGCTTGAAATCACGATGCCGAGGGTGAGAGCAACCTTCATCCTGAGGTCGAACGCACCGGTGACGGCATCGAAGTTGAGGAGCGCCTGGCCGCGTTCAACGGCAATCTCGGTGATCGGGGCGGCCATCATCCTGATCGCCCATTCGGACAGGACGAACCCGCCGATCATTGCGATCACAACACCGGCGGCGATGATGAAGAGGCGTTTCCGCAGTTCGACCAGATGCTCGCCGAGCGACATCCGGCCTTCGGCGTTCTTTCCCCTGGAGCGCTGAGCGCTTTTTCGCCCGGTGGTTCCCTGAGTCACTGACCTTACGGTTTCGTGTGTGTCTCTGGCGCGCTGGATGTGGCGGTCTCAGTGGGGTATGCCGGCGGGGCCGTCTCTGTCGGGTAGACCGGGGTGGCCGTCGCTGACGTCGTCGTCGGCGCAACGGGAACTGTCGGGTCGACCGGGGTTGTGGTTTCGGGCTTGTCGCTCTTGATCTCGTTCTTGAAGATCTTCATGGACTGTCCGAGGCTCTTGGCGAGGCCAGGGAGCTTCGGTGCGCCAAAGAGGAGGAGCACGAGGAACACAATGATGAGCAGGTGCCAGCCGGTGAGGTTACCTAACATGATCCATCCTTTGATTGGTGCCGTTAGGCAGAAGTTTAGCGTGGTTCAACGCTATCGCGGGCTTTCTGGCAGGCGACTGGACAGATCGCTTTCCGCATATCTGTCGATTGCGGCCTGCGCCCAGTCCGCGACGCGCGCCCGAGCCGAGGCTGGCTCGACCACGGTAACGACGCCCGCGAGGCCCGCTACCAGTCTCTTGAGCCCGTGGGTGTGTGCGAGGTGAAGGGTGACCCTCGTGGGACCTTCACCCTTGGGCTTCCCGGGTTCAGCGGTGAGGTAGTCGGAGATCAGTGGGAGCGCGTTGCTGTCGAGCTCGACGACGACGCTCAGGTCGGTATCGCTCGGTTCGAAGAGCCGGTCACCGAGGGGAACGTCGTCGGCCCTGCGGCTGATCGGCACGCTCGTCGCGACGAGCGTGCTCATCCGGTCGAGACGGAACGTGCGGGCAGCGTCGCGACCGTGGTCCCATCCCCTCAGGTACCAGTCCTGGTCGAGCGACTCGATCCGCAGTGGATCGACCGCTCGTCGTTCAAGTTCGCCACGCGAGTTGAGGTAATCGAACTCGATCCTGACTCCTGCGCTGACGGCATCCCGAATAATGCTGAGGTACTCATCGACCTCGGATGAACCGACAGCGACTTCACTCGGCGTTCCGGATGCACCCCTCGACAGCTTGGCCAGGAGTGAGACCAGGACTCCCCTGTCGGCCTGCTCGGGGAGCGACGACAGGTACTGGAGCCCGGCGATGAGGGCAGCCGCCTCGCGAGCAGAGAAACGCGGAGAGTCGTCGATCGCGACGAGGTGGGTGATGGCGATCTCATCACGCTCGTCGAGCAGGTCCCAGTCGATGTCGAAGAGGTCTTCGTGCTGGTACGAGCTTGTCTCACCCGGTACACCGGAGACCGCGATCAGGTTGACCGAATCACGGATCTGAGTCTCGGACACACCGAACCGTCGGGCTGCCTCCTGGACGGAGACCTGGCCCTTGTCCATGAGGTACGGCACGAACGCGAGCAGGAAGGCGAGCTTGTCCCGCCCGTGTGGTGTGGAACTAGCCATTGTCAAGTCCGTCCGCTGGTGCGTCGAGGTGCCTGTCCCTGGTGGTGATGTGCCGCGCGAGTACCGCGGTGCGGAGGCGTTCCGGACTCAGCACGAGTACTTCGGGCCCGTAACTGGCGAGCTCGTCCGCGAGCACATCGACATCCGTGTAGTGCAACCGGAGTTCAGTGGGGTTCGTGTCGGATGTCGGTTCGGCACGTTTCGAGAGCCGAGTGGCGGCATCCGTTCCCGGTTCAACACTGACAACGGCGACCTGGGACTCCCAGAGGGCGTCGAGGGCGCGAAGGGAGCGTTCCGCATGGCCCGTGGTTTCTGGCGGAAGCCAGGTCTTGCTGGTCGTGATGACCGGCCCGACGATGCGACTCAGCAGGAAGGTTCTACCTTCGTTCACCTCCATGTCCTCTGCGGACAGGTGCCAGCGGCCATGGTGCTGGACCAGGGCGAGAGGGGCGACGGTGCGTGTCCGTGGGCTCGCCTCTCCGGGTTTGAGATAGGGGAAGGTCACAACAGCGTGCTTTTCGAGCGCGAGACGCAGCGGATCAAATGAGCTCTCCCGGATCCGCACCCTCGGCGCGTATCCGATGACCGGCTCGTCCGACTCGATGCCGAGGGAGTTGAGCTTGAGCAGCGCCCGCTGGGACTCGGCCGAGAGCGACCCCTGCTGCCACACGGTCGCGGCGAGAGACAGCATGGCGATCTCGGTCGGCGAGAACGTGATGTCGCTGGGCAGGTCGTACTCCCCCTTGGGGATCCGGTAGCGCAGCGACTGGTTGTTGCCGGGATCGCCCGGCGTCTCGATCGTCTCGAGCGGGATGCCAAGTTCGCGGATGTCGTCTTTGTCGCGTTCGAACTGGCGGTCGAGGCTCGCGTTGTCGCCGAACGCGGAGTATCGCTGCCGGTATCCCTGCACGGTCGACAGGATCTCGGACTTGGTCAGTCCCTGTTCGGTCGCGAGGAGGGCCAGAACGAGGCTGAAGAGCCGTTCCTCGACGGGCACTGGCGCTGCAGCATGGGGTTCTTGCACAGCATCATCATAGTTGCGCGATGAACCGGAATCCGGCGGACCCAGGCCGAGGGGCGCGGGTCCGCCGGCAAAGCGGTCGATCAGTTGACGGTGCCGAGGATGTCGACGACGAAAACGAGCGTCGATCCGGCAGGGATCGTTGCCGAGCCCTGCTCACCATAGGCGAGTTCGGCCGGGATGACGGCGATGATCTGCGAACCGACGGTCTTTCCTTCGAGGGCTGTCGCGAGACCGGGGACGATGCCGTCGAGGCTGAAGACGGCCGGTGTCTCGTCGTCCCATGACGTGTCGAAGATGCTGTTGTCATCCCAGAGCGCGCCGGTGTAGTGAACGACGACGCGGTCATCAGCGGAGACCTTGTCACCGTTTCCGGTCTTCAGCGTCGCGACCTTGAGCTCGGTGGGAGCCTCTGATTTCGGGACAGTGATTCCCGGGGTGCCGTCCGCTGCGGTGACAACACTGGGGAAGCCGGATTCGAACACCGGGGTTGGTGTGCCGTCCGCCTTGGCGAGGAATGCGTCAGTGATGTCCGCGACCATGATGACGGCGTCGTTCGACTCAACTCCGAGCTGGGCGCTGCCTTCCTCGCCGAATGCATCGGCGGGGGTCATGACGGCGGCGATCCGCGAACCGACGGTCGAGCAGGCGATGCTATCGGCCATTCCCGGCAGGAGCTGCGATGGCAGGTAGATGCCGGCCTCGGAGTACGCGCCTTCTTCGACGGGCGCTCCTGTCGTGCCGTTGTAGAAGGCGAAGCTCATCTCGACGAGCTGGTCGTCGGTGATTTGCGCACCGTCACCCTCGATGAGCGTGGAGACCTGGGTGGTGTCCGTCTTCAGCGGAGTGGGGAAATCAACTTCCTTCAGCGAACCGAGTGCTCCGGTCGCATCGACGAGGGTGGACGCGTCACCGGAGGAGACCGGTGAGTCGCAGTCGTTTCCCGTTGCGGGTGCGCACCCCGTGAGGGTGGCCAGGACGACGCCTGCGGTCAGGAGCAATGCGGGTGCCTTCTGCACGGTGCCTCGTTTTCGTACTCGGGAGTTCTCGATGGGAACCACTCGTGTTGGTGTCCCCTGTGTGGCGTCGCTCTCACCTGTCGCCCGGGCCATCTTAGCCACGCGGCGTTTCTCCAGGCTCGGAGTTTGCAGTGTCCGGCGCGTTCGTGTCGGGTGCGATGGCCGTGGCGAAGTCGGCGGAGCCCTCGCTGACGGCGGATTCTCCGGAGTCCCCCACCGGTGCCTCAGCGGCTGGTCCAAGGCCCCTGGCCTTCGAGAGCTCGGCGGAGTTGGCCACGCTTCTGACCCGCTTGCGCAGGATCTTGGCGCTGACGTTCCGCTCGCCGAGAGCGCCCGGCGTCCACTGTTCGACGTCGTCATCGCTGAAGTCGGACTTGCTCGGCCTGCGCTTGAGCTCGGGAAGAATTGTTCCGTCCGCGAGCTTTCTCGCGGTGATGAGGAAGCCGGTGTGGCCGATCATCCTGTGGTCAGGTCGCACGGCGAGTCCCTCGACGTGCCAGCCACGGACGATGGTCTCGCTCGAGTCAGGGTTGGTGAAGCGTCCCGTGGCCCGGATGGCCTCGGCGACACGCGACAGCTGGGTCACGGTCGCGACGTAGCAGAGGATGACTCCACCCGGCTTCATCGCGTCTGCGCACGCGTCGATGCACTCCCACGGCGCGAGCATGTCGAGGACGACGCGGTCGACCGAGTCCGGCTCCATGGTGGTCGGCAGGGTCTCGGTGAGGTCGCCGACGGAGACCCTCCAGTTTTCGGGGTCATAGCCAAAGAAGGTGGCGACGTTGCCGCGCGCGACATCCGCGAATTCATCACGTCGCTCGAACGACTCGAGCCTGCCCGTCGGACCGATGGCCCTGAGGATCCAGAGCGAGAGGGCACCCGAACCCACACCGGCCTCGACGACTGTTGCACCGGGGAAGATGTCTGCGAGCCCGACGATCTGGGCGGCATCCTTCGGGTAGATGATCGCGGCGCCTCGCGGCATCGACATGACGAAGTCGACGAGGAGCGGGCGCAGGGCGAGGTACTCGATGCCGTCAGTGGTCGTGATGACCGATCCGTCCGGCAGCCCGATGATCGTGTCGTGGCTGACGATTCCGCGATGGGTGTGGAACTCCTTGCCCGGTTCGAGCGTGATGGTGTTGCGTTTGCCCTTCGGGCCGGTGAGCTGTACCCGGTCACCGATCCGGAACGGCCCGGAGTTCTGCGGTCGCTCGTCGGTCGTCGGTGTAGCGCCCGGCTGGGTGGCGGATGTATCGGTCATCGGGAAAGTCCTTCGGTAGCGCGAGCGGCAACGAGGGCGGCGAGATCGACGCTTGTCCTGCCTGCGAGTGTCGGCCAGGTGGTGTGAGAGTCGGATGGGGCTATCGAAACGGCGTGCGGGACGGCGACGGCAATGCTGCCGGCGGCGACGGCGGATGCCAGTCCGGCGCGTGAGTCCTCAATGGCAATGCAGTCGGCGATGTCGACGCCGAGCAGCCTGGCAGCGGTGAGGTACGGCTCCGGGTGCGGTTTCGGGTTTTCGACTTCGTCACCGGTGACGAGGACGTCGAACGCGTCGAATGGGATGTGAGTTACAACCTGTTCGGCCATCCTGCGGATTGACATGGTGACGAGTGCCGTTTTGACGCCGAGGGATCTGAGTTCTTCGAGGAGTTCGCGTGCTCCTGGGCGGAACGGAACGCCGTCTTTCTCGAGTCGTTCCTGCACCCGGCTGGTGAGGTGGTTGACGATGTCGTCTGCGGTCATCTCGACCCCGTGGTCCTGGAACACCTTCGCGGATTCCCACAAACCGGCACCGACGAGGGTCATCGCGTCTTCGTAGGTCCAGGTGTGGCCGAACGACTCAACGAGGTCGGTTTCGGCGGAGATCCAGTAAGGCTCGGTGTCGACGATGGTGCCGTCCATGTCCCAGAGGACAGCGGCGGGTAGCTGTGTAGTCACGAGTTTCAATGCTACCTGTTGCCGGAGAGCGCCTATTCTGGAACCAGTGCAGGCGAGAGCCCGCCGATACTGCGTCGGGGAAACCCGTGGAATGGGGAACTAGTGCTGAGTGGTCGGTTGCTCGTCGTCGCCTTTGAGGGCTGGAACGACGCTGGTGAAGCAGCCACGGGCGCTGTCCGTGTGTTGCAGGAGCAGCTCGACGTCTCGGCGATCTTCGAGATTGACCCCGAGCTCTACTACGACTACCAGTTCAACCGGCCCGTGATCGCCGTCGATGACGACGGTAAACGCCGGATCACCTGGCCAACGGCAACTCTCTACGGCCCAAGCGCCCCGGCAGCGGACACCGACGCCCCCGCGCCGCTCGCCGACGATGCGGACCTCAGTGTCAGTGGCTCGAACGGCGGCAACATCTTCCTCCTCGTCGGCAGCGAGCCGTCCCGAAGCTGGAAGGCGTTCACCGCGGAGATCATCGACGCGGCACTCACCCACGACATCTCGACGATCGTCTTTCTCGGCGCCATGCTGGCCGATGTTCCTCACACCCGCCCGATCTCCATTTTCGCCTCGAGCGAGAATGACGAGATGCGCGGTGAGCTTCAGCTGGAACGCAGCAGCTATGAAGGACCAGTCGGGATTCTCAGCGTGCTCGCCGAGGCGGCCGAGCAGGCGGGAATCTCCACCCTCTCGATTTGGGCGTCGGTCCCCCACTATGTGCACAACGCGCCATCGCCGAAGGCGGTGCTCGCCCTGATCGACAAGCTCGAAGAGATCGTCGACGTCGTGATCCCGCGCGGCGACCTGGTCGAGGAATCCGGCGAGTGGGAGAACGGCATCAACGCGCTGGCCGGCGACGACGAGGACATGGCCGCCTACATCGCGCAGCTGGAACAGGCGCGCGACACCGTCGAATCTCCTGAGGCCAGTGGTGAGGCCATCGCCAAGGAGTTCGAACGCTACTTGCGCCGCTCAGGTGACGGCAAGGGCGACGGCCGCAACGAGCCCCCAGCGCGCGGCTGAGCTTCTCCGCCTCACAGCTTCCGCCTCACAGTCTCTCGCTGTGATTCAGCCGTCCCGTTCGAGGTTAGAGTTCGACGCCGAGCAGCGCGTGAACGGCGCGGTGAATGAGCTCGGGGTCGGTCACACCGCTCGTCGCTGCGTCATCGATCACCCGGAGCGCGGCAGGCGTGTCCAGGTCGAGCTGGAGGGCCGAACGAAGCGCCGAGAGCACAGTGTGCGAATCGACGGCGTCCGCGCTCACCGCAGCGCCGCTGTCGCTCGTTGGGGTGAAGGCGCTCTGCCAGAGGCTGAGCCTCTCCGCTGCATCGACGAGCAGGCGGTCGGTCCACTCCCAGTCCGAGCGGTAGTGGTGTGCGAGGATCGCCAGCCGAATGGAGCGCGCGTCGACGCCAGATTCGAGCAGGCGGGAGATGAGCACGAGGTTCCCGAGCGACTTCGACATCTTCTCGCCCTCGAAGGCGACGAGGCCGGCGTGGCTGTAGACCCGGGCCAGCGGATGGCCGCTGAGCGCTGACGCGTGGCCGGCGCTGAGTTCATGGTGCGGAAAGACGAGGTCGCCGCCGCCGCCCTGCACCGTGAAGTCGGTGCCGAGCTCCATCAGCGCAATGACCGAGCACTCGATGTGCCACCCGGGCCGGCCTCGACCGACACTCGACGGCCAGCTCGGCTCTGACTCGCGTGCGGCCCGCCACAGGAGCGGGTCGAGGCTGTCGCGCTTACCCGCGCGGTCCGGATCTCCCCCGCGCTCGGCGAAGTACTTCATCATGGTTTTGGCGTCGTAATTGCTGACGTCGCCGAGCTTCCACGGGCCGAGTTTCGCCGCTGCGGCACTGTCGAAGTAAATGTCGTCACCGACTGTTGAGTCCGGGGTCGGCACGGAGTACGCCGCTCCTGCGGCCACAAGCCGCCTGACCGCCTCCGCTATTTCGTCGAGCACCTCGGTGACGGCGACGTAGTTTTCGGGCGGGAGGATGCTGAGGGCCTGCATATCGCCCCGGAACAGTTCGACCTGGCTTTCGGCGAGGTCTCGCCAATCGACTCCCGTGGCTGCCGCGCGTTCGAGCAGGGGGTCGTCGATGTCGGTGACGTTTTGGGCGTAGTGGACCTCGAGGCCGCCGTCGAGCCAGACCCTCTGCAGAGTGTCGTAGGCAAGGTAGGTCGCAGCGTGTCCCATGTGGGTCGCGTCGTACGGCGTAATTCCGCAGACGTACAACCGCGCGATCTCGCCCGTGTGTGCCTCGATCATGCCGCCGGTGGCTGTGTCGAACAGACACGGCGGAAGCGAGTTGCCGGGGAGAGTCGGGACGAGCGGTCTATTCCATGCCTTCACTTGTCCAGCCTAAGCTGCGCGGCTACGCGGTGAGGACACCGGTGCCGAGCAGGATGAAGATCACGACACCGAGCAGGATGCGGTAGATCACGAAGGGCATGAAGCTGCGCTTCGAGATGTAGCTCATGAAGAACTTGATGACGAAGATGGCGACGATGAACGCGATGACCGTCGCGATCAGGGTCTCGCCCGGGCCGTAAATCTCCGGGATGCAGTCGGTCGCGCCTTCGACGCACGGGTCGGCGATCGACTTGTAGATCTGGAAGAAGCCGCTGCCGAGTACGGCGGGAATGGCGAGGAGGAACGCGTATCTTGCGGCAGCGGCCCGTTCGTAACCGAGGAAGAGCCCCGCGGTGATCGTTCCACCCGAGCGCGACACCCCGGGGATGAGCGCGAGGGCCTGGGCCAGTCCGAAGATGATGCCGTCGCGGTAACCGAGGTTCTCGAGCTTGAGGTTCTTCCGGCCGATCCAGTCGGCGATTCCGAGAAGGATGCCGAAGCCGATGAGCATGGATGCCGTGAACCACAGCGACCGCAGTGTGGTCTCGATCTGATCCTGGAACAGCAGACCGAGAACAACGATCGGTACCGAGCCGATGATGATGAGCCAGCCCATGCGGGCATCAGGATCGTTGCGCGGGATCTTTCCCACCAGCGCACGGCACCAGGCACCGATGATGCGCACGATGTCTTTCCAGAACAGGATGACGACAGCCAGTTCCGTGCCGATCTGGGTGATGGCGGTGAAGCGGGCGCCGGGGTCGCCGCCCGCCCCGAGGAACTCGCCGACGATGCGCAGGTGAGCGCTCGACGACACCGGGAGGAATTCGGTGAGTCCCTGCACGAGACCCAGAATTATGGCGTTGAGAATATCCACGGAATCCTTGCTGTTCGTCAGTAAGTGCGAAGCAGGTCGGTCAAAACCCGCCTGCCAAAGACTAATGCGTCGAGAGGGACGCGCTCGTCAACACCGTGGAACATGGCCGGGAAATCCAGCTCGGGCGGCAGCAGCAGCGGAGCGAAGCCGTATCCGGTGATGCCGAGCATTGACAGCGCCTTATTGTCGGTACCCGCTGGCAGGAGGTAGGGCAGCACCTCAGCGCCGGGGTCGTGGATTCTGAGCGTTTCGATCATGGCGTCGATCAGCGGGCCGGCAAACTCGTTCTCGAGGCCGACATCCCGGTGCATCACCTCGATCTCGATATCGGGTCCGACGAGTTCCTGCACCGCGGCGAGGACAGCGTCTTCCTCACCGGGCAGTGAACGGATGTCGACGAGCGCCTCTGCGGTGTCCGGAACGACGTTGTGCTTGTATCCGGCCGTCAGCACGGTGGGATTCGTGGTGGTGCGGAGGGACGCCTGGATGAAGCCGGATGCCGTTCCGGTCGCGAGGGCAAGTTCGTCCGGGCCGAGCGTTTGCGGGTCGACGCCGAGGATGCGAGCTACTTCGTCGAGGAGTGCCGTGGTTGTGTCGGTGAGCCTGATGGGCCACTCCTGCCTGCCGACGGCAGCGACGGCTTCGGCGAGGCGTGTGATGGCGTTCTCCCGGACGACGCGCGAGCCGTGAGCCGCCGGGCCCCTGGCGATGAGCTTGACCCACAGCAGCGCCTTTTCTCCGGTCTGAACGAGGTATGCCCGCTTGCCGCCGAGCGTGATTGAGTATCCGCCCACTTCGCTGATGGCCTCGGTTGCGCCTTCGAACAGGTCGGGCCGGGTCGAGACGAGGTGGTGTGAGCCGAGCACTCCGCCGTTTTCCTCGTCGGCGAAGAACGCCAGGATGAGGTCACGCGCCGGGCGTTCGCCAGCCCGCAGGATGTCGGCAACCGCGGTGAGGATCATGGCATCCATGTTCTTCATGTCGACCGCTCCCCTGCCCCACAGCATCCCGTCACGGATGACACCGCCGAAGGGGTCGACGCTCCAGTTGCGCGGGTCAGCGGGGACGACGTCGAGGTGGCCGTGAACAACGAGTGCGCCCTTCGAGCTGTCGCGTCCAGCGACCCGGGCGACGACGCTTGTGCGTCCGGGATCTGAGTCGATCAGTTCCGGCTCGAGACCGAGTTCCCGCAGGTACTCCGCGACGTATTCGGCGGCAATCGTCTCTCCATTGGACTTCCCCCCGCCGTAGTTGGTGGTGTCCATGCGAATGAGGTCCCTGGCCAGTCGCACGGTCTCGTCGAGCTCAGCGTCGATGGGAGCCTGTGCAGCGATTGGCGATTGCGCGTCGAAATCCATGCCACAACGCTATCGGTGCAGGCACACACGGTGTGTGTTCATTGCGTCCCGAAAACCGTGCTAAAGTTTTCTCTCGGCAGGGTGCTTCGGTAACCGGCCAGAAACAGAAACAAAACAATGCGCGGGTGGCGGAAATGGCAGACGCGCTAGCTTGAGGTGCTAGTGCCCTTACGGGCGTGGGGGTTCAAGTCCCCCTTCGCGCACATTGTGAAGAACTGTGTTGAGACAGTAGAAAAGCCGGGTCCATTGGATCCGGCTTTTCGCTTTTAAGCGCTCGGAGTGAGCAGCCCGTAATATGCGGGCATTGTCACCGGTCGTTCCCGCTCAACGAGAAGCGGCAGGCCGATCTCGTGGCCGCCTGGAGTGTGGTCCGTGATGCGTTTGGCGATCACGATGCGCCAACCATGCTCTTCGGCGTGACTGTCCTGGGATATGACCAGCAGCTTGTTGAGATCGAGGCCGTCGCGGCCGTCGCGGCCGTCGGCGATTAACGGCTGAAAGTTGCTTTCCATATGCGCAAGTCAGATATAGTTGCCAATATGGAAAATGACTTCTCCGGGATAGATCCCCCTGGCCGTCCAGTCGTCCCTACGTCCGCAGAAGCGCGCGATGTCCTGTCACTCCTCGACGTTGACGGGTCTCGGCTCGCTGAGCGTGTGGTGACGCCCTGGTGGTACCACGTTGCACTCGGAGCGATTGTGGCGCTGTTTGTGGCCTCGCAGGCGATGCCGACAGCCGCAATGAGCGTGGCTATCGTGCTCGGGATTGTCGCACTGCCTGTGCTCACGACGGTTTACAGTCGCCGTTATGGCGTGTCGGTCAGTCAGCCGGCAGGTCCCCGCGGTCGGCGTCTGCTGTTGATGACGCTCGGGGTTCTGGTAGCGGCGATGCTTTCAGGTGTTGCACTCAAGTTGGCCGGTATCGCGCTGTCGTGGGTGATGGTACCGGCTGTACTGGCGTTCATCGTTACGGTCGTTCTTGGGCGACGCTACGACGACGCTCTCCGCCGCGAGATTGCTGCACGGACCCACGCACGCTCATGAGTGAACCCGTAGCCGCTGAGTTCAACGATGTCATCCATTCACCGGTGCGGTTGCGTATCTGCGCGCTGATGCGGCGAACGTCCGAACTGGAGTTCGCCGTGATCCGAGACACCCTCGGGCTGAACGATGCGAATCTGTCGAAGAACCTCAAGGTTCTCAGCGAAGGGCGACTCGTCACTGTGCGGAAGGAGAGCTCAGCGGCTCGAACCGATGCCCGCAGGCTCACCTGGGTAGCTCTCACGGCCGAGGGACGGAGTGCGCTCGAGGGGCACCTCGCTGCGCTCACCCAGATCGCCGACAGTCAGCCCGACGTCCTGCCCTGATACCCGAAGTCCTGCCCTGATAGCGGAAAGTCGTTCTGAGGTGCTACCCGTCCAGTGGGTGGACGATGCGTTCGAGTAGACGATGAACATCGCCGGTCGGCCGGGTCAGCGCTTACCGTTCAACCGCTTGCGCAGGAGCTCGATGCGTGACTGCAGCTGCGTCACGCTGGCCTGTTGGACGGCAGGTCCGCCGCACATCCGCCGAAGCTCGGCGTGAACGAGCCCGTGGCCCTGGTTCGTGGACTTCGCATACAGCCCAACGAGGCTGTTGAGGAGGCTGCGCTGCTCCTTGAGCGTCCGGTAGAGCGGCGGCGGGACATCCGTCGACTTGTCTGCTGCCGTCGCCTGAGGAGCCTCGCTGCGGGTCGAGTGACGCTTCGCCTGCCGAGCCTGACGCTGCGTCAGGAGCTCGTGCACCTGCTCGGGTTCCAGGAGACCGGGAAGGCCGATGAAGTCAAGCTCTTCCTCAGTGCCTGGCTCCGCCCACTGGCCGAATTCGTCCCCGTCGTAAACGACACGGTCGAAGTTCGCCGACGACGACATTGCCTCGTACCGGAACTCCTCACCGAGCGAATCGGAACCCTTGGATTCGCGGTTGGCCTCTGCGACCATCGCGTCTTCCGGGTTCCACATGTCCCCCTCGCCGCTGCCGTCACTCTTCCGGTCGAGCGCGTGGTCGCGCTCGAGTTCGAGAGCGCTCGCGAGGTTCATCAGGTTGGGAACATCGGGGAGAAAAACGGATGCCGTTTCACCACGACGCCGAGCCCGCACGAACCGCCCGATGGCCTGGGCGAAGAACAGGGGTGTCGATGCACTCGTCGCGTACACGCCGACGGCGAGCCGTGGCACGTCGACGCCTTCAGAAACCATGCGGACCGCGACCATCCACCGGCTCGTCCCGGCCGAGAACTCGTCGATACGGTCGGACGCTTCCTTCTCATCGCTCAGAACGACGGTCGGCGGTTCCCCGGTGATGCCGTGCAGAATTTTCGCGTACGCGCGCGCCGCCGTCTGGTCGGTCGCGATGACCAGGCCACCGGCATCCGGAATACCGTGACGCACCTCGCTGAGGCGCCG
This sequence comes from Mycetocola zhujimingii, assembly GCF_003065425.1. NCBI lineage: Bacteria > Bacillati > Actinomycetota > Actinomycetes > Micrococcales > Microbacteriaceae > Mycetocola > Mycetocola zhujimingii. The sequence continues at coordinate 1,442,541 of NZ_CP026949.1, forward strand.
GTCGGCAGCCTGCAGCACCTGCGGAATCCACTCCCCTGCCGGATCGAGCGCTGTGCGCCAGGCCTGCGAGGTGATGTCCTTGGTGTTGCCCTCGCCGAGCCTGGCTTCCATCTCGTCGCCGGCGTTGGTGCGCCAGCGCATGTGTCCGGCATAGACCATGAACATGACCGGTCGGACGACGCCGTCGGCCAGTGCGCGACCGTAGCCGTAGTTGTAGTCGGTAAGCGAGGTGCGGATGCCGTCTTTGTCCGGCAGGTAGCTGACGAACGGGATCGGCGCGGTGTCTGATCGGAACGGGGTTCCGGTCAGCGAGAGGCGACGGGTGGCCGGTTCGAACGCTTCGCGGATCGCGTCACCCCAGCTGAGCGCGTCACCGCCGTGGTGCACCTCGTCGAGGATCACGAGGGTACGGTGCGACTCGGTGATGTCCTTGTGCAGCGCGGCGCGGACGGCGACCTGTGCGTAAGTGACGGCGACGCCGTGATAGTGGCTTCCGTAGCGACCGTCGGCGTTCGAGAACATCGGGTCGAGCCGGATGCCGGCGCGGTGTGCGGCATCCGCCCACTGCCGTTTGAGATGTTCGGTCGGTGCAACGACGGTGATGCGGTCGACGGTTTTGCGGGCGAGCAACTCGGCGGCGAGTCGGAGCGCGAACGTCGTCTTCCCGGCGCCGGGCGTTGCAGCGGCGAGGAAATCACGGGGTTCGTGAACGAAGTAGGCGGTGAGCGCCTCTTCTTGCCAGGCGCGAAGCTTGGAGACGGTTCCCCATGCTGCACGTTCGGGGAAGGTGGGTGAGAGGTGTTCGGCGGCGCTGGTTCCGACGCGGATTGCTGGTGCCTCGGACTTTGGGGGGACCGGCTCGAACTCTGTACTCACTGGATACCAATCTACCCGACGAGCGGCACGTCACGGACCGTGACCAATGATGCTTCGACGGGTAAACTCGGGTCGATGGACGCATTATCTTCTGACGAGGTTTCTGTTTTTCAGGAGCGACCGCATCCGTGGACGCGTTATGTGGCTCTCGGTGATTCGTTTACCGAGGGCATCGGAGACCCGTACCCGTCGCCGCCGGGAGCCCACAGGGGCTGGGCGGACCGCGTGGCCGAAGTGCTCTCGCAGGGTGTCGACGATTTCGCCTATGCCAACCTCGCTGTCCGCGGAAAACTGATCGCTCAAATCTCCGCGGATCAGATCGATCCGGCCCTTGACCTCCACCCTGACCTGATCACCATCTCAGCCGGGGGCAACGACGTACTTCGGCCGGGAACCGATCCGGACGTCATCGCACAGAAAGTCGACGACGCGGTTGCTCGGCTTTCGCGAGATGGCGCCACCATCGTGCTCTTCACCGGCGTCGACGTCGGTTTCTCGCCGGTGCTGCGTACCCTCCGTGGCAAGGTGGCGATCTACAACGAGAACATTCGGAGCGTCGCGGCGAAGTACGACTGCATCGTGGCCGACCAGTGGGCGCTGACCGAGATCCAGAACGCGCGGATGTGGTCGAGTGACCGGCTGCACCTCAACGCGCTCGGCCACCACACCGTGGCCAGGATGGTGCTTGATTCCCTCGCGGTGCCGAACGACCTGGAGCCGCTCAAGCCTGAGCCGGTACGGCCGGCAACCTGGCGGGAGGCGCGCACCGAGGACTTCGTCTGGGCGCGGCAGTTCTTCGTGCCGTGGGTCCTCCGGCGCCTGCGACACCAGTCCTCCGGAGACTTCATCACCGCAAAGAGGCCGCAGGCGGAGAGATTCCTCCGCGACGGTGAGCTTCCTGCCGGAGACTGAGCGCGAGGCCGGGTGCTGGTGCGGTCGCCCTCGTGTCGTTGTACGTGTGGCGTCAGTCTGACGGATGGGTGATTCGCCAGCCGGTGTCAGCCTCAGCGAGGTCATCCGACAGCTCGAGTGGAACGTCGATGACCGAATCCGCGACGGTGAAGACAGCTTCACCGACATCGAGTCCCGCTGCGCCTGAAATCAGAGGCGACGCGGCAACGTCGACAGCGACCGTTGCGTCCTGCCACACCAGAACGGATGCCGATTCGGTGGCGACGATGTCCGATGTCGATCCCCACGGTGTGGTGTAACTCCCGAATGATTCTCCCTCTGTGACGAGGGGAAGTTCCCTGAAGCCGGCCTCGACGGTCGTGAGGAGACCGAGCACCGACGAGAAGAGTTCCTTATGGTTGGGCGCCCCGAGGATCACTCCGACCACGGTGACCGTCTCTGAACCGACAGCGAGTTCGGCAGCGAACAGCAGGCAGGCACCGGCGACGCGGGTGGTCCCGGTCTTCAGCCCGATGATTCCCCCCTGGCCGAGGATCTTGTTCGTGTTGGTCACAGGTCCGATGACAGGCAGGTCGGCCGACTGCTGCGACACGATCTCGGAAAGAACCGGGTGCGCGAGGACCAGCTCGCCGATTTTGACCAGGTCGGCCGGTGTCGATCTGCTGTCCTGGTTGATGCCGCTGGAGTCCGCGAGATGCGTGCCGGCGAAGCCGTGTGCTCCCAGCCAAGCTGTGGCCGCCGCGAGGAAGGCATCCACCGATCCGTATGCCCAATTGGCCAGGGTGATGCTGTAGTTGTTGGCCGACGGCAGCATCATTGCCTCGAGCAGCTGTCGCTCGGTGAAGACGGACCCGACGGCAACGGGTGCCGCCGATCCGCCCTCGGCGATCACTTCGGTGTAGATGCGCTGGTCGTCTTCGGTGAGGGTAAGTTGCGGTCCGGACTCACCCTCGCCGAGCGGCATCGCCTCGAGCACGACGAGGGCGGTCACCGATTTCGTGATGCTGGCCATCGGCGTCGACTCCTGAGCGCCGTGACTGGAGAGGATGCCGTCGAATCCAACAGCGCCGATCGCACCGTTTCCGTAGGCCGGCCACGCCACCTGGGTGACGGTCTGGGTGATGGTATCCGTCGGTTCGAGCGTCGCGGCCGTGGCCGGGAGCGGGCGGAGGACGGCGAACGCGAGATAACCGATGATCCCGAGGATGAGAACGAGGACACCGAAGACGGTGAGCCTGCGTCGCAGGTACACCCGTCGGTCGGAGAGCGGCTGACGGGACTGGTACACGGACAAGAAGTCTATCGGCGGGCGGTTGGCGCGCCGGGCGAGGCTCGCTGGTCGCGAATCGCCCACAGCGCCACCGCACTTGCCGAGGCGACGTTGAGCGAGTCGACCCCGTGCATCATCGGAATGATCACTGTCGAGTCTGCTGCCTCGAGTGCCTGGGCGCTGAGGCCGTCACCTTCCGCGCCCATCGTGAGGGCGATCTTGGCGGGGAGGTGGGCGGCGAAGTCATCGAGGGTGATCGCGCGATCGTCGAGGGCGAGGGCGGCGACATGGAAGCCAGCCTCGTCGAGGATCCGGCGCGCTTCAGGCCATTCGGGCATCCGCGTCCACGGCACCTGGAGGACGGTTCCCATGCTGACCCTCACGCTGCGGCGGTAGAGCGGGTCGGCACACCGCGGCGTGATGAGAACGGCGTCGGCGCCGAGGCCTGCAACGGCCCGGAAGATCGCACCGACGTTGGTGTGATCGACGATGTCCTCCAGGATGACGATCCGTGTGGCATCGCGGATGACATCTTCCATCGGGTGCAGCGGCGGCCGGTGCATCGCGGCGAGCGCGCCTCGGTGCATGTGGTAACCCGTCAGCGACTCGAGGGTTGCGGCGTCGCCGACGTAGACCGGGACATCGGGGAAATCGGTAAGCAGCGGCGTGACATCCGGGATCCACTGCTCCTGAAGAAGCAGCGAGCGGGGTGTGTGACCCGCGTTGAGCGCCCGGGCGATGACCTTGTGCGACTCGGCGATGTAGAGGCCGCCAGCGGGTTCGCTCACTCGGCGGAGTGCGACGTCGGTGAGGCGGGCGTAGTCGCCGAGCCCGTCGATGTCGAGGCTGTCGATGGGAACGATTCGCACGGGTGGTCCTTCGGGTGGTGGCGTAGGGTTTGAGAGAGACAGGCCGGTGGATGTGCGTCGCGAAACAATCCCGACACGTGAGTTGTTTACCATCGTGACATCTGCGAGGTTCGGAGGTTCACATGACAACGCTCGCAAGCGCAACACCAGCGATAGACACTGATCGGCTGAATGCAGCCTACGCGCTCCTCGATGGGCGGCGGTTTGCCGTCCTCACCGGTGCGGGAATGAGCACCGATTCCGGAATCCCCGACTACCGGGGAGAGGGCGCACCAAAGCGCACGCCGATGACCGTCTCACAATTCCTGCTCAACGACGCGTCACGCAAGCGGTACTGGGCCGGCAGCCACCTGGGCTGGGCCATGTTTGACGCCGCGAGGCCCAATGCTGGGCACAAGGTCCTCGCCACGCTCGAGGAGGCTGGACTCGTCACCGGTATCGTGACCCAGAACGTCGACGGATTACACGTGCGGGCCGGTTCCCAGCGCGTGGTCGACCTCCACGGTTCGATGGACCGGGTCAGTTGCCTCGTCTGCGGCCAGACGTTTGCGCGCGCGAGTATCGCCGCGCGGATCGAAGCGGAGAACCCGTGGCTGTCGAGGCCGGATGCCGTGACGTTGAACCCGGACGGCGACGCAGAGATCGCCGACGTCGACAACTTCGTGGTGCCGGTCTGCTCGGTGTGCGGCGGCGCGTTGAAGCCCGACGTCGTCTTCTTCGGTGAGTTTGTTCCGTCAGACAAGTTCACGGAGGCACGGGATATCGTTTCCGCCGCCGACGTGCTCGTCATCGCGGGCTCATCACTCGTCGTCAACTCCGGCATTCGCCTTCTGGAACACGCGCGCCGGAGCAAGTTGCCGATCATCATCATCAACCGTGGTGAGACCAAGGGCGATGGCCGCGCCGATGTGAAGCTGGATGCCGGGGCGAGCGAGACCCTGACGGCACTGGCCGAGCGACTGCTCACCTAGACCAGGCGCCTGCCTACGGGGTCTGGCGTCAGCCGAGCGCAGCCAGGACTTCGGCTTCCCGCCGGGGATCGATCCCGGCCGGTGGGCGGTCCGCTCTCTGTGGCGGCACTCCCCCAATGCTCTGCAGCCAGGCCCAGGTGTCCGTCACCGTCTCGGATATCGGGCGGATGCTGAGGCCCGTTTCAGAGGCGCGGCTCACGTCGATGCGGTACATGGTGTCGTGCGCTTCGCCGGGCGGCAACCACAACGGAAGCTGCGTCCACGGCTCGATTCCTGCCTCGAGGATTCTCTCGGGGGTCACCCACTCCAGCGAGCCGCTCGAGCCGGTCGCACGCAGGCAGAGTTCGAGGACCTCCCCCATGGTCGTCCGGGAGGGCTTGCTGATGACATTGACGGGTCCGGAAACCCCGTGTTCGGCTGCCGTCAATGCCCAGTCGGCCAGGTCGCGGGCGTCGATGTACTGGATGCCGGCGTCCGGGGTCCCCGGCGCAAGGATGCGTCCGCCACGGGCTGCGCGTAGCAGCCACCACGGCAGTCGACCGATGTTCTCGTGCGGGCCGAGGATGAGCCCCGCGCGGGCCAGGATTGCACGCTCGCCGAAGGCATCCGTCACGGCGCGCTCTGCCCCCGCCTTGGTTCTGGCGTAATCCTCGAACGTGTCGTCGTCGGGCGAGCTGTCGACAACCGGCGAGTTCTCGGTCGAGCCCGGCTGCGCGGGAAACCCGTAGACAGAGCAGCTCGATATGTAGACATAGCGACCGGCACGTGCGGCGAGCGCCCGCGCTGTGTCTCGAACCGTCGACGGGGCCCACGACCAGGTATCCACAACGACGTCCCAGTCGCCGTCGTGGTCGGTGAGGCTCTGGATGCCTTGTTGGGTCGAGCGGTCGCCGGTCACTCCCGTCACGCCCGCTCGTGGCCCGTGGGTGCCGCGATTGAATGTGGTGACATCCCATCCGCGAGCGAGTCCTGCGTCGACGAGGGCGCGGCCCACGAACTCTGTGCCGCCGAGAACGAGAAGCTTCATACGTTCATAGAACTGTGGCTGTTGCGTGTCAGACAAGGCGGTTCACTCGAGGCGTAACTCAGGGAGAAGCTCGGCGGTGGATGTTAAACGGTCGGGTCAACCAATAACATCGACGGAAGTAGGGTAGATGCCGGCGAGTTCATTGCCAACGTTCCCGAGCCGAGGATGACATGTTCTTCACCAAGCGTTCGAGACGGCGCTCCAGGCGGGAACCCGCTCTCCCGCAGGACGAGCCCGCTGTTTTAACGGGCGCACAGGATCTCATCCGTTTCGTCGCGGCCGGGTTCATGGAGCCGGCCGTTCTTCGGTTCGGGGTCGAGGCCGGTTTCCTCACGGCTTCCGACGTCGTGAGCATCGAACTCGCGCGATACGGAGCCGGCGAGATTGAGGAGAATTCCGCCGAAGAAACGATTGCGCTGCTGCTGTCACACGATCTCGAGCGGGTTGCTTCCTTGCTGGACGCGGCTGTGAGGGACAGCACGCCCGTCAGCTCGCCCCTGGATCTGTGGGCTTACGTCGGGCTCGCTCGAATCAACGCTGTGTGGGCCAGCTTCAATGACCCGTGGGATGCCGTCGAGACGCATCTTCGTACCTTGGGCTACCCGGAAAACTACACACACTTCCTTCGATATACAGAGGCTGAGAAAGGCGAGCCAACCGGGTTGCCTCACATGAAGCGGCGGCTCGAAGCATTTCTTACGCGCTGTCAGCTGCAGTGGGGTCCGTAGCTCCCCGCAGCGCACCTTAGATGGCTGTAGCTCGCCGGGAAGCGATCAACCTTGGCTGAACGGTGTAATCGTTAGCGACGAATGCGTGCACCTCCTCCGTGTACGGTCGAGTAATGCCACGCTATCAAGGCTCCGACGGGGCATCTCTTTACTACGATGACGTCGATTCGGAGGGAAGCGGTCGCGATCAGGACCCGATCATCCTCCTCGCCGGAGGGGCCGCGCGTCACCCCAGCTACCTTGGCGACCTGGCCGGGCTCAGCGACCGGCGCCGCTTGATTGTGCCCCACCTCAGGGGCGTCGGGCTCTCACCGTCGCCGCTTTCGGAGGCGAGTGGCTCCTTCTGGGTTCAAGCCGACGACATCGAGCGACTCCGTATTCACCTGGGGCTTCAGCGTGTGGTGCTCGTGTCGCACTCAGCCGGGACACGATTGGCCATCGCTTACGCCGCGCAATTCAGTCCGAGCGTGGGCGGGCTGGTGCTGATCACGCCGCCGACGGCCTATCTCGTTGATGAAGCGTCGGATGCCGACACGGTCAGCGAAAGACGACGCGGAGACAGAGACTTCGAAGCCGCCTACGCCGCGTTGGTTGCTGGGCTGCACACTCACGACGAGGACGCCTATAACGCCTGGCAGCGCGAGTCGGCCCCTGTTGGGTATGCGAGGTGGGGCGCGAAGGAACGGGCCCACGCTCAGATCGGGCGCTGGAGCCTGGCCGCGACCACGGCATACTTCAGTGTCACCCCACCCCGCGATCTTGCGGCTCGGCTCCGTCAGGTCGCGTCACCCGTTCTCGTCATCGGCGGGGCTGAGGATTGCCTTACCGGAGTAGCGCCGGTGACCGCGCTGGCACGCCTTTTCCCGGCGGGGACATCGGTCATGATCGAGAACAGTGGCCACTACCCGTGGATCGAACAGCCGGCAGCCTTCAGAGAAGCGATCGACGCGTTCCTCTAGAGGTCCCTGACAGCGTGGGTGGAGGTCAGGTCAGCGCAATGGCAGACACTCCGTGCGCTCTAGGCGTCGGCGCCTGCCGCTCCGCGTGATCGCCGAACGAGCATGACGTCGATCGGCGCGGCAAGCGCGAACGCGAGCACAAGGGCGATCCAGTAGCCGGTGCTCAGGGCGACCCACAGACCGAGGCCGATGACCACGAGTGTCCACACCAGCGCTACGACCCACAGCCAGCGGGGAGGGGTCGCGTTGTTCGGGGAAGCTGTCATGGAGCCAGCGTATGGGTTGCACTCTCCCTGCGCCAGTGATCGAGCGCCCTGGAAGCCAGCGAACGCTCCTATTTGGCTCGAGCGCTCCGCCGCGAGTTGTCGAGCTCGATCAGCACTTGCTCGAGCTGTTCCGCTGACGCCCGCCATGCGGAAACATCGTCGCTTCCCGTGTCCGTCGCGTGAAGGGTGACAACGGGCTGGCCAGGAGCGCTCCCTGTAATGAGACTGCGTTGCTGGGCCCGCGACACGCCAACGATGACATCCGCCCTGCGTGTCATGACCCCTCTGGTCAACGGGAACCGCCACAACAGCAGCCGCAACCGCTCCGAGAGCGGCGCGTCAGGAGCGGCCTGTGGCACTCCCCCGGCGATCGCGAGGCCATAACGACGACCCCACCCACCCCAGGTCGGAGCGGGTGAAAAGAGCACATCGGCATCGATCGAGTTGAGCCGCCGCCCGGTCAGGGACTCGCGAGGACTCAGCGGATGCGGGAACAGTTCCCACGGGAGATCCGGCAGCAGCGCCAGCCGCGTCTTCGGCCCGACGAGCATCACGAAGCGCCGTCGTTCAGCGAGGGCACGGATCAGCCCGAGACTCATGAGACTCAGGTGGTCATCGGCATCGCCCGTCACCCACCGACAGTCGACGACGAGTTTCACAGTGGCGCCTCGTCCAGGTCCACACCCGATGTTGACCGCGGATCCGGGGTGAGGAACTCCTCGATGAGCGTCGCTGCTCTCTCGGGCACTTCGTAGTGGATGAGATGGCCGACGTCGGGGATGATCTCGAGCGTGGCATCCGGAAACAGTGCGGTCAGCGTGTGCTGCGCGCTTACCGGTGTGATGTCATCCCGGTCGGCGGCGATCAGGAGGGTGCTCGCATCGATCGACTCCGCGAACTCGCTGACATCGTTCGAGACGGATGCCCGAAACGCTTCAAGAACAACGTCGCGATCGCTGAAGGCGCTGAAGTACCTGTCGTGTTCGCTGTGGATCCACTTGCGCAGGGCCCGCTTCTTCGTCTTGGCCATCGTCTCGCTCATCACGCGAACGATGATCCGGTTGCGGAGCAAACCGAAGCCGATGGGCTCGGGCAGAACGGCTCCGAGCTGGTAATAGATGACGGCGAGCCGGGTCAGGATGCCGCGTGGTCCCGACAGCGCGGGAGCCGCGATCGGATTGACGAGGATGAGACGGTCGGTGGACAGGCCGGTGCGCGCCAGTGCCGCGGAGACGACGATCGATCCGAACGAGTGCCCGAGGATGATCGGCTTCGAGTCCAGGTCCAGCGCATCGACGAATCGTTTCAGCCACCCGGCGTAGCCGTCGAGATCGTGTCGGCTGAGTCGCAGCGGTTCAGATTCGCCGAAGCCGGGGAGATCGGGACTGATGATGTGGAAGCCGGGCAGGTGAGCAACCACGGGTTCGAGCCCGTGGTGGTCACCGCGAAACCCGTGCACCATCACGATCGTCGGGCGGTCGGACGGCGTGCCGTACTCCCAATAGGCGGTCCTGCTCCCGCCGATGGAGATGTGCTGCTTCGTCACCGGGATGCGATCGAGAAGGCTGGAGTATGGCGAGGCTGTTGTCATGGCGTTCCCAGTTTAGGCACTGTGGCTCCTGCCGAGCCGAAGGCGGCGACCCTAGACTCAAGCCAAGGACTCATTGGCTCGCACAGTGACGTGATTGGATACCCGTGACCTTCACCGCTCCCATACAGTTGCCAGGGCTCGCGCGGGATCCGCTCTGGTACCGCAGAGCTATCTTTTACGAGGTCATGGTCCGCTCGTACGTCGACAGCAACGGTGACGGTGCCGGTGACCTGCAGGGGCTGGCAACGCGGCTGGACTACCTGCAGTGGCTGGGTGTCGATGCCCTGTGGCTTCCGCCGTTCTACTCCTCCCCGCTGAGGGACGGAGGATATGACGTCTCCGACTACCAGGCCATACTGCCGGAATTCGGCAGCCTCGAGGAGTTCCGCGACCTGGTATCGAAGGCCCACGAGCGCAACATGCGCATCATCATCGATATGCCGCTCAACCACACCTCTGACCAGCACCGCTGGTTCCAGGAGTCCCGTCAGGACCCCGATGGGCCCTACGGTGACTTCTACGTCTGGAGCGACTCCGACCAGAAGTGGCCGGACATCAGGATCATCTTCACCGACACCGAGGACTCCAACTGGGCGTTCGACCCTGTCCGCCGCCAGTTCTTCTTCCACAGGTTCTTCTCGCACCAGCCAGACCTCAACTTCGAGAATCCCGCGGTGCACGACGCGATCTTCGAGGCGATTCGTTACTGGCTCGATATGGGTGTGGACGGCATCCGTCTTGACGCCATCCCTTACCTGTACGAATCAGACGACGGGAACGGCGAGGGCGAGCCGAAGACCCACGACTTCGCGAAGCAACTCAGGGCAATGGTGGACCTCGAGTACCCGGGCCGCATACTCATCGCCGAGGCCAACCAGTGGCCGCGGGAGGTCTCCGAGTACTTCGGTACCGACGAGGAGCCCGAGTGCCACATGGCGTTCGACTTTCCGGTCATGCCCCGCATTTTCTACTCACTGCGGTCGCAGCAGGCCGAGGAACTCGCTCGGGTTCTCTCGGAGACGCAGGAAATTCCCGAGTGGGCAGGCTGGGGCGTTTTCCTTCGCAACCACGACGAACTCACCCTCGAAATGGTCAGTGAGGAGTACCGGCAGGCGATGTACGGCTGGTACGCCTATGACCCACGAATGCGCGCGAACGTCGGAATCCGCCGCCGTCTCGCTCCCCTTCTCGACAACTCGCGCGCGGAACTCGAGCTCGCGCACGCCCTCCTCTTTTCCCTTCCGGGGAGTCCGTTCATTTACTACGGCGACGAGATCGGGATGGGTGACAATATCTGGCTCGCCGACCGGGACTCGTCCCGCACACCGATGCAGTGGACGCCTGACCGCAACGCCGGGTTCTCCTCAGCCGACCCCGGCAAACTCTTCCTGCCGGTCGTCCAGTCGCTCGTCTTCAATTACACGCTCGTCAACGTCGAGTCCCAGCTCGCCCAGTCACGCTCTCTGCTGCACTGGGTACGGAACGTCATTCACGTCAGGAGGGGCCACCCGGCGCTTGGCCTTGGCAGCATTGACGTCCTTGAGGCGAACCACGAGTCAGTGCTTGGCTTTGTCAGAAGCTACAGGGGAACCGGCAGAAAGATCGGCGACGAGGACGAAGACATCCTGTGTGTCTTCAGCTTCTCGCATCACCCGGTGGCCACAACACTCGTCGCCCCTGAACTTGCGGGTTGCCGCCTGTTCGACCTGTTCGGTGGTGGTGAGTTCCCGCCGTTCGATGACACCGGTCGAGTGACGCTGACCATAGCCACGCAGAGCTTCTACTGGCTGCACATCGCCCGCCCGGGTGACTCGCCGTTTGCGCAACACCGGCACGGCTGAACCGGGCTGTCGGTCGTCTCACCTAGAGTGAAAAATGTGGAAACAACAGCGGTCAAACACTGGTCAGACTCTCTCGCCGTCTTCGATCTGGAGACCACCGGCATTGACGTGACGACCAGTCGTATCGTCTCCGCAAACGTCGGCGTTCTCGACAAAGACGGCACCGTGCTGCGGCGCCGCGACTGGATTGCTGACCCTGGCGTCGAGATCCCGAGTGAGGCGACCGCCGTCCACGGCATCACCACTGAGTTTGCGCAGTCCTACGGCCGCTCAGCGCCGATCGTCGTTCGCGAAATCGTTGAGACGCTCCGCGAGCTCTTCGATGAAGGGACCCCGGTCGTCATCTATAACGCCCCATACGACCTCTCCCTGCTCTTCAATGAGGCGATGCGTCACGGCATCCCACCGATCGTCGACCCCCTTCCCGTGATCGACCCGCTCGTCATCGACAAGGCGCTCGACAAATACCGCAAGGGCAAGCGCACACTCGAGGCCGCGGCCGCCTTCTACGGTGTCGAACTCACCGATGCCCATGACGCCGGTGCCGACGCGATCGCCGCCGGCCGCGTCGCACAGGCCATCGCCCGCGCACACTCGCGGGCACTCGACATCGACGCGTTTGAGCTGCACGAACTGCAGGCCGGCTGGTGCAAAGAGCAGTCAGACAGCTTCCAGGACTACATCCGTCGCACCCGGGATGCCACCTACGTCGCGTCCGCCGGCTGGCCGGTGCGCTGAGACGGCAACGCACAAAACTCCGGGCCGCGTGGCCCGGAGTTTCTTCGCGAGTTCTCTAGTAGGTGACCGTGAGGGTGTTGGTCACTGACACGAGAGTGACGGCTGCCGCGTTGATAAATCCGCCGATGTAGGGATTGCCGGTTACCCGGTACAACTTCCGCGAAAGAACCGCGGTCGCGGCGAGGATCAGGATCACCGGGAACAGCCAGATGCTGTAGATCCCGCCGAACTCGGGAATCAGCTCTCCAGTGATGAAGAACGTCGTGTACTGAGCGATCACGAGCACGATTGCCGGGAGCGCATTGAACAGCGCGAGCACGAAGGTGTTCAGCCACTCCTTGCCACGCAGGGTGAAACGGTTGAAGACGTTGATCGCCACCGAGTTCGCGATGAAGTACACGAGGAAGAACGGCAGGTAGAGCAACGCGATCCACAGCTTGTCAGGCTCGAAGTCCTTCACCGCTACGACCCAGAACCGGAAGTCCGTGTTCAGCAGCCAGCTGAAGAAGAAGACAATCCCATACGCGGCGGCCACCGTCAGCGCGCCAAGTCCGATTCCCTGGAAGAACTTCTTCCAGCCGGGCAGCAAGCCGAGTTCACGAACCTGAAGGCCGTTACGGCGCCCGAACAGGAAGTACGAGATCACCATGATGACGATCGCGAATAGACCGTTGATTGCCGCCCAGAAGGCGATGAAGAAGACGGCACCCTGGGTGAAGATGGTCGGAGCCCCGTTGAAGGCAATGCTGTTCATCCACGATGCCTGGCTTAGCGCCACATAGCTCCCGCCGGAGAACAGCGCTGAAACAATCGTGGCGCCCCAGAACCAGATCAGCCCGGTGCGCGAGTTGGCGGTGGCTTCGGGAACGTCTTGGCGTAAGCCCGCAAAGGCCCGGGTCGAGAGCAAAGCGCGAGCGAACGCGAGCAGGAAGATCATGAAACCGATGAGGCCGAGCGCCGTGAACAGTTCCTTCCACTGCCAGATCTGGGCACCGGCACCGATCTCTACCGGAGCGCCGAACGCTTCCTGCCAGAACTCGAGCTGGTCGGATACCGTCTGCTTCGAGATGGTGCCCCACGGGTGAGTCTGAGCCGGGGTGTATACAACCCGGATGGATCCGCCATCGTCATAGATTGTGTTGGCTTCACGCTTTTCGCCTTCCTCGGCGGGGTCCACCCCGTAATTGAGGAATGATTGCGCGTTGGACGTCGTGATGTAATCGCGCGGCGCAGTGACTGCCGTGCCATCCGCGTCATAGCTGCGGAAGAAGAACTCGTCGTATTGATCGGCGACAAGCCCGGTTGGGCGATCTCCATACAGGTTGAAATAGACGTTGTCGTTGGCCTCGTCCCGGTAAACCGGGTCGTTGTCGACGAGGAAAACCGCATCGATCAGCTGGACGTCGGCTTCGTTGTCGATGGCTACGGAGAAATTGGCAGCGCGAGCTCCGTTCGAGTGTCCGGACACGCCGATCTTGTCTGCGTCGACATAGGGCAGTTCTGCCGCAAGCTTCACGGCGTCGTACATCCCGGTGCCGCCGAGCGCGATATCCGAGTTGGTGAGGTAGTCCGAGTCGCCGTGCCCATACATATCAATCGAGATCACGACGTAGCCACGGCGCGCGAGCTCGACGTAGTTGGCGTCCTGCATCTCCTTGTTGTTCCACCAGCCATGTGCCAGCACGATGGCTGGCGCCTTGGAGTCGGTGGACGCAGCGTTGGGCTTGTACAGCAGCGCGCTCAGGGCCTTCCCCGATGCGGTCTCCCACCGCATGTCCTTGACGGTCACGTTGTAGGCGGATGTCTGAACCGCGGATGCACCGATCGCTGACACGATCATGAGCACCAGCGACAATGCCAGCCAGAAACTGTTTCGTCTGGTGACGGGCGGCTTCACCGGTATTGACTTCACTTCACTCCTTTGTGATTGGACAGCGAGTGTATTGCTCCGGGAAAGGGTATGGCGATGCTTGCCGTCTACGTGCACATGTCTGTACGCTTCGCTCCGCCCTGAGCAAAGGTCCCGCCCCAACAAAAAAGACCCGCAACTTTCGTTGCGGGTCTTTTTGTGAGGCTTTTGGCTACGCGCCGAAGCCCTTGAAGCGCTGGTTGAACTTCTCGACACGACCAGCGGAGTCCATGATGCGCTGCTTGCCCGTGTAGAACGGGTGCGACTCCGACGAGATCTCAACGTCGATCACCGGGTAGGTGGTTCCGTCTTCCCACTCCATGGTCTTCGAGCTCGTCACCGTTGAACGGGTGAGGAACGTTGCGCCCGAAGCGAGGTCGCGGAAAACTACAGCCTGGTAGTTGGGGTGGATGTCAGTCTTCATGAGGACTTCCTTGTGAGTCGTGTGGATTGTTTCAGTCTCGCCCTGCACCAGCGCCTGAGGCTCAGGTATGGCAAGAAAGCTTGTGGCCCCTCGGGCCAGCTACCTACTTTATCAGAAAGTCGGAGCTACTCGGCACGAGCCGAGAAACGACCGTTGTTCTCGGTCAGTTCAATGGGCAGGCCGAAGGTTGTGGTGAGGCTTTCGCTGGTCAGGGCCTCGCGAAGTGGCCCTGACGCTACGACGGCGCCGTCCTTGAGGAGAAGCGCGTGAGTGAAGCCGATCGGGATCTCCTCGACGTGGTGAGTGACCATGATGATGGCGGGCGAGTCTTCCGACTGGGCATAACCGCCGAGCAACGCGACCAGCTCTTCACGTGAGCCGAGGTCGAGGCTCGCCGCCGGCTCATCGAGCAGCAGGAGTTCGGGATCGGTCATGACGGCCCTGGCAATCTGCACGCGCTTCTGCTCGCCGTCGCTGAGAGTGCCGAAGCTCCTCTCGGCGAGGTGATCCAGGCGCCATTCGGTCAGCACCCGCTTTGCACGCTTGATGTCGATGTCCTCGTACTCTTCATTCCACCTGCCGGTGACTGAGTACGCCGCGGTCATGACGACATTGAGCACAGTTTCGTCTGCCGGTACGCGTCGAGCCATGGCCGTCGACGCGATTCCGATGCGCGGGCGGAGCTCGAAGACGTCGGTCTTGCCCAGGGTGGAGTCGAGAATCTCAACGGAACCCGTTGTGGGGTAGATGAGCGTCGATGCGATCTGCAGCACCGTCGTCTTCCCCGCACCATTGGGGCCGAGAACGACCCATCGCTGGTCAGGTTCAACCGACCACGACACGGAATCCACGATCGCGCGGCCATTGCGCACGACCGATACATCACTCAACTGCAAAACGCTCGACATGGTCCAAGCCTATCCGTCCAACCAGCCCCGCCACGCCCATTCCGGAGCGTGCGTCGGCCACACCACACTTCTCGTGAGATCGATCAGACGGCTCAGGTGGCCGCGAGGACCGATCGGTAGAGATCGATGGTCTGTCGGCCGATGCGTGCCCAGCCGAACTCGGCTTCGGCGCGGACCCGGCCCGCCTCTCCCATGCGGTTGGCGCGCTCAGGGTCCGAAACAACCTCTGTCAGCGTTGCGGCGAGGTCGGCAACGAAACGATCGGGGTCGACCGGAGTTCCCGTGCCGTCCTCGACCTGCTCGATCGGGACGAGCCGACCGGTCACACCGTCGTTCACGACCTCGGGGATGCCGCCGGTTGCCGTGCCGACAACAGCCGCTCCACACGCCATCGCCTCGAGGTTCACGATTCCGAGCGGTTCGTACACCGACGGGCAGACGAATGTCGTGGCCTGGCTGAGAATCGCGCACAGCTCGTAGCGGGGCAGCAGCCTGTCGATCCACACCACGCCTGAGCGCTGCTTCTGCAGTTCGCGGACACCAGCCTCAACCTCGGCGAGAATCTCAGGGGTGTCCGGCGCGCCGGCACACAGCACAAGCTGCACGTCTTCCGGCAGCAGCGCTGCGGCACGCAACAGGTACGGCAACCCCTTCTGCCGGGTGATCCTGCCGACGAAGACAACGCTCGGACGATCGGGGTCGATGCCGAGCGAACGGACGAGCTCGGGGTCCGCAACGGGTTTCCACTCGGTCAGGTCGATTCCGTTGTAGATGGTGTGAACCCGGGATTCATCCAGTCGCGGATAGCTCTTCAGGATGTCCCGGCGCATTCCGTCGCTGACCGCGACGACGGCATCCGCGTTCTCGAATGCAGTTTTCTCGATCCAGCTCGATACGCGGTACCCGCCACCGAGCTGCTCGGCTTTCCATGGGCGCAACGGTTCGAGGCTGTGGGCAGTCACGATGTGAGGGATGCCGTGAAGCAGCTTGGCCAGGTGGCCGGCGCCGTTGGCGTACCAGGTGTGCGAGTGCACCAGGTCCGCTCCCCCGACATCCTGCGCGATCGCCAGGTCGGTGCCGAGCGTCGTCAGCGCGGGATTTGCCTGCGCGAGTTCGGCCGGAACGCCGTAGGCGAACGTGTTGGGCTCGTCGCGCGGAGCCCCGAAACACCTCACAGTGACGTCAATATCAGACCGCATGGCGGTCACAAGTTCAGCGGCGTGCACTCCGGCACCGCCATATACCTCCGGGGGATATTCCCGGGTCAGAAGATCAACACGCATACCACGAACGCTAGTACAGCTTGGGCTGCAATAGTCTTGGGGAATGGTCGCATCGAAGAAGATATTTGGCATCGTCCTCGCCGGGGGTGAGGGCAAGCGACTGATGCCCCTCACCGCCGACAGGGCGAAGCCCGCAGTCCCGTTTGCCGGTCAGTACAGGCTCATCGACTTTGCTCTGTCGAACCTGATCAACTCAGGACTCACGCAAATCGTCGTACTCACCCAGTACAAGTCGCACAGCCTCGACAGGCACGTGTCGCAGACCTGGCGCCTGTCCGGGCTGTTGAACTCGTACGTGGCATCTGTCCCGGCGCAGCAGCGCCTCGGCAAGCGCTGGTTCTCCGGCTCGGCCGACGCGATCCTGCAGAGCCTCAACCTGATCCGCGACGAAAAGCCGGACATCGTTGTCGTTGTGGGTGCCGATCACGTCTACCGGATGGACTTCCGCGACATGATCCAGGCGCACATCGACTCGGGCCGCGGTGCAACCGTCGCCGCGATCCGCCAGCCGATCGAACTGAGCGACCAGTTCGGCGTGATCCAGCTCGACCAGGACGACCCGACGAAGATTTCTGAGTTCCTCGAGAAGCCGATCAACGCCGAGGGGCTCGCCGATGCGCCGCACGAAGTGCTCGCGTCGATGGGCAACTACGTGTTCACGACCGAGGCCCTCATCGAAGCGGTGACGAAGGACGGCGAGCTGACCGCGTCGAACCACGACATGGGCGGCGACATCATCCCCGCCTTCGTCGCGGCGGGTGATGCGGGCGTCTACGACCTCAAGCGCAACGACGTTCCCGGTTCCACAGATCGCGACAGGTACTACTGGCGGGACGTCGGAACCATCGACTCGTTCTTCGAGGCGCACCAGGATCTCATCTCGACTCTCCCGATCTTCAACCTGTACAACAGCAAGTGGCCGATCTTCAGCCAGCAGCTGAACTCTCCCCCGGCGAAGTTCGTGCGCGACGGCAAGGGCAACCTCGGGACGACAATCGACTCGATCGTCTCGCTCGGCTCCCTCATATCGGGTGCGCATATCGAACGAAGCGTGCTCGGTGCCTGGTCCAAGATCGATTCAGGTGCACGGGTCATCGACTCCGTGCTGTTCGACCGCGTCGAGGTTCGCCCCGATGCTGTCGTGAGGCGCGCGATCCTCGATAAGGACGTCGTCGTCGAATCCGGAGCGTCGATCGGTGTCGATCACGATCGCGATCGCGCCCGCGGCTTCACCGTCACGGACTCAGGACTCACCGTTGTGGGCAAGGGCGTGCGCGTCACTCCATGAGCCACACCGGTATGCCTGGCGTGATCTCGCCGGCTCGTTTCCTCGTCGTGCTCGACGCTGACTCGACCCTCATCGAGAACGAGGCCATCGAGCTGCTTGCCCAGGAGGCCGGCTCGCTCGACCACGTTGCCCGCGTGACTGAGCGGGCGATGCGCGGCGAACTCGACTTCGCCGCGAGCCTTCGTGAGCGGGTGGCGACGCTCGCGGGCCTCAGTGATTCCGTGTTCGACGTCGTCCGTGACCGGATCTCCGTCACTCGTGGGGCAACGGCACTGATCGACGGCCTTCACGGGGCCGGGTCACGCGTCGGAGTGGTGTCGGGCGGGTTCCACGAGCTGCTCGATCCTCTCGGCGATCGGCTCGGGCTGGATCACCTGCGGGCGAATCGTCTCGAGGTCGTGAACGGACGCCTGACCGGTGCCGTTCGCGGGCCGATCATCGACGCGCAGGCAAAAGCTGACGCCCTCGCCGAGTGGGCGGCGGCCGACGGCATCCCGCTCTCTCGCACCGTCGCTGTCGGCGATGGGGCGAACGACCTGCTGATGATGCACACGGCAGGGCTCAGCGTTGCATTTAATGCAAAGCCCGCCGTTCGCGAGGGGGCGAACGTCACGGCGGGTCAGGTCGACCTCAGCGACGTGCTCCCGCTGCTCGGTCTCCGGGGCTGACGCTCGTGGCCTGGTCCGTGTGAGAAGCCGCTGACTGAATCGCCTCGGCGAGGTCGCGGGGACGGCTCCACATGGGCCAATGCCCCGTCGGGAGGTCAATGACGTCGAGGTGCTCGATGTTCGCGACTTCGGCAAACATGGCATGGCCGGCACGGGCCAGTTCCAGCACCTGCGCGCTGGGGATTGAGCAGCACACCAGGGTGGTCCTGACTGTGCGGCGGGCATCGTTCGTGAGCTCGACACGCTGACGAAGCACGGGGCTGGGCTCTGGAACGGCCTTGGCCCGGAAACGTTGGAGGACCTCGGCGCTCAAGCCTTCGAGGCTCGCCTGCCGTGCGAGGACATCGAGGGGCGGCAGCGGAAGCTCCTCCAACCCCTCCGGGAGGTCCGGGGCGAAAATGCTTCCCGTCGCCACTGGGCCGGAGTCGACCCACACGACCCGATGAACAAGCTCCGGGTGGCGGTCAAGGACCAGGCTGACGGGGAAATTCGCGCCACTGTGAGCGACGAGAGTTGCCGGCCGATCCTCGGAGACATCGAGTCGAGTGAAGACGTCCAGGATCGCTGCGGCTTGATCGTCGAGAGTCGTCGACGCACGCTCAGGGTCGTCCGCGTCGAGACCGGGCAGCGTCACCGCGATCGCACGGGAGTGGTCGGTTTTCAGGTGTTGGAGGACGTCATCCCACGCCCACGCGCCAAGCCAGTGGCCGGCGATGAGAATGATGGTCGGGCTGCTCGCAGTTGTTGTCATGTCACCACTCTCGTGGGCGCTCCGGGCAGCTGTATGTCACTATTTGTGTCATGAATTTGATGCGGGCTGAACGGTGAAGAGAGCAGAACGGCTCCATGCCCTGTCGGAGATGCTGCGCCGTCATGGATCGCGGGGGTGTTCCGCGGAGCGCCTGTCGAGAGAGTTCGGTGTGTCGGTGCGCACGGTCAAGAGAGACCTCGCTGCGCTCGAGACGAGCGGCGCGGCCGTATGGTCGCGCCCGGGGCCTGGTGGTGGCTATGGACTGGCCGCAGGCGCGTCCCTGCCGCCGGTCAGCCTGTCCCCGGCGCAGGCCGTGGCGCTCATGGCGGCCGTTGCCGCGGCACCCGACGCCCCCTACGGCGATTTGGCAGCATCCGGGATCCAGAAGATCATGGACGTCCTCGATCCCAGAACCCGAGCACGAGCCGACGAGCTGGCCGGCCGCGTCTGGGTTCACGCGATTCCCGCCTCGTCCCGCGCACTCAGGTCGGCGCTGGAGGAGGCGATGGCCGAGCAGCGCGTTATCCGCATTCGCTACACATCGAGAGAGGGCATCACGACCACCAGGGACGTCGAGCCCGTGCTCTTCGCCTCCACGAACGGCCACTGGTACCTGGTTGGGTGGTGCCGACTGCGCCACGCAATGCGATGGTTCACCGTGTCGCGCATCGAGCGAGCCAGAGTAACCGGGACGGCGTGTAGCGGTCATACCGTCCATGAGGTCGGAGAACCCCCGGCGAACGCGAGGCCGGTGCACGGTCGGGCCGAGTGAGGTCCTCAATCGACCTCTCGGGTCGGTCTGGCTAGTGCCCCATGCCGAGGCCTCCATCGACGGGAATGACAGCGCCGGAAATGTATCCGGCGTCGTCGCTGGCGAGCCACGCGACGGCCTTCGCCACCTCAGATGGCGTCGCAAAGCGGCCGGCAGGAATGCTCTTCTTGTACTCGGCCTGTGTCTCTTCGGGAAGCTCAGCCGTCATATCCGTTTCGATGAAACCGGGCGCAACGACGTTTGCCGTAATGCCGCGGGCACCGAGCTCGCGCGTGATTGACCGCGCCATGCCGACCAGCCCCGCCTTGGAAGCCGAGTAGTTGACCTGCCCAGGCCCGCCATAGAGGCCGACAACGCTCGAGATCAGGATGACCCGGCCGAACCGTGCCTTGAGCATCCCCTTCGACGCTCGCTTGACGACGCGGAACGCCCCGCCGAGGTTCGTGTTCACGACGCTGTCGAAGTCATCCTCGGTCATGCGCATGAGGAGCGTGTCTTTGGTGATCCCGGCGTTCGCGACAACGACTTCCACCGGGCCGAGTTCGCGCTCGATCTCGCTGAAAGCCTGGTCGATGGATGCCGCGTCGGTGACGTCCGCGCGCACGGTGAGGCTCCCGGCGGGGCCAGCGCCCGAGCGAGCGGTTACAGCGACCCTGTGTCCCTGGGCGACAAACTCCTCGGCGATGGCGAATCCGATTCCGCGGTTGCCGCCCGTGATGAGAACCGTGCGTGGGGTGAGGGATGTCTGTACCAAGAAAGGACCTTCCGGATGCTGTGTGTACCGTGCGTGGGATAGTGATCTATCGCCACCGCCGGGGGCTGTGTCTTCGCCTTCACCCAGCTTATGGGGTGACAAAGAAGCGTAGGCTTGGGGCTGATGAAACAGCCCTCAATCACGTCGCTCCCGACGGCTCCTGAAGAGGAGCAGCGGGCGCGAATGATCAAATACACGATTGCCATGAGCATCCGTGTGGTTTGTCTTGTCCTGATGCTGTTTGTCGAGGGCTGGTGGCTCGCTGTCTGTGTTGCCGGCGCGATCATCCTGCCCTATGTCGCTGTCGTTCTGGCCAACGTCGGAACCGGCAGCACGGGCGCCGAGGTCATCCGTCCTGGCGCTGTAGTGCCGATCGGCCGCCCGGCCCCCGGCGCCGGTGAGTATTCCGCTCCCTCCGAAAGCGGCAGCGCCGATGAACGCGCCGGTACGGATGACTCCGCCCGGCCCGACGAGAGTGCACGAGACGCAGACACGCGCCCGGACGAAGATAAGTGGAGCGCATGATCGGTCTCTTCTCCGAGCCCGAACGACTGACCTGTTCGCGCGCCGGATGCACCGTGACCGCGGGATGGCGGATTGAGTGGCGCAACCCCAAAATCCACGCGGCTGACCGGGTCAAGGTGTGGCTGGCGTGCGACGATCACCGTGACTACCTCGAAAACTTTCTCGCATCGCGGGACTTTCCGGTTAAGGCGATAGAACTGAGTCCGGAGGACGCACTGTGAAAAACTGGCGATTCGTGATGAGCCGCCGATGGTTCGGCTACCTCGCGGTTGCAATGGTGTTTGCCCTCGTCTGCGTTCTGCTCGCGAACTGGCAGTTGTCTCGCGTCGACGAGAAGAAGCATGAGATCTCCCTCGTTGAGGGCAACTACAGCAGCCCTCCCGTCGCCCTCGCTGATGCACTCCCGGCCAGGGACTCCTTCGACGAGCGTGACAAGTGGATCCCCGTGGTCGTGACCGGTACGTACCTCGAGGAGGAACAGATCCTGGTCCGTAACCGTCCGCGGAACGGACAACCGGGATTTGAGCAACTGGTGCCCCTGCAGCTCTCCGACGGCTCAGTGTTTATCGTCGACCGCGGCTGGCTTCCCACCGGCAACGCGCAGGACCTGCCCGACGTCATCCCCGCTCCCCCATCGGGCGACGTGACAGTCGTGGCGCGACTCAAGGCAGGTGAGCCCACTCTGCCAGGACGCAGCGCTGCTGACGGGCAGATTGCCACCGTGCATCTCCCCGACCTCGAAGACCGCCTCGGGGTCCCGCTGTACACCGGTGCGTACGGTCTTCTCGACCAGGAGACGCCAGCGCCCGCGGATGCCGCACCCCTGCCAGCCATCAAGCCTGTCCTCGATGAGGGAATCCACCTGTCGTATGCGTTCCAGTGGGTCATCTTTGGCGTGCTGGGATTCGCTTTCCTCGCGTACGCCGTTCGCCAGGAGTACCGTCACCTCAACGCCGAACATCCCGAAGAAAAGAAGCGCGCAGAGGAGCGGGAACGCAAGCGACTCGCGAAGCGTTCGGACGCGGATGTCGAGGACGAACTCCTCGAGCAGACCCTGTCCAGGCCGGAAAAGGTCGGTTAAACCACGAGCGGCGGGCATTCTGCCCGCCGCTCGATGAGTTTCTTGCTCTACGCGAGCTCGATGAGCTCGAGGTAGTCCTTGTTCCAGTGGTCTTCGATACCATCGGGCAGGATGAGCACACGCTCGGGGTTGAGGGCCTGGACGGCTCCCTCATCGTGGCTGACCAGAACGACGGCACCGGTGAAGTGCGCGAGTGCGTCGAGAATCTCGGCGCGGCTCGCCGGGTCCAGGTTGTTGGTCGGTTCGTCGAGGAGCAGCACGTTGGCACCGGAAACCACGATCATGGCGAGTGCCAGTCGCGTCTTCTCGCCACCGGAGAGCACCCCGGCCGGCTTGTGCGAGTCATCACCGGTGAACAGGAACGAACCGAGGACCTTGCGGGCCTCCGTCTCGGTGATGTTCGGAGAGCTCGACACCATGTTCTCGAGAACGCTCCGCTTCACATCGAGCGTCTCGTGCTCCTGGGCGAAGTAACCGATCCGCAATCCGTGGCCAGGCTCGACCTGTCCGGTGTCCGGCTTGTCGACGCCAGCGAGGATACGCAGGAGCGTCGTCTTTCCGGCACCGTTGAGGCCGAGCACGACGACCTTGGAACCGCGGTCGATCGCCAGGTCCACTGCCGTGAAGATTTCGAGCGAACCGTAGCTCCGTGACAGGTTCTTCGCCATGAGTGGAGTCCGGCCACACGGGGCGGGGTCGGGGAAGCGCAGCTTGGCGACACGCTCGACCGACCGGGCTTCCTCAAGCCCCGACAGCATCTTCTCAGCGCGCGCGACCATCTGGTGGGCTGCAGCAGCCTTGGACGCCTTCGCCCCGAACCGGGCAGCCTGAAGCTGCAACGTCGATGCCTTCTTCTCGACGTTGACGCGTTCCTTCTTGCGACGCTCCTCGTCGGATGCCCGCTGGCGCTGGTAGTTCTTCCAGTTCATGTTGTAAACGTCGATGACCTGACGGTTGCCGTCGAGGTAGAACACCTTGTTGACGGTCTCGCCGACGAGCTCGACATCGTGGGTGATGACGATGAAGCCGCCGGAGTATGTCTTGAGGAACTCGCGGAGCCAGACGACCGAGTCGGCGTCGAGGTGGTTGGTCGGCTCGTCGAGGATCATCGTCTTCGCGTCGGAGAACAGGATGCGAGCCAGCTCGATGCGTCGGCGCTGTCCACCCGACAGCGTGCGCAGCGGCTGGTCGAGGATCCGGTCGGGGAGGTTGAGGTTGCTCGCGATCGATGCCGCTTCAGCCTCAGCGGAATAACCGCCGAGCATCTGGAACCGTTCCTCGAGGTTGCCGTACTTCTTCATGGCTGCAGCGCTCACCGCGGCATCGGTCGATGCCATGCCGACCGTTGCTTCCTGCATTTCGAGGACGATGCTTCCGAGGCCTCGAGCGTTGAGGATCCGGGTGCGAGCCAGTTCGTCGGGGTCGCCGCTTCTCGGGTCCTGTGGGAGGTAGCCCAGTTCACCCGATCGTTCGACTTTTCCCTTTGAGGGAAGCAGTTCGCCGGCGAGCACCTTCGTCAGTGTGGTCTTCCCAGCACCGTTCCGGCCGACGAGACCGATCTTGTCTCCGGCCGCTACTCGAAAGTTGACGTCCTCCATGAGGACTCGTGCCCCGACGCGTATTTCGAGGTCGTGCACAGTGAGCAAAGCAAAGTCCGTTTCAAGCTGGCGCGCCAAAGAAGCGCGAAAAGTGGGGGTCAGCCCTCAAGTCTACGGTGTCGAGCCTGAGTAACTCACCAGAACGTCGGCAGCGAAGAACGAGGGCGACCGCTTCGCTCTCGGCGGAGTTCAGTTCGGGCGGGGGTGCGCAATCCGCGCAATCCTGACAATGGCATCCGTCAGCACCTCCGGCGAGCAGGCGAGGTTCATTCGGGCGTGGCCCCGACCGGCGTCGCCGAATTCGACGCCGGAGCTGAGCGCCACCCTGGCCTCGGTCAGAACACGTTCGGCGGGGTCATCGCCCCAGCCGAGGGCCCGGAAGTCGAGCCAGGCAAGGTAACTGGCTCGCGGTCTGCGCCAGGTGACCCCGGGAAGATGCTCGCCAAGCAGGGCGTCGAGCAGGTCGAAGTTGAACGAGAGGGCTCCCAGCACGCCGTCAAGCCAGGGCTCCCCGTCGGTATAGGCGGCAACACTCGCGAGCACCCCGAACTGGCCGGTTCGCCAGGAGACCTCGATCGGAAGGGACTCAAGGACGCCGGCGGTCGCGGTGTCGTGCGCGACGACGATGGCGCACTTGAGACCGGCGAGGTTCCACGCCTTGCTGGCGGAGTGGACGGCGAACCCTGTCGCGCGTGCCTCTGGTGACACGCTCAGGTACGGCGTGAATGTCGCGCTCGGCTGCGTCAGCGGTGCGTGGATCTCGTCGCTGACCACGGTCACCGAGTATCGCGCCGCCAGCCGGGCGACGGCTTCCAGGTCGGCACGCTCGTGCACGAGTCCGAGCGGGTTGTGCGGGTTGCAGAGCAGAAACGCGCGAACTCCGTCTGCGAACGCAGCCTCGAGGGCGTCGAGATCGAGTCGGTGCGCTGATCCGTGTGCAGAGTTGTGCGACCGCTCGACCGTGGCGAGCGGCACGCGTACGACGGATGCTCCCGCTTCGGTGACGAGGTCGTAGAACGGTGCGTAGACGGGGTCGTTGACCACCACCCGGTCGCCGGGCTGGCAGACAGCGCGGAGCACCTCGACGATGCCCATCGAGACGTCAGCGGTCGACAGCAGCGTGGCATCCTCGATGTCCCAAGACCACCGCCGCCGGGCAAATTGCCGGAACGGGGCGAAGACGGGATTGGATGACGACACGTAGCCCGTATCTCCACGATCGATGGCGCTGTGCAGTGCGCGCCTGATCGGGTCAGCGAGCGGGTAGTCCATCTCGGCCACGAACATCGGGAGAACGTCGCTGGGGTACTCCGTCCACTTCTCGCTCGTCCGGGTCCGCAGGACGTCCAGTGGGTCTGCCTGCACTCGTTCCATGCCCCGACACTACGCCGGTCCCTCTCCCCCGGCGCACAAATGCCCCCTTCCGAGGAAGAGGGCATTCGTTATTGCTTCGCGAAGGATCAGATGCTGAATCCGAGCGCACGCATCATGTCGCGACCATCGTCGGTGATCTTGTCAGGCCCCCACGGCGGCATCCAGACCCAGTTGATCCGGAACGCCTCGACGACGCCGTCAAGCGCCTGGGCGGTCTGCTCTTCGAGCACGTCGGTCAGCGGGCAACCGGCACTCGTGAGGGTCATGTGGATGACGAGCGCGTCGTTCTCATCGTCCCAGCCGAGGTCGTAGATGAGCCCGAGGTCGACGACATTGATCCCGAGTTCCGGGTCCATGACGTCTTTGAGCGCCTCTTCGACCTGGTCGAATTTCTGTGGACTGAGGGTTGTGACCATGACTTGACTCTAAACCGCAGCCCCGTCAATGAGGAAGCGGTCGTACCCTTCGTTCTCGAGGCGGTCTGCAAGCTCCGGTCCACCCTGCTCCGCAATGCGTCCGTTCACGAAGACGTGAACGAAGTCGGGGCGGATGTAACGGAGGATGCGGGTGTAGTGGGTGATGAGCAGCACACCGAGGTTGGTGTTCTCCTTGGCACGGTTGACACCCTCAGACACGATCTTGAGCGCGTCGACGTCGAGACCTGAGTCGGTCTCGTCGAGAACCGCGAATGTCGGCTTGAGCAGTTCGAGCTGGAGGATCTCGTGGCGCTTCTTCTCTCCACCCGAGAAGCCCTCGTTGACGTTGCGCTCGGCGAAGGTCGCGTCCATTCGGAGGTCCTTCATGGAGCTCCTGACGTCCTTGATCCAGGAACGGATGGGCGGGGCCTCTCCGTCGATCGCGGTCTTCGCGGTGCGCAGGAAGTTCGTGACGGTGACGCCGGGGATCTCGACCGGGTACTGCATCGCCAGGAAGAGGCCGGCGCGTGCGCGCTCGTCAACGCTCATGGCGAGGACGTCCTGGCCGTCGAGCGTGATCGAGCCTGAATCGACCGTGTACTTCGGGTGACCGGCGATCGTGTACGCGAGTGTCGACTTGCCCGAGCCGTTTGGCCCCATGATGGCGTGGGTCTCACCCTTGTTGATGGTGAGGTCGACGCCACGCAGGATCGGCTTGGTGCCCTGGTCGGTCTCGACGCTGACGTGCAGGTCGCGGATTTCAAGTACAGCCATTGCTAAATCTCTTTCGTTACGGTCGGGTCAATAAAAATGTTGCCGTCGGCCAGCTCGACACCGAAAACCGGGACTGGCTCGTACGCGGGCAGCGTCAGTGGCTTGCCCGTGAGCAGGGAGAACTGGGATCCGTGCGCCCAGCACTCGAGGGTTTCACCCTCGACGAATCCTTCGCTCAACGAGATGTCGCCGTGTGTGCAGGTGTCTCCGATGGCGTGGACGTCACCGGCAGAATCGAGCACGAGCGCGATCGGGGTGCCGTCAACGACGACCCGCTTCGCCTCGTTCAAGGTCAGATCGGCGAGGGCACATACCTGGGTTCGCGCCACGTTCAGCTGCCCTCTGTCGACAAGCGGGTGCGGGTGAGCTCCTGCTCGATGGCATCCTGAAGCTGGTCCTGCAGTTCGGCGTCGCCGATCTGCTGCACGATGTCGGTGAGGAAGCCGCGAACGACGAGTCTCCTCGCCTCTTCTTCGCGGATGCCGCGAGCCTGCAGGTAGAAGAGCTGCTCGTCATCGAAACGGCCGGTGGCGCTTGCGTGCCCGGCGCCGGCGATGTCGCCGGTCTCGA
The DNA here is from genome assembly GCF_003065425.1 of Mycetocola zhujimingii. Classification (NCBI taxonomy): domain Bacteria; kingdom Bacillati; phylum Actinomycetota; class Actinomycetes; order Micrococcales; family Microbacteriaceae; genus Mycetocola; species Mycetocola zhujimingii. The sequence goes on from NZ_CP026949.1 coordinate 1,469,684, forward strand.
TCTCGAGGTTAGGGATGGAATCCGCGCGTGTGCCGTCGGTGAGGACGAGGTTGCGGTTCTGCTCGTAGCTGTCGGTGCCGGCGGCGCTCTGGCGAATCAGCACATCGCCGATCCAGACCGTGCGTGCCCCCGTGCCCTGCAGCGCGCCCTTGTAGTTGACGCGGCTGCGGGTCTGCGGCGCGTCGTGGTCGACGTACACCTGCTGTTCGAAGTGCTGGCCGGCGTCGGCGAAGTACAGCCCGAGTGCGTCAACATCGGCACCCGTTGCGACCAGGTGAGTCGACGGGTTGATCCGAACGATGCTGCCACCGAGGGTGACAACGACGTGCTTGATCTTGGCGTCACGACCGACCGTGGTGAAGTGCGATGCCAGGTGGACGGCGTCGTCGTTCCACTGCTGGACGGTAACAACCGTGAGGTTCGCGGCGTCGCCGACGATGATCTCGACGTTCTCGGTCAGCCGGGCGTCACCGGTGTTCTGCAGAATGATCAGGCCGCGGCTGAGGGGCTTGGCCTCGATCACGATGTGTCCGGCTCGCGGCGCTGAACCGAGGTTCTCGCGTGACAGGCGGAGGGTCTTCGCCTCTTCACCGGTCACGGTGATCGCGAGAACCTTCTCGACCTGGGTCCACGCGTTGGCTGATGCCCGGTCCTCCGGCGTTCCCGCCGTTCCGATGCGGGCGTCGGTGCGCTCGACCCACTCCACGGCGATGCCGGGGACGGCGGCGGCCGTAAGGTCGTAGGCGCTTCCGTCCAGCGGGCCATCGATGAGGTCAGCGATGCGGTCAACCGGAGTGAGCTTCCACGCGGCCTCCCGGCCGGTGACGGCCGGGAAGTCGGTGACGAGCGTCGAGGTGAATCGTTCCGACCGGGTCTGGATCGGGACAACTCCCCATCCGCCGTCGGTGTGCTTCTTGTAACCGAGTGCCCCGGTGTTCTCGAGATTTGTCGACATTGTTTCTGGCGCAGAGATCGTCATTTAGCCGACTGATCCTTCCATGCCCATTTCAATGAGCTTGTTGAGTTCGAGAGCGTATTCCATCGGGAGTTCGCGGGCGATCGGCTCGATGAAGCCGCGGACGATCATCGCCATGGCCTCGTCTTCCGGCATGCCGCGGCTCATCAGGTAGAAGAGCTGTTCCTCGCTGACCTTCGAGACTGTCGCCTCGTGGCCGAGCTGAACATCGTCAACACGGATGTCGATGGCCGGGTAGGTGTCGCTTCGTGAGATCGTGTCCACGAGCAGAGCGTCACAGCGCACCGTGTTTGCCGAGTGGTGGGCGTTGGCGTCAACACGAACCTCTCCGCGGTATCCGGCACGTCCGCCGCCTCGGGCGATCGACTTCGAAACGATCGATGACTGCGTGTGCGGAGCCATGTGGATCATCTTCGCGCCGGCATCCTGGTGCTGGCCGGGGCCGGCGAACGCGACGGAGAGGGTCTCGCCCTTGGCGTGCTCCCCCATCAGGTAGATCGACGGGTACTTCATGGTGACCTTGGAGCCGATGTTTCCATCGATCCATTCCATGGTGGCGCCCTCTGCGGCCGTCGCGCGCTTCGTCACGAGGTTGTAGACGTTGTTCGACCAGTTCTGGATCGTCGTGTAACGAACGCGTGCGTTCTTCTTGACGATGATCTCGACGACTGCTGAGTGCAGCGAGTCAGACTTGTAGATCGGGGCGGTGCAGCCCTCGATGTAGTGAACGTAGCTTCCCTCGTCCGCGATGATCAGCGTCCGCTCGAACTGGCCCATGTTCTCGGTGTTGATCCGGAAGTACGCCTGGAGCGGGATTTCGACGTGCACGCCTGGCGGCACGTAGACGAATGAGCCACCCGACCACACAGCGGTGTTGAGGGCGGCGAACTTGTTGTCTCCGGAGGGAATGACCGTACCGAAGTACTCTTCGAAGAACTCCGGGTGCTCCTTGAGCGCGGTGTCCGTGTCCATGAAGATGACACCCTGGCGCTCGAGGTCCTCGTTGATCTGGTGGTAGACCACCTCGGACTCGTACTGCGCTGCGACGCCGGAAACCAGGCGCTGGCGTTCCGCCTCGGGGATTCCGAGCTTCTCGTAGGTGTTCTTGATGTCGTCGGGAAGGTCGTCCCAGGTCTGCGCCTGCTTCTCCGTCGACCGGACGAAGTACTTGATGTTGTCGAAGTCGATCTCAGAGAGGTCGGCACCCCACATCGGCATCGGCTTGCGCTCGAAAAGTGCGAGTGCCTTCTGGCGGCGTTCGAGCATCCATGCGGGTTCAGCCTTGAGGGCGGAGATGTCCGCAACAACTTCCGGAGAGATTCCACGGCGAGCTGAAGCGCCCGCAGCGTCGGAGTCAGACCAACCGAATTCGTATTGCCCGAGGCTTTCGAGCTCTGGGCGGTCTATCAGTACATCTGACATGTCAACCTCTTTCCTTACAGCTTGCGTAACAGTCTCTCTGCATCACCCATTCCCACGCACGCCGCACCTGGGGCGACATTCGGTCGCCGTGTTGTCGAGAGTGTGCGGGTTGCTGAAATGCATACCTACAATTGTTCAAGGACCAAGCTGCGCTGCCTCACGTCACGATCGGCCAAATGCCGAGACGTATTACCTGAACCCCATAATTCTACAGGGAGGCGGGGTAAATTGCAGTAAACGTGCTGGCAGTCACAGCAACAACACAACAACCCAGCCAACTATTGAAACTGGCGACCCGAGAGGCTTTCGAGCCGGTCCATCCCAGAGAAAACAGCAAGCAAGAGGAACTTTGACAGTGAACGCGATCTCACAGGCAGCACGTCGATTCTGGGACTGGCTCCCGACGGGGGTCGATCGCCGGGTGCGCGTCATCGCGTGGCTCAACCTCGCAGCGCAGACGGCCCTGGTCGGCACGGGCGGCGCCGTGCGGCTGACCGGTTCAGGCCTCGGCTGCCCGACATGGCCGCGGTGCACCGCTGAGTCGTTCGTCAGCACCCCGGAGATGGGAATTCACGGCGTCATCGAGTTCGGCAACCGGACCCTGTTCTTCGTGCTCCAGTTCATCGCGCTCACCGCGCTCTTCTTCGTCCTCAAGTACCGTCGCCAGCGCCGCGACCTCTTCATCCTCACCGTCATTCCCGCGTGCAGCGTCCTGTTCCAGGCCGTCGTCGGTGGCATCACGGTTCTCAGCGGCCTCAACCCGTACGTCGTTGGTCTGCACTTCGTGCTCAGCGTCGTCCTCGTGGTACTCGCATCCGTCCTGGTGTACCGCGTGTACAACGGAAATGGCGAACGTACTCTCGCTGTCCCCCGCTGGTTTGCCATCACCACACACGTCACGACCTTCTTCGTCGCTGTCACGGTGATCATCGGCATCATCACGACGGGCTCAGGCCCGCACGCCGGTGACAAAGGCGCTGCCCGCAATGGGCTCGACTCAGAGTTGCTCCAGCACCTGCACGCATGGCCCGCCTACGTGACGTTCGGGCTCACGATCGTGCTCCTCGTCGCTGCAGTCTCCCTCGGCTTGGAGAAGATTCGGCGTAACCTCACGCTGCTGCTCGCTGTGGAACTCGTGCAGATCGCTGTCGGGTTGGCTCAGGCACGGATGGGGCTGCCCGAGATCCTCGTTGGTATCCACATGGTGCTCGCCTGCGTGCTCGCGGCCGCAATGACGGTGACCGTTCTCAGTATGAAGTCAACCGCGCCGGCACTCGTGGATGCGGAACCGGCGGAGGCCGTGCGCGCCTCGTAGGGCCAGTCGCACAACGAAGCCCGTGTCCGCCCTGTGCGGAGACGGGCTTTCGTGTACCTCCAGTTATGACGCGGGGGCGGTCGTGCGGGCCGGGATCACCGGCGGCTGACGCCACGAACCGCTGCTTCGAAGAGCAGATGCCACCGCGGATCGGACGGCGCAGGGAACGGAGGCACCGCGAACGGATGGCGCAGGGAACGGATGCGAAGCTGTCGCGGAATGCGCGTGTCGGTTGGCCGTCAATGGGCAGTGCGCTGCGCCGACGTGATCGCTGCCCCTTTGGAAACCGGACAGGCGGGCGACCGGGATTGGTCTAGAACGGAAGCAGCGGATCGATGCCGACCGCGAGGAACAGCAGCGTCAGGTAACTGATCGAACCGTGGAACACCCGCATCGGTGACACGTGCTCGTGCCGAATGGCCAGGTTGTAGAGGCGGTGCGTCTCAAAGATGAACCAGCCACCTGAGACGGCAGCGACGACCGTATAGACCACGCCCATCGATGCGACGGGGACGAGAAGGAGCGAGCAGGCGACAGTTGCCCAGGCATAGAGAATGACCTGGAGCCCGACCTGTGCGCGGCCGCGGACGACGGCAAGCATCGGCACTCCCGCTGACTTGTAGTCGTCGCGGTACTTCATCGAGAGCGGCCAGTAGTGTGGCGGGGTCCAGAGGAAGACAACGGCAAACAGGATGAACGGTGCCCAGCTGAGGGAGTTGGCAACGGCGGCCCACCCGATCAAAACCGGGAAGCATCCTGCGATCCCACCCCAGATGATGTTCTGGCTGGTCCAGCGCTTGAGCCACAGCGTGTAGATCACGACGTAGAAGAAGATCGCGCCGACCGAGAGAGCGGCGGTCAGCGGATTGGTCGTGACGTAGAGCCACACGGTGGAGAGAATGGCGAGCGACCATGAAAACACCAGCGCTTCGCGTGGCGACAGGACGCCGGTGACGAGTGGCCGGTTCTTTGTCCGTTTCATCACACGGTCGATGTCGCGGTCGATGTAGCAGTTGAACGCGCCAGCGGCTCCGGCGCTCATCGCACCGCCGATCACCGTGGCGAGAACGAGCCACAGGTTCGGGATGCCGCCTTGAGCGAGGATCATCACAGGTACCGTCGTGACGAGCAAAAGCTCCATCACCCGCGGCTTGGTGAGCGAGATGTAGCCCCTCACCTTGTCGGCACGCGTCACGCTGTGCGGCGCAACGCGGTCTTCTACTGCAATGTTCATTGCTCCTCTAACCGGTGGATTACCACCCAATTCTAGGTCATTGCGCGCGGGGCGTAAGGATCCGCCTGGTGGGCGGGTGCACTACCTATAATGAAGGTGCTCGCCAAACCGTTCGCTGGCTCAGAAAACCCGGATTCTTTTGCAACACGGGTGAAATCTGTCCATCGGCGCCAATGAAGCCAACAGGCGTGGGAACACGCTTCATCGGTGGGTCAGAGATGGCCCCCGATTCGAACGAGAAGGGTCCAATATAGTGGCAGCTTTGCAGTGGAACTCCATTGACGATAAGGCGGTTGACACCGCCAGACTGCTCGCAGCAGATGCGGTGGAGAAGGTTGGAAACGGGCATCCGGGAACGGCGATGAGCCTCGCGCCGGCCGCTTACCTCCTGTTCCAGAAAGTCATGCGCCGCGATCCCAAGGACCAGAACTGGCTCGGCCGCGACCGTTTCGTACTCTCGGTCGGTCACAGCTCACTGACCCAGTACGTCCAGCTCTACCTGGGCGGATACGGCCTCGAACTCGAAGACCTCAAGGCGCTGCGCACGTGGGGTTCACTCACGCCGGGCCACCCTGAGTACGGACACACAGACGGTGTCGAAATCACGACGGGGCCACTCGGCCAGGGCCTCGCATCAGCCGTCGGCTTTGCATACGCCGCCCGCTTCGAGCGCGGACTGTTCGACCCTGACACCGAAGCGGGCAAGAGCCCGTTCGACCACTTCGTCTATGTCATCGCCGGTGACGGCGATCTGCAGGAAGGTGTCACGAGCGAGGCATCGTCCCTCGCCGGCCACCAGGAGCTCGGCAACCTCATCGCGATCTACGACAGCAACCAGATCTCCATCGAGGACGACACGAATATCGCCTTCACCGAGGACGTCGCCAAGCGATACGAGTCGTACCACTGGCACGTGCAAACCGTTGACTGGAAGAAGACCGGCGAGTACGTCGAAGACATCCAGGCCCTCAACGACGCAATCGAAGCCGCAAAGGCCGAGACGGACAAGCCGTCGCTCATCATCCTCAAGACGATCATCGGCTGGCCAAGCCCGAAGAAGCAGAACACCGGAAAGATCCACGGATCCGCACTCGGTGCCGACGAGCTCGCGGCCGTCAAGGAAGTACTCGGCTTCGACCCGGCCGAGAGCTTCGTCGTCTCGGACGAGGTCATTGAGCACACCCGCAAGGCGATCGACCGCGGAGCCGAGCAGCGTGCCGAATGGCAGGCGGGCTTCGACGCGTGGAAGGCGGCCAACCTGGACAAGAGCGCTCTCCTCGACCGCCTTCTCACCGGCGAACTCCCCGAGGGCGTCGAATCGGCGCTCCCGGTCTTCGAACCGGGAAAGGATGTCTCCACACGGGCGGCATCCGGCAAGGTCCTCAACGCGCTTGGTCCCGTTGTCCCCGAACTCTGGGGTGGCTCTGCCGACCTCGCCGAGTCGAACAACACAACGATCGAGAGCGCGGAATCGTTCGTGCCGAGTGAGCACTCCACCCGCGAGTGGACCGGTAACAAGTACGGTCGGGTCCTGCACTTCGGAATCCGCGAACACGCGATGGGTGCGATCCTCAACGGCATCGTTCTTCACGGTCCTACCCGCGCCTACGGTGGAACCTTCCTGATCTTCAGCGACTACATGCGCCCGGCCGTCCGGCTTGCCGCGCTCATGAAGGTGCCGTCGATCTTCGTGTGGACCCACGATTCCGTCGCGCTCGGCGAAGACGGACCGACACACCAGCCGATCGAGCAGCTCGCAACGCTCCGTGCGATTCCGAACCTCGCGGTCGTTCGCCCCGGTGACGCCAACGAGGTCAGCTACGCCTGGCTCGAAATCCTCAAGCGCCGCGGCGGACCCGCCGGTATCGCCCTCACCCGCCAGAACATCCCGGTGTTCGAGCGTGGCGACGGCGAGGCGAGCGGAGACACCTTCGCATCGGCCGCAAATGTCGCGAAGGGCGCATACGTATTGGCCGAAGCACCCAACGGGACGCCGGATGTCATCCTCATCGCGACGGGTTCGGAAGTTCAGCTCGCCGTCGACGCTCGCGAAGCGCTCAAGGCAGACGGCGTGAATGCCCGCGTTGTCTCGGTTCCGTGCCTCGAGTGGTTCGAGGAGCAGGACGAGGCGTATCGCGAGTCGGTCCTCCCGAAGGCTGTCACCGCGCGCGTCTCTGTCGAAGCGGGCCTCGCGCTCACCTGGGCAGGCATCGTCGGCGACGGCGGCCGCTCGGTCTCGATCGAGCACTTCGGTGCATCGGCCGATTACAAGACACTTTTCAACAAATTCGGCATAACCACGGATGCCGTCGTTGTTGCCGCTAAAGAGACACTCGGCAAGTAACCGCCGGCTCAGAAGGAGTACAACATGACGAACTCAACACCAACAGCGCAGCTTTCCGGGGCCGGCGTCAGCATCTGGCTCGATGACCTCTCCCGCGGACGCATCGAAACCGGCAACCTGCAGGAACTCATCGACACCAAGAACGTCGTCGGAGTGACCACGAACCCGACAATCTTCGCCGGTGCGCTCAGCAACGGTGAGGTGTATGCATCGCAGGTCAGCGAACTCGCCGCACAGGGCAAGGACGTGACGGCGGCTGTATTCGAGATCACGACCGACGACGTCGCGCGTGCCGCTGACATCTTCCGACCCGTCTACGACGCGACCCAGGGCTTCGACGGCCGCGTGTCGATCGAGGTTGAGCCAGGTCTCGCCCACGACGCACAGGGCACCATCGAGCAGGCCAAGGCGCTCTGGGCCAAGGTGGACCGGCCCAACGCGATGATCAAGATCCCCGCGACGATCGAGGGCCTCGAAGCGATCACCGAGGCGATTGCGGCCGGGATCAGCGTCAACGTGACACTGATCTTCAGCCTTGACCGCTACCGCGCCGTCATCAATGCCTACCTCACCGGTCTTGAAAAGGCGAAGGCCGCAGGAATCGACCTGTCGACCATCCACTCGGTGGCATCCTTCTTCGTGTCGCGCGTCGACACCGAGATCGATAAGCGACTCACCGCAATCGGAACCGACGAGGCGCTCGCTCTCAAGAGCAAGGCCGGAGTCGCCAACGCGCAGCTCGCGTACGAAGTGTTCGTTCAGTCCTTTGCCACGGAACGCGCCGAGATGCTCCTTGACGCTGGAGCCAACATGCAGCGTCCGCTCTGGGCATCGACCGGTGTCAAGGACCCGAACCTGCCGGACACGCTGTACGTGACGCAGCTCGTCGCGCCCCAGGTCGTCAACACGATGCCGGAGAAGACACTCGAGGCGACGTTCGACCACGGTGTCATCGAGGGCGACACGGTCACCGGATCCTATGCCGCGGCTAACGAGGTACTCGACGCCATCGCTGCTCAGGGAATCTCCTACGACGAGGTGACACTGCTCCTTGAGAAGGAGGGTGTTGAGAAGTTCATCGTGTCGTGGAACGAACTCCTCGACACGGTCACCGCAGCTCTTGAGGCCGCAAAATGAGCTTCAAGATCTCGGTGAGCGGTGCGGCGGCTGACGCTGTCGCCGCCGTCGTTCCGACGCTGGTCGCCGACCTCGTCGCATCGAGCGTCACCGCGCAGGACCCCGCGCTGTGGGGACCAGACGCCGAGGACGAGTCGTCGAAGCGGCTCGGCTGGACCGAAGCATCCAGCGTGTCACGGCCGCTCGTGGCCGAAATCGAGGCGCTGCGCGAAGGGCTTGCTGCCCAGGGCGTAGATCACATTGTGCTCGCGGGCATGGGCGGTTCCTCTCTCGCGCCAGAAGTCATCACGCAGACACTCGGCGGCGACCTGACCGTCCTCGACTCGACGGCGCCGGGGCAGGTGCTCGCGGCCCTCAACGACCGCCTCGCCAGCACCGCCATCGTTGTGTCGTCCAAGTCAGGATCGACCGTCGAAACCGACAGCCAGCGCCGCGCATACGAGGCCGCGTTCACCGAGGCCGGCATCGACCCGCGTGACCGCATCATCGTGGTGACCGACCCGGGCTCCCCGCTCGACGCGTCGGCTCGCGAAGCCGGTTACCGGGTATTCAATGCAGATCCCAACGTCGGTGGCCGGTATTCCGCGCTCACCGCGTTCGGCCTCGTGCCGTCCGGGCTCGCCGGCGTCGACGTCGGCGCACTGCTCGACGAAGCCGACGCCATCGCCGTTGAACTCGCGGTCGATGACGCGCACAACCCCGGGCTCATTCTCGCGGCCGCGATGGCCGGGACCTCGCCGTTGAAAGACAAGCTCGCGATCGTCTCAGACGGAACCCACATTGTTGGCTTCCCCGACTGGGCGGAACAGCTCATCGCGGAGTCAACGGGAAAACAGGGCACCGGCATCCTCCCCGTTGTGGTTGACACTCTCGCGCCGGAGGTCACGGACTCCCCCGCCGACGTCCAGGTCGTTCGACTCGTTGACGATGCGGATGCCCCGCACCTGTTCGCCAAGGATCGTCACGAGGGCGAAATCCTCGTGAGCGGCACGCTCGGCGCTCAGATCCTTGTCTGGGAGTTCGCCACGGCGGTAGCCGGCCGCATCCTCGGGATCAACCCGTTCGACCAGCCCGACGTGGAGTCGGCGAAGATCGCTACGCGTGGTCTGCTCGACGCCCGACCGGAGCAGGCGCCCCCGCTGTTCGTCGAGAACGGCATCGAGGTGCGCGGAGACGCGAACCTGTTCGCCGGTGTCTCTACGGTGCGCGGTGCACTCGATGCGTTGCTTGCGACGCTCGGTTCCGACGGTTACCTCGCCGTACAGGCGTACGTCGATCGGCTCGCCCTCCCCCAGCTCGCCGGCGTGCGTCAGTTGCTCGCGGCCAGCACCGGCCGCCCGGTCACGTTCGGCTGGGGACCGCGGTTCCTGCACTCGACGGGTCAGTTCCACAAGGGCGGCCCCGCTGTCGGTGTATTCCTCCAGATCACGGAGAACGCGCCGGTCGACCTCGCCATCCCCGACCGTCCGTTCACTTTCGGCCAGCTCATCCAGGCGCAGGCCCAGGGCGACGCGACAGTGCTGGCCGAGCATGGGCGACCTGTCCTCGTGCTCAACTTCACCGACCCGGAATCGAACATCGTCTCGCTGTTCGAAGCCGTCAATTAGGTTCATCCGAACCGGATATACCGGCCATAACGGCCGTATCGAGGAGCTGTATGTCCCCCGTGGATATCACCCCGACGTTCAACCCACTTCGGTTGGACTCGGATCGACGCCTGAACCGTATCGCAGGCCCCAGCGGGCTCATCATCTTCGGAGTGACAGGCGACCTGTCACGCAAGAAGCTGATGCCGGCTGTTTATGACCTCGCGAACCGCGGTCTTCTTCCTCCAGGGTTCGCGCTCGTCGGATTCGCGAGGCGGGACTGGGCAGACCAGGACTTCATGCAGGTCGTGCACGAGGCCGTCAAGGCTCACGCACGCACGGAGTACCGGGAGGAAGTCTGGCAGCAGCTCGCCCAGGGCATCCGTTTCGTGCCGGGTGAGTTCGGTGACGATGCCGCGTTCGAGAAACTCAAGGAGACGATCGCGCTCCTCGACGTCGAGCGCGGGACCATGGGCAACCATGCGTTCTATCTCTCGATTCCGCCCAAGGCCTTCCCCGAGGTGACCGAGCAGCTGAGGCGCTCGGGGATGGCTGAGGCCAAAGCCGGTGAGTGGCGTCGTGTCGTCATTGAAAAGCCCTTCGGCTCGGACCTCGAGACCGCTCGTGAACTCAACGCCGTCGTCGAGTCGGTGTTCCCGCCGGACTCCGTGTTCAGGATCGACCACTACCTCGGTAAGGAAACGGTCCAGAACATCCTCGCCCTTCGGTTCGCGAACCAGATGTTCGAACCGATCTGGAACGCGAACTACGTCGACCACGTGCAAATCAGCATGGCCGAGGACATCGGTGTTGGCGGCAGGGCCGGGTACTACGACGGAATAGGCGCTGCCCGCGACGTCATCCAGAACCACATCCTGCAGCTCCTCGCGCTCACCGCAATGGAGGAGCCTTTGTCCTTCAATGCTGCTGACCTCCGTGCCGAGAAGGAGAAGGTGCTTGCCGCGGTGAGCCTGCCCGATGACCTCAGCACGGCGACAGCCCGCGGACAGTATGCCGGCGGCTGGCAGGGCGGTGAGGTGGTCACCGGTTTCCTCGACGAGGAAGGCATGAACCCCGAGTCGACGACGGAGACCTACGCCGCGATGCGCCTCGATATCAACACGAGGCGGTGGGACGGTGTGCCGTTCTACCTTCGCACCGGCAAGCGCCTCGGCCGGCGCGTGACGGAGATCGCCGTCGTCTTCAAGCGGGCACCGCAGTTCCTGTTTGCCGAGAGCCAGACGTCTGAACTCGGCCAGAACGCCCTGGTCATCCGGGTCCAGCCCGACGAGGGCGTCACCATCCGGTTCGGCTCAAAGGTCCCAGGTGCAGGCACCCAGGTCCGCGACGTGACGATGGACTTCGGCTACGGCCACGCCTTCACTGAAGCGAGCCCTGAAGCCTACGAGCGTCTTATCCTCGACGTCCTCCTGGGCGACCCTCCCCTGTTCCCGCGGCACCAGGAGGTCGAACTTTCCTGGAAGATCCTCGACCCGATCGAGGAGTACTGGGCAAGCCAGGGTGGTCCGCTCGAACAGTACCAGCCCGGGTCGTGGGGTCCGGCTTCCGCCGATGAGTTACTTGCCAGAGACGGCCGAGTTTGGAGACGCCCATGATCGTCGATCTGCCCGACACCACAACCAGCAAGGTGTCAAAGAAACTGGTCCAGCTGCGCGAGGACGGCGGCGTCGTCTCCCTCGGACGTGTGCTCACCCTCGTGATCGTGTCGCAACTCGGTGAGGAAGAAGAGGCCATCGAGGCCGCAAACGACGCCTCACGGGAACACCCCATGCGCGTGCTCGTGCTCTCCCGGATTCCCTCAGACGACGAGGGTGGTGCGAAGCCAGCGCGCATCGACGCTGAGATCCGTGTCGGCGGTGACGCCGGCGCGAGCGAAGTGATCATCCTCCGTGCCTATGGGGACGCAGCGGGCAACGAAGACAGCCTCATCAACGGACTGCTCCTTCCCGACACCCCTGTGGTCGCCTGGTGGCCCATCGAAGCCCCCGCCGACGTCGCACACACTGCGATCGGGCGGATCGCACAGCGGAGGATCACGGATGCCTCCGAGCACGAAGACCCGCACGCGGCGCTGGTGGAACTGGCCAGGACGCACACTCCGGGCGACACAGACTTCGCCTGGACCCGCCTGACCCTCTGGCGCGCCCAGCTCGCTGCGGTGCTCGACCAGCCCCCGTACGAACCGGTCACTGCCGTGACGGTCTCCGGCGCTGCCGACTCGCCGTCAACTCTCCTGCTGGCCGCGTGGCTCGGCATGCAGTTGCAGGTTCCCGTCGTGCAGGAGCTGACTCCGCGCGGCTCCGGTGACACGGGTATTCACGGTGTCCGGATGACGAGGGAGAGCGGGGACATCGTGCTGGAGCGCCCGCTCGACAACGTCGCGAAGCTGACCCAGCCCAACCAGCCGATCCATGATCTTTCGCTGCCCCGGCGCAGCATGCGTGACTGTCTCGCAGAGGAGCTGCGCAGGCTGGACCCGGATTCGCTGTACGGTGAAGTGATCACCAAGGGTCTCTCTCAGCTCGAGAGCGAAGCCCTGGCATCGGAAGGTACGAACTGAATGACGAATGAACGACGGGTGCTTGTCTCCGCAGACAGCGATGCACTCGCCGCATCGATAGCGGCACGATTCCTCACCAAGACAGTTGACCTCCTCGATGAAACCGAGTTTGTGAACATCGTCCTCGAGGGAGGACGCGTCGCGATGAAGGTTCTCGAGAGCATCAACTCATCTCCTGCCAGGGACAGCGTTGACTGGTCGCGCGTCCACTTCTGGTGGGGTGACGAGCGATGGGTGCCTGCTGATGACGCCGAACGCAACGACGGCAAGGCCAGGCGCGCGCTGCTCGATCACATCGATATCCCTGCCGAGAACGTGCACAGCTACCCGGCATCCGACTCGGGAATGACCCTCGACGAGGCGGCCCTTGCGTATGCGCAGACGCTCGCGGATCACTCGAACGGCGACGCCGGTCTCCCCCGATTCGACATCACCTTTCTTGGCGTCGGCCCCGACGGCCACACGGCATCGCTGTTCCCCGATCGACAGGAAGTGCTCGAGCGTGAGGCGACAGTCGTCGCTGTTCGGAACTCGCCCAAACCGCCCGCCGAGCGGCTGACCCTCACCCGTCACGCGATCAACTCGTCGCACCGGATCTGGGTCGAGATCTCCGGAGCGGACAAGGCCGCTGTCCTCGGACTCGCGCTTGCCGGAGCCGCATATACTGAGGTGCCCATCGCCGGCATCAAGGGCCGCAAGCGCACAGTGTTCTTCGTCGACCGTGCAGCGGCATCCGAGGTTCCCGAGAACCTCATCGCACCGACCTACTGACCTGCAACATGAAGAAAGCCCCTGTCAACCGACAGGGGCTTTCTTGTGTGTAATGCTGAGCGGCCTTTAGGCGGATGCCGTACCACGACGTGCGCGCAGAGCCTGAAGTGCCTCGTCGAGAAGCGCCTCGGCCTCTTCCTCCGTGCGGCGTTCCTTCACGTAAGCGAGGTGAGTCTTGTACGGCTCAAGCTTGGCGACCTCGGGCGGGTTCGCCTGGTCGCGTCCGGCGGGAAGACCGGACGACGGGCTGTCGATCGTTTCCGGGATCTCTTCGTCGGGAAGACTGGCGGCAAAGTACCGAACAGTCTCGTTTCCCAGTGCATCCCAGTACGAGACAGCAACACGGTCCGCGTGGAATCCGTGATCCTGTTCGCCCATGGGACCAGCACCAACGCGCGATCCCCTGATTGCGCTACCTCCGGCAGCCATATGTCCTCCTACGCACCAGTCGAGAACTTGGTGATGAGACCAAGCGCAACTATTGAACTAAACCAAATAAGACCGAGTACGACGGTAAACCGGTTGAGATTTCGCTCGGCAACCCCGGAGGATCCGAGGTTCGAGCCCATACCGCCACCGAACATGTCGGACAATCCACCACCGCGACCCTTATGCAAGAGGATGAGGAATGTGAGCAGGAGGCTCGTAACACCGAGCACCACCTGCAGTACGACCTGAAGTATCTCCACAAAGGACCTTTCACATGGCGGTCCATGGTTCCATGGACCGCCCCCAATTATAGCCTGAGGCCTGACGCGCTAAACGCCCACGTGCTTCTGGTAGCGAACGATGCTCGAGAACTCGTTGAGGTCAAGGCTCGCGCCACCGACGAGCGCGCCGTCGACGTTCGGCTCACGCATGAACCCGGCAATGTTCGCCGCCTTCACGCTTCCGCCATAGAGAATGCGGGTCTTGGCGGCCACGTCTTCACCCAGCGTCTCGCGAAGTTCGGCGCGCAGCGCGGCTGCAACCTGCTCTGCCTGTTCGGGAGTTGCGGCCTGGCCGGAACCGATGGCCCAGACAGGCTCGTAAGCAACAACGATGTCCGCGGTCGCGGACACTCCGGAAAGCGCGGCCTTCAGCTGGGCAACCGGGACGGCACTCGGACCGTGCTTCTCGAGGTCATCGGACGTCTCGCCGACGCAGATGATCGGAACCACGTTGTGCTTGATCGCCGCAGCGACCTTTCCGGCGACCTGCTCGTCGCTCTCAGCGTGCAACGTCCTGCGCTCGGAATGCCCGATGAGGACGTAGCTGCACTCGAGCGCCTTGAGGAACGCGCCCGAGATTTCGCCGGTGTATGCACCCGAATCGTGCTCGGAGATATCCTGACCGCCGAAAGCGATGGGCAGTTTGTCAGCCGAAACGAGGGTTTGAACGCTGCGCAGATCGGTGAACGGAGGGAACACCGCGACCTCGACACTCGCAGGGTCGTGCTTGGCATCGGCGAGGCACCACGCCAGCTTCTGCACAAACGCGATCGCCTGCAGGTGATCCAGGTTCATCTTCCAGTTGCCCGCAATGAGCGGAACGCGGTTTACTGCCATCCCAATACCTCCAGTCCTGGAAGGCGTTTGCCTTCGAGGAACTCGAGGCTTGCACCGCCTCCGGTTGATATGTGCCCGAACTGCGAGTCCTCGAAACCGAGCGCGCGAACCGCGGCGGCTGAGTCCCCGCCACCGACGACGCTCAGGCCGTCGGTTTCGGTGAGTGCCTGCGCGACGGTCTTCGTGCCGGCGGCAAATGGTGCGAGTTCGAAGACACCCATCGGGCCGTTCCAGAACACGGTTTTGGACGAACGGATGACGCCGGCGAAGCGCTCAGCGGTCTCCGGTCCGATGTCGAGCCCGAGGCCTGTCGCACCGAAGGCTGTGTCTTCGATGGCGTCCGCCGGCTGGACCACGTGTTCCGCATCGGCGCCGAACTTGCTGGCGACGACGACGTCGGTGGGAAGAATGATCTCCACCCCGAGCTTTTCCGCCTCGGCCAGGTAGTTCTTCACCGTGTCGATCTGGTCGGCTTCGAGGAGGCTCGCGCCCACCTTGTGTCCCTGTGCGGCGAGGAACGTAAAGAGCATTCCCCCACCGATGAGGAGCGTGTTCACGCGGGGAAGAAGGTGCCCGATGACACCGAGCTTGTCCGACACCTTCGAACCGCCGAGCACCACCGTGTACGGGCGCTCGGGTGACTCGGTCAGCCTGTCCAGAACGGTGAGTTCTGCGCTGATGAGCTCGCCCGCAGCGCTCGGGAGCAGCTTGGCCAGCTCGTAGACGCTCGCCTGCTTGCGGTGAACGACGCCGAATCCGTCAGAGACGAACGCGTCGCCGAACTGAGCGATCTTCTCGGCAAACTCGGTCCGCTCGGCTTCGACCTTGCTGGTCTCCCCCGGGTTGAACCTGAGGTTCTCGAGAACCACAACCTGTCCGTCGGAAAGGTTGCTGACGGCATCCGTCGCTGCCTGCCCGACGGTGTCTGTCGCGAAGGCGACATCCGTGCCGAGAAGTTCCGACAGTCGTTTGGCAACGGGAGCGAGGCTGTATTTGGCCTCAGGGGCGCCGTCTGGACGGCCCAGGTGAGACACAACGACGACGCGTGCTCCCTGATCGATGAGCGTTTTCAGCGTGGGAACAGACGCACGCACGCGCCCGTCGTCGGTGATGACCCCGTCCTTGAGAGGAACGTTGAGGTCACACCGAACGACGACGCGCTTGCCTGCGAGCGAGCCCAGCGATTCGAGAGTGCGAAGCGGCACGGCTAGCCCTGTGTCCTAGAGACGATCGGCGACGTACTCGGTGAGGTCGACGAGGCGGTTGGAGTAACCCCACTCGTTGTCGTACCAGCCGACGATCTTGACCTGGTTGCCCATGACACGCACGAGTCCGGCATCGAAGATGCAGGAGTGCGGGTCTGTGACGATGTCGCTCGAGACGATCTCGTCCTCGGTGTACAGCAGGATGCCCTTGAGGGGGCCTTCTGCGGCTGCCTTGTATGCGGCCTTGACCTCGTCGACCGTGACCGGGCGCGAGGACTCGATGGTGAGGTCGGTGATCGAGCCGGTCGGAACCGGTACGCGAAGTGCGAAGCCGTCAAGCTTGCCCTTGAGCTCGGGAAGCACGAGGCCGATGGCCTTTGCCGCGCCGGTCGAGGTCGGAACGATGTTGACCGCTGCTGCGCGTGCGCGACGGAGGTCGCTGTGCGGGCCGTCCTGGAGGTTCTGGTCGGCGGTGTACGCGTGGACCGTGGTCATGAGGCCGCGCTCGATGCCGAACTCATCGTTGAAGACCTTGGCGAGCGGCGCGAGGCAGTTCGTGGTGCACGATGCGTTCGAGATGATGTGGTGGTTCTCGGGCTCGTAGAGGCCCTCGTTGACACCCATGACGAACGTTGCGTCTTCACCCTTGGCCGGAGCCGAGATGAGAACCTTCTTGGCGCCAGCGTCGATGTGCTTCTTCGCGTCGGCGGCGTTCGTGAAGAACCCTGTCGACTCGATGACGATGTCGACTCCGAGCTCGCCCCATGGGAGGTTCGCCGGGTCGCGCTCCGAGAAGACCTTGATGGCCTTGCCGTTGACGACGATCTTCTCTTCGTCAAACTCGACAGTTGCGTCGAGGCGACCCGTGATGGAGTCGTACTTCAGCAGGTGGGCGAGCGTCTTGTTGTCGGTGAGGTCGTTGACGGCAACGATCTCGAGGTCGCTGCCCTTGGCAAGCGCTGCGCGGAAGTAGTTGCGGCCGATGCGGCCGAACCCGTTGATACCGATCTTTACGGACACGAATGTCTCCTGTTTCTTGAGCGCCGGAGCGCGTCTTCGGTTGTGCTGATGGAACGATGTGGAACTGACCCGGCGTCGGCATGAGCCCTGGCGCGCGGAAAGTCAGGACTAAGAGAGTAGCAGCAGGCCTTTGGTCTGCTCACGGGCGGCGACGAAACGGCTCTGGACGTTCTCCCAGTTGGTGATGTTCCAGAAGGCCTTGACGTAGTCGGCGCGCACGTTCTTGTAGTCGAGGTAGTAGGCGTGCTCCCAGACGTCGAGCATGAGGAGCGGAACAGTGCCTGCGGCGAAGTTCGACTGCTGGTCGAAGAACTGCTGGATGATGAGTCGCTGGCCGATGGAGTCCCAGGCGAGAACAGACCAGCCGGAGCCCTGCACGCCAAGTGCTGTGGCCGTGAAGTGCGCACGGAACTTGTCGAACGATCCGAAGAACTCGTCGATCGCTGCGGCGAGCTCGCCGGTGGGCTTGTCGCCACCATTCGGCGACATGTTCGTCCAGAAAATCGAGTGGTTGACGTGCCCGCCGAGGTTGAAGGCGAGGTCCTTTTCGAGCTTGTTGACGTAGGCAAGGTTGTCGGAGTCGCGCGCTTCAGCAAGCTGCGCGATGGCGGTGTTTGCGCCGGTGACGTAGGTCTGGTGGTGCTTCGAGTGGTGGAGCTCCATGATGGCGCCCGAGATGCTCGGCTCGAGGGCCGAGTAGTCGTATGGGAGTTCCGGGAGGGTGTATTCAGCCATTTATTTTTCTCCTCTTTGTGTGTCGCCAACTTGTGTGTCGCGAACGCGCCTGGACATTGTCCTGGCGACCTCTTTCAGTCTAGTCAGGTCAGTTCCCGGCGCTACGGGCTTGCGGCTACACCTCGTCGTAGTCAGGCGGGAGGTTTGCGTCTGTGCCTGGGAGCCCCAGGTCCGTTGCTCGCTTGTCTGCCATCGCGAGAAGTCGTCGGATCCGCCCGGCGATCGCGTCCTTGGTCATGGGAGGGTCGGCGTAGTGGCCGAGCTCGTCAAGGCTTGCCTCGCGGTGGCTGAGTCGGAGCTCGCCCGCGTACCTCAGGTGCTCCGGGATGTCATCGGCAAGGATTTCCATTGCCCGTTCGACCCTCGCGCACGCGGCGACAGCCGCCTGGGCTGAGCGCCGGAGGTTCGCGTCGTCGAAGTTGACGAGGCGGTTGGCCGTTGCCCTCACCTCGCGCCGCTGTCGGAGTTCTTCCCACGCCTTGACGGTGCCGTGAGCGCCCATGAGCACGAGCATTGCGCTGATCGCCTCGCCATCGCGAATGACGACGCGATGAACACCGCGTACCTCACGGGCCTTCGCCTGCACGCCGAGGCGTCCGGCGGCGCCGACGAGAGCCATCGCGCTCTCGTTGCCAGGGCAGGTGATCTCGAGTGCGGCCGAGCGCCCGGGGTCGGTCAGTGATCCGGCTGCCAGGAAAGCGCCTCGCCAGACCGCAGCGAGTTCCGCTCGTGACCCTGTCGTGAGCCGGTTCGGAAGACCACGAATGGGGCGGCGACGCGCGTCGAGGAGCCCGGTCTGCCTGGCCAGTGTCTCGCCGCCGTCAACAACGCGCACGAGGTAATACTCACCACGCCGCGATGTCGATGGACTCACCGAGACCACTTCGCTTCGTACACCGTAGAGTTCGGCAAGCGCTTTCCGCACCCGCCTGGCGAGGTGCGGGGTATCGAGTTCGCTCTCAATGGCGATACGGCTGGAGATCAGGTGAAGCCCACCGCTGAAGCGCAGGGTGGATGTCAGCTCAGCGGCGCGTACCGTTGTCTTCTCTTCAACGATGTTGGCCAATTCTTCTTTGACCTCAGCAGTCAGTGCCAAGCGGGATCCTTTTCTCATCAGTGTTTGTCGTGTGTGCGCCTGGCCGTGGCCGTTGACGCTGTGGCTTATTCTTTGCCGAGGTCGCGGTGCTTGACGTTGACGGCGACTCCGGGGAGTTCCTTCAACTTGTCAGCGAGTGCGTTCGCGATCGCGACCGAACGATGTTTGCCGCCGGTGCAGCCGATGGCGAAGGTCGCAAATCGTTTGCTCTCGTGCTGGTAGCCGTTCAGAACTGGCGCGAGGGCCTGTGCATACGCGTCGGTAAACTCCGACGCGCCCGGCTGACCGAGTACGTACTCGCGAACCTCGGGGTCGAGTCCAGTATGCGCCCGCAACTCGGGAACCCAAAACGGGTTGGGCAGGAACCGCGCGTCAGCGATCATGTCAGCGTCGAATGGCGCCCCGTACTTGAAGCCGAAACTCATGATCGTGAGCTTCACGCCTGGGGTCCCCTCGGCGGCGAAGAGCTCGGCAACGCTGTTCGCGAGCTGGTGCACATTGAGGTCAGACGTATCGATCACAATGTCGCTTGACTCGCGGATGGTGGCGAGCCGCGCCCGTTCGGTCGCTATGCCGTCGAGGATCGTGCCTCCACCCTGGAGCGGATGCGGCCGGCGAACGGCGTCGAAGCGTCGCACGAGTGCCGAATCAGTCGCGTCGAGGAAGATCACCCTGAGCTTTGTTCCGTCGCGGAGCGACTGGATCATCTGCTGCAGGTCGGTGAAGAAATCCCGACCGCGGACATCGACGACCGCGGCGATCCGCGGGAGTGCGCCCTCCGCGTGGCCTGCGAGGTCGACGAGGGGGCGCAGCATCTGCGGGGGAAGGTTGTCGACCACGTACCAGTCGAGATCCTCGAGCGCGTTGGCGACCGTGGATCGTCCGGCTCCGGACATCCCCGTCACAATCAGGACTTCCTGGTTCGGACTCGCTTCGTCTGGCACTGTTCACTCTCCGATTGGCCCGATGGGACGTTGCCCTCTGGCTGGACTTCCAGCCTACCGACTGTTGGCGCGCTGGCGGTCCCGGAGGGTGTCTGCGATGGTCTGCGCGAGCGCGGGTCCGACCCCCTTCACAGCGGCAATAGCCTCCGGGGTCGCCTCGCGCATTGCCGCAACCGATCCGAAGTGAACCAGGAGCGCCTTCACGCGAGCGGGCCCGAGGCCGGGAATCTCTGTGAGCACGCTGGTGATGTCGCGCTTGCGTTTGGTGCGCTGGTAGGTGATCGCGAACCTGTGCGCTTCGTCTCTCACCCGCTGCAGGAGGAAGAGCGCCTCGGAGTTGCGCGGGAGGATGACGGGATAGTCGTTGTCGGGGAGCCAGATCTCCTCGAGTCGTTTCGCCATGCCCACCAGCTGGATGTCTGTCCGCCCCGACTCCTGGAGGGCGCGTTGGGCGGCCTGCACCTGGGGCTGGCCGCCGTCGACGATAAGCAGTTGCGGCGGGTACGCGAACTTCTTTCGTTTCACGTCGTCAGCGACGATCCCGTCCGCTGTTGGGTCAGATTCCGGATCAACGGTTTCAGGGGTTGTGAGGTACGCCAGCCGTCGGCTCAGGACCTGGTAGATCGAGTCGGTGTCGTCCGTGGACGACGCGATGCTGAATCGGCGGTACTGGTCCTTCCGCGCGAGGCCGTCTTCGAAGACGACCATCGACGCCACGATGTTGGTTCCCGAGAGATGCGAGACGTCGAAGCACTCGATCCTGAGGGGCGCCTGTTCCATCCCGATCGCTTCCTGGATGTCGGTCAGCGCCTGGGAGCGGGCGACGAAATCGGCCGTCCTCCGCATCTTGTAGAGCTGCAGCGCGTTTTTTGCGTTGAGATTCGCCGTCTGCATCAGCGCGGCCTTCTCTCCGCGCTGGGCGGTCTTGAGCCGGACACGACCTTTGCCACGGATGCCGGCGAGCCAGGTTTCGAGTTCGTCGGCGTCTTCGGGGAGTTCCGGGACCAGAACCTCCCTGGGCACGTCGGTGGCAGAGCCGTCGTACGCGCGTTGAAGGATGCTATCGACGAGTTCCCCGGTCGACAGGTCGAGTTCCTTGTCGACGGTCCACGACCGGACACCGCGGATCCGGCCACCACGAACGATGAACTGCTGGACCGCAGCCGAGAGTTCGTCGTGGACGACGCCGAAGAGGTCAGCGTCCACCGAGTCCTTGAGAACAACGGCGCTCTTCTCGAGCACCGCCTCGAGCGCCTGAAGCCGATCGCGATACCTGGCAGCGTTCTCGTAGTCCTGCCGTGCCGCAGCGTCTTTCATTTTGCGGGTGGCATCCGTGACGAAGCGACGATCGTGACCGGCCATGAAGCTCACGAAGTCATCGACCATCGCCCGGTGCTCTTCGAGCGTCACCTTGCCTGAGCATGGTCCACCGCAGCGTCCGATCTGCCCGGGGAAGCATGGCTTGCCCGACTGCATGGCCCGTTTGTAGCTGGAGTCGGAGCAGGTGCGGATCGGGAACGCCTTGATCATCAGATCGATCGTGTCGTGAACCGCCCAGATCTTCGGATACGGGCCGAAGTACCTGGCGCCCTTGATCCGCGGGTTGCGGGTGACGAGAACGCGCGGAGCCTCGTCGGCGAGGGTGATCGCCATGTATGGGTAGGTCTTGTCATCGCGGAACTTGACGTTGAACGGCGGATCGAACTCCTTGATCCACGTGTACTCGAGCTGGAGTGCCTCAATGTCGCTCCCGACAACGGTCCACTCCACGCTGGACGCGGTCGTGACCATGCGGCGGGTTCGCTCGTGCAACGTGTGCAGCGGCGCGAAATAATTGCTCAGTCGCGCCCGGAGATTCTTCGCCTTGCCGACGTAGAGCACCCGGGATGTCTCGTCTCGAAATCGATACACCCCGGGGCTCGTCGGAATTTCGCCCGGTTTGGGGCGGTAGCTCAGTGGTGGTGCCACCTATCCGGCCTTACGCGCCTGAACCTGTTCGGCCTCGAGTACTTCGTTGAGGTAGAACCCCGTGTGGCTCTTCTTGACCTTCGCGATCTTCTCGGGGGTGCCTGTCGCGAGCACACGCCCGCCGCCGGCGCCACCCTCGGGGCCGATGTCGATGATCCAGTCGGCAGACTTGATCACGTCGAGGTTGTGCTCGATGACGATGACGGTGTTGCCCTTGTCGACGAGGCTGTTCAGTACGAGGAGGAGCTTCCGCACGTCTTCGAAGTGCAAGCCTGTCGTTGGCTCGTCGAGGACGTAGATGCTCCTGCCGTTTGTGCGTTTCTGCAGCTCGGTCGCCAGCTTCACGCGCTGCGCTTCTCCACCGGACAGCGTCGTCGCGCTCTGGCCGAGCCGGACGTAGCCGAGTCCGACCTCGACGAGGGTCTTGAGGAAACGGTGGATCGAGGTGATGGCCTCGAAGAACTCAGCGGCCTCCGCGATCGGCATGTCGAGTACCTCGGCGATGTTCTTGCCCTTGTAGTGCACCGACAGGGTTTCGCGGTTGTACCGCGCTCCCCCGCAGACCTCACAGGCGACGTAAACATCGGGCAGGAAGTTCATCTCGATCTTGATCGTGCCGTCACCGGAGCACGCCTCGCAGCGGCCGCCCTTGACGTTGAAGCTGAACCGGCCGGGCAGGTAGCCGCGCGCCTTCGCCTCGGTGGTTTCGGAGAACAGGGTGCGGATGCGATCGAACACGCCGGTGTAGGTCGCCGGGTTGGACCGCGGTGTGCGACCGATCGGCGCCTGGTCGACGTGGATCACCTTGTCGAGCTGGTCGAGCCCCGTGACGCGCGTGTGCTTCCCGGGTACCTTGCGTGCACCGTTGAGTTTGTTCGCGAGAACCCGGTACAGGATGTCGTTGACGAGGGACGATTTGCCGGAGCCGCTCACGCCGGTGACCGCCGTGAAGGTGCCGAGCGGGAAATCGACGTTGACCTTGCGGAGGTTGTTCGCCTCTGCACCGACGACCGAGATAAGCCGCTCGGGGTCGACCGGGCGCCTCGTCTCGGGAATCGGGATCTCGCGGCGTCCGGCGAGGTAGTCACCGGTCAGCGATTCGGGGTTCTCGAGCAGGTCTTCGTACGACCCGGAGTGGACGACGCGACCGCCGTTGACGCCGGCACCTGGTCCGATGTCGACGACCCAGTCAGCCGTGCGGATCGTGTCTTCGTCGTGTTCGACAACGATGAGCGTGTTTCCGAGGTCGCGGAGGGTGACGAGCGTCTCGATCAGCCGGCGGTTGTCACGCTGGTGCAGACCGATGCTCGGTTCGTCGAGAACGTACAGCACACCGGTGAGGCCGGATCCGATTTGGGTGGCAAGACGGATGCGCTGTGCTTCGCCGCCGGAGAGTGATCCGGCGGTTCGTGACAGGTTGAGGTAGTTGAGGCCGACCTGAATCAAAAAGTCCAGCCGCAGTTTGATCTCGCGCAGCACCTGGGCCGCGATCGCGGACTCGCGGGCGGTCAGTTCCATCTGGTCCATGAAGGCGCGGGCATCGGTGAGGCTGAGCTCGGCGACCTCAGCGATGTTGGTGCCGTGGATGAGGACGGAGAGGACTTCGGGCTTGAGGCGCTGGCCGTTGCACACGGGGCACGGAATCTCCCGGAGGTACTCGCCCCACCTGGCGCGCTGCACATCGGTTTCGGCCTGGGCGTACTGGCGCTCGATGTACGGCATCACCCCTTCGAAGCCCGAGGTGTAACTGACCTCGCGGCCGTAACGGTTCTTCCACTTGACCTTGACCTTGAAGTTCTCGCCGCGGAGGACAGCCTCCTGGACCTTCTTCGGAAGGTCAGCCCATGGCGTCCGCAGGGAGAAATCGAGGTCGCGGGAAAGCCCGTCGAGCAGCTTCTCGTAGTACTGGTAAAGGCCCTTGCCCTGCGTGGTCCACGGGATGATGACACCCTCGTCGATGCTGAGGCTCGGGTCGCCGATGAGGAGGTCGGCGTCGACGGACATCCGAGTGCCGAGGCCGGAGCACTCGGGGCATGCTCCGAACGGAGCGTTGAAGCTGAACGTGCGCGGCTCGATCTCGGTGAGCTGGATCGGGTGGTTGTTCGGGCACGACAGCTTCTCGCTGAAGGTGCGAACCGCGTCTGGTCCTTCTTCGTCGACGAGCTTGATCTCTACGAGCCCGTCGGTGAGGCGCAGCGCGGTCTCGAGCGAATCGGTCAGTCGGCTGAGGGCGTCAGGGCCGGCGACGAGACGGTCGACGACGACCGAGATGTCGTGCTTGTACGACTTCTTGAGTGTTGGGGGCTCCGAGAGCTGAACCTGCTCGCCGTCGACGACGGCGCGGGCGTAGCCGCTCGCTGCCAGTTCCTTGAAGAGGTCGACGAACTCGCCCTTCTTCTGCGAGACCACGGGGCTCATCACCATGTAACGCGTGCCGGTCTCGAGCTCCATGAGCTGGTCGGCGATCTGCTGAACGGTCTGCCGTTGGATCGGCTCGCCACACTGGGGGCAGTGCGGAACTCCGACTCGCGCCCACAGGAGGCGCATGTAGTCGTAGACCTCGGTGATCGTGCCGACGGTCGAGCGCGGGTTGCGGTTCGTAGACTTCTGGTCGATCGACACGGCGGGGCTCAGGCCCTCGATGAAATCGACGTCGGGTCGATCTACCTGGCCGAGGAACTGACGCGCGTACGCCGAGAGCGACTCGACGTATCTCCGCTGGCCCTCGGCAAAGATCGTGTCGAATGCGAGCGACGACTTGCCCGAGCCGGAGAGGCCGGTGAATACCACGAGAGAATCGCGCGGGATGTCAAGATCCACGTTGCGCAGGTTGTGGACGCGTGCGCCTCGCACGCTGAGTTTTGACGTTGAATTTACCTTCGATATCGACACCCCTCGAGTCTACGATGACCCACTGACATGAAGCTGGGCACGGGGGCACAATGAGACAATGGACGACTTTCGTCAGCGCCGCGAACGTATGGTGGCCGAGCAACTTCAGGCTCGGGGTATTCGCGACTCACGGGTGCTCGATGCCATGCGCCGGGTCCCGCGGGAGGCGTTCGTGCGGGAGCGGGCAGAGGCCAGCGCATACGAAGACCACCCACTGCCGATCGATGCCGGGCAGACGATCTCCCAGCCGTACATCGTCGCTCTCACCCTCGAGGCCGCCGAACTCGGTGAGAATGACACGGTGCTCGACGTCGGGACGGGGTCTGGCTACGCCGCAGCCGTCGCCGCCGAGCTGGCGCACAGCGTCGTGTCGATCGAGCGCCACGCGGAACTCGCCGAGTCCGCCGCCGCCGTCCTTGGTCGGTTGGGCTATGACAACGTGACGGTCGTCGTCGGCGACGGGACAAACGGGTATCCGCCTGCCGCTCCGTACGACGCGATCGTCGCCGCTGCCGCTGCTCCGGAGATTCCCTCCCCGTGGGCAGACCAGCTTGCCGATGGCGGACGAATCATCATGCCCATCGGCGAGCCGCGCTTCGGCCAGATGCTTACCAGGGCCATACGGGGGCATGACGGCCGGCTCCAGCTGGAGCAACTCTGTGCGGTCACCTTCGTGCCGCTCATCGGTGATCACGGGGTCCACGAGCATCCCACGGAAGAGGAGTGACCGCTCCCCCGCGGATTCTCGAGCTGACGCCCGCTCTGACAGCCCTAGAGGTGGCCGGCCTTCTCCATCTGGCGGAGGTCGCGCTTGAGATCGGAGAGCTCATCACGGAGCCGCGCCGCGAGCTCGAACTTGAGCTCCGCCGCTGCCGTGAGCATCTGATCGTTGAGATCGGCGATGATCGACTCCAGCTGATCGGCTCCCTCTGCCGCGATCCCCTCGCGCCTGAGGTTGGGCGTCGGGCTCTTTTTCTTCTTCGAGTCGCGACCGGCAAGCATCTGCGCGGTGTCTGCGCCTTCCCTCGCGAGCACCTCAGTGATGTCGGCGATTCGCTTGCGAAGCGGTGTCGGGTCGATGCCGTGTTCGAGGTTGTACGCGACCTGCGTCTCGCGGCGCCTCGTCGTCTCCTCGATCGCGCGCTTCATCGAGTCGGTGAGGACGTCCGCGTACATGTGAACCTCACCGGAGACGTTTCGAGCCGCACGGCCAATGGTCTGGATGAGGGAGGTGGATGACCGCAGGAATCCTTCTTTGTCTGCGTCGAGGATGGCAACGAGCGAGACCTCGGGCAGGTCGAGTCCTTCACGGAGCAGGTTGATGCCGACGAGCACGTCGTAGATGCCCGCTCGCAACTCGCTCAGCAGCTCCACCCGACGCAGCGTGTCGACGTCGGAGTGCAGGTAACGGACCCTGACTCCCGCTTCTGTGAGGAAGTCGGTCAGCTCTTCGGCCATCTTCTTCGTCAGTGTTGTGACGAGGACGCGCTCGTCGCGAGCGGCGCGAATCCGGATCTCTTCGAGGAGGTCGTCGATCTGTCCTTGGGACGGCTTGACGATGATCTGGGGATCGACGAGACCGGTCGGCCTGATGATCTGCTCGACGATTCCGTCGGCGATGCCCATTTCGTATCGCCCGGGGGTTGCCGAGAGGTACACGGTCTGCCCGACTCGGTCTTTGAACTCATTCCACTTCAGCGGGCGGTTGTCGAGGGCGCTCGGCAACCGGAAGCCGTGCTCGACCAGGGTGCGCTTGCGCGACGAGTCACCTTCATACATGGCGCCGATCTGCGGCACCGTCACGTGTGACTCGTCGATCACGACGAGGAAGTCGTCGGGGAAGTAATCGATCAGGCAGTGCGGGGCCTCGCCGGGCGCACGCCCCTCCATGTGCCGTGAGTAGTTCTCGATCCCGGAACAGAACCCGATCTGCTGCATCATTTCAAGGTCGAAGTTGGTGCGCATGCGCAGCCGCTGAGCCTCGAGGAGTTTGCCCTGGCGCTCGAGCTCTGCGAGGCGCACTTCCAGTTCTTCCTGGATGCTGACGATGGCACGCTGCATCACGTCGGTACTCGCGACATAGTGGGAGCCGGGGAAGATCGACACGTTGTCGAGCTTTTTGACCACGTCTCCGGTGAGCGGGTGGAGGGAGTAAAGACCCTCGACCTCGTCTCCGAACATCTCGATCCGGATCGCGAGTTCTTCGTACACGGGGATGATCTCGATGGTGTCGCCGCGGACACGGAAATTGCCGCGCGAGAAGTCGACGTCATTGCGGTTGTACTGCATTGAGATGAATTTGCGAATCAGCCAGTCGCGGTCGACGCGCATGCCGACCTGCAGCGCCATCATGGCGTCAAGGTACTGCTCGGGTGTGCCCAGGCCGTAAATGCACGACACCGTGGAAACCACAATGACGTCCCGCCTGCTCAGGAGTGAGTTCGTCGTCGAGTGCCTCAGCCGCTCGACCTCTGCGTTGACCGATGAGTCTTTTTCGATGAACGTATCGGTCTGCGGAACGTAGGCCTCTGGCTGGTAATAGTCGTAGTACGAGACAAAGTACTCGACGGCGTTGTTGGGCATGAGCTCGCGAAACTCATTGGCGAGCTGCGCGGCGAGGGTCTTGTTGTGAGCGAGGACGAGGGTCGGCCGCTGCACCGCCTCGACGAGCCACGCGGTGGTTGCAGACTTACCGGTTCCTGTCGCACCGAGGAGCACGACATCGGTCTCACCCGCGTTGATCCGAGCGCTCAGTTCGGCTATCGCTTTGGGCTGGTCGCCCGATGGCGTGTACTCACTGACGACTTCGAAGGGGTGAACAGCGCGGGTTTTTGCCATACTTCGAGTCTAGGCACCGCCACTGACATCGGAGGCCCCACGGCCCTCCCGCGATTTTGCCGAGAGCGAAGCCCACAGGTCGTCGACCTGCGCGAGGGTTTCGTCGAGCGCCCCGTCGGTGTCGATCACCACGTCGGCGAGAGCGAGTCTCTCCTCGTCGCTCGCCTGCGCAGCGATCCGCCGCTCGGCTTCCTCCCGAGTCATCCCCCTGAGAGAGATGAGCCGTTCGGTCCTGGTCTCGGCACGTGCCTGGGCAACCACGATGAGGTCGTAGGAATGCGGCAGGTTCGCCTCGGCCAGGAGGGGGACGTCGTAGACGACGATGGCGTCGGGGTTTGCGTTCGCGGCGTGCGAGATACGGTCCTTCGTCAGGCGCCGGACCGCCGGGTGGACGATGCCGTTCAGGGTAGCGAGGGCGGCGGGATCGGAGAACACAATCGCTCCGAGGGCTGCGCGGTCGAGCCGGCCATCATCCGTCAGGACCTCATCGCCGAAGGATGCCGTGATCGCCTCGAGCGCCGGGGTGCCCGGTTCGACGGCTTCTCGCGCGAGCTGGTCAGCGTCGATGTGGACGGCACCGCGTTCGGCGAGACGTCGGGCGATCGTTGACTTTCCGGAGCCGATGCCGCCGGTGAGACCGATGAGATACACGCGCTGCGAGCGAGGCCTGGTCGCCTATACGGCGGGGACCAGGTGGCCTTCGAGGTAGGCGATGGGAACGGCACGTGCTTCCTGGAGCAGCCACTGATCGCCGTCCGGCGACTGGTCGAACGCGAGCCGCTGAAGCGCACGGGACAGCTCGACGGCCACGCTCACGTGGCCGATCCAGCGCTCGTCCTCGGGGAAATCGAACTGGGACAGCAGCTTCACGACGGCGCTTACATACGCGCGCTGGCTGCGGGTGTATTGTTCCTGGCTCTCGTCGTCACCGAGGATCCGGTACTGGGTTGCCTTGAAGCCGGGGATGGTGCGCCGCGCGACGACCGAGGTGTCCATCATGATGCCGAGGGCATCCTGCCAGGTCTCGGGCTCCTCGTCCAGGAGTCGCTCGATGCAGAGCGAAACGAACTGGTCCTGCATGTACTGGTACACGCCGATCATGAGCGCGATGCGGTCGGGGAAGAACCTGTACACCGTTCCGATTGCCATCTCAGCACGCTTCGCAACCTCGGCGGTCGTCACGCCCGCGTGCCCGGCCTCGTCTATGATTTCACCGCAGACCCGGAGAATCGACTGCAGGCTCTGCCTGCTGCGTTCCTGCTGGGGGTTATTGCGCAGTGAGTTCTCGGCGGATGTATCCGTTTCGAGGTACTGCTTCAGGGGATCAACGTCCACGTCGCACCTTCGAATAGTCATGATTGTGGGGGCAGGGCCATTACGGCCACAGCACGCGGCTGCGCGGCAACACTATCAGCCGATTCCGCACGGATGCTGAAGGCGCGGGCCCGGATCGACGGCGTGTTGGGCCGCTCACGCACAACTGGCCGGCCCAGAAGGGCCGGCCAGTTGTGTCAGTACTGCGTGAGCAGTCGCTGCTGCTTAGGAGTTGCTCGAAAGCTTCTCGCGAAGAGCGGCGAGTGACTCGTCGTCAGCAAGCGTTCCCGCACCAGCGGTGTCGCTCGAGAACGATGAGCCGGCGGCCGGTGCCGCTGCTGCTGCCTCTTCGACAGCGGCGGATGCGACAACCTGCTTCTTGTGGGCTTCCCAGCGAGCCTGGGCTGCAGCGTAGTCCTGCTCCCACTTCTCGCGCTGGGACTCGAAGCCCTCTTTCCACTCGTTGGTCTCGGAGTCGAAGCCCTCGGGGTACTTGTAGTTGCCCTGGTCGTCGTACTCGGTGAGCATTCCGTAGAGAGCCGGGTCGAACTCGGTTCCTTCGGGGTCGACACCCTCGTTGGCCTGCTTGAGGCTCAGCGAGATGCGGCGACGCTCGAGGTCGATGTCGATGACCTTGACGAAGACCTCGTCGCCGACCGACACAACCTGCTCTGCGAGCTCAACGTGCTTGCCGCTGAGTTCGGAGATGTGAACGAGGCCCTCGATGCCATCGGCAACGCGAACGAACGCACCGAACGGGACGAGCTTGGTGACCTTACCCGGTGCAACCTGGCCAATGGCGTGGGTGCGGGCAAAGACCTGCCACGGGTCTTCCTGCGTCGCCTTGAGCGACAGGGAGACACGCTCGCGGTCGAGGTCGACCTCGAGAATCTCGACGGTGACTTCCTGGCCAACTTCAACGACCTCGCTGGCGTGCTCGATGTGCTTCCAGCTGAGTTCGGAGACGTGGACGAGACCGTCGACGCCGCCGAGGTCGACGAACGCACCGAAGTTGACGATCGACG
Organism: Mycetocola zhujimingii; assembly: GCF_003065425.1. Taxonomy (NCBI): domain Bacteria; kingdom Bacillati; phylum Actinomycetota; class Actinomycetes; order Micrococcales; family Microbacteriaceae; genus Mycetocola; species Mycetocola zhujimingii. The sequence goes on from NZ_CP026949.1 coordinate 1,499,634, forward strand.
AAACGACACCCTTGCGAACCTGGCCCTTTTGGAGGTTGTTCAGGAACGTGGTGCGGCTCTCGGACTGGGTCTGCTCGAGGAGTGCGCGACGCGAAAGCACAACGTTGTTGCGGTTCTTGTCGAGTTCGAGGATCTTGGCCTCGATCTCCTGGCCGAGGTACGGCGTGAGGTCGCGGACACGGCGGAGCTCGATGAGCGATGCCGGCAGGAAGCCACGGAGGCCGATGTCGACGATAAGTCCACCCTTGACGACCTCGATGACCGAACCGGTCACGACGCCATCGGTTTCCTTGATCTTCTCAACGTCGCCCCACGCACGCTCGTACTGTGCGCGCTTCTTGGACAGGATGAGGCGGCCTTCTTTGTCTTCCTTCTGGAGGACGAGGGCTTCAACCGTGTCGCCGACCTGAACTACTTCGCTCGGGTCTACGTCGTGCTTGATCGAAAGCTCGCGAGAGGGGATGACACCCTCGGTCTTGTAACCGACATCGAGGAGAACCTCGTCGCGGTCGATCTTGACGACGGTGCCCTCGATGAGGTCTCCGTCGTTGAAGAACTTCAGTGTTTTTTCGACCGCGGCCAGGAAGTCTTCAGCCGATCCGATGTCGTTGATAGCGACCTGCTTGGCGGTCGTTGTGGTTGTCATGTAGTAGTTGCTCCAGTAAGGACATATTTCGGGCCATGCGCAACCTTCGATAATCGGTGATTATGGGAGGCTGTTGGTTCGCACAGCGAACGGATAGATCGTCACAAATGTGACATCCCAGTTTACCCGGAAATAAGCGACGAGAGCAAATGCCAAACGTTCAGGTTTCCAACTCCGCTCCGGCGCGAACGATGGTCGCGAGTGCCGGTTCGAGATCGGGCTGGCTGAACCGGTATCCGGCCTCCGTGAGCCGCTCAGGGATGACCCAGCGGCTCTTGAGCACGAGCTCGGTTTCGGTGCGGAGAACCGCGGTTCCGATCTCGAGCATCCATCGGGCCGTCGGCAGTCCGAACGGTACGCCCAGAACGCGGCGCAGGGCGGCCATGAGCCCACGGTTGTCTGAGGGATGCGGGGAAGCGGCGTTGATGATCCCGTCGAGGTCGCTCCGTCCCCTGAGGAAAAGGATGATCCGGTCGACGTCGTCAATGTGGATCCAGCTGAACTTCTGCCGCCCTCCCCTCGCTCCGAACTCGTGGAAGGTGCCCGCGGCTCGTCGCTGACGTGTCGCCGGCCAGCGCCCGTCGTGCTGGGTGCCACCGAGCCCGAGCCGGGTCAGCCAGCGAAGCGGAGTGAGTGCACTTCCATCACCGAGAACGATCGCGAGCCGAAGGGCGACCCTGCGCGTCGCCGGCAGGTCCCCAGCGAAGAATTCGTCTTCCCAGGCGCGGGCGATGCCCACGCTGAACCCGGTGCCGAGTTCGCCCGTTGACTCGGTCATCGAGCGGTCGTCCGCGTGGCGATAAATGGTCGCCGTCGACGAGTTCACCCACAGGGCGGGTGGTTCGTCGCACGCACGAACCGCCTCGTTCAGCTCTCGCGTCGTCTCGACGCGTGATCGGAGAATCTCCCGTCGGTTCTCGGGCGTGTATCGGCAGTTGACGCTTTTCCCGGCAAGGTTGATGAGGAGGTCAGCGCCGTCGAGCAACCGGACGATCGCGGCGGTGTCGCCCCACGCGGCATCCGCTTCTCTCCTGCCGATGGTGCTGACCGTCGCCCCGCGGGATCGGTACCCGGACGCCAGGTACTGGCCGATGAACCCGGATGCCCCGGCAATGACGACACGTTCACTCATGATCAGGTTCTTTCGGTTCTGAAGGGCGCGCCGGCGCCGGGGAAGCGACGGTGTAGGCGAAGTTTCCGCCGTACTCGTAGAGCCTGCCGAGTCCCGGCGCATCGATGGTGACCCTGACCCGCTGTGCGTCGGCGTCGTCATCGAATTGCTCGGACAACACGACGACGGGCGACAGGCGGGCGGGAATGGGAAGAGTAAGGCGGCCGAGCCGGACAGCAACATGGGTCGAACGCAGAACAAGCCCGCCGTCAACCACCCTGGCGCTGAACCGGGCCCGAACGAGCCCGCCCGATCCGATGCTGTCGACCAGCTCGCCGTTCCTGGCGCGCATCACGTCGGTCATGACACGGTCGCCGCCGGTGAGATGGAACCGTCGCCGCGCGGTCACCGCTCGGGAGCCCGCGCCATCGCCCCGCGACCGATTCTCCACGGTGAACGGCACGTTGTGCTGCCAGACCGGGAACAGCACCCCGGCCAGGCCGAGCACCCACAGCGCTGGCCACAGCCAGCGCTTCGGCGTTCCCACCACGTCGAAGACTCCGGATCCGGTCCCGACGGCGCCCGCCGGGACCGCCGAGAAGTACGCGTGCAGTCGCGGGTGAAGTGCTGGGAAATCCGGACCGAGTGCCGCCTGATACACCGAGGTTGCTGGCACTGGTCAGTCTGCGAGCAGTGCGTGTTTCAGGGTGTCGAGCCCGACACCGCCGAGATCCAGGGCCCTGCGGTGGAACGCCTTGAGGTCGAACGAGTTTCCTTCGCGGCGTTCGGCGTCCGCGCGGAGCTGCTCCCACAGCCTCTGACCGACCTTGTACGACGGCGCCTGACCCGGCCAGCCGAGGTAGCGGTTGACCTCGAACCGGACGAAGCCCTCGTTCATGTTGACGTTCCTGCCCATGAAGGCGAATGCGTCGTCAGCGGTCCAGACGGTGTCTCCACCCGGCACCTTCTTGCCGAGGTGCACGCCGATGTCGAGCACGACGCGGGCCGCCCGCATCCGTTGCCCATCGAGCATGCCCAGTCGGTCTGCGGGATCGTCGAGGTAACCGAGCTGCTCCATCAGCCGCTCCGCGTAGAGCGCCCAGCCCTCGGCGTGTCCCGACGTACCGGCGAGCTGGCGGCGCCAGGTGTTCAGTTTGGCTCGGTTGTACACAGCCTGACCGATCTGCAGGTGGTGACCGGGGACACCCTCGTGGTACACGGTCGTGAGTTCACGCCAGGTGTCGAACTCGGTGACGCCCTCCGGCACTGACCACCACATCCGACCGGGACGCGAGAAGTCGTCGGTCGGGCCTGTGTAGTAGATCCCGCCCTCCTGCGTCGGTGCAATCATGCACTCGATGGTGCGGATCTCTTCAGGAATGTCGAAGTGGGTCCTGCCAAGCTCAGCGACCGCGCGGTCGCTTGTCTGCTGCATCCACTTCTGCAGCGCGTCGGTTCCGTGGAGTTTGCGGCTCTGGTCGTTTTCGAGAAAAGCTATGGCTTCCTCGACGGTCGCCCCTGGCTTGATCTCCCTGGCGATCGACTCCTGCTCCTCGACCATTGTGCGCAGTTCTTCGATACCCCACTCGTACGTCTCGTCGAGATCGATGGTTGCGCCGAGGAACCTGCGGGACTGCAGTTCGTAGATGTCGCGGCCGACGGCATCCGCGGTTCTCGCGACGGGTTCGAGTTCGTGGGCGAGGAAGTCCGCGAGTTCCTGGTACGCAACCGCCGCCTGTCCGGCATTGTGGTTGAGGTCTGACGCCAGGGACGCCGGAAGCTGGCCGTCGGCGGGGCCGGCGGTGGCCGCGAGGTGGGCAAAGAAGCCGTCCTTGGCGCTGTACCGTTTGGCCTGCTCGAAGACCTCGGCCACCTGCCGTTTCGCGGGCGTTATCCCCCGCTGGATGCCGAGCCTCAGCGTTTCGATGTAGCCGGACATGGCCTCGGGCAGCGCGTGGAGCCGGGACGATACGTTCTCCCAGTCACCGACGGTCGCGGTCGGCATGATGTCGAAGATTTCACGGATGCCCTGGGCAGGCGAGGCGATGACGTTGAGGTCCCGCAGGTGGAGACCGGCGTCAGCACTCTCGACCTCGAGGGCGAGCTCCGCACGGAGGTCGGTTCGGGTCACCGTGTCGACGTCGTCGACGGGTTCTGCCGCGTCGAGAGCGGCGATGACCTTGCGCGCTTCGTCGATGAACCGCTCGTGTCCCCCCGGCGAGAAGTCGCCGAAGCGATCATTGACCTCGTCGCGGCCGATGTAGGTGCCGACGAGCGGGTCGATGTCGACGAGGGTGTCGACCCACGATTCGGCGATGGCGTCGATGGGGGTCGGCGTGCGCTGCTTAGCTGTCATGGATGTGAGCCTACGGCAGCGCGGGGGCAGAGGCACAGACCGCCCTGGCCCGCCGCGTGGCGCGGGCCAGGGTTCGGCGTATACGGAGGGTCAGTGCGCTGCGGCGTCCCAGTTGTGCCCGCGTCCGACGTGCACGTCGAGGGGAACCACGAGGTCGGCTGCTGTTGCCATCCGGTGCCGGACGACGGCCTCGATGGCGTCCCACTCACCGGGGGCGACCTCGAAAATCAACTCATCGTGCACCTGCATGAGCATCCGGCTCGACAGCTGCTTCTCGGCGACATCCTTCTCGATGTTGTTCATCGCGATCTTCATGATGTCCGCAGCCGTGCCCTGGATCGGAGCGTTGAGCGCCGCGCGCTGGGCGTTGTCGCGCAGCACCCGGTTGGAGCTTTTGAGGTCGGGGAACGGGCGGCGCCTGCCGAAGATCGTCGTGGTATACCCGTCTTCGACGGCCTGCTCAACGACGTTGCGGAGGTAATCGCGGACCGCTCCGAACCGCTCGAAGTACCCGGCCATGAGCTTCTTGGCCTCTGAGGAGTCGATCCGCAGCTGCTTCGACAGGCCGAACGCGCTGAGACCGTATGCCAGCCCGTACGACATCGCCTTGACCTTGGTGCGCATTTCGTTGGTGACATCCTCGGGGGCGACCAGGAAGATCTTCGAGCCGACGAACCTGTGGAGGTCTTCTCCGGTGCGGAACGCCTCGATGAGGCCGGGGTCGCCGGAGAGGTGCGCCATGATCCGCATTTCGATCTGCGAGTAGTCCGCGGTCAACAGGGTCTCGTAGCCTTCGCCGGCTTCGAACGCGGCACGGATGCGACGACCCTCTTCGGTGCGGACGGGGATGTTCTGCAGATTGGGGTCGGTCGACGAGATCCGGCCCGTCGTCGTTCCGGTCTGCACGTAGCTCGTGTGGACCCTGCCGTCGGGGCCGATCGCCTTGTCGACGGTCTCAACGATCTGGCGGAGTTTGGTCGCGTCGCGGTGTTCGAGGAGCAGGCCGAGGAACGGATGCGGGTTTGAGGCCTGCAGATCGGCCAGCGCGCCGGCATCCGTCGAATAGCCCGTCTTGTTCGCTCGGGTCTTGGGCATGTCGAGCTCGTTGAACAGCACCTCCTGGAGCTGCTTCGGCGAGCCGAGGTTCACCTCGTGGCCGATGATCGCGTATGCCTGGCTGGCCAGGTCAGCCGCGCGCGTCGCAAGCTGGCCCGATAGTTCTGCAAGCTGATCGTGGTTGACGGTGACGCCGCGCAGTTCGATGTCGACGAGGGTGATGAGCGTCGGCATCTCGATGTCGCTGAGGACCTTGCGCGAACCCGGGTCGAGCGCTTCGGTCAGCGGCGCGAGCAGGCGAAGGGTGAACCACGCCTCGACCGGTGCCGTTGCCGGGTCGTCGAGCGGCACGAGCTGGTTCGGGTCGGAGACGGGCAGTGACTCATTGAGGTAGCGGGAGACGAGGTGCGCGAGGGTCTTCTCGGTGCCGTTCGGGCGCAGGAGCCACCCGGCGATGTGGGTGTCGAAGGCAATGCCGTCGAATGGCACCCCGGCAGTACGGAGCGCCTTGAGCTGCTTCTTCGCGTCGGTCATCACCTTCGGAGCATCGCTGGCGAGCCAGGATTCGAACGGCGCGTAGTCGGCACCTCCCGGCTTCCAGGCGAGGGCGACCGCTTCGGTGAGCGTCGCAATTCCTGCCGCGACGGGCTTGCCGTCGTGCAGTTCGATGGTGAGGCCGAGTCCGTCGGGGTTCGCGGCGACGGCCCGGTTCAGCCACGCACCGAGTTCCTCATCGAGGAGCTGCTGCGGGACGGGGATCGTCTCGGCACCAGTGCGAACCGCCGGCACGCCCGTGGTCTGCTCGTCGAGACCCTCCGCCTTGAGCAGGCGGTCGAGCATCGTGCGGAACTCGAGCTTGTCGAAGATCTCGCGGACGGCAGCTTCGTCGATCGGTTTCTTCTCGAGTGAGTCGAGAGTGACGGGAAGCTCGACATCGGTGAGCAGGTGGTTGAGCCTGCGGTTGCGGATCGCGTTCTCTTTGTGTTCGCGGAGGCTCTCCCCCACCTTGCCGGTGATCTTGTCGGCGTTCTCGAGGATGGCGTCGAGGCTGCCGTACTGGTTGAGCCACTTCACCGCGGTCTTCTCACCGACCTTGGGAACGCCGGGGAGGTTGTCGCTGGTCTCGCCAACGAGAGCGGCGACCTCCGGGTACTGGTGTGGCTGGATGCCGTAGCGTTCCATCACCTTCGCGGCGTCGTAGCGCGTGAGGTCGGAGACGCCCATGCGCGAGGGGTAGAGCAGCGTGACGTCGTCGTTGACGAGCTGGATCGTGTCGCGGTCGCCGGACACGACGAGCACACGGTAGCCCTGCTCCCGCCCCTGAACGCTGAGCGTCGCCAGGATGTCGTCGGCCTCGTAGTCTTCGATCGAGATGGTTGTGATGTTCATCGCGGCAAGAACGTCTTGCAAGAGTGGCACCTGCCCGATGAATTCCGATGGCGTTTCACCGCGCGTGCCCTTGTACTCCGGGTACTCGCGGGTACGGAAGCTGAACCGTGAGATGTCGAACGCGACGGCGATGTGCGTCGGCTTGTGGTCGCGGATGAGGTTGATCAGCATGGCGAGGAAGCCGTGGATCGCGTTCGTGTGCTGACCGTCTTTAGTGGAGAAACTGTCGACCGGGAGCGCGTAAAACGCCCGGAATGCTAGGGAATGACCGTCAATGACGAGGAGGGTAGGCTTTTCGTTGTCAGACACCCTCCCAGCCTACAAGCGACTGCTGACAGCCGATTGCGACGGCGGGTTGGACACCGAGCAAAGGCGACGATGACTGAAACCACAGAGAACGCACTCGACTACGTCCTCGAGCGCGGCGGCGGGGCGCTTGCCGCGAAGATGGGCATCGAGTTCACCGAATTCACGCTCGAGCGTGCCGTTGCCACCATGCCCGTCGACGGTAACACCCAGCCGGCCATGCTGCTCCACGGCGGAGCGTACGTTGTGCTTGGCGAGTCGCTCGGCTCCATGTCGGCCAACCTCTGGGCGGGTCCGGGCAAGCTCGCCGTCGGCGTCGACATCAATGCGACCCACACTCGGTCAGCGACCTCGGGAATCGTCACCGGCGTCTGCACTCCCATTCACCTGGGCCGGTCGATGACCGTGCACGAGATCGCGGTGACCGATGAACAGGGCCGCCGGTGCTCGACCATCCGGATCACGAACATGATCAAGGACGTGCCAGCCGGCTGACGGCATCCGGCCTCTGCATCCTGAAAGCACGATGGTCAAACGAACAAGGCGGGCCGGATAACCGGCCCGCCTTGTTCGTTTGTATCTGTTCTACTTCTTCGCTGTGAGCTGCTCGACGATGGCCTGGGCGACGTCGTGCATGGTGAGGCGACGGTCCATCGACGCCTTCTGGATCCAGCGGAAAGCTTCGGGCTCGGTGAGGCCCATCTTCTCGTTGAGCAGGCCCTTGGCCCGGTCGACGAGCTTGCGGGTCTCGAAGCGCTCGACCATGTCGGCGACTTCGGCCTCGAGGGTGATGATCTGCTGGTAGCGGCTCAGAGCGATCTCGATCGCGGGCAGCAGGTCGTTCGGCGTAAACGGCTTGACGACGTACGCGAGTGCACCGGCCTCGCTCGCACGCTCGACGAGTTCCTTCTGGCTGAACGCGGTGAGCAGGACGACGGGAGCGATCTGGGCCTTGTGCAGGCGCTCAGCGGCGGAGATACCGTCGAGCTGCGGCATCTTGACATCCATGATGACGAGGTCTGGACGCAGTTCCATGGCGAGGGCAACGGCGGTTTCACCGTCGCCGGCTTCACCGACAACCTCGAAGCCGTTGTCACGGAGGATTTCGACAATGTCGAGACGAATCAGCGATTCGTCTTCTGCTACGACGACGCGTCGTGGGGCTGGGGCTGTTGCTTCTTGCTCGGTCACGACTTAATCCTACGGTACTCTTGTCCACGTTGTTGTGCGCCGGTGTGGCGGAATGGCAGACGCGGAGCACTCAAAATGCTTTGTTCGAGAGGACGTGTGGGTTCGAGTCCCACCACCGGCACAGCAGTGTGACCCCTTGATCGCCCCGTTTGACGGGGAGGTGAAGGGGTCTTTTTCGTGCGTGCCGCCTGGCCGGATCCGAGGCCCGGTGCACATGCGTGCGATTCTCTGGACAGTCCGGGCACAGGACCCTGCGCATGGCGCGGGTGGGTAGCTATAGTCGTGGCCTCGACCGAGGGGCGGCCATGACCAGATCATCGAACGTCGCGAGCGGCTGGCTGGTGGTCGTGTGCTGCCTGTCCCAGTTCCTGCACACCGTCTACGGCAGCGTCGCCAACATCGCGCTGCCGGACATCGCCAGGGACCTCGATGCCCGGATTGATTCCCTCCAGTGGGTGGTGAGCGCGTACGTGCTCACACTCGCGAGCATGCTCACGTTCTCGGGAACGCTCGCCGACCGCTTCGGCCGCAAACGTGTCCTGATCGCGGGCAACATCGTGATGACGGCTGGTTCGATTCTCTGCGCCGTGAGTACCTCGGTCACCCTCCTCATCATCGGCAGGGTCGTGCAGGGCCTTGGCAGCGCCCTGATCGCGCCGGCTGGGCTGTCCCTGCTCGCGGCCGCGTTCCCTGAAACCGCGCGCCGCGCCGTTGCCGTGATGTGGTGGACGACCATTGGGACAGCCTCGCTCGCGGCGGGACCCATCCTCGGCGGTCTGCTCGTGCGCGACCTGGGCTGGACGAGTGTGTTCTGGGCGGGGGTACCCATCGGGCTGCTCGCAGCGGTCCTCGCTGCCGTGCTTCTGACAGAGTCGAAGGCCGATCGGCCGCAACCGTTCGACCCCGTCGGGCAGGTGCTGCTCACGGTGTTCCTCGCCAGCCTTGCGTTCGCGCTCATCGAGGGCGTGCATCTGGGCTGGACCTCGCCCGCCATCGTGCTGGCTGTGCTGATAGGAGTGGTCGCTCTCATCGCCCTCGTTCCTTTTGAACTGCGCCACAAGCATCCGCTCATCCCGGTGCGCCTGTTCACGCATCGCTCTTTCGTGACAGCGCTGGTGATGGCCATTGCCGGATACCTCGCTCTCGCGGGGCTGTTGTTCCTCAACACGTTCTACCTGCAGTCCGAGCGCGGACTCGATGCGACGAGCGCAGGATTCATGACCATCCCGCTGGCCGCCGGTGCCACCCTGACGGCGCTGCTCGCCGCCGGTCTGGTCGCCCGCGGACGCTCGCGCGCCGTTCTCATCACGAGCGGCATACTGCTCGCCCTTGGGTCGGGCGGGCTCTGGGCAACGGAGACCCTCCCGCTCTGGACTGTGGTTCTGCCGTACTTTGTGTTCGGGCTTGGCTTTGGCCTGATTGCAGACCCCGTCAGCGTGACGGCGCTCTCGTCGCTTCCGACCTCGGAGTCTGGACTGGCCTCGAGTCTCGTATCGACGTCAAAGCAGGCCGGGCAACTTCTCGGCATCGCCGGTATCGGCACCATTCTCGCCGCGGCGGGGACCACCTCGGAGGTTATCGAGTTCGAGGAGATGGGCGGGTGGGTGTGGGCGGTGCTGACGGCTGCAGGCTTACTGATCACTCTGCTTGCGCTGAGCTCGCCGCGATCGTCGCGCCACGTACACGGGCATGGCGCACGGGCGGCGAACGGCTCTTGAGACGGATGCCGCTGACAGCGTCGTTGACGCACCAGCGGCCCCTATAGCCCATAACCGCCGATTTGTTCAGGGGTTGAACGAGCCGGTATCGACGGGGTTAGCTGCAGGGTATGGAACGCATACACTACGCGACAGGATCGATCCTCACCGGCTCGGAGATCGCCAGGGCTCTCGTCGGTTACGCCGAAGCTCTCGCGAAGGTGGGCTCGTCCGCTTCGGTCGATATCCCCTCGCTGCATGAGGACGGCACACTCGGTCGCGCGAACTTCCTGGTCGGACCCGCCAGCCAGCTGGTGTCCGAGACGGAAGACAGTACGTTCCCCGAGGTCACCGATGCTGATTTGGTGGCCGAATTGCAGGCGGCAACAGCGCGCCTCGGCGACGCGCACCCCCAGACGTCAGACATCGAACGCGTGCCTGGCGACGACATTCTGGAGTACCCCGAGCAGAACTGACCCTCAGTCGTTCGACGCGCCACCCGAGAGCCGCTCCGCACGTTCCCTGGCGCGGGAGAGCGCCCGGGCGGCGACATCTGCTTCATGCCGTGCCCCTGCCACGTTTTTTCGCAGCGACTCATGCTCCGCCGTGCGGTTGGCCAGTTCTGAGTCGATCTCAGCCAGGCGGGAGCGGAGATGGCGGCGTTCGCCGGTGAGAGCGTCGATCTCGGGGGCAAGAGTGCTGATCCGGGACTGAATGCCCTCGAGCGCCTCGTCCGCATCGTCCGCACGTTGCTCTGCATCCTCGAGTTTGCGACGAGCCTCGGCGAGGTCACGCTGGGCCGCTGTGGTGTCGACCGCCCGAAGCCGCGGCGGGTCGTCACGGGAGGACGACGGTGCCGCCGTCACCGAGTCGACAGCGAGGGCACCGGAGAGGTCTACGGGTTCGACCCCGTTTGACGTCAGGCTCCGTACGAGCACCGCTGTGAGCACTGCGTCTGCGGCGGCGGAATCGGCCAGCGACGCCTGAAGCGTCTGTTCGAGTTCCCGCACCGCACTCGGGCTGGCTTTCGTGCCGACTTTTGCGCCGGTCTCGACACCGAGCCTGGACACCGCGCGGATCAGGTGCTGCCGCTCGCGGCCCAGCCTCCTGAGGTCACCGGTTTCGCGCGCCTGCTCGGCAGCGCGCAGGTCTTTTCCCAGCGCGATCAGTTTGTCGATTTCGTCCCTGTGCGTTGTGACCAGAAGATTGGCGAGCCAGGCGGCGACGGATGGCTTCGGCAGCTTTCCGATCCGCCGCGCGAGTTCTTTGTCGCCCGCGTCCTTCGCCGCAGTAACCGCAGCGGCCCTGGTTCGGATGAATTCGCTGAGCGGCGCTCTGTACAGCTCGGTCGCGACGGATTCCAGGTTCATGGGCCCAGATTATCGGCCGATGCCAGTAACGGATGCCACCCAGCGGCGTCTGAGGTTGCCGCGTTTCGCCCTCACGGAACCGGCAAAGCCCCGGCGCGGGGAGTCGGCATGAGCCGGGCGCCGAGGGCAGCCATGATGGACGGGTGTCCTCTACACCTCTCCCCCGCACCGTCTCGATGCACGCAGCACGAGGAAGAGAATCGTGAGCAATGACGGTGGCCAGGCACAACCAAAAGTCGGCGGCACCCCCGCTCCGCGGTCAGGTGAGCGCCGTCTCGCTCTCGCCGTCGGTGCGGTTGCGACGATCATCGCCGGGCTGACGATAGCAACAGTCTTCTCCGGGTTCGCGGCGGACGCCACCGCTGACGGGCTCTATGCGGCGCTCGTCTACCTGCTCGTTGGAGTGGTCTTCCCGAGGCTCTACGCGATCGTGACCGCGGTCGTGGCGTTCAGCGTCTCAGCGATCATCGAGTTCTCGCAACTGACGGGGCTTCCCGCAGCGCTTGCCGGAGTCTTTCCGCCGGCGCGGTTGGTGTTCGGCACGACGTTCGTCGCCACCGACCTCATCTTCTACGCGCTCGGCGCTGCGCTGATCGCCGCCGGCGACGTGCTGGTTACTCGGCTGGTACGTCGGCTTCGGGATCGCTCGGGCGATACTTCGCGTCGTCCCTGATGTCGATCCTGGTGACTCCGTCTGGCTTCTCGGTCACATCGATGCGCGGTGCGGCGTCTGACTCGTCGGCCTGAGGTGCTGTCGTCAGCTGGTCGTGGCGTTTCTCTTCAGCGTCCATGGTTGCTCCCCTGCTCGATGTGTCGGTACGTCCACGTTACAGCCACCGGTGTCAGCCCAGCGCAACCCAGATCAGCAGCATCGTCACGCAGAACCCCGACACGAAGTTGAGGGCGAGAAAGTGTTTCCAGCCCCGGTTCGCAGATTCGGCAGTGGCGTCGGTGATGTTCCAGTACGGAAGGGCGTTGACGATGTACGGCAGGGCCAGCACTCCGGCGAGGGGCCCAGGCCACGGTGTGGCGAGAAGAAGAAGCCCGGCGAGCAGGTACGCGAGAACCGAGAACCGTACCGTCGCTCGGGCGCCGATCTCCGTCGCTATCGAACGGATGCCGCCCTCGCGGTCGGCGAGGACGTCCTGAACGGCACCGAACGCGTGACTCCCGATCCCCCAGAGGAAGAACCCGGCGAGAAGTGCGATGAGCCCGACGTCAGCGAAGGACGCTCCAGCGAGGGCGAGCCCGAAGACGGCCGGACTGACGAAGTGGGTGGACGACGTCAGGGAGTCGAGGAAGGGGATCTCTTTGAACCGGAGACCACGCGCACTGTACGCGATGACGGCGAAGATGCTCACCGCGAGGACCACGGTGGACAACGCGGATCCGACGGCGACGAGGTAGACCAGGAAAGGCAGGTTGGTGATCACGACTGCGATGAGGATCGGCCGGTGGAGGGACCGGTCGAGCACGGCCCCCTCGACGCCGCCCTTGCGCGGGTTCCGCAGGTCGGATTCGTAGTCGAAGACGTCGTTGATGCCATACATGGCCAGGTTGTACGGCACGAGGAAGTAGACGGTGCCGATCCAGAAAACGAGGTCGAGTTCTCGAGTCGACATGAAATACGCGGCGGCGAACGGAAAGGCCGTGTTCACCCAGCTCAGCGGCCGCGATGACAACAGAATGGCTCCGAGGGTCTTCATCGCACCGCCTCCGGCTTCTTGCCAGGGAGCAGCAGCCACAACCCCGGGAGCAGTACGGCAGCCGCTATCGCGTACGCGAAGTCTTCAAGCGGTGCGCGCCCGAGGAAAGCGCCGCTGATGACATCCGGGTTATAACCGAACAGTCCGACGGCGATCATGATGTTGTCGAAAACCGCGGTCAGGATCAGCACGACGACCAGTGTGACAGCCATCCGGGCGAACGGGCGGGAGCCGGGCTTTCGACGTGCTGCGCGGGTGGCAGCGAGAGCACCGATCCCGAGCGCCGGCACGAGGAACACGAGATTGAGCAGCCAGTAGGTCACGAGCGTCCCTCCCGGCGTACCGTGCTGTTGAGCAGCAGAGCCGCTCCAGCGAAGAGGTTCATGGCGAGATAGCACAGCAGGGCCAGGAAAAAGACCTCTTCGAGCGGAAGCTCGGGCGCGAGCAGGATGCCGGTCATGAAGTCCGTCTCGCCGCGGTAGAAGATCGACAGCCCGATTCCCGCGAGATCCCAGGTGAGGAAAAACGCGAGACCGAGGACGAGCACGATACTCGCGCGCCTGGCGTCAGCCCAGAAGAACAGGGTGAAGCGCCGGTCGAGCAGCGCCATGCAGCCGAGTGAGACGAGAAGCGCGCCGATGTAGAGGAACGCCATCAGCGTCGAGCACCGGCGTCACGAGCGCGGTTCACCGCTGGTGATCGCGTGAGCGGTGTCGGCATTGCTTCGGTGCTGGTGTCGCCGCGGAGGCGTTTGATCACGAGCTCGGCGCTGATCAGGCACATCGGCAGGCCGATGCCGGGGATGCTCGAACCACCCGCGTAGAGCAGGCCGTCGACCTTCTTGCTGACGTTGCCCGCGCGGAAGAATGCGCTCTGGGTCAGGATGTGGGCTGGACCAAGCGCCGTTCCCTTCCAGGTGTTGAGATCCGAGGCGAAGTCAGCGGGACCGGTGACCTCGCGGACGAGAACACGGTCGGCCAGGTCGGGCACGCCCGCCCACTCCGCCACCTGCGCAATCGCGTCGTCGGCGATCCGCTGCACAGCGGCATCCGCTCGCCCGCCAATCGTCGGATCGGCTGGGACCGGCACCAGGATGAAGAGGTTCTCGGAGCCCTCTGGCGCGACCGACGGATCTGACGCGCTTGGTTTGCAGACGTACAGGGAGGCCGGTGAGGGAACACTCGTCGGTTCGGTGAAGATCTGCGAGAAGTTGTGTTTCCAGTCGCTCGTGAAGAACAAGCTGTGGTGGTCGAGCTCGGGGAGCGACCCGCTCACGCCGAGGGACACCAGCACTGCGCTCGGCCCCGCAGTCTTCTTCTTCCAGTAGCTCTCGGGGTAGGTCTGGAGCGCCTCAGGCAACAGCCGGGTCTCGCTGTGGTGCAGGTCAGCGGTCGAGACGACGAGGTCAGCGGCGAGCGAGTGGGATTCGCCGGCACTGTCGGTCCAGGTGACTCCCCTTACTGAGGGCTTTCTGCCGGATGCTGCCGCACGCGTGTCGATCGACGTCACCGTCGCATCGGTTCGAATGTCGACCCCCTCGCCGCGGGCAAGGGCCGCGATCGTGTCGATCACCGTGGCGAAGCCCCCGCGCGGGTAGTACACACCGTCCTCGAGGTCGAGGTGGCTCATCAGGTGGTACATGCTCGGCGTCGAGAACGGGCTCGATCCGAGGAAGACCGCCGGGTAACCGAGGATCTGCCGCAGCCTGTCATCGCGGAAGTACCTGGCGGTGAATTTGTCGAGGGACTCGGTGAGCAAACGGACGAGTAGCCGTGTCCGGCGGAGGACGTCACGCCGGAACAGCGGAAGGAACGACTCGAACGTCGAGTAGAGGAAGCGTTTCTTCGCCATCTCGTAGGTGAGCGCCGCGGAATCGAGATAGCGCTCCAGTTCTGCGCCTGCCCCGCTCTCGATGCTCTCGAACAGCGCGACGTTCTCCGCCTTCGACGCCGCGACGGTGACCGGTTCATTCCGGCCCTCGAAGAAGACGCGATAGCCGGGGTCGAGCCGCACGAGGTCGAGTTGCTCGGCTGCGGAGGTGCCGAGCAGCCGGTAGAAGTGGTCGAAGACCTCCGGCATGAGATACCAGCTCGGCCCCGTATCGAAGCGGAAGCCGTCGCGTTCCTGGAGACCCGCCCTGCCGCCGACGTCTCCGCGCTTTTCTAGGAGGGTCACCGCGTAGCCGTCCCGCGCGAGGAGCGCTGACGTGGCCAGGCCCGAGATTCCGCCGCCGATGACGACGGCTGTCTTCGCGCCGGTCACGGGAGCTTTCCAGCGGCAGCACCGGCGGCGAGGCGCAGCTTGACCGGGGTGGGAACCCGGACCCTGGTGTGGCTTAGCGCGCTTGCCGGGGTCTGACGGATCCGTTCGGTGAGCTCGCCGAAGAGCAGCTGCGCGAGCGCGACGGCGCGCCGCGACGATGATGGGAGCTCGCGCAGTGTCGCTGAGGAAATCGCGAGGTCTTCGTCGATGTCTGCAAGAAGCCTGCGCTTGTCGTCCTCCCCGAACGAGGTGAGCTCGACGCCGGGAAAGTAGCTGCGCCCGAGCCCGTCGAAGTCTGCGGAGAGGTCACGCAGGAAATTGACCTTCTGAAACGCGGCGCCGAGGTGGCGCGCTCCGTTGATGAGTCGTGCTTCCTGGTCGTCTGGCACCGTGTGGCCGTGGAGAAATGCGCGGAGGCACATCAGGCCGATGACCTCAGCAGAGCCGTAGACGTACGTCTGGAAGCTCTCCGGGGTATGAGCCGTCCTGGTGCAGTCTGCCCGCATCGACGCGAAGAACGGGCCAGTCAGATCGCGGGAAATCCCGACGGTACGGGCGGTGATGGCGAAGGCGTGGACGACGAGATTGGTGCTGTATCCGGTGGAAACGGCCAGATCGGTTTCCGTTTCGAAAGCATCGAGTCTCGCGGCGACCTCGTCAGGGCTGAGCCCGGCATCCCGTGCCACCCCGTCGACGATCTCGTCGGCCACCCGCACCAGGGCGTAGATGTTTCTCACGTGAACCCTGACATCCGGACCGAGCAGCCGGGATGCCATGCCGAACGACGTCGAGTACCGCTCGATCACGCGGGCGGAGGTCTCAACGGCGACGTCGTCGTAGAGTGCACCTCCGGTAGTAGCCCCGGTGGCCCGGGCGCGTAACGAGGGACGGTTCAACGTACACGCTCCAGAACTCTTCGGACGACGGGCTGAAGCTCGGTTCTCAGAGCGACCGGAATCGCGTCAGACGCCAGGTGCTCCCAGGCGCGGTTGGTGTAATCGGCTGCGAGGCTCTCGGCAAAGCTTCTGGACCCCGAGTCTACGAGGACGTTGCGGATTTGGGTCGCTTCCTCTTCATCGAGGTCCGGTTTGCCGAAGAGGCCGGAGACGGGCTGCCACAGGTCATGGGTGGATGCCCGCGCCGTGATCACGGTCCGCTTGCCTTCCCGCAGGTCGCCGAGCGTGCTTTTGCCCGTCACATCTTCGCGTCCGAACACGCCGAGAATATCGTCCACGATCTGGTAGGCGATCCCGATGTTTCGCCCGAATGCCCCGAGTTGCTCGATCGTCTCGTCAAATGCGCCAGCGAGCACCGCCCCCGACTGCAGCGGAGCTTCGAACGAGTACACGGCCGTCTTCTGGCGCTCCATCTCGACGACGTCGTCGACGCTCGGTTGTTCCGCGAGCAGAGAGAAATCCACATCGGCAAGTTCACCGGCAGCGGATGCCGTGATCGCGTCGTCGAGAAGATCCCTGAGCCTGAGCCTCACGTCATCGGCGGCACCCGTGCGATCCACCAGCCGGTATGCGGCGGAGATGGCCAGGTCGCCCGCGATCACCGCCGCGGACATTCCACGGTGCTCTGCCGACGGAAGCGGCATCCCGGCCGTCGTCGCGATGTCGCGGTAACTGCCGGAGATATTGGCCTGGCCGCGCCTCACGAAGTCCCTGTCGATGACGTCGTCATGGATGATGAGCGCGGTGTGGAGCATTTCGTACGCTGCGGCGAGCTGTGCCACCGCTTCGAGGTCGTTACCGCCGAGAGAGGTGTATGCCACCATGACCATTCGCGGCCGGAACCGTTTGCCACCCGTCGTGTTTCGCTCGATGACGTCCCAGAGCCGTTCGAACCGCTTGCCGTGTTTTCCAGCCTGGCTTCTCGCGAGGCTGAAGTAGCGCTCGAGCGCGACATCGACCTGCCGCGCTCCTCGCCATGGCGCGTCGATGAGCTGGTGCTGGTCCATTCGTCCAACGTACTTGACGGTCTGAATGATCGTCACATACTTTCGGTTGATTTCGGCCAGCCCCCACACTCCCGGCTTGGTCGACCGCGCCACGAGGCACAGAATGGAGCCATGAGTACAACGGTTGAACAGGTTGTCCTGCTTGCTGACGACGGCTCAGCGGCTGGTGTCGCCGATAAGTCGACGGTGCACACCGAAGCGACACCGCTCCACCTCGCGTTCTCCTGCCATGTCTTCGACCAGGCCGGCCGCATCCTGGTGACGCGGCGAGCGCTGACCAAGGTGGCCTGGCCCGGCGTGTGGACAAACTCGTTCTGCGGGCACCCGGCGCCGGAAGAAGACATCAATCGGGCCGTACACCGACGTGCGAGTTACGAACTCGGCGTACGTCTCGACTCCGTCGAACTGGTTCTGCCCGATTTTCGGTACCGTGCCGTCGACGCTTCTGGCATCGTGGAGAACGAGGTATGCCCGGTCTACCGCGCCACGGTCAGCGACGTGGTCGACCCACGGCCCGACGAGGTTGCTGAGTGGATGTGGGTAGACCCTGAACGCCTGGCCACTGCCGTCGAGGCAACCCCGTGGGCCTTCAGCCCGTGGCTTACGCTCCAGCTTCCGCTGCTGGCCGAAGCCGGGTCATGGGCGAGAGGCGTTGACGTCACGCCGACAGCAACCCGATCCTGAACCCGGGAGAAACGCCAACGATCTGGCCCGTTCAGGAGCCGAGAATCAGGCGGCGAAGCGCCGGTTCCGGCTGGCCGTTACGGTCAAGCACTTCGCCGTGCCGATACCGGTCGATCACACGGGGATCGATGTAGCTCGATCGCGCGACGGTCGGCGTGTTACCGAGGGCATCGGCGGTTTCAGCGACGGCAGCGGTGATGATCTTCGCCTGCTGCCGTGCTGATGTGACAACGCCGAAGTCGCGGAGAGCGCGTGCAGCGATGATGCTGCCGTGGAGCGTCCGGAAGTCCTTGGCCGTGAAATCGCCGTTCGTCCGTAACCGGACATAGTCATTCATGTCCTGGGCGCTCAGCGGGCGCCAGTCGCGTCCGTTCTTCCACGCGAGAAGTCGCGCATCCCCGCCCCGGCTCTTCAGCGAACGAATCACCTTCGCCAGGTCGTCATCCGTTGTGTCACTCGACCAGGCTTGCCCGCTCTTGCCCGGGAACTCCAGAGACACCGTTGAGCCGGAGACGGTCGCATGCTCGCACAGCAGAGTTGTGAGGCCGTGGCTGCCATGCTCGAGTGCGAATCGCTCGCTGCCGACGCGCAATCGAGCCGAATCGAGGAGCCTGAAGCCCGTTGCGAGCGCCCGGTCACGGGATCCGGTTGGCCCCCTCAGGTCTTTCGTCACGCTCCTCCGGGCCGACGGCAGTGCTACTGCCAGGTCGAGTGCCCTGTCGAACTTCTGCTTGTCCTGTTTTTGCCGCCAGGCCTCGTGGTACAGATACTGTCGCCTGCCGGCCTGGTCGATGCCGATCGCCTGGATATGGCCATGCGCCTGGGGTGAAATCCACACGTCCGTCCACGCGGGCGGAATCACGAGCGCGGCGATCCGCTCGATGGTCTCGGGATCGTGAACCGGCCGGCCGCTCTCGTCGATGTACCGGAAGCCCGACCTCGTCCGTCGCCGTCCGAGGCCGGGGCCCGAGGTTTGACTCCTGCGAAGGCGCGGTGCCCTGACGCTCAAAGTCCCTTGCCACCGGTGACGGGCAGCACGGCTCCTGACACGTATGAGGCGTCATCAGAGGCGAGGTAGACGTACGCCCCCGCGAGCTCGGCGGGCTGACCGGCGCGACCGATCGGAGTATCCGCGCCAAAGCTCTCCACCTTGTCCGGCCATGAGGTCGCGGGGATGAGGGGGGTCCAGATCGGCCCGGGGGCGACGGCGTTGACCCGGACGCCCTTATCGCCGAGCTGCTGCGCGAGGGCCTTGGTGAACGCCACCTGTGCCGCCTTGGTCATCGCGTAGTCGATGAGTTCCGGTGACGGGTCGAACGCCTGGATCGACGATGTCGTGATGATCGAAGACCCCGGCTTGAGGTGTGGGATAGCCGCGCGCGCCGTCCACATCACCGCGTAGAGGTTCGTCTTGAAGACCCGATCGAACTCCGCAGTTGGCAGGTTCTCAAGCCCTTCGCGGTTCTCCTGGTACGCCGCGTTGAGTACGAGGACATCGAGGCGCCCGAACTCAGCCACGGTGAGTTCGACCATTTCGGTGCAGTACTGTTCATCGCGAGCGTCGCCCGGCAGCAGGAGCGCTCGACGGCCGGCCTTCTCGACCCACTCAGCGGTGTCCTCAGCGTCGTCCTGTTCCTCGGGGAGGTATGAGATGACAACATCGGCACCCTCCCTGGCGAACGCTATGGCGACAGCACGACCGATCCCCGAGTCTCCCCCGGTGATGAGAGCGACGCGGCCGGTCAGCTTTCCCGAACCCGTGTAGGTGTCTTCACCGTGGTCGGGTGCCGGGTCGGTTTTGGAGAGGAGGCCGGGCTGGTCCTGTTCCTGTCGGGGGAAGCCTCCGACGTGGTACTTGGTCCTGGGGTCCGGTGTTGTCGCGTCTGCAGCCACGGCTGACTCTCCTCGATGTGTCGTTGGGTCTCTGTCTGTAGTTGACCCGTCCGGCGACCTGTGCAAATGGGCCGTCGGGCGAGAACTGGCACAAACGATACGCGCGGCGCAATTACAGGCTCAAGGGGTGGCGAAAGCGCCCGCGCCCCGCTACGGTCGGGACGTGCCGCCCCTGGACCTGCGGGCCACGGCGCACAAACCCCGCGGCTCACACGAGGAGAACAACGATGCCCACATCACTGCCGCCCCAGGGACCTTCGCTGTGGCTTGACCGGCGCCACGGCATCGATACAGACCCCTGGCGCGATGGCCTCGAGGCAGACGTCGTCGTGGTTGGAGCCGGGCTCTCCGGCCTCGCCACTGCCCTCGCGGTCGCTGAGCAGGGGCAATCGGTGATCGTGCTCGAGGCGCGATACGTCGGGGCGGTGTCGACCGGAAATACGACCGGGAAGGTGTCGCTGCTGCAGGGATCCCAGCTGTCGAGCCTCGACCGGTCACTTCCGCGCGAGTTGCTCGACGCTTATCTCGCCGCTAACCGTGCCGGACAGGACTGGATCAGGCGCTTCGCCGACGCCGAGGGCGTGCGGCTGGAGTTCAGGGATGCCGTGACGTACGCGTCGACCGACGAGGGCGCGCCCACCATCGAAGCCGAGCTGGACACCGCGTCGTCGCTCGGTCTTGACGTGACGGCGCTTTCGGCACTCGAACTGCCGATCGACATCGCCGCGGCGGTGAGCCTTGGCGGACAGTTCCAGCTGGACGCGGTCGAACTCCTGGCGGCTCTCACCCGCGCGGTTCGGCGGAACGGCGGCATTGTGATCGAGGGTGTCCGCGCCCTCGACGTGGACTCGGGCGGCCCATGCGTGGTGCCGACGGACCGCGGGGAGGTTCGGGGCGACCGGGTTGTACTGGCGACCGGCATGCCGTTCCTCAAGCGGGGAGCACAGTTCGCCACCATTCAGGCGCACAGGTCATATGCCCTCGCCTATCGGTGGGAACAGCCCGAGCTCGGCGGAATGTACCTGTCCGTCGACGAGCCGTCCCGATCCATTCGGGACTGGACACGGCCGGACGGCCGGTACCTGATCGTCGGAGGTAACGACCACAGGGTGGGCACAGGCCAGCCGACGACCGCCAGGGTTGAGGACCTCGCCGGGTGGACGACGGCGACCTTTGGCGGGCTCACCGAAACGCACTCCTGGTCTGCCCAGGATTATCGGGTGTCAGATGGGCTGCCACACTTCGGGCCGATCAGTCCAGGCGAGGACCGGGTCTTCGTCGCCACCGGCTACAACAAATGGGGAATGGCCAACGGTGCTGCCGCCGGGATATCGCTCGCCGCCCAGTTTGCCGGCACCTCCCCCGACTGGGCCACCGCGCTTCGCGGTCGTGTGCCGACGTCGAGCGCAATCCGTACCACTCTCGCCGCCGGTGCAACGGTGGCGAGCGACCTCGCGAAGGGCTGGGTCGGCGCGGAACTGTCGAGCCTTCCCGAAGACGGGCCGGCGGAGGGCGAAGGGGTTGTCGTACGAGACGGGGTCAAACCCGTCGCGGTCTGCCGGGTCGACGGCGTCGTCTCGCGTACCTCAGCCGTTTGTCCTCACCTGGGAGGCATCGTGGCCTGGAACGACGTCGAGAGGTCGTGGGACTGCCCGCTGCACGGGTCGCGGTTCACCGCGACGGGTGACGTGCTCGAGGGCCCATCTGTCACCGGGCTTGCGAGCTGAGTTCGCGGGCTGACGCGGCAGCCGTTATGCGGGCTTCTTCCTGGAAGTCTTCGCCGGCGCTTTCTTTTTCTTGGCGTCGCGCGATTTCTCCACGCTGCGGCGAAGGGCTTCCATCAGGTCGATGACCTCGCCGGTCTCCTCTTCCTTCTCGCTCTCGCCGAAGGTGGCATCCGTATCGAGCGCCTCGCCCTGTTCGAGCTTGGCATCGATGAGCGTTCGCAACTCTCCCTGGTACTCGTCAGAGAATTGCTCGGGTTTGAAGTCATCGGCAAAGCTGTCGACGAGCGCACTCGAGAGTTCGAGTTCCTTCGCTGAGATGCGCACGCGCTCCTTGAGGCTGTCGAAATCCGCCGCGCGGATCTCGTCTCCCCAGAGCAACGTCTGCACCACGAGGACCCCATCGCGGGCACGGAGGGCAGCAAGCCGGGTCTTCTGCCGAAGAGCGAACCGGACGATCGCGGTTCGGTCGGTCGACTCGAGCGTCTTCCTGAGCAGAACGTAGGCCTTCGACGACGTGGAGTCAGGCTCGAGGTAATAGCTGCGGTCAAACATCATCGGATCCACCTGCTCGGTGGGGACGAACTCGACGACCTCGATCTCGCGGCTCTTCTCCTGCGGCAGCGACGCCATGTCCTCTGCGGTGAGGACGACGGTGCGTTCCCCGTCGTCATAGGCCTTGTCGATGTTCTCGTACTTGACGATCTTGCCGCATACCTCACACCGGCGCTGATAGCGGATGCGACCGCCGTCCTTATCGTGGACCTGGTGCAGGGGGATGTCGTGGTCTTCCGTGGCGCTGTAGACCTTCACCGGCACGTTGACGAGGCCAAAGGTGATGGCACCCTTCCAGATTGCTCTCATGCTTTCAGTGAACACCGTTTCCCGGGCGTTCGCCACCGCTTGACCAGCGCTTGACACCGCAGCGGCGGGTGAGGCAGCGCCTCAGGTGGCCGCGCCTGTGTCCGGGGCTGGCGTCGAGACGTGCCTCACAACGAGCGGAAGGAAAAGCCCGAAGACGACGAGTATCACCGTGAGGATGCCAGCCGCGACCAGGCCGGCCGTCCGGCCGACGACGAAGTCGAAGATCAGCATGGCGGTGCCGACGGTCGCGACCGAAACTCCGAAGATGACGGCGCGGACCATGGCATGCCCTATTGACACCGTGAAGCTCTTGAGCCTCTGCCGGAAGAGTACCCGGTGGAGGCTCACCGGCAGCAGGCACAGCACCGTGGTGAGGATCGACGCCGAGACCAGTGCCAGGTAAAGGATGCGCTGGAACTCGTCGAGTTCGGTGAACCGCGGCTGGAAGGCGATGGCCAGCAGGAATGCGGTCAGGATTTGAGTGCCCGCCTGGAGGACCCGGAGCTCCTGGAGCAGGTCAAGCCAGTTGCGGTCAGCGCGCTCCTCGTCACTTTCGTCGCGCCCGTTGCCGCCGGCATCCCGCCGGGCTTCGCTGTGTTCGTCAGTCATCGCCGTCGATTCCTTTCGTCGGGCTCTTGTTCCGACGTTGCACCAAGCCTAGGGTTTCACTCAAGCGGCAGTTCGGTCGCAAACCCCACGGAAGGAGCAGCCCATGGCGAACCTGACAGACAACGACGGTGACATCATCGTTCCGGATGACGAAGAGCTCGCTGTACTCCCCGACGAGGATGATGACCCGTTTGAGGAGTTCGATGGCCTCGATGAAGAGCGCCCGATTGATGACACCGACCCGGATCTGGATGGCGTAGTGCGGCCTGAAGACCTGTAGGGCGGAGCCGAGCACTCGGCCACCGATGGAATACCACCGACGAAACCCCAACGACGAAACGCGGACCCGAAAGGGTCCGCGTTTCGCGTGTGTGACAGGGTGCTTGGCTACTGGTACGCCGGAACGACTCCGTGGCGGGCGTCGCCCACCTTGTGGACCCGCAGGTCGTTCGTCGATCCGGGGATTCCGGGAGGGGAACCCGAGATGACGACGACCTTGTCACCGACCTTGGCCTTGTTGAGGCCCAGGAGGATGTCGTCGACCTGGCTGAACATGGCATCCGTGTGGGTCACGCGGTCGACCAGGAATGCTTCGACACCCCAGTTCAGCTGCATGCGGCGGCGGATGCCTTCATCCGGCGTCATTCCGAGCACGGGGATCTGCGTACGAAGGCGTGCCATCCGGCGTACCGAGTCGCCGGACTCCGTGAACACGACGAGGAACTTGGCCTCGACGAAGTCAGCGACCTCGCTCGCGGCGAGCGTGATCGCACCGCCCTGGGTGCGCGGCTTGGTACCGAGCGGAGCAATGCGCTCGAGGCCGTGCTCCTCGGTCGACTCGATGATGCGCGCCATGGTCTGGACGGTGATCACCGGGTACTGGCCGACGCTTGTCTCACCGCTGAGCATGACGGCGTCTGCACCGTCGAGAACGGCGTTCGCGACGTCGGAGGTTTCCGCGCGGGTCGGGATCGGGCTTGAGATCATCGACTCGAGCATCTGCGTCGCGACGATGACCGGCTTTGCCATCCGCCGGCAGAGTTCAACGGCGCGCTTCTGCACGATCGGCACAGCTTCGAGGGGAAGCTCGACACCGAGGTCGCCTCGCGCGACCATGATGCCGTCGAAGGCTTCGATGATCTCTTCGAGGTGATCGACCGCCTGAGGCTTCTCGATCTTGGCAATGACCGGAAGGCGCTTGCCCTCCTCATCCATGATTTCGTGGACGCGTGTGATGTCTTCGGCGTTGCGCACGAACGAGAGCGCGATGAAGTCTGCGCCGAGCTTGAGGCCCCAGCGGAGATCCGCCTCGTCCTTCTCGCTCAGGGCGGGAACGTTGACAGCAACACCGGGGAGGTTGATGCCCTTGTTGTTGGAGACAGCGCCGGCGACGACGACCTCGGTTGTGACGACGACGCCGTCGGTCTCGAGGACCTTCACCTTGACCTTGCCGTCGTCGATGAGAAGGAAGTCACCTGGCTTCACGTCGTCCGGCAGACCCTTGAACGTCGTTCCGCACAGATCCTTGGTTCCGAGAACGTCCTCGGTGGTGATCTTGAAGATGTCGCCCTTGGCGAGGTGGTGCGGTCCGCTCTCGAACTTGCCGAGCCGGATCTTCGGCCCCTGCAGGTCGACGAGCACGGCCACGGGCTCGCCCGCGTCCGCTGCGGCCCTGCGCACGTTCGCGTAAACACCCTCGTGGACGTCGTAGGTGCCGTGGCTGAGGTTCATCCTCGCAACGTTGACGCCTGCGTCGATGATTGCCCGAATATCCTCATAGCTGGCGGTTGCCGGCCCGAGGGTAGCGACGATTTTAGCTCGTCTCATACTTGTCGTTCTCCGTGCTTCTGCGCATGCGCGCTGTTGCGGGGTTGTCTTGGCGGGAAAAAAGATGCGGACCGGACACGCGGTCCAAGTCTAGAGCGCTATGGCTCGATCGGTAGGGCGTACCGGTGCGGGGAGGTCGCTCTCCCCTTCGAGGTACTTGTCTACGGCAGCGGCAGCGGCGCGGCCCTCGGCGATTGCCCAGACAATGAGCGACTGGCCGCGGCCGGCATCACCGGCAACGAAGACACCCGGCTCACTCGTTGCGTACTCGCTGCTGCGCTCCACGTTGCCGCGACCGTCAAAAGGAACGCCGAGCTGGGCGGTGAGGTCGTGCGACTCGGGCCCGGTGAAGCCCAGTGCGAGGAGCACGAGGTCGGCGGGGATCTCCCGTTCGGTGCCGCTCTTCGGCACCCGGCGCCCGTCGACGAATTCCGTCTCAGCGACGCGGATGGCACGAACCTCGCCGGACTCGTTGCCGAGGAACTCGACGGTGGACACCAGGTACTGGCGTTCGCCGCCCTCTTCGTGTGCGCTCGACACTTCGAACAGGGTCGGCGTCATCGGCCACGGCTGGGCGTCGGTGCGCGCGGTCGGTGGCTGGGTACCGATCGCGAGGTTTGTCACGCTTGCCGCGCCCTGGCGGTGGGCTGTTCCGATGCAGTCAGCGCCGGTGTCGCCACCACCGAGGACGACGACGTGCTTGTCTTCCGCGACGATCTGGCCTGGGACGTCGTCGCCGGCGCCAGCCTTGTTCTGCTGCACGAGGTAGTCCATGGCGAAGTGAACGCCGTTGAGGTCTCTACCAGGGATGGGAAGATCGCGCGGAACCATGGCACCGGTCGCGATCACGACGGCGTCATACCGCGAACGCAGCGCGTCCCAGCTGATGTCGACACCGATGTTGACCCCGGCCCTGAACCGGGTTCCCTCGTCGGCCATCTGCTTGAGGCGAGCGTCGATGTGCCTCTTCTCCATTTTGAAGTCGGGGATGCCGTAACGAAGCAGTCCACCGATCCTGTCATCGCGCTCGTAGACGGCCACCGTGTGCCCGGCGCGCGTGAGCTGCTGCGCAGCCGCAAGACCGGCCGGTCCCGATCCGACCACCGCTACTGTTTTGCCGGTGAGGCTCTCCGGCGGGTGAGAGTCGACCCAGCCGTTGGCGAAGGCCTGGTCGATGATCGACACCTCGACCTGCTTGATCGTCACCGCGGGCTGGTTGATACCGAGCACGCAGGCGCTCTCGCACGGTGCAGGGCAGAGCCGGCCCGTGAATTCGGGGAAGTTGTTTGTGGCGTGCAGACGTTCGATGGCCTGCCTGCCGTCTCCACGCCAGGCGAGGTCGTTCCACTCGGGGATCAGGTTGCCGAGCGGGCATCCCTGGTGGCAGAACGGCACGCCACAGTCCATGCAACGACCGGCCTGCCGGCGAAGCTGTGTCGGATCGCCCTCCTCGTAGACCTCTTTCCAATCCATCAACCGGATCGGGACGGGCCTGCGCTTGGGGAGTTCGCGCTCTGTGACCTTCAGGAAGCCTTTCGGATCAGCCACCGGTAACCTCCAGGATTCGGCCCCAGACGACGTCGCCGTCGGGATCGAGTCCCTCGGCAACGGCGTCCTGGCGCGTGCGCAGGACAGCTGCGTAGTCGCGGGGCAATACTTTGACAAATTCCGAGAGACCCGATTCGCCGTCGGCGAGGAGCTGGGCCGCACGGGGTGAACCGGTTTCGGCGAGGTGGCGTTCGAGCAGGTCGCGGACGATCTCGATGTCTGCGCTGCCGAGCGGAGACAGAGTCAGCTCGCCGGCAGCCAGGGCTTCACGGTTCACCTTCTCCGGGGTGAGGCGGTGAACGTATGCTGTACCGCCGGACATGCCGGCGCCCAGGTTCCGCCCCGTCTCGCCGAGAATTACCGCGAGCCCGCCCGTCATGTACTCAAGCGCGTGATCGCCAGCACCTTCGACGACGGCAGTGGCCCCGGAGTTCCGTACGAGGAATCGTTCACCGACGATGCCGGACAGGAACATCGTGCCCTGCGTGGCCCCGTAACCGATGACGTTCCCGGCGATGACATTTTCCTCTGACGGGAACGTGCTTCCCTTCGGCGGGAAGATCACGATCTCGCCGCCGGAGAGGCCCTTGCCGACGTAGTCGTTGGACTCCCCCTCGAGACGCAGGGTGATGCCGCTCGGCAGGAAAGCGCCGAACGACTGGCCGGCCGAGCCCCGCAGCCTGACCTGGATCGAGCCGGACGGGAGTCCGTTCTCTCCGTGTCGGACGGTGACCTCGTGGCCGAGCATTGTTCCGACTGCCCGCTCGGTGTTGCGGATGGTCCGCTCGATCGAGACGGTTCCACCGTGCTCGAGCACGTTGCGGCTCTCCGCGATGAGCGAGACGTCGAAGTGCTTGTCGAGTTCGTGCTCCTGGTTGCGGGCGTGTGTCCGCGGCTCGGAAGCGTCGAACGCGGGGCCGACGAGGATCGGCTCCAGGTTGAGACCCGACGCCTTCCAGTGCTGGATCGCCGTGTTGGTGTCGATGAGCTCGTTGTGCCCGATCGCCTCCTGCAGGGTCCTGAAACCAAGCGCGGCGAGGTACTCGCGCACTTCCTCCGCGATGAACTGGAAGAAGTTGACGACGAACTCCGGCTTGCCCGTGAACCGGTCGCGCAGAACGGGGTTCTGGGTTGCAACGCCGACGGGGCAGGTGTCGAGGTGGCAGACGCGCATCATGACGCAGCCCGAAACGACGAGCGGGGCCGTGGCGAAACCGAACTCTTCAGCACCGAGCAGCGCGCCGATGATGACGTCGCGGCCGGTCTTCAGCTGGCCGTCGACCTGAACCACAACGCGGTCGCGCATGCCGTTGAGCATGAGCGTCTGCTGGGTTTCGGCGAGGCCGAGTTCCCACGGGGTTCCGGCGTGCTTGAGCGAGTTCAGCGGACTCGCGCCGGTACCCCCGTCATGCCCAGACACCAGGATGACGTCGGAGAGCGCCTTGGCGACACCGGCGGCTACGGCGCCGATGCCCGACTGGCTCACGAGCTTGGTGTGGATCCGTGCCGACGGGTTGGCCCGCTTGAGGTCGAAGATGAGCTGCTTGAGGTCTTCGATCGAGTAGATGTCGTGGTGCGGCGGCGGTGAGATCAGTCCGACGCCAGCCGTGGCGTGGCGGGTACGGGCGACCCACGGGTAGACCTTCGTCGGCGGCAGCTGCCCGCCCTCTCCCGGCTTTGCACCCTGGGCGAGCTTGATCTGGATGTCATCGGCGTGGGTGAGGTACATGCTCGTGACACCGAACCGACCCGAAGCGACCTGCTTGATGGCGCTGCGGCGCTCGGGGTCGAGCAGCCGGTCGGTGTCCTCGCCGCCCTCACCGGTGTTGCTCTTGGCGCCGAGGCGGTTCATCGCGATCGCGAGTGTCTCGTGCGCCTCAGCGGAGATCGAGCCATAGCTCATCGCTCCCGTCGAGAACCGCTTGACGATCGACTCGACAGATTCCACCTCGTCGAGAGGGATGGGGTGACGTGCTTCCGTCTTGAGCCGGAACAGGCCGCGAAGCGTCATCAGGCTCTCGGCCTGGTCGTCGACGAGTTTGGTGTAGTCGCGGAAGATGTCGTAACGCCTCGTGCGCGTTGAGTGCTGGAGGCGGAAGATCGTGTCCGGGTTGAACAGGTGGGGAGAACCGTCACGACGCCAGGCGTACTCGCCACCGGTCTCCAGCCGCTCGTGCGAAATCTTGGCGGTGTTGAGGGGGTACGCCGCCTCGTGTCGCTTGAGGTTCTCGGTCTGGATCACGTCGATGCCGACGCCACCCAGTGTCGATTCTGTTCCGGTGAAGTACCGGTCGACGAATTCCTGGCTGAGGCCGACCGCTTCGAAGCACTGGGCACCAGCGTACGACGACACCGTTGAGATCCCCATCTTCGACATGATCTTGAGCACGCCCTTGCCGAGCGCATAGATGACGTTGCGCACTGCCTGTTCGGCGGTGATTCCGGTGATCGTGCCGCTGCGGACGAGGTCCTCGCAGGTCTCCATCGCGAGGTAGGGGTTGACGGCGGACGCGCCATAACCGATGAGAGTCGCGACGTGGTGCACCTCGCGGACGTCACCCGCCTCGACGACGATCCCGACCTTGAGCCGGTTTTGCGCGCGGATGAGGTGGTGGTGGACCGCGGCGACGAGCAGAAGTGACGGGATCGGTGCGAGGTCTTTGTTGGAATCGCGGTCGCTCAGCACGATGAAGTAGGCACCGGCGGCGATGGCCTCATCGACCTCAGCGCAAATGGCGTCGATGCGGTCGCGAAGCGCGTCGGGGCCCTCGTCGAAGCGGTAGAGGCCCCTGATCGTCGTGGTGGTGCGCGAACCATGGCGCGGGTCGATGTGCTGGATCTTGGCCAGCTCATCGTTGTCGATCACCGGGAAGTCGAGAACGACCTGTTTGGCGTGCTCGGGGCCAGCGCTCAGCAGGTTCCGCTCCGGGCCGAGCCCGAGCTTGAGAGAGGTGACGACCTCTTCACGGATGGAGTCGAGCGGCGGGTTGGTCACCTGCGCGAACTGCTGGGTGAAGTAGTCGAAGAGCAGCCTCGGGCGAGCGGACAGAGCGGCAATCGGTGTGTCCGAACCCATGGCACCGAGCGGCTCTGCACCGTTCTGGCCCATCGGTTTCAGCAGGATGCGCACTTCTTCCTCCGTGTAACCGAAGGTGCGCTGGCGGCGGGTCACCGACGCCGGAGTGTGCACGATGTGCTCGCGCTCCGGCAGGTCGCTGAGGTTGATGCGCCCCGCGTCGAGCCACGTGCCCCACGGCTGTGACGCCGCGA
The DNA here is from genome assembly GCF_003065425.1 of Mycetocola zhujimingii. NCBI lineage: Bacteria > Bacillati > Actinomycetota > Actinomycetes > Micrococcales > Microbacteriaceae > Mycetocola > Mycetocola zhujimingii. The sequence continues at coordinate 1,529,106 of NZ_CP026949.1, forward strand.
GTGTCGCCTTGATCTCTTCGTCCTCGATGAGGCGCTGCGCCTCGGTGTCGACGAGGAACATCTTGCCGGGGCGGAGCCTGCCCTTGCGCTTGACCCGCTCCGGTGCGATGTCGAGCACGCCGATCTCACTGCCGAGCACGATGAGTCCGTCTGTGGTCTCGAGCCAGCGCCCCGGGCGAAGCCCATTGCGGTCGAGGGTTGCGCCGACGAGGGTCCCGTCGGTGAATGTGAGCGCGGCTGGTCCGTCCCACGGCTCCATCTGCATCGAGTTGAACTCGTAGAAGTCCCTGAGATCCTGTGGCAGCCCGGTCTGCTTCTCCCAGGCCTCCGGCACCATCATCATCATGGCGTGCGGGAGTGTCCGGCCGGTGAGCGTGAGCAGCTCGAGCACCTCGTCAAAGGATGCGGAGTCGCTCGCGCCGGGCGTGATGATGGGAAGCAGGGGTCGGATGTCGCCGAGCAGTTCGCTCTCGAGCTGCGACTGGCGCGCACGCATCCAGTTGCGGTTGCCCTCGACGGTGTTGATCTCGCCGTTGTGCGCCATCATCCGCAACGGCTGCGCGAGCGGCCACGACGGGAACGTGTTGGTGGAATAGCGGGAGTGGACGATGGCCAGCTTCGATGCGAAGCGCTCGTCGCTGAGGTCGGGGTAGAACGGTTCGAGCTGGAGCGTCGTGACCATTCCCTTGTAGACCATCGTGCGGCAGGACAGGGAGATGAAGTATGCGTTGAGCTCCCGCTCGGCACGCTTGCGAAGCCGGAACGCCTGGCGATCGAGCGCGATCCCACTGACCGGGTCACCGGCATCCGTTGTCGCTGTACTCGACACGAAGAGCTGCTCGAATGCGGGCATGGCTGCAAGAGCGAGCTTGCCGAGGTGCGTGGAGTCGACGGGCACCTGGCGCCAGCCGAGAACCCTGAGGCTCTCGCTCGACGCGATCTCCTCGATGCTCGCCTTCAGCGCGGCGCGCTCGGCCTCGTCACGCGGCAGGAACGCCATTCCGACCGCGTACTCACCTGCTTCGGGGAGTTCGAACTCGGCCACCGCGCGCAGGAAATCGTCGGGGATCTGCGTCAGGATGCCTGCGCCGTCTCCGGTGCCCGCATCGGAGCCAATGGCACCACGGTGCTCGAGGTTACGCAGCGCATCGAGGGCCGACACGATGATGTCGTGGCCGGCGGTTCCTCGAAGCGTTGCGACCATGGCGAGGCCACAGGCGTCCTTCTCGCGACGCGGGTTATAGAGTCCCTGCGCCTCTGGCACGAGGCTGAACTGTGAAAAGGTGGGCCGTGGCTCCATCGATTACCGTCCTAAAGATTGCGCGGGACACCGGTGGCCCTGAATATCTGAGCGCGTCGCCGCCCGACATTGGGCTGAGTGCCTATCGAGCACTCGCGGGCGATCGCGTGGGGGTTTAGAAGCTTTCCGGGTAACGGCAATCCTAGGAGCGAGAACCGGTCTCGCTTGTGGCGGCGGTCTCTCGGGATTCGACGGCTGGGAGGTCAGGCTCGCTGACGTCCACGTAGTCCGAATCCGTGTGTGTCGATTGTACACCGGCGTCGGTACCGGACCACTCACGGCCGGGAACGTACGGGCTCGGCTCGAGGCCCGTGTGGCGCCTGGACTGAACGACGACGATGAGGATGCCGACAACGATGGCGAGCAGTGCCGCCCAGACGTTGACGCGGAGACCGAGGATTACCTCGCTCGGGTCGACACGGATCGATTCCCATACCGTGCGGCCGAGGCCGTACCAGATCAGGTAGAGGCCGAGAACCTTGCCCCACTGCAGCCGGAACCGGCGCTCGAGGATGAGCAGGACCGCGACACCGGCCAGGTTCCAGATGACCTCGTAGAGGAACGTCGGGTGGAAGAGGGTTCCCGCCGGGAGGCCCTGGGGCCAGGCCGCGTTGGATTCATCGATCTCGAGTCCCCACGGGAGCGTGGTCGGTGTGCCGAAGAGTTCCTGGTTGAACCAGTTGCCGAACCGCCCGAACGCCTGAGCCAGAAGCAGGGCAGGTGCAACGGCATCCGCGAAAGTCCAGAACCTGATGCCGGTCATCCTGCAGCCCAGCCACGCACCGATCGCGCCACCGATGAGCGCGCCAAAGATGGCGATCCCGCCCTCCCAGATGTAGAGGGTACGCAGCAGGTCGGCGCCGGGGTAGAAGTAGTCGTTGGGGTGCGTCAGGACGTGGAAGACCCGCGCTCCGACGATGCCGAGCGGCACCGCCCAGAGAATGATGTCGAGGACGACCCACGGCTCAGCTCCGCGGCGGGTGAGGCGCGCGTTGGTCAGAAATGCAGCGGCGACGATGCCGGCGAGAATGCACAGGGCGTAGAAGTGGATGGTGAAGTTGCCCAGCTGGATATAGCTGACATCTGGACTGGGGATGCTGAGGTGGAAGGACACTGAGCTCCACGCCTTTCTCGGTATGACTCTTCGGACGTGCGCGTATAACTCTAGTTCTCGACGGCGCGGCCCTGTGACAGCTCACGCGCAACGGCAGCGACGCTCGAGATCCCGCCGGTGGCGAGGGCGTTCACCAGTGCGGAACCGACGATGGCTCCGTCCGCGTACTCGAGGACTTCCCGCACCTGGCTTGCCGTGGAGATACCGACGCCGACGCAGGCGTTCTCGGCGCCGACCTCACGGAGACGCGCGATCAGGCCCCTGGCCGCGGAGTCGACGTCGCTCCGGGCCCCGGTGATTCCCATTGTGGATACCGCGTAGACAAACCCGCGGCTCGCCTCGACGACTTGCCTGAGCCGTTCGTTCGTCGATGACGGTGCAGCGAGGAAGACCCGGTCGAGGCCCGCGCGCTCCGATGCGCTCAGCCACGGTTCGGCCTCATCGGGGATGAGGTCTGGCGTGATGAGCCCTGCTCCCCCGGCGGCCGCGAGGTCGTCGGCAAACCTGTCGACGCCGTACTGAACAACAGGGTTCCAGTAGGTCATGATCAGCACTGGCACGTTCACCTGCGACGTGATCCGGCTGACCGCCTCGAACCCGTGCCTCAGCCGGAAGCCGTTGGCCAGTGCCTGCTGTGTCGCCTGCTGGATGACCGGGCCATCCATGACGGGGTCGGAGTACGGCAAACCGAGCTCGATGATGTCGACGCCGCTCTCGGCGATGGCGACCGCGGCGTCGACACTCTCGTCAAGCGTGGGGAAACCGGCGGGCAGGTACCCGATCAGGGCTCCTGTACCTTCGTCGCGGCGAGCCTGAAGAACGGATGCCACGCTGGTCACGATTGTTCTGCTCCCGAATCGATGAGGTCGAAGTAGCGGCCGGCTGTTTCCATGTCTTTGTCGCCGCGGCCGGACAGGTTGATCAGGATCGTGGCGTCAGGTCCGAGTTCCTTGCCGAGTTCGAGCGCGCCGGCGAGGGCGTGTGCGCTCTCGATCGCCGGGATGATTCCCTCGGTGCGGCTGAGCAGCCGGAGGGCGCTCATCGCCGCAGCGTCTGTGACCGGTCGGTAGGTTGCCCGGCCGAGGTCTGACAGCCACGCGTGCTCAGGTCCGACGCCCGGGTAGTCGAGCCCGGCCGAAATCGAGTGCGATTCGATGGTCTGTCCGTCTTCGTCCTGCAGCAGGTAGCTGCGCGCGCCGTGGAGAACACCCGGACGCCCCTTGGTGATGGTGGCGGCGTGCCTGAGCGTTTCTGCGCCCTCGCCGGCGGCCTCGAACCCGTAGAGGGCGACGTCGGTGTCGTCGAGGAACGCGTGGAAGATGCCTATCGCGTTCGATCCGCCGCCGACGCACGCGGCGACGGCATCCGGGAGCTTGCCGGTGAGCTCGAGGACCTGCGCCCTGGCTTCCTCACCGATGATCTTCTGCAGGTCGCGGACCATCGCGGGGAACGGGTGAGGGCCGGCAACGGTACCGAAGATGTAGTTGGTTGATTCGACGTTGGTCACCCAGTCGCGCATGGCGTCGTTGATGGCGTCCTTGAGGGTGCGGGACCCGGTCTTGACAGCGACAACTTCCGCGCCGAGCAGGCGCATTCGAGCGACGTTGAGGGCCTGACGTTCGGTATCGACCTCGCCCATGTAGATGACGCAATCGAGTCCGAACAGCGCAGCGGCGGTCGCGGTTGCGACGCCGTGCTGACCGGCTCCGGTCTCGGCGATCACACGGGTCTTGCCGATGCGCCTCGTGAGAAGCGCCTGGCCGAGAACGTTGTTGATCTTGTGCGAACCCGTGTGGTTCAAGTCCTCCCGCTTGAGGATCATCCGAGCCCCGCCGCCGTGGGCTGCGAACCTGGGCACCTCGGTGATGATCGATGGGCGCCCGGTGTAGCTCCGGTGAAGCTCGGTCAGCTCAGCGGCGAACGCCGGGTCGAGTTTGGCGAGCTCCCACGCCTCCGACAGTTCGTCGAGGGCGGCGATGAGTGACTCGGGAACGAAACGTCCACCGAACTCGCCGAAGTATGGACCAGTTTCGTCCCGTAAAGCCATGTTTATACCGCCAGGAATTCGCCGAGTGTGAGGATGGGATCGTTTGTCACGAGCGCTTCGCCGATGAGCACGACGTCGGCACCTGCCGCGCGGTAGTGAGCCACGTCTGCCGGTGCGAGTACCGCGGACTCAGCGACCCTGATGACCCCCGATGGGATCTGGGAAGCGAGAGTGCCGAAGAGATCGCGATCGAGTTCGAATGTGGAGAGGTCGCGGGCGTTGACGCCGATGAGTTCTGCGCCGAGGTCGAGAGCCTGCTCGAGTTCTTCCGCGCTGTGGGTCTCGACGAGTGCGGTCATTCCGAGTTCGCGGATGAGCGTGTACAGCTCGCTGAGGGTCTTCGTGTCGAGGCCGGCAACGATGAGCAGTGCGAGATCTGCTCCAGCGGCGCGCGCTTCGAACACCTGGTACGGGGTCGAGATGAAGTCCTTGCGCAGGACGGGAATCGACACAGCACCGCGGACCTCTTCAAGGTCGGCGAGCGATCCCTTGAACTTGCGTCCCTCGGTGAGCACGCTGATGGCACTCGCTCCCCCGGCCTCGTATGAGACCGCGAGCTGGGCCGGGTCAGGGATATCGGCGAGCTGCCCGCGGGATGGGCTCGCCCGCTTGACCTCGGCGATGATCTTGACACGATCGGCCGGCGCGAGCGCAGACAGGGCGTCGAGAGGGGCTGGTGCGGCAAGCGCAGCGGCTTCCACCTGCGACAGCGAGCGCTGAAGTTCACGCTCGCGAGCGTCGGAGAGGGCGCCGGCCATCAGATCGGCCAGCACGGTACTAGTGCTCCTTGGGGGCGGACTTCGGGCCGTTGACGCCGTAACCGGCCTTCTTCATGATCCAGCCGACAATGGCGCCGACGACGACGAGTCCTGCGGATGACCACACGAGCCACGGCGTGTCGAACCAGAAGGCGATGGTGCCGACGGCGAAGCCGATCAGCATGATGGTGATGGCCGTCCAGGCGGCAGGTGAGTGGCCGTGTCCCGGTTCGTTTGACTCGTCGCTCATGGGTCTCCTTCAGTCTTGGTGCAGTTTCATTCTATCGGGTGGCGGTGAGGCCAGTCGCGTCACATCGGTCCGCGTCTCGTTGCCCGCCAACGGCGGGAAGCACACCCCCGGTGGGCTTTACTTCGTGGGGTCGTCGCCCCGTGTGAGGTCGTCCCAGCTGTCGACAGCATCCGGCATCTCGGCGGTCGCCACAGGCTCGAGCCGTACCGCTGAGTATTTCTTCGACGAGCGCGGCCACGAACGAGCCGTGACCACGATGCCGATGCCGGTGATGGCCGTGGCGATGCCGAGAACAAGGGTGATGGCAGGCCACGGGGTCACGGCAGCAGAGTCGACGACGGCCGCTATCGATTCGGTGCCGGCGATGCCTGTGGCATCCGTCACGGCGGCTCCGGCCGCGCCGACCGGGTCGGTGAAGACGAGCACCGCCGAGAGCGCAACGCTGGCCCCGAGTACCACCTCGAGGATGCCGAGGAGGTAGCGGAAACCGATGCCCGCTATGGCGAGAGCGGCGCCGAGGGCGAGGGATGCCAGAGCGAGGGCTGCGAGGGCGGGAGCAGCGACAGCACCGTCGACGGCGAGTTCGTCGCGCGCCGGTGCCGCCAGGGCGACCGTGAGCCACTGCTGCGTCCACGCGATGAGGGTGAGACCGGCGAGAGCGAGCGCGAGCAGCATGAGCGTGTACTTGACCCGCTTGCCGCTCCGGGCGTCATCCGGCGTCACCTCACTCACATGACCCTCGTCATGGCGTTCGCGACGGCGACGGCCCGAAGTGGCGCCGCTGCCTTGTTCTGCGATTCCAGGAACTCGCTGTCCGGGTCGGAGTCGGCGACCAGGCCGCCTCCGGCCTGAACATGGGCGACACCGTTCATGATCGTGGCAGTGCGGATGGCGATCGCCAGGTCGATGTCACCGGTGAAGGCAAAGTAGCCCACCACTCCCCCGTAGACACCACGCTGAGCCGGCTCGAGTTCGTCGATGATTTCGAGCGCGCGAGGCTTTGGGGCTCCTGACAGCGTGCCGGCCGGGAAGGTCGCCCGGAACACGTCGATACCCGACGCGCCCGCCGTGAGGTTTCCCTCGACGCTCGACACGAGGTGCATGATGTGGCTGAACCGCTCGATCCGCATGAACTCGGTGACCTCAACCGTGCCTGCGGTGCAGACCTTCAGCAGGTCATTCCGAGCGAGATCGACGAGCATGAGGTGTTCAGCGCGTTCCTTCTCGTCTGAGGCCAGCTCTGCGGCAAGTTCGGCGTCACGCTCAGGGGTTTCGCCCCTAGGCTTGGAACCGGCGATCGGGTGGGTGAAGACCCGGCCCTTCTGCACCTTGACGAGCGCCTCAGGCGACGAGCCCACGATCGAATACGGCGTGCCATCGACGGTGTGGAGGTTGATCAGGTACATGTACGGGCTCGGGTTGAGACTCCGCAGGATCCGGTATACGTCGATCGGGTCTGCAACGCACTCCTGATCGAAGCGCTGCGAGACGACGACCTGGAAGATGTCGCCGTTGCGGATGTGTTCCTTGGCGGTGACGACCGAGTCGAGGAAGTCCTCTCTGCGTGTGCGATGCTTCGGGTCAGCCGCTGTGCCGAGGTCAACGTGGGCGAGCCACGCCTGGCTGGGTTCTGCCAGCCTGGACTGCATCGAGTCGAGCCGCTCCTGGGCGTTCCGCCACAGGGCCTCTGCGTCGTCGAGCCCGTCGTTGAGCACGTTGGCGATCAGCTGGACGGTACCGGTGCGGTGGTCGATGACGACGAGGTCGGCGACGAAGGAGAGCGCCTGGTCCGGCACGCCCACCTCACGGACCGGCTGGTTGGGCAGGCGTTCGATCTGCCGAATCGCCTCCCAGCCGATGAAGCCGACGAGGCCGCCGGTGAGCGGCGGGTGCCCGTCGACGGGTGGAGTTTCCCATCGGCTGTGCAGTTGGGCGATCGCCTCGAGCGGGGTCAGCCCGTCGATGGAACCGAGCGCGCGCTTGGCACTCATGCCGTAATCCAGCCAGGCGGTCGCGTCGTTGTTCTGCGTCAGAACGCCGAAGCTCGACACCCCGACAAAGGAAAACCGCGACCAGATCCCGCCCTGCTCCGCAGATTCGAGCAGGAAGCTGCCCGGGCGGCCGATGGCGAGCTTGCGGTAGATGCCGACCGGAGTCTCACCGTCGGCGAAGAGTTCACGGATGACGGGAATCACCCTGTGCTCGCCGGTGAGTTCACGGAACCCGGCGTGCGTCGTCGTTCCCGGCTGTGCGTGGTGCTTAGTCATCGTCGCCTCCGCTGTCGGTGTCACCGTCATCGGGGATGTCGCCGATCACGGGGCTGAGGTCGCGCGAGTCGAAACAGGTTCTCGTGCCGGTGTGGCAGGCGACCCCCACCTGCTCGACCTGGATCAGCAGCGTGTCGTTGTCGCAGTCGAGCGACGCTCCGCGGACGTACTGCGCGTTGCCGGAGGTGTCACCCTTCCGCCAGTATTCGGAGCGCGACCGTGACCAGAAGGTCACCCGGCCCTCGGTGAGGGTCCGGCGAACCGCCTCGTCGTTCATGTAGCCGAGCATGAGCACCTCGCCGGTGTCCCACTGCTGGATGATCGCAGGCACGAGTCCGTCCGCGTTGAACTGGATGGATTCGATCGTGGATGAGACGCTCATGAGCGCACCAGTATCCCTTCGCTGCGGAGTTCGCGCTTGACGTCGTCGATGGTGAGCTGTCCCGAGTGGAACACGCTCGCGGCGAGAACCGCGTCGGCACCGGCCTTAATGGCCGGCGGGAAGTCCTCTACTCGGCCTGCGCCGCCCGACGCGATGACGGGAACCGTGCTGATCTCGCGCATGAGCGTGAGCAGTTCGAGGTCGAAGCCTTCTTTTGTGCCGTCGGCATCGATGGAGTTGACGAGGAGCTCGCCCGCTCCGCGTTCGATGGCTTCACGCGCCCACTGGAGTGCATCGAGTGTCGTCTCGGTCCGTCCGCCGTGTGTCGTGACGACGAACCCCGATTCGGTGGTTTGTGACCTCTTGACGTCGAGCGAGAGGACGAGGACCTGTGCACCGAACCTGTCGGCGATCTCGCCGAGCAATGCCGGCCTCGCGATGGCAGCGCTGTTCACGCCGACTTTGTCAGCACCGCTGCCCTGAAGGCGTGCAACGTCTTCCGTACTCCGGATGCCGCCACCGACGGTGAGAGGGATGAACACCTGTTCCGCGGTCCTCGTCACCACGTCGTACGTTGTCGCCCGGTTGTCGACGGTTGCTGTGACGTCGAGGAACGTCAGTTCGTCCGCGCCCTGTTCGTAGTACCGTCGCGCGAGGGCGACCGGGTCGCCGGCGTCGCGCAGGTTCTGGAAGTTGACACCCTTGACCACCCGGCCGTCAGCGACGTCGAGGCAGGGAATGACACGTCGCGCCAGGCTCATCGTCGTCCTGACCTAGAGCCGCGCCGCGTGGATGGCGCTCACCAGGATGGCGCGCGCGCCGATCTCGTAGAGAGCGTCCATGATCTGGTTGGTGCGTTCGCGAGGAACCATGACCCGGACGGCCACCCAGTCCTTGTCACGAAGCGGAGAGACCGTCGGCGATTCGATACCGCCGGCAATAGCCGTGGCCTGGTCGAGGAGGCGTTCAGGCAGGTCGTAATCCATGATCACGTACTTGCGTGCGACGAGAACTCCCTGCAGTCGGCGCAGCAGGGTCGTGAGTCCCGGCTTCTCCTCAGGCGCACCGATGAGTACGGCAGTGGATTCGAGGATGACCGGCCCGAAGATGTCGAGTTCAGCCTTGCGCAGTGTGGTGCCTGTCGACACGACGTCGGCGACGGCATCCGCGACGCCAAGCCGAACCGCTGACTCAACAGCCCCGTCGAGCGGGACGAGCTTGACCGTGACGTTGTGCTCGGCGAGAAATGCGCCGACGAGGCCGGGGTAGCTTGTCGCAACCCGCAGGCCGGAGAGGTCTGACAGTTCGCTGAAGCGGCCGATCGGGCCCGCGAAACGGAACGTGGAGTCGGCGAAGCCGAGGCGTTCGATCTCGATCGCCTCTGACCCTGAGTCGAGGAGCAGGTCGCGGCCGGTGATGCCGACGTCGAGCGCGCCCGAGCCGACATAGGTGGCGATGTCGCGGGGGCGCAGGAAGAAGAACTCGACACCGTTGCGTGCGTCGATGAGGTGGAGTTCCTTTGGATCCCTGCGGCCGGCATATCCGGCTTCTGACAGCATCTGGGCTGCGGTGTCGGCGAGTGAGCCCTTATTGGGCACTGCAATTCTCAACATCTGGTTTTCTCTCGTTCGGAGCGGTTCTGATCGACTGTGTGACTGGGGATTACCCCGGCATCACAGATGTCGATAGACGTCCTCCGGGGAGAGGCCCTTGGCGATCATGAGCACCTGGAGGTGGTAGATCAGCTGGGAGATCTCTTCGGCGGTCTCGGCGTCGCTCTGGTATTCAGCGGCCATCCAGACCTCGGCGGCTTCCTCGACGATCTTCTTGCCGATGGCGTGCACGCCCGCGTCGAGCTCACGAACGGTGCCGCTGCCCTCTGGCCTGGTTTCGGCCTTTGAGCTGAGTTCCGCGAACAGGTCGTCGAATGTTTTCACAGTACTCAGGGTACTAGCGTTTCGGGCCCCGGGCGTGCGAGTGCGCTGAGGCGGCCCTGCGAAGCAGATCGATCTGCAGGCCGGGATTGTCGGCAGCGAACACGCTCGAGCCGGCAACGAAGGTGTCTGCACCGGCTTCGGCCGCGATCCCTATGGTGTCCTCGCTGATTCCGCCGTCGACCTGCAGCCAGATATCCGAGCCGACCCTGCCCGCTGCCTCGCTGAGCATCCTCAGCTTCGGCATCGTCTCCGGCATGAACTTCTGCCCTCCGAAGCCGGGCTCGACAGTCATGACGAGAACGAGGTCGAACTCGTCGAGGATGTCGAGGTATGGCTCGATCGCGGTGCCGGGTTTCACGGCGATCCCCGCGCGTGCGCCGATGTCACGCAGCCGCCTGGCGACGGCGACGGGGCTGTCCGTCGCCTCCGCGTGGAAGGTGACCGAGTACGCGCCGAGCTCGGCGTAGCCGGGTGCCCAGCGCTCGGGGTCGTCGATCATGAGGTGCACGTCGAGAGGAACAGGCGAGACCTGCTGGATTCGTTCGACCATCTGCGGACCGAAGGTGAGGTTCGGGACGAAGTGGTTGTCCATGACGTCGACGTGGACGAGGTCGGCTGAGCTGATCGAGCTGAGCGCACTCTCGATGTTCACAAAGTCAGCGGCGAGGATGCTCGGGTTGATCCGGATCGACATGGGGAGAGCCTAACCGAGCCCGTCAGGCTTTGCTGATGAGGGTGATGAACATGGCGTCGGTGCCGTGACGGTGCGGCCAGAGCTGGACTGTCGTACCGTCGCGGTCGGGCTGCTGGTCGCCGAGTTCAACAGGTTCGAGCACGAACGAGTTCACGACGGACGCTGTGTCGAGGAGCGTCGCCCTGTCCCCGAGGCGCCTGAGCGCGTCGAGAACGACGCCACGCGACTCTGCGAGGTGGGGCGAGCAGGTGACGTACGCCAGCACTCCACCCGGCTTCAGGGCTTCGAACGCCGAGAGGAACAGCGACTGTTGCAGTTTGGTCAGGTCGCCGACGTCCCTGGCCGTCTTGCGCCAGCGGGCCTCCGGCCGTCGCCGCAGGGCGCCGAGACCGGTGCACGGTGCGTCGACGAGGATCCTGTCGTAGGTGGCGGGGTGCAGGTCGCCGATCGTGGTCCCGTCAATTTCCGTCACCTCGATGTCGCCAGGCACCGGCGCTACGGCGCGGCGAACCAGTTCCGCACGCGCCGGAACGACCTCGTTCGCCGTCAGGCGTGCTCCGCCGATGGCGGCTTCGGCACCGAGCAGGGCGGTCTTGCCGCCCGGCCCCGCACAGAGGTCGAGCCACAGCTCCCCCTCGCTGACCGGCATCGCCCTGCTGAGCGCGAGCGCGGCAATTTGCGAACCTTCGTCCTGCACCCGAAGCCGACCGGCTTCGGAGCGGATGGCGGTATCCGGGTCGCCGCCGTCGAGGACAAACCCGAACGGCGAGAACGTGTCTGGCTCTGCGCCGTCGGGAATCTGGGCGAGTCCGGGAAGCGCAATGAGGTTCACCCTGGGCGCCACGTTGTCTGCTGCGAGCAACTGTTCGAGCTCGTCGCTCCTGCCCTCGGCGGCGAGTGCCTGGCGGAACGCGCGCACGATCCAGGCCGGGTGGGCGAACTCGGCGGCGAGCCTCTCATCGTTGGTCTTCGTGGTCGCGAGCACCCTCTCGCGCCACTCGTCGGCGGATGACCGGGAGATGGTGCGGAGCACTCCGTTCGTGAACCCGACCGCAGAGCGCGACCCGACGCTCCTCGCGAGTGCGACCGACTCGTTCACCGCGGCGTGCGGCGCCACACGGGTGGCGAGCAGCTGGTGGGCGCCGAGCCTGAGCACATCGAGGATGTCCTCGTCGATCTGCGCGACCGGACGGTTGGCGGCAAGCTCGATCACGCGATCGTAGTATCCGCGCATCCGGAGCGTGCCGTACGTCAGCTCGGTGGCCAGTCCGGCATCCGCTGTGCCGAGAGCCTGTCGTTTGATGAGGGTCGGCAGCAGGAGGTTGGCGTACGCGTCGTCGCGGCTGACCGCGTTGATGACGTCGAACGCGACGCGGCGTGCTGGCTGGATGGAGGCTGGGGATTCGGGTGCGGCATTCATTGTGTGGTTCTACTCTGCCACGATCTGAGGATCCGGCCCGAGCCCCCGCCACCAGTCAGCCGCGCGCATCGCCGGTTTACCGGCCGGCTGGACCGTGTCGAGCTGGAGAGCCGTCGAGGCGGTGCCGATGAGCACCTCCCGCTCGGAGAGGGCGAGCACGCCGGGTGGAAGGGTGACGTCAGGGCGCGGCCTCATGCCGAGGATCTTGAACCGGGCACCGCCGATCGTCGTGTGCGCGCCGGGTTCGGGCGTGACGCCCCTGAATCGGTTGTAGAGAGTTTCGGCGTCGTTGGTCCAGTCGAGTCGGCCATCCTCGATCCTCAGTTTGGGCGCGATGGTCACCGAACCGGACTGCGGAACCGCGCTGGCGCGTCCACCGGCGATGTCGTCGACGACCCGGACGAGCAGTTCGCTTCCGGTGACGGCCAGCTCGCCGAGGAGGTCTGCCGCCGTGGCGTCAGGAGCTATCGGGTGCTCGACGGTGCCGAAGATGTCGCCGGCGTCGAGCTCAGGCACGAGCTGGAAAACACTTGCTCCAGTCACGGTGTCACCGGCGATGAGCGAGCGCTGCACCGGTGCTGCTCCACGCCACGCAGGCAGCAGAGAGAAGTGCAGGTTGATCCAGCCGAGCCGGGGCGTCGAGAGCAGCGGCTCCCGCAGCAGTCCCCCGTACGCGACGATCACACCGAGGTCGACGTCAAGAGCCCGGACGCGGTCGGTCACGGCATCGGTGAGGCGGTTGGCCTTGAGAACGGGAATCGAGTGCTCCTCGGCCACCAGGGCAACGGGCGACGGGGTGAGAACGCGCTTGCGGCCGAGCGGAGCATCCTCCCGCGTCAACACGGCGACGACGTCGTGGTCGCTGTCGATCAGGGCGGTGAGGCTGGAAACAGCGACAGCCGGTGTTCCGGCGAAGATCAGCCTCATACGGAGAACTGCGTGGGGGCGGAGGGGTGGGACAGGCTCATGACAGGATCTCCGGGTCGTCGAATCGTACTCTCAGTGTAGGCACCTGCCGGTACGCGGCCTTGCCCGCCGGCGGCTTGCGCCTCGTGGTCGCGTTCTTCACCACGGCCGCCCTGAGTTCGCGAGCGGCGGCCTGCGCCTTGCCGTAGTCGAGCCGCAGAATGGTGCGCACGCCGTCTGAGGTCGGCACTGGGCCGAGCACGTCAGCCGGGACAAGCGATGTGACGGCCGCGACGGCATCCCGAACCGCCGTGTCATCTCCGGTCACGGATGCCACACGCACCGCCGGCGGGAATCGGAGGGTTCGCCTGTCGGCGAGTTCAGCGGACGCGAACGCCGGCTGGTTCCAGGTCGCCACGGCCGTGGCGAGAGTGCCGGCGACCCCGGTGAGGATGACAGGCGCACCCGGTGCAGAGAGGGCAGCGGCGTTGGACCACCAGCGCAGGCAGTCCTCCGCGATGCGGAGCGATTCGGCAGCGAGCATCCGATCGCCGTCGAGAAGCAGTACTGCGGCATAGCCACCGTCGGCGACAGGCTCCGCTCCCCTCGTTGCGACGACGAGGGCTGGTGACCCGGAAACCCCGGTGACCTGGCGTTCGCCGTCCGAGACCACAACGCGGACGCCGGGGAACGCGCGACCGAGTTCCTCTGCGGTCCGTCCCGTCCCGCGGGTGACGAGCCTGAGCTTCGTTCCCTCACAGTTGTCGCACGCCCAGTTGCCCGCGATGGCACCGCACAGTGTGCACGCGGGCTGTGCGCCGGCGCGAGGAATCCCGAGCGGCCCGTGGCACGCGGTGCAGCGCGCGGCCTGTGAACACCTGGCGCACGCGATCACCGGCGCGTAGCCCGGCCGAGCTACCTGGACGAGCACGGGGCCGGTCTGGATTGCCTCCTTGGCCTGCCGCCACGCCATCGAGGGGATGCGCGCGGTTACGGCCCCTGACTCCGCTTCGTTCGAGGTCGCTGTGAGCATGACCCTCGGCGTGTACACGCGGCTTGGGCCGACCGGGGTGACAAACCCGATCTCCACCAGCCGCTGCACGTCCGTGCTCCGAGTGTGGCCGGCAAAGACGAGTGCGGCCCCTGATTCCTCCTGGCGCACGAGTGCGGCGTCGCGAGCGTGTACGTACGGCGCCAGTGGCTCCGCGTGCAGGGGATCTCCGTCGTCCCACACCACGATGAGCCCCAGACGGGCAGCAGGTGCGTACACGGCCGACCGGTTGCCGATGATCACGCGCGGCTGAGTGGTAAGGCAATCGAGGAACGAACGGTATCGCTCGGCGTTGGACTGCCTGGCGTCGACCCTCGTCAGCTGTTCCGGCGGGACGATCCGTTCGAGCGCGGCCTGGAGCTGGTCCTGGTCGCGGTAGTCAGGGAGCGCGACAATGACCGAAGAGCCGCTGGCGACGACCCGTGCGCTGAGTTCGGCGATGGTCAGGGCCCATCGGCCCACCCAGGCGGTCCCGAGGTCGGTCACCGTCGGGATCGCAGCAAGCGCGATCCGGCTCCCCGCGTCGATGGCGTCGCCGAGGGACTCCGGGTAACCGTGAATCGGCAGCGGGTGTTGTCCGGGCTCGGAGTCTGGCCCGTTCGCCGGAGCATCAGCCGCCGGTGCATCAGTGGCCGAAACATCGCTGGCCGGAGCATCCGTGGCCGGAGCATGGTTGGCCGGAGCTTCGGGCACCGGGGCGTCGTGCGCCGGAGCATCCGTTGTCACATCAGCGTCGTGATCAGCAGTGGCGTCCGTCGCCGCCTGTTCCGCCTGTTCCGCGACCCAGGTCTTCTCCACGCGAACCTGGCGCGGCGGGATAGCGAGTCGCAGGATGTCTGTCGCTGAACCCGCCGCCCTGTCGGCGAGCCGGCGCGCCAGGCTCCACAGTTCCGGCGTGAGCACCGGGACGGCCGAGACGACGGAATCGAGCGGGCTGAGCGTTCCGTCGAAGCCCTCTGCCTTCGCCACGACGTCGACGATGTACCCCCGCGACAGTCGCCCAGCCGAGCGGAACGGGACCATGACCCTGACACCGGGTACGGCCGTTTCGGCGAGCTCAGGCGGGATGCTGTAGTCGAAAAGGTGATCCAGTTGCGGGAGCGGTGAGTCGATGGCGACCCTCGCGACGTGACCTGGTGCGGGGTTCACCGGCGCGCTGTCGGCCGGTGCGGTCATGGTTACAGCCCGGCCGCGCTCTGCAGCTCGGTGACCCGGTCGAGACGCTCCCAGGTGAAGTCCGGGAGTTCGCGGCCGAAGTGCCCGTATGCCGCAGTCGCAGCGTAGATCGGACGAAGGAGGTCGAGCGATGACACGATGGCGGCCGGCCGGAGGTCGAATACCTCGCGGATGGCGTCGACAATGGTCTCTTCGGAGACCTTCGCCGTGCCAAAAGTCTCGACGTAGAGACCGACGGGAGCAGCCTTGCCGATCGCATACGCCACCTGCACCTCGAGCTTGTCGGCGAACCCGGCAGCGACGGCGTTCTTCGCCACCCAGCGCATCGCGTACGCAGCGGAGCGGTCGACCTTCGACGGGTCTTTTCCGCTGAACGCTCCCCCGCCGTGCCGTGCGGCTCCGCCGTAGGTGTCGATGATGATCTTGCGGCCGGTGAGGCCTGCGTCGCCCTGCGGGCCACCGATGACGAAGCGGCCGGTCGGGTTGATGAGGAACTTCACGTCCGACGTGTCGAGGTCTACGGAGTCGAGGACGGGCTTGATGACGAGTTCTTCAACGTCTGCTCGAAGCTGCCCGACCTCGATGCCGTCGCGGTGCTGGGTCGAGAGGACGATGGTCTCGACCGTCCGCGGCGTGATCCCGTCGTACCCGATGGTCGCCTGGGTCTTGCCGTCTGGGCGCAGGTAATCGAGTTCGCCGGACTTGCGGACCTCGGCGAGGCGCTCAGCGAGGCGGTGCGCGATCCAGCCGGGGACGGGCATGAGCTGCGGCGTCTCTGTCGTCGCGTAGCCGAACATGATGCCCTGGTCGCCAGCGCCCTGAGCGTCGAGAGCGTCGGAGCTGGACTCCTCGCGTGCCTCGAACGCCGCGTCGACGCCCTGGGCGATGTCGGGCGACTGCTGGCCGATCGACACGGACACGCCGCAGGACTTGCCGTCGAAGCCGACGTCGGAGTGGTCGTAGCCGATGTTGGTGACGAGCTCGCGGATCAGGGCGGGAATCTCGACGTAGGCCTCGGTCGTGACCTCACCGGCGACGTGGACGAGTCCGGTGGTGACGAGGGTCTCAACGGCGACCCGGCTCTGCGGGTCTTGTTCGAGCATCGCATCGAGGATGCTGTCTGAGATTTGGTCGCATACTTTGTCTGGATGCCCTTCGGTGACAGATTCCGAGGTAAACAGGCGCAGTTGCGTCATACCAACTCCAAGTGGGACAGGGTGATTGAGGGGCTAAACGAGCGAGTTCAGGATGCTGTGAGCAACGTCGAGTTTCTCGCCTGAGGCCTTCATCACTATATCTCCGCCCTGTGACAGCATCACGACACTGTTACGGTCGGTGGAGAATCCTTCGGACCAGCTGACCCGGTTGAGGACGAGGAAATCGCAGCCCTTTCGGGCGAGCTTGGCGCGTCCGAGGTCGATCAGTTCGTCCTCGGATTTCGCGGTTTCAGCCGCAAAGCCGACGACGGTGCCCCTGGGCCTGGACGCGGCGAGGCCGGCGAGGATGTCGGGGTTCTTGACGAGGGTGAGCGTGAGTTCGTCACCCGTCGATTCTTTCTTGATCTTCTCGTGCCTGACCTCGGCTGAACGGTAGTCGGCGATAGCGGCAGCCATGATCGTGATGTCAGCTGTCTCTGCGGCATCCGTGACGGCGCGCGCGACGTCGGCCGCAGTCGGCGCCTCGATGACGTCGACACCGGCCGGCACCGGCACGTCGAGGTGCGCTGCAATGAGAGTCACTGACGCGCCGCGGCTCACCGCGGCCTCGGCGAGGGCAATGCCCTGCTTTCCGCTCGATCGGTTGCCGATGTAACGAACGGGATCGAGGGGCTCGCGGGTACCGCCGGCGGTGATGACGACGCGTTTTCCCGCGAGGTCGCGCACGCGAGGAGAGACCACCTCGAGTGCCGCAGCGACGATCGTCTCCGGCTCCTCCATCCGGCCTGGGCCGGAGTCGGTGCCCGTGAGCTGGCCGGATGCCGGACCGACGACCGTCACGCCACGGGAGCGCAGCGTGTGGATGTTGGCGACCGTCGCCGGGTTCTGCCACATCTCGGTGTGCATGGCCGGAGCGATGACGAGGGGTGCCGTGCTCGCAAGCACCGTATTGCCGAGCAGATCGTCCGCAAGGCCGGCCGCGAGCTTGGCGATGGTGTTCGCGGTCGCCGGGGCGATCACGATCAGATCGGCGGCCTGGCCGATGGCGACGTGCCGCACCTCGGCGACGCCCTCGTAGAGCTCGGTGTGCACCGGGTTGCGTGAGATGGCCTCGAGCGTCGGGCGCCCGACGAACTTCAGGGCACCGGCGGTGGCGACGACCTGGACGCTGTGGCCCTGTTTAACGAGTAAACGGATGACACCGACCGCTTTGTATGCGGCGATGCCACCCGTTATGCCGACAACAACGTTCAATGAGCCTGTCATCGGGTACTGCAGAGACTATTCGGCGATGGGACGCAGAACGAGCTTGTCTTCGTTGATCTCGTGGAGTGCAACGGAGAGCGGCTTGTCCTCGACCTGCGAGTCGACGAGCGGACCCACGTTGTCGAACAGGCTGCCTTCATGAAGGTCAGCGTAGTAGTCGTTGATCTGGCGGGCGCGCTTCGACGCGAAAATGACGAGAGCGTATTTCGAGTCGACCTTGCTGAGCAGGTCGTCGATGGGCGGGTCAATAATTCCCTTGGGTTTTTCAGCCATAACTGAAGTTCACACTCCTCGTGCGTCGCGGATTTTGCGGAAGAAAGGTCTTTTGGCGGCTGCATCGCTACAGTGAGTGCACAGCCTGATGCTGTGCATTCGCCCGGTTCGGCGCTGTTTTTACACAGCGCGTCGGGGTCGTGCGCCGCGAGTCTTAATCAAGTCTACGACCTCCTGGGCTGCGTCAGCCACTGTGCCGTTGACGACGCGGTAATCGAACTCGTCCTGGGCGGCCAATTCGTGCCGCGCGGTCTCGAGTCTGCGCTCGCGTTCCTCGGCATCCTCCGTGCCTCGTCCGACCAGCCGTCGGACGAGTTCGTCCCAGCTCGGCGGAAGCAAAAACACCAGGGTGGCCTCGGGCATTGCGGCCCGAACCTGGCGTGCGCCCTGGATGTCGATCTCGAGCAGGACACTGTCTCCGCGGGCGAGAGCCTCGTCGATCGGCCCGCGCGGGGTGCCATACCTGGAGGCGTTGTGCACCGTGGCGTGCTCGAGCAGTTCGTTGTTCTCGATGAGCCGGTCGAACTCCGCGTCATCGACGAAGAAGTAGTTGACGCCTTCGACCTCCCCCGGTCGCGGCTTCCTGGTCGTCGCGGAGACCGAGAGGAGAACATCCGGGTAATTTTCCCGGATGTAGCTGGCGACGGTTCCCTTGCCGACCGCGGTGGGCCCTGCGAGCACGATCAGTCGTGAACGCTTGTGCTGGCGGTTCTTGGATTCCCGGTCTGCGATGAAGTCGTGGAGCCGGGTTCGCTGGTTGGGGCCGAGGCCGCCGAGCCGCTTGGCCGGTGAAATCTTCAGGTCTTCGAGGATGCGAGTGAGCTTGGTGCGACCGATCGCCGGCACGCTCAGCAGGAAATCGGTCGCGCGCATCCGCCCTGCAACGCCATCGGGGTCGGCGAAGGCGTCGTCGAGGACGGTCAGGGCCGAAATGGCGCCAGAGGACACCCGGTTCTTGAGTTCCGCTCGTGCGCGTCGCGCCTCGACAGCGGCGCGGGAAGCCGCAACGCGGTCTACCTCCGGTGGGGTTCGGACTGTCTGCTCAGGCACTGGCCTGCCTCACTATTTCTGCTCGGGTGGTGACGGCGCGGCGGATCCCATCCGGACCCGCGCCGAGCACGCTTCGTGATTCGGAAACGATGACACCGCTGGAGAGGGCACCGTAGGTTTTCTGCATCGACTCGGCCTCCGCGCCCTGGTGGCCGAAGCCGGGAGCGAGCACCGGCGGCGTCGGTTGCGGCGCGAGTTCCAGGTCGAACTCGGCGAGTCGGAGTGTCGCCCCGATGACGACGCCAATGGATCCGAGGGCGCCGGTGGCGTGCTCGGCGTTCCAGGCGTTGACCTCGTCGACGATCGATCGCGCGACCGTCGTGCCCGCCGACATCCGTGCCTGCTGCAACGCCATTCCTTCGGGGTTTGAGGTCGCAGCCAGCACGAACAAGCCCTTGCCCGTTGATTCGGCGAGGGTACTCGGCGCGGCGAGCGAGCCGACGCCCTGGTACGCGCTCACCGTGAGCGCGTCTGCCTCGAGGGGTGAACCGGGTGTGAGCCAGGCCTGCCCGTATGCTTCGACGCTCGAACCGACGTCCCCCCGCTTGGCATCGGCAATGACCAGGATGCCGCGTGAACGGGCGGCGGCGAGGATCTCCTCCAGCGCGGCATATCCGGCGGAGCCGAACCGCTCGAAGAACGCCACCTGCGGTTTTACGATTCCGGCGTTGCCATCGACAGCGTCAATGACCCGGAGTCCGAACTCACGCGCACCCGCTGCCGTGTCGGCGAGTCCCCAGTCCCTGAGGAGCCAGGCGTGGGGGTCGATACCGACACAGAGCCGACCACGCTCGTTGAAGACGCGCTCAAGTCGTTCCCCGAAGGACACTGTCATGCGCGAGACGCCCTGTCCTGGGCGTACTCCTGGAGTGAGCGGACGTCGAAGCCGTTGCGGACAGCCTCGATCGAGGCAACCGCGGCGGTCAGCTCCGCAATCGTCGTGAAGAGAGGCTTGTCTTCGGCGACGGCGGCAGCACGGATCTCGTAGCCGTCAGCACGACCGCTGCGGCCTGACGGCGTGTTGATGACAATGTCGACCTCGTGGCGGTTGATCAGCTCGACAATCGACGGTTCGCCGAGTGTCGACTCGTCGCCCTCGGAGTACTTGCGAACGGTGCGTGCCGAGATGCCGTTGCGGTTGAGGATCTCAGCGGTTCCCTCGGTCGCGAGGATCTCGTAGCCGAGCTCCTGGAACCGGAGGATCGGGAGCACGATCGAGCGCTTGTCGCGGTCGGACACCGAGACGAACACTGTGCCGGACAGCGGGATGCCGCCGTAGGCCGCGGTCTGGCTCTTGGCAAACGCGCGGGGGAAGTCCTTGTCGATGCCCATGACTTCACCGGTCGATCGCATCTCAGGGCCGAGGATCGAGTCGACGATGCGACCGTCAGCGGTGCGGAACCGCTTGAACGGGAGCACCGCCTCCTTGACCGAGACCGGCGAGTCGATCGGGATGCGCGAACCGTCGACGGGAGGGAGGAGTCCCGAGCCCTTGAGGTCTGCAATCGTCGCTCCTGTCATGACGAGGGACGCCGCCTTGGCGAGCGGGATGCCGAGTGCCTTCGACACGAACGGAACCGTGCGCGATGCGCGAGGGTTTGCCTCGAGGACGTAGAGGATGCCTGCGCCGATCGCGAACTGCACGTTGATCAGTCCCTGAACGCCGATCCCCTGCGCGATGGCCAGGGTCGCATCGCGCACCCTGTCGATCTGCGCCCGACCGAGCGAGATGGGAGGCAGGGTGCAGCTCGAGTCACCCGAGTGGATCCCGGCCTCTTCGATGTGCTCCATGACGCCGCCGATGTACAGCTCGGTACCGTCGTAGATCGCGTCGACATCGATCTCGATGGCGTCGTCGAGGAATCGGTCCACGAGCAGCGGGTGCTGCGGTCCGATGATGCCCTGGTCGGCCATCCGCAGGAAGTAGTCCTCGAGGGATGCCGTGTCGTAGACGATCTCCATGCCGCGGCCGCCGAGAACGAAGCTCGGTCGAACCAGGACCGGGTAACCGATCTCCTCAGCGATGGTGATCGCGCCGGTGATCTCGGTCGCTGTGCCGTTCTTCGGAGCGAGCAGTCCGGCATCCGCGAGGATCTGTGAGAACGCGCCGCGTTCCTCGGCCAGATCGATTGCTTCGGGTGTGGTTCCGAGGATCGGCACGCCAGCGGCCTTGAGGCCGGTGGCGAGGCCGAGGGCTGTCTGTCCGCCGAGCTGGACGACGACGCCGACGAGTTCGCCAGACTTGCTCTCGGCGTCGATGACCTCGAGGACGTCCTCGAGGGTCAGCGGTTCGAAGTACAACCGGTCGCTCGTGTCGTAGTCGGTCGACACGGTCTCCGGGTTGCAGTTGATCATGATCGTCTCGAAGCCCGCTTCACTGAGCGCGAACGACGCGTGGACGCAGGAGTAGTCGAACTCGACCCCCTGGCCGATCCGGTTGGGGCCCGAACCAAGGATGACGACCTTCCGGCGGTCAGACGGAGCGACCTCGGTCTCGGTGTCGTAGCTTGAGTAGTGGTACGGCGTCAGCGCGGGGAACTCCCCGGCACAGGTGTCGACGGTTTTGTAGACGGGGCGAACGTCGAGGATGTGACGGACCTCACGGACCTGGTCCTCACCGAACCCGCGCAGCTGGCCGATCTGAACGTCGGAGAAGCCGTGGTTCTTCGCCGTGACGAGAACCTCGGTGTCGAGCACAGAAGCGTCACGGATGTAATCAGCCACCTCGTTGATCAGGGAGATCTGGTCGAGGAACCACGGGTCGATCTTGGTGGCCTCGAAGAGCTGCTCTGGCGTCGCGCCGAGGCGGAGCGCCTGCTGCACGACGACGATGCGTCCGTCTGTCGGCACCTTGGCGATCTCGATGAGCTCGTCGACCGAACGGAGCTCCTCGCCCCAGTGGAAGCTCGATCCGCGCTTCTCGAGCGAACGCAGTGCCTTCTGCAGCGCCGTCGAGAAGTTCCGACCGATTGCCATGGCCTCACCGACGGACTTCATGGTTGTCGTGAGGGTGGCATCCGCTGCCGGGAACTTCTCGAATGCGAACCGGGGAACCTTGACGACGACATAGTCGAGGGTGGGCTCGAAGCTCGCGGGCGTCACCTTGGTGATGTCGTTCGGAATCTCGTCGAGGCGGTAGCCGATGGCGAGCTTCGCGGCGATCTTGGCGATGGGGAATCCCGTTGCCTTCGAGGCGAGGGCACTCGACCGGGAGACGCGGGGGTTCATCTCGATGACGATGATGCGGCCGTCAGCCGGGTCGATGGCGAACTGGATGTTGCAGCCACCGGTGTCGACGCCGACGGCGCGGATGATGTCGATGCCGATGTCACGGAGCTTCTGGTACTCACGGTCGGTCAGGGTGAGCGCCGGGGCGACGGTGATCGAGTCGCCGGTGTGGACGCCGACGGGGTCGACGTTCTCGATCGAGCAGACGACGACCGTGTTGTCCGCGGTGTCGCGCATGAGCTCAAGCTCGTACTCCTTCCAGCCGAGGATGGATTCCTCGAGGAGGACCTCGGTGGTGGGGCTCTGGTGCAGGCCGTCGCCGACGATGCGGCGGAGCTCGGTCTCGTTGTAGGCAAAACCAGATCCGAGTCCGCCCATGGTGAACGAGGGCCGGACGACGAGCGGGTAGCCAAGGTCGTCGGCGAATCCGACAGCCTCTTCGACGGTGTGCGCGATGTGCGACCGTGCAACGTCCGCACCGGCGTCGAGCACGAGCTGCTTGAAGATCTGGCGATCCTCGCCCTTGTTGATCGCCTCGAAGTTCGCGCCGATCAGCTCGACGTCGTACTTCTCCAGGATGCCGTTCTCGTGCAGCTGGATGGCCGCGTTGAGCGCCGTCTGGCCGCCGAGTGTCGGGAGGATGGCATCGGGGCGTTCCTTGGCGATGATGGTCTCGATGACCTGCCAGGTGATCGGCTCGATGTACGTCGCGTCGGCGAAGTCCGGGTCGGTCATGATGGTCGCCGGGTTGGAGTTCACGAGGATGACGCGGACGCCCTCTTCGCGGAGCACGCGGCAGGCCTGGGTTCCTGAGTAATCGAACTCGACGGCCTGGCCGATGACAATCGGGCCCGAACCGATGACGAGGACGCTCTGGATGTCGTCGCGTTTTGGCATTAGTTGTCGTCTCCTGCTGAGGTGTGGTTGTTCGCGATCACGAGGTCGCGGAAGCGATCGAAGAGGTGGTTGGCGTCGTGCGGGCCTGCAGCCGATTCCGGGTGGTACTGGACGCTGAATGCGGGGATGTCGAGGCAGGCAAGTCCCTCGACCACCTGGTCATTGAGGCTGTAGTGGCTCACTTCGACGCGCCCGAATCCCTCTGGCGACTGGTGGTCGCCCTCGATCGGCAGGTCGACGGCGAAGCCGTGGTTCTGCGAGGTGATCTCGACCCGGCCCGTCGACTTGTCGAGCACAGGCTGGTTGATGCCGCGGTGGCCGAACGGGAGCTTGTAGGTGTCGAAGCCGAGGGCGCGACCAAGCAGCTGGTTACCGAAGCAGATGCCGAAGTACGGCACGTTCTCCCGGAGGACCTCGCGGAGCAGGGTGACGTGTGCGTCACTCGCGGCGGGGTCGCCGGGGCCGTTGGAGAAGAACAGGGCGTCGGGCTTGAGGCTCAGAACGTGGTCTGCCGTGACGTTCTGTGGGAGCACCATGACGTCGAAGCCGCGCTCGGAGAGGTAGTTGACCGTCGACTTCTTGATGCCGAGGTCGAGGACAGCAACCCGGCCGATGCGCTCGCCCTGAGCGGGAACCTCGTACGGGTCGATCGTCGAGACGTCGCCGGAGAGGTTGCGTCCCTTCATCTCGGGACCCTGGCGGACCTGGTCGAGCTGGTCCCCCTCTGAGAGGTTGAAGTCGGCGCCGGAGAAGATGCCGGCACGCATCGAGCCGCTCGACCTGATCCGCCTGGTGACGGCGCGGGTGTCGATGTCACTGATGCCGACGATCCCGTCCTGGGAAAGCTCGCTGTCGAGGCTGTGCTCTGACCTGAAGTTCGACACCATGCGGGATGGGTCGCGCACGACGTATCCGGCGACCCAGACGCGCGACGACTCCATGTCCTCGGCGTTCATTCCGGTGTTGCCGATGTGCGGGGCCGTCATGAGCACAATCTGGCCCGCGTACGACGGGTCGGTGAGTGTCTCCTGGTAGCCGGTCATGCCCGTTGAGAAGACAACCTCACCCAGTGTCTTGCCCGTCGCGCCGTATGCGCGACCGACGTAGCGGGAGCCGTCTTCCAGAACGAGGACGGCGGGTTCTGCTGAGCCAAATCGTGAATTGCTCATGGTTTCTCACTCTCGGTTGACGGTGTGGGACCGGACGATGCCGGACCCGTCGAGTTCAATGACGCCAGCGCGTCGAGTACGGGGGCGTGTTTGGTCGGATCGATCACGCGAACGTAGCTGTCGGCATCCGTGTCGCCAGTGCGCCAGGTGATGCTGACGAGTCCGTCGGATTCGACGACGCGATCGATGGTCCACGTGGCTGGCTGGGCCGAGCGGATGCTGTCGGCCGGCAGGAAGATCGGGTCCTGTCCTGGGACGGACAGCACGACTCCCTCCTCGGCCACGATGAGTTCGGCGCGGGCCCTGAAGGCCAGGCCTCGGATCGCCAGTCGTTCGAGCGGCTGGCCGGCCCTGGTGGTCGCGACGTAGAGGACGTCTGTCGTCAGCAGGGGGTGGACACCGCCGGCGGGAAGCGGTGCCCCCGCGGAGACGCCGCTGTCGCGTCGGGCCCTGGCGCGCCACGCGAACCACATGCCGGCGAGCAGGATCGCAAGGAGCCCGAGAACGAGGGCTGCGGGAAGGAGCCGGTCAGGCATTCGCAGCCGCCCGTCCTGCACGCGCCTGTTGTGCGATCTCGTCGACCGGGCGCAGAGCCCCGTCGAGAACCGTTGGGTATCCGTCGTGGAAGGTCGCAACGACGCGACCGGGCAGGGTCAGGTCGAGGTAGGGCGAATTCATGCCCTTGCCGCGGAGGTCGCCGGTGCTGAAGGTGCGCGACGCCTGGGGGTCGTAGAGCAGCACCTGCGCCGGTGCGCCGACGGCGATGCCCTGACCGTGCCGCGTGATGCGTCCGATCCGGGCAGGAGCCGATGACAGGACCCGCGCGACGTCCGACCAGTTCAGCAGGCCGGTGTCGACAACGGATGCCTGCACAACGCTGAGAGCGGACTCGAGGCCGACCATGCCGTTCGCTGCGGCATCCCACTCGCAGTCCTTGTGCTCGGTCGGGTGCGGTGCGTGGTCCGTTGCGACGATGTCGATGGTGCCGTCAGCGAGGGCCTCGCGGAGCGCGAGGACGTCTTCCTGACGGCGAAGCGGCGGGTTGACCTTGTACCTGGCGTCGTAGCTGCGGACGAGCTCTTCGGTGAGGAGGAGGTGGTGCGGGGTGACTTCAGCCGTCACCGAAATGCCGCGCGCTTTGGCCCAGCGGATGACGTCGACGCTTCCCGCGGTCGACACGTGGCAGATGTGGAGCCGGGACCCGACGTGTTCGGCCAACAGGACGTCACGGGCGATGATCGACTCTTCGGCAACCGCCGGCCAGCCCTGCAATCCCAGTTCGCCCGACACAGCGCCCTCGTTCATCTGGGCACCGACGGTGAGCCTGGGGTCCTGGGCGTGTTGCGCGATGACGCCGTCGAACGACTTGACGTACTCGAGGGCGCGGCGCATCAGCAGCGGATCGGAGACGCAGAAGCCGTCGTCGGAGAACACCCGCACCTGGGCGCGGGATGCTGCCATCGCGCCGAGTTCGGCGAGCTGTTCGCCCGCCAGCCCGACGGTGACGGCGCCGATAGGCTGGACCGTCGCGTAGCCGGCTTCCTGACCGAGGGCGAGTTCTTGTTCGACGACACCGGCGGTGTCTGCGACGGGCGAGGTGTTCGCCATGGCGAAGACGGCGGTGAATCCACCGGCGGCAGCGGCCTGCGTACCGGTCAGCACGGTTTCGCTCTGCTCGTAGCCGGGCTCACGGAGGTGGGTGTGCAGGTCGACGAGGCCCGGGAGTGCGAGCAGTCCGTCTGCGTCGACAACGGAGGCGCCGTCGGCGGAGAGGGACCCACCGAGTTCGGCGATGATGCCGTCGGCGATGCGGATGTCTGTGGTGCTGCCATCTGCGAGGGTCGCCTGGCGGAGGAGGTAGGTCTCTGTAGTCATGGTTATGCGTCCTCCCGATCGCCCGACAGCAGCAGGTAAAGTGCGGCCATCCGCACGGAAACTCCGTTGGCCACCTGTTCGCGGACCGTGGATTGGGGCGAGTCAGCTGCTGCAGCGGAGATTTCCAGACCCCGGTTCATCGGTCCGGGGTGCATGACAATGGTAGTCGCCCGAAGCTGGTGCAATCGTCCATCGTCGAGGCCCCAGCGCCTCGAATACTCCCGGCTGTTGGGGAAAAACGCGTTTCGCATCCGCTCGGCCTGGATACGGAGCATGATGATCACGTCGGGCTCTGAGGCGATGGCCTCGTCGAGGTCGTAGCCAACGGTTACCGGCCAGCCCGAGGTGTTCACCGGCACGAGGGTGGGCGGTGACACGATGCTGACGGTGGCGCCGAGTGTGGTGAGCAGCCAGACATTCGACCGCGCAACGCGGGAGTGGAGCACATCGCCGACAATCGTGACCGCGAGTCCGTCGAGGTCTTTCCCTCGCGAGGCTGCGCCGTGGACGCGCTTCCGGATCGTATACGCGTCGAGGAGCGCCTGCGTCGGGTGTTCGTGTGTTCCATCTCCCGCGTTCAGGATTCCGGCGTCGATCCATCCGCTGGTCGCCAGGGTTTGCGGTGCGCCGGATGCGGGGTGACGGATGACGACGGCATCCGCGCCCATCGCCTGAAGCGTCTGTGCTGTGTCTTTGAGGCTTTCACCCTTCGAGACGCTCGACCCTTTGGCACTGAAGTTGATGACGTCCGCGCTCAGGCGCTTGGCCGCAGCCTCGAATGAGATGCGGGTTCGGGTCGAGTCTTCAAAGAAGAGGTTCACGACGGTTTTGCCGCGGAGGGTCGGGAGCTTCTTGACCTCGCGCAGCTGGGTGTCAGCCATGTCTTCGGCGACGTCGAGGAGACCGATGGCGGTGTCACGGCTGAGATCGCGCGTCGACAGGAGGTGGCGCATCAGGACTCCATCCCATCGATCGAGACGAGGTCAGCGCCGTCGAGTTCCGTGAGACGCACGTTGATGCGTTCGGTTTGCGCGCTGGGCAGGTTCTTGCCGACGAAGTCAGGCCGGATGGGCAGCTCGCGGTGCCCACGGTCGATGAGGGTGGCCAGGCGGACGGCGCGTGGCCTGCCGATGTCACCGATGGCGTCGAGAGCGGCGCGGATGGTGCGACCCGAGTACAGGACGTCATCGACGAGGACCACGGTCTTGCCATCGATACCGGATGCCGGGATGTGCGTTGGCGCCGGAGTGCGGGTGGGGTGCTTGGCGAGGTCGTCGCGATACATGGTCACGTCGAGGGACCCCGCGTCGATCGGCGTGCCGGTGATCTCCGAGATCAGAGCGGCGATGCGGTCGGCGAGAATGACCCCGCGGGTCGGAATGCCGAGGAGGACGAGGTCATCTGCGCCTCGATTGGACTCAAGGATCTCGTGGGATATCCGGGTCAACGCTCGGGCGATGTCAGCCTGCTGAAGTACGACGCGCGCACTCATGCCGACTCCCTTCTCCGTCTCTCTGGACGGCGTTAAAGGTTGTCAATTGTTTTTCACTCTAGCAGTTGGCGCGGCGCTCCCCCGGTGGCGCGTGCCATTCAGTGCGGAACCCTGCCCGGTCGGTACGACCTCTCGCGCTGCCGGGCGCTGGTGCATGTGGCGGTTGCCACACGCACGCCGCTGCGGCGCGGTGTGCCGGTATCGCCTTCGGCACTCTCGCTGCCCATCAATGTTTGCCACTCTCTCCTCCTTCGCGAGACTGGGCTGCGCTCGGATTTCTAACGGAGCATGCAACTCAGCGGAAGTACGTTCTACGAGCTCACCGGAAGTATGGTTTGCGGCGGATCCATTCGGCGATGGTGACCTGGGGTTTGCCGTTCACCATCGAGACGGTGAACACTCCGGTGTCGACCATCCGGTGGTGGAACCAGCAGAACAACACACCGTTATCGATGTGGGTCGGCCCGCCCTCCGCGTGGGGAGTGATGTGGTGCGCTTCGCAGCCGGTGGCCGGGATCTGACAGTCGGGCATGCCGCAGGTTGGTCCGTCGCGGGCGATCATGCCCATCCGTTGGGTCCGGTTGAACCCGCGTTGGTCGTTGCCGAGGGCGACGACGGTGCCGTCGGGGTCGATGAACACGGGGATGATGCTCGCGTCACAGAGAATCTGGGTGATCGTTGATGCCGCGACCGGGGTGTTCACTCCCACGATCTGCCCGGTACCGGTCTTCGAGTCAATGACGTCCGCGTTCACGGTGACAACCACGGTGGGTGCGGCGCCGGTGACGCTGGGTGTGTCGGCGGAGCGGGCGAGGGCGTCGATCATCGCGGCGAACACATCAGCGCGTTGCTGACCCGCGGTCCGCCGGGCCCGGATCGGTTCATCCGCCGCGTGGTCCGGCGCCCGACCGCTCCCACCGGTCGCTGCCAACCCTTCATCTGCCAGGGTTCCGGTTGGGGCGTCGCCACCGATGGACCCGAAGATGCCGCTCGTGGGCGCGCTGTCGGGCGCACCAGCGTCGTTCGGGCCGCGGGGCGCACCGGTGGCCGGTGCGGCATTGGGTGCACCGTCGGCGGAGGGATCTGTCATCTCGTATCGGTTCGCGGTCTTCGGACTCAACACCGCATCCAACAGGGCATGAAGTTTCGCACCTACATCGACGGTGACCTGGCCACCGAACTTCACCAACCCCTCCTTCGCGGCACGGGCGATCCAAAAGTCGCGTTTCTGGAACGCTTTGTCGGTGTTGGGCTCGATGCCGTCTTCATCCAACCGGTCCCGCCACTGTCGAGCCTGAATACCGACCAGATCCGCTGACATCGGTAAGCCGTCACGCCAGCCCGCACCGACCGCCTCACTGACCAAAGTGCGTTCCGCAATGGTCAGGTGCTCCACCTCAGCGCGAGGTGCAGCCAACGACAGTTCACGGGTGATCGCCTCGGCTGTTTCCACCCCGATCAAACCCTGCCGGAATGCGTCCCCTACCACCGGGAACAACGGCGGCAACGGGAACCCGGCATCCGTCAGCCTCCGGCAGGTGCGCTGGCCGACCCGGATCAACCGTGATGCCGCCGCGGACGACACCCCGGTGATCACCTCGATCAGATGCGACGGACGCTGGTAGTTGTGCTTCACCGCCAAACCCTCGTTCCCGCGCGCGGGATCTGACCGGTCGGCGACCTCGGCGCTGAACGCCGCAAGGACCGCCTCCCCGGCTCGCACCACCCCGGCGACCTGACCCAGCTGCGTCAGCAGTTGTTCGCCGGTCAACTGGTCGAGATGATCCAGGTCGAGAACATCGACCACCTGCCCCAGATGTGTGAGCAACCCGGTGAGCGCACTCTCACCCTCCGGCTCCGATGCCGGCGGAAAGTCGCTCACCGCGAGGCTCATGACACCCGCACACCCCCACCGGCCGAGCCATCCGAGCCAAGGGCACAAGGCACGGCCACACCCGACTTCGCCACACCAGAACGGTGGCGGATCGGACTGCTGACCGGGATGTTCATGACTTCAGTACACACCCAACCACTGACATTGAACCCGGGCCCCCGGGCACCGCGCACGGGCCTTTGCAGGCACCCGAACGCCACACCAGAACGGTGGCGAATCGAGCTGCTGACCGGGATGTTCATGACTTAACTACACACCCAACCACTGACATTGGACCCCAGCACCACTGGCCCCGCCCGCGTTTGTGCAGGCACCCGAACCCCACACCAGAACGGTGGCGAATCGGACTGCTGACCGGGAGCCTCATGACTTCAGTACACACCCAACCACTGACATTGACCCGGCCCGAGGGACATTGCGTCCACGCCTTTGCAGGCATCCGTCGACCACACCGGAAACGGCGACGATACGAGCTACCGACCCGTCCAACCCACCTCGAGCCACACAGCGCACGCAAAACGCCCGCCACCGCGTGAGCGATGACGGGCGTTTCGACGAGATAAACCCCTAGCCGTTGGCTTGGGCGATCTTTCCGAGCAATCCGTTGACGAATCCTGGTGAATCGTCGGTCGACAGCGTCTTGGCCGATTCGACAGCCTCGTCGATGGCAACCGCGGCAGGCACCTCGGAGTTGAACATGATCTCCCACACACCGATGCGCAGGATCGCACGATCAACAGCGGGCATCCGCGCGAGGGACCAGCCCTGGGCGTACGTCTCGATCTGCTCGTCGATCTCCTCGGCGTTGTCGGCGATACCGTCGACGATGTCGCGCGCGTAGAGCCAGCTGGCTTCACGGTCGGGCTCGCTCGCGGCACGCTGCGCTTCAACGGTGAGCGCCTCGCTCAGCGCCATGTCCCGAAGGTCTGCGCCGTACAGGATGTCGATGGCCCGCTTACGGGCCTTGCTACGGGCGCTCACTAGTCGTTGACGCGTCCCATGTAGTCGCCCGTGCGGGTGTCGACCTTGACCTTGGTGCCCTGCTCGAGGAACAACGGCACCTGGATCTCGTAGCCGGTCTCAACGGTTGCGGGCTTCGTGCCACCGGTCGAGCGGTCGCCCTGGAGGCCTGGCTCGGTGTAGGTGATCTCGAGGACGACGGATGCCGGCAGCTCGACGTACAGCGGGTTGCCGTTGTTGAGCGCAACGGTGACGGCCTGGTTCTCGAGCATGAAGTTGGCGGCGTCTCCGACGACGGATGCCGGCACAGTCAGCTGGTCGTAGTCAGCGGTGTCCATGAACACGAACGCTTCACCGTCGTTGTAGAGGTAGGTGAAGTCGCGACGGTCGACGTTCTCGATGTCGATCTTCGCACCGGCGTTGTACGTGCGGTCGACGGTCTTGCCTGACACGACGTTCTTCAGCTTGGTGCGCACGAACGCGCCACCCTTGCCGGGCTTGACGTGCTGGAACTCGATGACGTTCCAGAGCTGTCCGTCGATGTTGAGGACAATTCCGTTCTTGATGTCGGCGGTAGATGCCATGAAGAGGGGGTTCCGTTCAGTGGGAGAAAAATGTGGTCTGAGGCGACCGATGTGACGAGTTTACCGCAGGAGGCTGTTTACTCGGTTCCAGCCGGTCTCAGGCGGAGTACTGCATCGAGTGCCAGGCGGTACGAATCAAAGCCGAAACCGGCGATCACACCGGTCGCAACACCCGAGATCACGCTCGAGTGTCGGAAGGTCTCCCGCGCGTGCGGGTTCGAGATGTGAACCTCGACCAGCGGAATGCCCGCCTTTGTGACGAGCGCGGCGGCATCCCGAAGCGCGTAGCTGTAATGGGTGAACGCTGCCGGATTGAGGACCACGGGAGTGGACCCGTCAGTTGCCTCGTAGAGCCAGCCGATGAGCTCGCCCTCGTCGTTGGTCTGGCGGAGGTCGATCGAGACGCCTTCGGGAGCGGATGCCTGAAGCATCACCCGCAGGTCGTCGAGGTTGCCGCTGCCGTAGACATCCGGCTCACGCGAACCGAGCCTGCCGAGGTTGGGGCCATTGAGCACGAGCACACGAGTCATGGCTATGAACCTATCTCCTGGTACGCCGCGAAGAGCAGCGCGGTCTCTGGCCCTGCGAGCACCGTCGGCTTGGCGATGTCATCGAGGACGATGAACCGGAGCATGCCGGCTCGGGCCTTCTTGTCGCGCTGCATCGTGGCAAGGAGCGTGCTCCATCGCCCGACCGGGTATTCGGTGGGCAGCGACAGCGAGTCGAGGATGCTGCGGTGCCTGTCGGCGACCGCATCCGGCAGCCGTCCGGCCAGTCGTGAGAGTTCAGCGGCGAACATCATCCCGACGGCAACGGCGGCACCGTGGCGCCACTGGTACCGCTCGGCATGTTCGATCGCATGGCCGAGAGTGTGTCCGTAGTTGAGGATCTCGCGGACCCCGCCCTCCTTGAAGTCCTCACTGACGACACGGGCCTTGAGCGCGATGGACAGCTCGACGACCCGACGGAATTCCGCGGTGGTCGGGTCGGTCACCCGATCGACGTCGGCCTCGATGATGTCGAGAATCTCCGGTTCCGCGATGAAACCGCACTTCACGATCTCCGCGAAGCCGGCGAGGATCTCGTTCTTCGGCAGCGTGTCGACCAGGTTGAAATCGACGATCACTCCTGCGGGCGCGTAAAACGCCCCAACGAGGTTCTTGCCCTCGTTGGTGTTGATCCCGGTCTTACCGCCGATGGCGGCATCCACCATTCCGGCAACGGTCGTCGGCACCTGCACGAGTCGAACGCCGCGCAGCCAGGTAGCGGCCACGAACCCGGCGAGGTCGGTGGTCGCTCCCCCGCCGAAACCAATCACCGCATCGGACCGCGTGAAATCAGCCTGTCCCATGATCTGCCAGCAGAAGGCCGCGACCTCGACGCGTTTGCCGGTTTCGGCATCCGGAATCTCGGCGAGCAGCACCTGGTACCTGCCAGCCAGCGACTCACGCAGCTGCTCGGCCTTGGCGGCCAGGGTCGGTGGGTGCACGAGCAGGACCTTCTGCACGCCGTCACCGAGGGCGACAGCGATGCGGTCGAGGATGCCGCGGCCGACGTGGATCGCGTAGCCGTCTGTTCCCGTGACCTCGATCGTGGTGACCCCGTGGTCATCCCCAGTTGCGCGCGGATTGCCCGTCGTACCGATGTGGTCTGTCATGCTCGTCCTTTCGCCCACGTGGCGATATCTGCAGCGATTCTCTCGATCGGCTGGGTGGAGGTGTCGAAGGTGATCGTGGCGAGTTCGTCGTAGATCGCACGGCGTTCGTCGTAAATGCGCTGCCAGTCGACGGTCCCGTTTGCCAGCAGCGGCCGCTTGTCCGTCTTGATGCGTGCGGCGACGGCATCCGCTGACACGGTCAGCAGGACGACTGTCTTGTCGGCAAGCGCTGCCCGCGTCTCCGGATCCAGAACGGCGCCGCCCCCGAGGGACACAACGGCGCGTTCGACCAGCGCGTCAGCGACGGCATCCTTCTCCAGTGCGCGGAAGGCGGCTTCGCCTCTGGATTCAAAGATGCCAGCGATCGGTCCGTGCTCGGCAACGATGATCTTGTCAGTGTCTAGAAAAGGCACCTCGAGTGCTTTTGCCACCCGGCGACCGATGCGGGTCTTGCCCGCTCCCATTGGCCCAATGAAGACGAGCGGGTACAGGGGGCGGCGGTCGTCGCTCACGCCAGGTGATCCTGGGTGGACGCGGTGGCGGTGCGGAGCCCGGCTGGAATCGCAGCGAGGTAGGACTGGAGGTTGCGACGTGTCTCTTCGACCGAGTCTCCCCCGAACTTCTCGAGGACGCTGTTGGCCAGCACGAGGGCGACCATTGCCTCAGCGACGACGCCAGCGGCGGGAACCGCGCAGACATCCGAGCGCTGGTGGTGTGCACCGGCTGCTTCACCTGTCGCCACGTCGACCGTCCGAAGCGAGTGCGGGACTGTGGCGATGGGCTTCATTCCGGCACGGACGCGGAGAACGGTTCCGGTGCTCATGCCGCCCTCGGTGCCGCCGGCCTTGTCACTCGAGCGCACGATCTGGTCGTCGATCGAGAAGAGCTCGTCGTGCGCCTCTGAGCCGCGGCGCGTCGTGGTGAGGAAGCCGTCGCCGACCTCGACGCCCTTGATGGCCTGGATTCCCATGAGGGCCTGCGCGAGCTGACCGTCGAGGCGACGGTCCCAGTGCACGTGAGATCCGAGTCCGGGCGGCAGGCCGTATGCGAGGACCTCGACGACTCCGCCGAGGGTGTCGCCGTCCTTCTTCGCTGCGTCTACCTCGGCGACCATGAGTTCGGATGTCGCCGCGTCGAAGCAGCGCAGTGGATCGGCATCGAGCGCGTCCACGTCAGCCGGCGTGGGAAGTACGGCGTTCTCGGGTACGCGCACCGGTCCGATCGACAGCGTGTGGCTGACCAGGGTGATGCCGAGTTCGGCGAGGAAGCCCCGTGCGACCGCACCGAGGGCAACCCGTGCGGCGGTTTCCCTCGCGCTGGCGCGTTCAAGAATGGGCCGTGCTTCGTCGAAGTTGTACTTCTGCATGCCGACGAGATCCG
This sequence comes from Mycetocola zhujimingii, assembly GCF_003065425.1. Taxonomy (NCBI): domain Bacteria; kingdom Bacillati; phylum Actinomycetota; class Actinomycetes; order Micrococcales; family Microbacteriaceae; genus Mycetocola; species Mycetocola zhujimingii. Next base: position 1,563,290 of record NZ_CP026949.1, read on the forward strand.
CGTGCCCTGGGCGCGGCCTGGTGAGCGGGGCGCTCCTGCCGCGGGACTTCTCGGTCTCCGGCACGGGCTCGGGGTTCATCACCTCGACCCACTTGGGCCATTCCGTGTTGCCGATGCGCAGGGCGACGGGGCTGCCGAGGCTGAACCCGTGGCGAACGCCACCGGAGATGTTGAGTTCGTCCTGTTCGAACTTCATCCGGGAACCGCGGCCGTAGCCGAGTTTGCGGCGGGCAAGGTCAGCGCGAATTGAGTCGAGCGAGACGGGGACGCCGGCGGGAAGACCCTCGACGATTGCAATGAGTTCCGGGCCGTGAGACTCTCCGGCAGTGAGCCAACGAAGCATGGCTCTATCCTTCCACAGCGCCTGAGGTCAGCCTGACCCTGTGACGACCGGCCCGTGCGATTCGCTGGCTCCGCGTGTTCGTCGGGTGCGCTGGTCAGGCAGCGAGCGGAATGCCGCGTGCGTCGAGACCGACGGATGCGAGCATCGCGGTGAGAACAGCATCCTCGTCGTCCAGCGGCTGGAACGGGTCGTTGGAGACGAAGATCCGCACCTGGATGAGCGCCTGGTGCGCGAGCATGGACAATCCGTTCGCGACGACACCACCGGCGTCCGTCCAGCGGGCGGCGAGTTCGCTCGGCCACGGATCGTAGGCGACATCGAGCAGCGCCGACGATGAGAGCACGTTGGACGGGTAGCTGACGGGCAGAGGAGTCCGCCCGGGCAGGGTGCTCACGACGAGCTCAGGACGGGGCACGTCGTCGAACGTGTCGAACGTGCGAATGTCGACGGCGAGGCCAGCCCGCTTGCCCAGGTCGATCAGCGGCCGAGATTTGGCCGGGTTCCTGGCCAGAACGATCACCGAGAGTGCTCCAAGCTCGGCGGCGGCAACAACAGCACTGGCCGCGGTGGCACCTCCACCCAGAATGTGCACGTGGGGCGCCTCAGTGATGCCAACGGATGCCAGTGCCCGTGTGATGCCCGAAACATCGGTGTTGTACCCGAAGGAGGTTCTCGCCCCGTCGTCGCCAACGAACCGGAGTGTGTTGACAGCGCCTGTCAGCGTGGCCATCGCGTCTCGAGTGTCGGCAAGTTCGAACGCCGCCTGCTTGAGCGGCATCGTCAGCGAGAGTCCGCGCCATCCGTTGTCGAGACCGGCGACAGTCGTGGCGAGATCGGTCACCGACACGTTGCGCGAGCTGTACTCCCAGTCGAGGCCGAGAAGCTCATATGCCGTACGGTGCAGCGACGGCGACTTCGAATGCGCGATGGGCGACCCGAACACCGCGAGCCGTTCCCGCATCAGCAGCCCTTGTCCGGGTTCTCCGCGCACCAGGCGCGGAGTTGCTTGACGGCGGTGCCGTGCTCATCGACGGTATTCGTGAACACCGTCTCGCCTGTGTCCAGGTTGACGGTGACGAAGAAGAGCCAGGAGCCCTCGGCCGGTGCCATCGCAGCGGCGATTGCGGTGTCGCCAGGGCTCGCGATCGGCCCGATCGGCAGGCCCGTCTTCTGGTACGTGTTCCACGGATTCTGCGACTCGAGGGCCTCCTGCGTCGACCAGACCGAGTCGGTCTTCGTGGTGTCGCCGTATTGCGCGGTCGAGTCCATCTCGAGCTTCATGTCGACGGCAAGGCGGTTCTGGATTACCCGGCTGACTTTGTAGAAGTCCTCCTCCAGCCGCGCTTCCCGCTGGACGACCGACGCGATGGTCAGGATGCGCTCCCGCTCCTCGACCGGGACGCCAGCGGCGTCGAGCGCGGTGATCGTGCGGTCAACGAGTACCTGGACCACCTGCTGGGCGGACAGCCCCGGATCGAAGGTGTACATGGCGGGAAAGAGCCAGCCCTCGATTGACGGCGCGGTCGCTGGGATTCCGAAGACCGTGGGGTCGGCCACGGCAGCCTCGAATTCAGCGAGGGGAATCTCCGTGCTCGCCGACAACTCCTCGAGAATGGTGGCTCCGGTTTCGCCTTCGCGAACCAGAACGGTCCGCTCGATCTTATTGGCCGGGTCGAGGAGGGCATCGAGCGCAGCCTTCGCGCTCATCTGCTTCTTCAGCTGGTACACACCGGGGTGGAAGACGGGCTCAGGCTTCTCCTCGATCAGTGTCTCGTAGAACGCGTCGACGGTCTTGGTCACGCCACGCGTCTTGAGGGTCTTCGCGATGTCCTGACCGGTGTCGCCCTCCGCGATGGAGACCATCACCTCGCCGCTGCCGACACCCTCGAAGTCAATGGGCTCTTCCCATCCCATGACCGAGCGGATCTGCGGTTCGAAGGTGTTCCAGACGTACAGGCCACCACCGGCGACACCGGCGAGCAGCACGAGCGTCACGATTGCCGCGATGAGTCCCTTGCGGCTGCGCTTCTCTCGCGGCGGGTACGTCGACTCGGTTGTCGATGCGGACCGGCGCTCCGAGCGGGTCGACGTTGTCGCGGCGCGCTCAGCCTGTTCCCTTGCCTCGCGTCGTGACGACGGCGGGTTAGTCGAAGCCGAAGCTTCCGGTGCTTGTGACGCGAGAATGGCGTCGAAATCGCTGGTGCCTTCGGGGCGCTCGGATGTCACGGCCTACGATCCTTCACTCGGGTTGACGAGGGAACCAGGAGGGTGTGAACTGCCGCGCTCCGCGTCGAGGGCATGCTGCAGAATGATGACCGCAGCAACTTGATCGACAATATTACGGGATCTGCTCGACTTCTTGCCCGAGGTGCGCAGCGCTGAGTGCGCGGAGACCGTTGACAGGCGCTCATCGACCAGTCGGACGGGAACAGCGGATGCCGTCGCGAGCTTGCCAGCGAACGCGACAGCATCGTTCGTTGACGCCGTGTGCGATCCGGAGAGCGCCAACGGCAGACCGACCACGAGTTCGATCGGGTTGAGCTCGTCGGCGATCGCGATGATCCTCTTCACGTCTTCCCCGCTGTCGGTCGACCGCTGGACCGTCTCGATCGGTGTCGCCAGCATTCCGTGGAAATCGGAACGGGCGACACCGATGCGGACTTTCCCGACATCGATACCGAGGCGGACTCCCGTGCGCATGGCATCCGTCACCGGCTACCTCGTCGCAGCGTCTGTTATCGCGGCGAGTGCGCCGGGGATCATTGATGCGTCGGTACCGCCACCCTGTGCCATGTCGTCCTTACCGCCTCCGCCTCCACCGAGGACGCCTGCGGCTGTCCTGGCGAGCACGCCGGCCTTTGCGCCGGCAGCGCGTGCCTCGGGGTTGGTCGCGACGATGACGATCGGTCGATCCTTCACGGTCGCGGCGAGAGCGGTGATGCTTGGCACAGACCCGAGCCGCTCGCGCACTGTCGTGACGAGAAGACGCAGGTCGTCGGCGGAGTTCAACACTCCGACGTTCTCAGCGACCAGGGTGTACGCACCAGCGGTGTGCTTCGTGGCGACGAGTGCTGGCACCCGCTCGGTGAGCGCGCGGGCTTCAAACGCCTGGATTTTCTTCTCGGCCTGTTTGAGGTTCGCAACCAGATCGGCGATGCGCTCGGGGAGCTGCTCGCGTGGCGTCTTGAGCGACGATGTCAGTTCGTTCACGATCGCACGTTCGGCGGCGAGGTCCCGGAACGCCTCGAGGCCGACGAGCGACTCGACACGGCGGTTCGTCGAGCCGACGCTCGATTCACTGACGAGGTTGATCATGCCGATCTCCGCACTGGTCGACACGTGAGTGCCTGCACAGAGTTCGCGCGACCAGGGGCCGCCGATGTCGACGACGCGAACGACGTTGCCGTACTTCTCACCGAACAGGGCCATGGCGCCGAGCGCTTTGGCTTCGTCGAGCGGCAGCTCACGCGTGACGACCTCGAGGTTGTCACGGATCGCGTTGTTCGAGACTTCCTCGATCTCGCTCCGGGTCTCAGCCGAGAGGCCTGCGTTCCAGGAGAAGTCGAGACGGAGGTAACCGGCCTTGTTGTACGAGCCGGACTGGTGGGCGTTCGGGCCGAGGACCTGGCGAAGCGCGGCGTGGATGATGTGGGTACCGGAGTGTGCCTGCCTGGCTCCCCTGCGGTACTCGCGGTCGACGACGCTTGTTGCGCTGTCACCGACGCCCACTTCACCCTTGGCGACCTGCACCTTGTGGCTGATGAGTCCCTTGATCGGCTTCTGAACGTCGAGCACTTCGAGTTCGTAGCCCGGTCCGACGATGAGCCCCTGGTCGGCTTCCTGTCCGCCGGACTCTGCGTACAGCGAGGTCTCGGCGAGGATCACTTCGGCGATGTCGCCCGCCGACGCCTTCGAGACGGACTGGCCGTTCACGATGAGGCCGAGGATCTTCGACTCGGTGGTGAGATCGGTGTACCCGGTGAAGGTCGTCTCGCCGAAAGCCCTGAACGCGCTGTAGACGCTGAGGTCAGCCAGTGCTGTCTTCTTGGCCTTGGCATCCGCTTTTGCGAGTGCGCGCTGGTTGGCCATGAGGGCATCAAACGCCGTGCGGTCGACACTCAGGCCGGCTTCCTCAGCGATCTCGAGCGTGAGGTCGATCGGGAACCCGTAGGTGTCGTGCAGCAGGAATGCGGTGTCGCCAGGAAGCTTCTCGGCGTTGGTCTGCTTCGACTTCTCGACGGCAAGGTCGAGGATCGTCGTTCCGCCGGCGAGCGTGCGCAGGAAGGTTTCTTCCTCGCCGTACGCCGACTGGGAGATGCGGCTGTAGTCGTGCTCGACCTCGGGGTATGCAGCCTTCATCGCGTCGCGTGACGCGGCGAACAGCTCAGGGAAGGTCGCGGTATCCACGCCGAGCAGCCGCATCGAACGGACGGTCCTCCGCATGAGCCGGCGCAGGATGTAGCCCCTGCCCTCGTTGGACGGCGTGACGCCGTCGCTGAGGAGCATGAGCGATGAGCGAACGTGGTCGGCGATGATCCGCATGCGAACGTCGTCGGTGTGGTCTGCACCGTAGCGGCGCCCAGACAGTTCGGCCGCGCGGTCGAGTACAGGGCGGACCTGGTCGATCTCGTACATGTTCTCGACGCCCTGCTTGAGGAAGGCGACGCGCTCGAGGCCCATGCCGGTGTCGATGTTCTTCTTCGGCAGGTCGCCGAGGATCTCGAAGTCGTTCTTGCCCCGGCCCTCGCCGCGGAGGTACTGCATGAAGACGAGGTTCCAAATCTCCACGTACCGGTCATCGTCGGTCTCCGGACCGCCGTCCCGACCGTAGGCGGGCCCTCGGTCAAAGAAGATCTCGGAGCAGGGGCCGGCCGGACCCGGCTGGCCCGTCGACCAGTAGTTCGTGTCCATGTCGAGTCGCTGGATGCGCTCATCGGGAAGTCCGGCGATGGACTTCCAGAGACGGATGGCCTCGTCGTCGTCCTTGTAGACCGTGACCCAGAGGTCCTTCTCATCGAAACCGTAACCGCCGGTGCTTTCAGACGACGTCAGGAGCTCCCAGGCGTAGCTGATCGCCCCTTCCTTGAAGTAGTCGCCGAACGAGAAGTTGCCGTTCATCTGGAAGAACGTCCCGTGGCGCGGCGTCTTGCCGACCTCTTCGATGTCGTTGGTCCGAATGCACTTCTGCACGCTCGTCGCGCGCGGGTATGGTGCGGGGACGAGTCCGCTCAGGTACGGCACGAACGGCACCATTCCCGCGACGGTGAACAGCAGGGAAGGATCGTCGGATACCAGCGATGCGGATGGAACTACGGTGTGGCCGCGCTCGGCGAAAAAATCGAGCCAGCGCGAGCGGATGTCAGCGGTCTTCATGGGTCCGTTCGGAGAGGGGTCTCTGCGGGGGCAGAGGGAGTCTTATTTCTGAGAAGAGCCGGCGCCAAGGTCGCCGATTGCGTCCTCGGCGTCCTTCGCGAGTTCGTCGATCTTCTCCCGCAGTTCAGCTTCACGTTCTCTGTACGCGTCGGCGACTGTGTCGCTGAACTCGCGGAGCTTTCCGTCGAGGTCCGAGAAGAACTCCTTGCCCTTCTGGGTCTTGTTGATCTCGTGCGCGACGAAAAAACCGGCGGCAATGCCGGTAAGTAGCCAGAAAATATTCTTCACAGGGGCTCCTCCTGGGGTGTGGGACGGATGCTTCCAACCAGAATTTCATCCTACCGGTTATGCCTGACTGGCCGCTTTGTGGCCCGGTCATATGAAAAAAACGGGGCCGCGGCGTAAGCCGCGACCCCGTCGGTAAAGCTGTTTAGCGTGCTGCGTAGTACTCAACGACGAGCTGGACTTCACAGGTCACGGGGACCTCTGCACGCTGCGGGGCGCGAACGAGGCGTGCCTGCAGCTTGTCGAGCTCGACCTCGAGGTACGGCGGAAGCTTCGGGAGGACATCAACGTGTCCGCCTGCTGCTGCAACCTGGAAAGGCTCGGTGCCTTCGCTGCGTGCCTTGACGTGGATGAGCTGTCCCGGCTTCACGCGGAAGGAGGGACGGTCGACGATCTGGCCGTCGACGAGGATGTGACGGTGCACAACCATCTGACGTGCCTGAGCCGTGGTGCGGGCGATAGCCGAGCGCACGAGAAGAGCGTCGAGGCGGGTCTCGAGGATCTCGACCAGGTTTTCACCGGTCAGGCCCTTGACGCGACGAGCTTCTTCGAAGGCAATCTTCAGCTGCTTCTCGCGGATGCCGTACTGGGCGCGCAGACGCTGCTTCTCGCGAAGACGCACAGCGTAGTCGGAGTCGGTCTTGCGCTTGGTGCGGCCGTGCTCACCCGGAGCGTACGGACGCTTCTCGAGGTACTTTGCTGCCTTCGGGGTGAGGGCGATGCCCAATGACCGCGACAGGCGGGTCTTGCTACGGGTACGTGACTTGGTAGACACGGGTTCCTTTCGATGGAATCTCTGACAATGTGATGCCGGCGCACAACAGCGCGACCGGAAAGTAAGAGGGGTGAGCCGGAACAGTTCGGCTAAAGAACATGTCCGTCAACCCGATTCAGTGCAGCCATACATTCAAACCGGGCCTAGGCCAGCAACAAGCCTAACATGCCACCGGGTCAGCCGCGCCCGCCGCGCACGATGCGCAGGAGCTTGGCGAGCCGAGAGGAAACGTCGCGCTCGTTGCCGTGCTGTGTTGGCTGGTAGTACCGCACCCCGCGAAGCTCGTCGGGAAGATATTGCTGCTCAACGACCCCGACGTCGGCGTCGTGCGGGTACTTGTAGCCCTTGCCGTGACCGAGGCGTTTCGCGCCGGCGTAGTGCGCGTCGCGCATGGGCTTGGGGACCCTGCCGAAGTTGCCGGCGCGCACGTCGGCGATGGCGCTGTTGATGGCGTTGTACGACGCGTTCGACTTCGCGGCGGTCGCGAGGTAGACAACGGCCTCGGCGAGAGGAATGCGGCCCTCTGGCATCCCGATGAACTGAACGGCGTCCGCTGCAGCCACGGCGATCACCAGGGCGTTGGGATCCGCGAGCCCGATGTCTTCCGATGCGCTCACGATGATTCGGCGGGAGATGAACCGGGGGTCCTCCCCCGCTTCGATCATCCTGGCCAGGTAGTGCAGGGCCGCGTCGACGTCTGATCCGCGGATCGACTTGATGAACGCGCTGATGACGTCGTAGTGCTCGTCGCCGTTTCTGTCGTAGCGCAGCAGCGCACGGTCGACCGCGTTGGCAACGACGTCAGCGGTGATAACCGGTCGCTGCCGGTCCGCCTCAGCGGCGGGAGCGTCGGGAGCGTCGCCCGCACCTTCGTCAACGCCGTCGTCATCGTCATCGTCAGCGTCTTTGGTTGAAGCACGATCGACGGTGCCGTCCTCGGTGTCGGTGCCGCCAGCATCCGTTTCGGTCGACAGCGAATCAGCGCTGAGCGAATCGGCACTGAGCGAATCGGCACTGACGGATGCCGCTTCAAGCGCGGTCAGCGCGCGGCGAGCATCCCCTGAGGCGAGCCGAATGATGGTGTCACGGGCATCGGCTGTGACGTCGAACCGACCACCGAGTCCGCGCTTGTCTTCGATCGCCCGGTCGAGAACAACACGGAGGTCGTCGTCACTCAGCTGCTCGAGGGTGAGCAGGAGCGAGCGGGAGAGCAGCGGCGAGATCACCGAGAACGACGGGTTCTCCGTTGTCGCGGCGACGAGGATCACCCAGCCGTTCTCGACACCGGGGAGGAGAGCGTCTTGCTGCGCTTTGCTGAAGCGGTGGATCTCGTCGAGGAAGAGCACTGTGGACAGCCCGTAGAGATCGCGACTTGTCATCGCTTCGTCCATAACCAGGCGGACGTCACGAACTCCGGCCGAAACAGCGGAGAGCTCGACGAAACGACGGCCCGAACTGTGCGCAATGGACTGGGCGATCGTTGTCTTGCCGGTGCCGGGCGGGCCCCAGAGGATCACCGAAACGCTGCCCTTGTCACCGGATTTGCCGTGCGCGAGGCTCACGAGCGGCGACCCCGGCTTCAACAGGTGCCGTTGCCCGGCAACCTCGTCGAGGCTCTTGGGTCGCATGCGCACCGCGAGCGGGACACTGCCAGAGTGCAGTGCCGCTGTCGTGTTTGCCATGATGCAAGGCTAGCCGCACCCGCTGACAAGTTCCGCGGCGGGTGCGGCTCAGGGGTCGGCTGCTGCAAGCTCGGGGACGTCTGTGGAGTGCACGTGGAGACTCGACTCCACGTGCATTTGGTCAGTGGAAGTCGATAACCGTAAAGTTCATCGAAGACGGCACCCGGGGTGCTGGCCTTGAGTACCGGCGCACGAGCGCCCATCCGATGGAGGATCCACGTGGCACCCAGCAAGACCGAAGAGCGCCTGGCACGCGAGAATCGTGAACGGCTCAAGGCTTACAAAGCCCGTCGGACCATGCACGAGTATCGCGCCAAGCGCCGGGTGCGCGACAACTGGATCGCCGTCATCGCACTCGTCGTCGTTGCCGCCGCGGTGACTGCCGGCCAGCTCGTGTACTTCTCCACCGGTCCAGGCGCGCCGAGCGCGACCTCGACGCCTGCACCGACCGAAACGGCTCCGTCGGAAACCGCTCCAGCCGGTGCGAACACCGGGGACGTGCCGGACGCAGGTCTCGCCGAAGGCAGGGTCTGGAACGGAACGATGACCATCAACGGCATCCCGCTGGGTATCGAGGTCGACGGAGCAGCGGCACCGCAGGCCGTCTCGTCATTCGTCTCGCTGTCGCAGGGCGGCTTCTACGACGGTGTCAGCTGCCACCGGCTCACGAACGAAGGCCTCTACGTGCTCCAGTGCGGAGACCCGGATGGCACCGGGTCTGGCGGGCCCGGTTTCAGCTACGGACCCGTCGAGAACGCCCCGGCAGACAACGTCTACCCGGCCGGAACGCTCGCCATGGCGCGTCAGCAGGACAACGGCTACAGCATGGGAAGCCAGTTCTTCATCGTGTACGAAGACACCACGCTCGGCGCGGACTCGGCAGGTGGGTACACAGTGCTTGGCAAGGTGACCAGCGGCCTCGAAGAGCTCAAGGCACAGGTCGTCGACGCCGGTATCACTGACGGTGCGACCGACGGGCCTCCTGCCATCCCCGTAGCCATCGAGAACATCACCGTTCAGTAGGCGGAGTATGGTGGCCTTCCCCGCCGGGAGGGGTCAACGTAATAGGCTGGACCAGAGTTTCCGGTCGCGCAGTCGCGCGACAACCAAGCAAGGTGAGGCACGTGTCTAATTCTGAGCAGCAACCATGGGGTCGCGTAGACGAGTCCGGCGCCGTTTTCGTGCGCGAGGGCGACGACAACTGGCGTGAGGTTGGGCAATTCCCCGATGGCACTCCGGAAGAGGCACTTGCCTACTTCACCCGCAAATTCACCGAGCTCGCCGGCCAGGTGACGCTCCTCGAACAGCGCGTTAAGCGTGGAGCGCCGGCCGCGGACGTGTCCAAGGCGGTCTCGCACCTCGCTGCCAACCTGGAGAATGCCAACGCTGTCGGCGACCTGGCGAGCCTCAAGGCCCGTGTCGCTGCCCTTGACTCGACGGTGGGCGAACTCACCGAGCAGCAGAGCGAAGAAGCGCGCGCGGCCGTTGCCGAGGCGATTGCCGTGCGGACGACCATCGTCGTCGAGGCGGAAAAACTCGCGGCGCAGGACCCCGCCAAGGCACAGTGGAAGCAGACGACGGAGCAGATCACCGCCCTCTTCACCCAGTGGCAGACGCACCAGCAGGAAGGCCCCAAGCTTCCGAAGGGCGAGGCGAACGAACTCTGGAAGCGATTCCGCACCGCGAAGTCCACGATCGAGCAGAACCGCAGGGCGTTCTTCGCAGAACTCGACTCGGTGCACCGCGACGCGAAGTCCCGCAAACAGGAGCTCATCGAGCAGGCTGAAGCGTTGATCCCCAAGGGTGCAGACGGCATCCCCGGGTACCGCGCGCTCCTCGACGAGTGGAAGAAGTCGGGACGAGCGGGTAAGCGCCACGACGACGCGCTCTGGGCTCGATTCAAGGCCGCTGGCGACGCAATCTACGCCGCGAAGTCCGAGGTCGATGCCATTGACAACGCCCAGTTCTCCGAAAACCTGGATGCCAAGCTCGCGCTCCTCGAGGAGGCAGAACCGCTGCTCGCCGAGACCAACCGCGACAAGCTTCGGTCGGCTCTTGCGTCAATCCAACGCCGCTGGGACGAGATCGGGAAAGTTCCCCGCGATCAGGTTCGCACGGTCGAAGACAGGCTCCGCAAGGTCGAGAACCACCTGAAAAAGCTCGACGAGGACCACTGGACGAAGAACAACCCGGAGACCAAGGCCCGCACCGAGGGACTTGCCGGGCAGCTCAACGCAGCGATCGCCAAGCTCGAAGCCGAACTCGACGAGGCGAAGGCCACGGGCGACACGGCGAAGATCGAGGCAGCGACAGAGGCACTCGAGGCACGTAAGGTCTGGCTCAACGCCCTGTCCTGACCGTCATCCACACCCCGACGGCGGGAGCGAATTCTTCACAGATTCGCTCCCGCCGTTTCTCGTCGCTCGGCCGGGCTCACGCTTGGACGATGCCCCGATTTCTGCCCTCGGTTCTCAGCACTGGGTTCCTGCCCGTTGCCGAGCTTTACGCTGCAGCGCGCGATGGCGACCTGGTGAAGCTCGACGACGTTTTCATCTGCGTCGACGAGCCCGATCGCCGAGAGTTGCGTGCGAGCACGCTCGCGAGTGAACTGCCGCGTCTTCCTGCTGCCAGGCACCTCGTGACAATGGGCTGGAGCGCAGCCTGGGTATACGGCGCCATCGACGACCCTCCCTGGCAGCACGAGGTGTGCGTTCGGGCAGACGAGCGCGCAACCCTCCGACTGCCGCCCCGATTCCACCAACGGGAGCTGCGCCTGGCCGACTCCGACGAGGCCCGCATAGCGGGACTCAGGGTCACGACGCCGGCGCGCACCGTCCGCGACCTGGAGCTCAAACGCACAGACTCCCCCTGGGCGCGTGACGCTATCGCCCGGCTCGCTGGAATGTCAGGTGGCGAGAATCAACCGCCGTTGACGCGGTAGACGTCGTACACCGCGTCGATGCGTCTCACCGCGTTGAGCACCCGCTCAAGGTGGGTCGTGTCGCCCATTTCAAAGACGAAACGCGAGATGGCAAGACGGTTGTTCGACGTCGATACGGTTGCAGAGAGGATGTTGACGTGGTGCTCACTGAGTACCCGCGTGACATCGCTCAGCAGTCCGGCGCGGTCAAGCGCTTCAACCTGAATGTGGACGAGGAACAGGCTCTTCGAACTCGGCGCCCACTCGACGTCGATCATTCTCTCCGGCTCCTTGAGCAACTCCTGCACGTTGTGGCAGTCACTCCTGTGTACCGAAACACCCGAACCGCGCGTCACGAAACCAACGATGTCGTCGCCGGGAACGGGCGTGCAGCACTTCGACATCTTGACGAGAATGTCGGGTGCGCCCCGAACCAGCACGCCTGAGTCACTGTGCGTCACCGAGCGGGTACGACCCCGCACCGGGAAGTCGATGGCACCCTGTTCAGCCTCGGTGTCTCCCTGAAGGAGTGCGGCCACCTTCTCGAGCACTGACTGGGTCGACACGTGACCCTCGCCAACGGCCGCGTACAGCGCGGAGACATCCTCGTACCGCATCTGGGCAGACACCTCGGCGAAGGTGTCCTGGCTCATCAGCTTCTGCAGCGGAAGGTTCTGTTTGCGCATCGCACGGGCGATGGCATCCTTGCCCTGCTCGATGGCCTCATCGCGTCGCTCTTTAGTGAACCACTGACGAATCTTGTTACGCGCGCGGGTGCTCTTGACGAAACTCAGCCAGTCCTGGCTCGGACCGGAGTCGGGGTTCTTCGAGGTGAACACCTCGACCACGTCGCCGCTGTTGAGCTCGGATTCGAGGGGAACAAGTCTGCCGTTCACCTTCGCACCCATCGTGCGGTGCCCGATCTCGGTGTGAACGGCGTAGGCGAAGTCGACCGGCGTGGCACCGGCGGGAAGGCCGATGACCCGGCCCTTCGGCGTGAAGACGTAAACCTCTTTGGCGCCGATCTCGAAGCGGAGCGAGTCGAGGAACTCGCCGGGGTCGCTCGTCTCGGCCTGCCAGTCGGAGATGTGGGCAAGCCACACCATGTCGTTCTCCGTCGTCTTCGACGCACCCTTGCCGCCGTTGACGTTCTCCTTGTACTTCCAGTGCGCGGCAACACCGTATTCGGCGTGCTGGTGCATCTCGTGCGTCCGGATCTGGATCTCGACGCTCTTGCCCTGCGGGCCGATCACCGTCGTGTGCAGTGACTGGTAGAGGTTGTACTTCGGGGTTGCGATATAGTCCTTGAATCGCCCGGGGATCGGAGTCCATCGCGCGTGGATCGCGCCGAGAACCGCATAACAGTCACGCACCGAATTGACGAGAACACGGATGCCGACGAGGTCGTAAATTTCGTCGAAGTCACGACCGCGCACGATCATCTTCTGGTAGATCGAGTAGTACTGCTTGGGTCTGCCGACGACCTTGCCGCGGATCTTGGCGGACTTGAGGTCCTCGTTGACCGAGTCGATGACCGTCTGGACGAGTTCTTCCCGCTGCGGGGTGCGCTGCCTGACCAGGCTTTCGATCTCGGCGTACAGCTTCGGGTAGAGCACGGCGAACGAGAGGTCTTCCAGTTCCCACTTGATGGTCTGGATACCGAGCCTGTGCGCGAGCGGCGCGTAGATCTCGAGCGTCTCGGTCGCCTTCCTGGCGGCCTTCTCGGCGGGAACGAAGCCCCAGGTGCGGGCGTTGTGCAGTCGGTCAGCAAGCTTGATGACGAGAACCCGGATGTCTTTCGACATCGCAACGATCATCTTGCGGACGGTCTCGGCCTGGGCGCTTTCTCCGTATTTGACCTTGTCGAGCTTGGTGACGCCGTCGACGAGCATGGCGACTTCATCACCGAACTCTGCGCGAAGCTCGTCGAGGCCGTAGTCCGTGTCCTCAACCGTGTCGTGCAGGAGAGCCGCTGCGAGGGTCTTAGGTCCGATCCCCAGGTCGGCGAGAATCTGGGCGACCGCGACAGGGTGGGTGATGTATGGCTCACCACTCTGGCGCTTCTGCCCGCGGTGGGCACGCTCGGCGACCGTGTACGCCCGCTCGATGACCGTGATGTCGGCCTTGGGGTGGTGAAGTCGCGCCGTGCGCACAAGACGATCGACAGCGCCGGCCGGCTGGGCCTTCGAAAAGATCCGAGGGACGAGGCGGCGCAGGGACGCGCTTGACGACTGGGTCTCTGTCATGGCGTCACCTCCGAACCTCTATTATCGCGTACCGCGGCGGTCTAACGCGCCGTGGCGACGGCCGGCTCGGCCACCGCGCGGGAGCGACCGGCGAGCACGCGAGCGTCGCGCTTCTTGATCTCGGGCTCGTTCTGGCGGAACAGTGCGTACAGCGGTGCCGCGACGAAAATCGTGGAATAGGTGGCCACGAGGATGCCGACAAACAGCGACAGCGAGATGTCGCGGAGCGTCTCAGCGCCGAGCAGGAAGTCACCGATGAGCAGGATCGAGCCAACGGGCAGGGCTGCAACGACCGACGTGTTGATCGAACGCACGAGTGTCTGGTTCACCGCGAGGTTCACCGACTCCGCGAAGGTTCGGGGCGCATTCTCGCCGTCTTCCGTGGTGTTCTCACGGATCTTGTCGAAGACCACGACAGTGTCATAGAGCGAATACCCGAGGATCGTGAGGAAGCCGATCACGGCGGCCGGGCTGATCTCGAAACCGCTGAGCGCGTACACGCCGAGAGTGATCACGAGAACATCGAGAAGTGCGATCATCGCCGCAGCTGACATCTTCCAGGTGCGGAAGTAGATCGCCATGGTGATGAAGGCAAGCGCGAGGAAGATCACGAGTCCGGTGATGGCCTGTCGCGTGACGTCCTGTCCCCACGACGCACCGATGAAGGATGTCGTGACTTCGGATTCAGGCACGTCGAACGCTGTTGCGAGAGCCGTCGTCACATCGTTGGTCTCTGCGGAGGTCAGCTGGTTCGTCTGCACCCGGATGGCAGAGTCTCCAACGGTCGTGACCTTCGACGCTGCATCGGGAACAACGCTCTCGACGGCATCCGTCGCCTTGTTCTGGTCCGTGTCCTGGACCGAGTTGATGGTGAACTGTGATCCGCCGGTGAACTCGATGCTGAGGTTGAACCCGCCCTTGACGATCGGGACGAGTATCGACGCGAGGACAAGGACGATGGCGACGCTGAACCAGACCTTGCGGTTACCGACGAAGTTAAACGAACGCTTCCCCGTGAACAGGTCGTTGCCGAATGTGGTGAGGCTTGGCATTAGGACTTCTTCTCCTCAGACTTCTTGCCGGCGCCCGCGGCGACGAGCTCAGCCTGCTTGCGTTCTGCGATGGTTTGCCGTTTCGCTGCCTCACGGCTTGACTTCGTTGACTTGCCTGCGACGCCCGGTTGCGGCGCACGGAACTGTGCCCGGCCCCGGTACACAGCGCCGAGCGCGTTCGGGTCGAGTCCGGAGAGCGGATGACCGCTCGAGAAGAATCGTGTCTGCGCCAGGACCTGGAGGGCCGGGTGTGTGAAGAGCAGCACGACGAGGACGTCGATGATCGTCGTGATGCCGAGCGTGAACGCGAATCCCTTCACGTTTCCGACGGCGACCGCGTAGAGCACAACTGCGGCAAGGAGGTTGACACCCTTCGACGCGTAGATGGTGCGCTTGGCGCGCTTCCAGCCGGCCTCGACCGCGGACTCGAGCCCGCGCCCGTCGCGAAGCTCATCGCGGATTCTCTCGAAGTAGACGATGAACGAGTCGGCGGTGAACCCGATGGCCACGATAAGCCCGGCGACACCGGCGAGTGAGAGTCGGTAACCGTTGCGCCACGACAGAATCGCGATCACCAGGTAGGTGAGGACACCGGCAACGATCAGAGACGCGATAGTGACGAAGCCGAGCAGCCGGTACTGGAACAGCGTGTAGATGGCGACCAGGATGAGGCCGATAAGGCCGGCGATGATTCCGATCTGCAGCTGCGCAGCACCGAGAGTCGCCGAGATAGCCTCTGAGCTCAACACCGTAAAGCTGATGGGAAGAGCACCGTATTTAAGCTGGTCGGCGAGCGACTTTGACGACTCCTGGGTGAAGTTACCCGAGATCTCCGCGTTGCCGTCAGTGATGACGCTGTTGGTCTGCGGCGCCGAGATGACCTGGTTGTCGAGCACGATGGCGAACTGGTTCTGCGGGCTCTGCAGGGCTGTGAGCCGCTGAGTCACGTCGGCGAACTCCTCGGTGCCCTCGCCGTCGAATTCCAGGTTGACGACCCACTGGCCGGTGGTCGCACCGGTCTGCGTGGTCTGCATGCCGTTGGTGGCGTCCTCGATCGTCGATCCCTCGACCTCGACGGGACCGAGGATGTACTTGACGCTGCCGTCGACCTCACACGCGATGATGGGCTTGTCAGCCGGCTGGACAACCCCGGCTTCGACGGGTTGCGCGCAGTCGAAGGCCTGGAACTCGGCCTGCAGCTTTTCGGTGATCTGCGCGAGGTCGCTCGCGTTGGTCGGTTCGGTCGCCGGGGTGTCGGGAAGCGCAGGATCGGGTGTCGGGTACGGCGTCTCAACGCCGTCTTCGCCGACGAAAGTGTTTGTGGGACCGCTCGCGACGAGGACCGGGCGGAATTCGAGCTTCGCCGATGCCTCGATCCGGTTGCGGGTCTCCTCGTCAGCTTCACCGGGGATGGAAACGACGACGTTGTTTCCCTCGGTGTTGATCTCGGCCTCGGAGACACCAGACGCGTCGACGCGCTGCCTGATGATCGAAACCGCCTGGTTGAGCTGCTCAGCGGAGACCGACTCGCCCTCCTCCACGTTGGGCTGCAGAATGATCTGCGTTCCACCTTCGAGGTCAAGCGCAAGCTTGGGTCCCCATGTGGCGTTACCCCAGACGACGCCACCGGCAAGGATGCCGAAGAGTGCAAGGGTGATAACGCCAAGCCAGATCAGTGAGCGACTCGCTCTACGGATGGGCGTCGACTTCGACTGTGCCAACTACGTACTCAGCTTTCTCTGGCCGTCTCGCACCGCCACTGATGGCGGCGCGAGACGCTTCTGGTTTACCTGTGCGGTGACTACCTGCTCAGTGAGACTACTGGTCAGCCTTCTTATCACGTGAATCGGTGACGTCTGTCGACGCATCGAATTCCGTGCGCTGGCCGACTTCGGTGTCGATGGCGGGCGCGACCGCTGTGGTTTCTGTCTCAGCATCGAGAGTGTCATCTGCGATAACGGGCTCGTCTTCGACGACCTTCGCGATAGCCTGGCGGTGAACCGTGAGGACGGTTCCCGGGGTGGATTCGAGGAGCACCTTGTTGGTGTCTTCATCCATTTCGAGGATGGTTCCGAAGAGCCCGAACGTGGTCATGACTTCGGCACCCGGCACAACCTTCGAGAGCAATGCTTCCTGGTCCTGCTTGCGCTTCTGTCCGTTGCGGAACATGAAGAAGATGAGGACGGCCAGGATGACCAGCATTCCGATGGTTAATGGATCCATAAGAGGTAAAGACCTTTCGCAGCGTCACGGCCGCATGGGAGGGAAAATGGCCGACAGGCCAGCTTGAATTATAGAACACCGGGCAGTAAAGAACCCTGAGGGTGCTGAATCCCGAAGTGTTCGAAGGCCTGCGGTGTGGCGACGCGGCCGCGCGGTGTCCGTGTGATGAGACCGATCCGCACGAGGAACGGCTCAACGACGCTCTCGATGGTCTCCGCCTCCTCGCCAACGGACACGGCGAGGGTGTTGAGTCCGACCGGACCGCCACCGAAGCGGGTGAGCATGATCTCCATCACAGCGCGGTCGAGACGGTCGAGACCGAGCTCGTCGACGTCATAGAGGGCGAGGGCTGCCCTGACCGCGGCGAGGTCGGCATCACCGCCGTGCACGAGGACATAGTCGCGTACCCGCCGAAGAAGTCGATTCGCGATACGCGGGGTTCCCCTGCACCGCCCGGCGATCTCAGCGAGTCCCCTGCGGTCGATACTGAAGTCGAGCATGTGCGCGGCGCGGAACAAGACCTGCTCGAGCTCAGGCTCGTCATAGAACTCAAGGTGAGCGGTGAATCCGAACCTGTCACGCAGGGGGTTCGGCAGCATCCCCGACCGCGTGGTTGCGCCGACGAGCGTGAACGGAGCCAGGTCGAGCGGAACACTGGTTGCTCCTGCGCCCTTGCCGACCATGATGTCGATCCGGAAGTCCTCCATCGCGAGGTAGAGCATTTCTTCGGCCGAACGCGCCATGCGGTGGATTTCGTCGATGAACAAGACCTCACCGGGAACAAGGCTCGAGAGGACCGCGGCGAGGTCGCCGGCGTGCTGGATGGCCGGGCCGCTCGACATGCGGAGCGGCTTGTTGCTCTCGTGGGCCACGATCATGGCGAGCGTCGTCTTGCCGAGCCCAGGCGGACCTGCCAGGAGGATGTGGTCGGCGGTGCGTCCCTGGATCGCCGCCGCCTGGAGCAGAAGCTGCAACTGGCCACGGACCTTCGTCTGGCCGACGAATTCATCGAGGCTCTTCGGGCGCAGCGCGCCCTCGAAGACGAGCTCGGCCTCAGAGATTGGCTCTGGCGCGGTGACGTCGGCGTTACTCATGCGTTGCCCCGTGCCGACGCGCTGTGCTTGGCCGGGCCCAGCTGGGCGAGGGCGAGCCTCAGGATGGTCTGGACAGGGGCGGATTCGGCGTCGGGGTTACGTGCCAGGACATCGGCCACCACCTGCACAGCAGTCTTTTCGTTCCAGCCGAGTCCGACGAGGGCGACGACGACACTGTCTCCCGATGCCGGAACAGCCATCGGTGCCTCCGGCGGCGTTGTGACGATGAGCTTGCCGGCGAGGGAAAGAACGATGAGCTTCGCGGTCTTGGGCCCGATGCCGGAGACTTTGCGGAACGCGGCGTCGTCTTCGGCGGCGACGGCCGCCGCGATCTGTCCTGGCCCGAGAGCAGACAGCACGCCGAGCGCGGACTTGGGCCCAACGCCGGTGACGCCGGTGAGCAGCTCAAAGACGTGGAGCTGTTCAGCGGTCTCGAAGCCGAAAAGCGACAGTGAGTCCTCGCGGACGATGAGGCTCGTGTGGATGAGTGCCTGGTCTCCGGCGCGAAGGGCGAGCGAGTGTTCGGGCGTAACCTGCACGGCATAGCCGATGCCCCCGACGTCGATGATGACACTGCTGCCGACGGCAGACAGCACGGTTCCGCGCAGACTTGAGATCACGCGACAAGCCTACGGTGGGCGTCCGACACAGCGGGCACCGCCACGCACCTCGCTGGGTTTACGAGCGACCCCTGGCGGTCTTCTCAGCACGTGCCCACGCCGCCTGGGCCGGCGTAAGAGTGGCAGCACCCGCCGCACCCGCCGCGGTCGACGGAGCACGAAGACCACCCCGCCAGGCGTGGCAAATTGCCAGGGCGAGCGCATCGGCGGCGTCAGCGGGCTGGGGCGGCTCAGCGAGGCTCAGCACGCGGGCAACCATGGTCTGCACCTGCTTCTTGTCAGCGTTGCCGTACCCGGTGATCGCGGCCTTCACTTCTGACGGCGTGTGCAGCCCGACCTGAAGCCCACGCCGCGCAGCGGCGTGTAATGCCAGGCCGGAGACCTGAGCCGTCCCCATCACTGTGCGCAGGTTGTGCTGCGCGAACACCCGCTCGACAGCGACGGCGTTCGGCGTGAACTCGTCGAGTGCGGCATCGATACCCCGCCCGATCACGAGCAGTCGCTGGTCGATTTCGGCGAGGATATCGCTGCGAACCACGGAATAGTGCACGAGCACAGCCTTGCGGTTGGGCTCGACATCGACCACACCGATTCCGCAGCGGGTGAGGCCGGGATCGATGCCGAGCACCCGAAGGGTCATCGCTGCCTAGTCGTCTTCTGACTGGAGCTCAGCCTGTACCTCTGGAGTGAGGTCATAGTTGCTGTAGATGTTCTGCACGTCATCAGAGTCTTCAAGCGCGTCGATCAGTTTGAAGATCTTCCGAGCGGTTTCAGCATCGACCTCGACCTTGAGATTCGGCACGAAGGCGGCATCCGCCGAGTCGTAGTCGATCCCGGCTTCCTGCAGGGCCGTGCGCGTGGCGACCAGATCGGACGGGTCGGTGATGATCTCGAAGGTCTCGCCCTCGTTGACGACCTCTTCAGCACCCGCGTCGAGAACCGCCGCGAGAATGTCATCCTCCGTGGTGTTTGCGGCAGGAACGACGATGATGCCCTTGCGGGCGAAGTTGTATGCGACGCTTCCCGGGTCACCCATCGTGCCGCCATTACGGCTCATCAGGGTGCGGACGTCGGCAGCCGCGCGGTTCTTGTTGTCGGTGAGACACTCGATCAGGAGTGCGACTCCGTTCTGCGCGTAGCCCTCGTACATGATCGTCGTGTAATCGACGGAGTCTCCGGAGAGCCCGGCACCGCGCTTGACGGCGCGGTCGATGTTGTCGTTGGGGACCGAGGTCTTCTTGGCCTTCTGAATCGCGTCGACCAGGGTCGGGTTACCGGAGAGATCCGCGCCGCCCATCTTCGCGGCGACTTCAATGTTCTTGATGAGCTTTGCGAACGCTTTGGCACGGCGCGAGTCGGTGATCGCCTTCTTGTGCTTCGTCGTTGCCCACTTGGAGTGACCGGACATGTGCTCCCTTACTGGTTCTGTAACCGCACCATTCTAAATCACCGGGGCGGTTGGCGCTGGATTTCGATTATGCGGCGTGGATCTTGGCGAGAAAGTACTCGTGAAAGCGCATGTCCCCCGTCACTTCGGGGTGGAACGAGGTGCCAAGCAGGTTGCCCTGCTCGACGGCGACGACCCGTCCGTCGGTGAGGGCGGCAAGAGGGGTAGCCAGCGGCCCGACCGACTCGACGACAGGTGCGCGGATGAAAACGGCGTGAAGCGGATGTTCGCCGATGGCGGGAATGTCGAGATCGGTCTCGAACGACTCGGTCTGTGATCCGAACGCGTTCCGGCGCACGGCAACGTCGAGTCCGCCGAGCGATTGCTGGCCACGGATGCCATCGACGATGGAATCCGCGAGCATGATGAGGCCGGCGCACGTGCCATAGACCGGCAGCCCGGCGTGTATGGCTTCTTTCAGAGGCTCAGCAAGCCCGAATGCGCGCGCCAGCTTGTCCATGACGCTGGACTCCCCGCCGGGGATAACGAGCCCGTCGACAGCACTGAGTTCCTCGGGCCTCCGGACGAGTGAGACCTCGGCGCCGAGACCGCGGAGAACGTTCGCGTGTTCGCGGAAATCGCCCTGGAGGGCGAGGACGCCTACCTTGGGGGCTGGACTACCAGCCACGCTCAGCGAGGCGGTGAGGTGCCGCGAGGTCGGACACGTTGATGCCAACCATGGCCTCGCCGAGTCCACGCGAAACCTCTGCGATGACGGCAGGGTCGTCGTAGAAGGTGGTTGCCTTCACAACGGCTGCAGCACGCTTCTCGGGGTTGCCCGACTTGAAGATTCCCGAGCCGACGAAGACTCCGTCCGCTCCGAGCTGCATCATCATCGCGGCGTCGGCGGGCGTCGCCACTCCGCCGGCAGTGAAGAGAACAACGGGCAGTTTTCCGGTCTCAGCGATCTCGGCGACGAGTTCGTACGGAGCCTGCAGTTCCTTCGCTGCAACGTACAGTTCGTCCTTCGACATCGACGTCAACCGGGCGATCTCACTCTTGATCGTGCGGATGTGCCTGGTCGCCTCCGAAACGTCTCCGGTTCCGGCCTCGCCCTTCGAGCGAATCATCGCCGCACCCTCGTTGATGCGACGCAGCGCCTCACCGAGGTTGGTTGCACCGCACACGAACGGAACGTTGAAGTCCCACTTGTCGATGTGGTTGACGTAATCGGCCGGGCTGAGCACCTCGGACTCATCGATGTAGTCGACGTTGAGCGCCTGGAGAACCTGCGCCTCGACGAAGTGACCGATGCGCGCCTTCGCCATCACGGGAATGGACACCTCAGCGATGATCGCCTCGATGAGGTCGGGGTCGCTCATGCGGGCGACGCCGCCCTGTGAACGGATGTCGGCGGGGACTCGCTCGAGCGCCATCACGGCGACCGCGCCGGCGTCTTCAGCGATGCGTGCCTGTTCCGGCGTGACGACGTCCATGATGACGCCACCCTTCAGCATCTCTGCGAGGCCGCGCTTGACGCGATTGGAGCCCTGTTCGCCGGTGGTGGAGCTGTTCGTCATAGTGCTCAATCCTAGTTCGCTCTGGTGCGGGGAAACCGGGTTGCCTGTTCCGGCAGTGTCAGCCTGTCGTTGTTGCCGGCCAGGCGCTGGCGATGGCCTGGCGCACGTCGCCGAGCAACTGCGGAAGGGCCTTCGTCTTCGCAATGATGGGCAGGAAATTGGCGTCCTGTGCCCACCGCGGGACGACGTGCTGATGCAGGTGACCGGCAATGCCTGCGCCAGCCACAACACCCTGATTCATCCCGATATTGAAGCCGTCGTTGCGAGAAACAGTCCTGACTACCCGCATCGCTGTCTGTGTCAGCTCACCAATCTCAGCGACTTCCTCCGGCGTAGCCAAATCGTACGTCGAAATGTGACGGTATGGACAGACAAGCAGATGCCCGCTGTTGTACGGAAACAGGTTCAGGAGGACGAACGCGTGTGTGCCCCTCGCGACGATGAGGCCATCTTCATCCGACAGCGTCGGCGCGTGGCAAAACGGGCAGTCGTTTTCGTCAGGCTGCTGACCGTTCTGGATGTAGACCAGGCGGTGCGGCGTCCACAGGCGCTGGAACTCGTCGGGCACCCCGGCGAGGTGCGCAGCGGACTCCACTGTCGCGCCAGGTCCGATCAACGGGTTTCCCGCTGTCGGCTCCTGATCGGCGTAGTCATCGAGACCTAGTCGAGCCATGCCGTCGAGACCTGCTCGTGTGACGCGATCGCTGAGACGATCTTCTCGATTGCGTCATCGACGGGGATGCCGTTCTGCTGCGTTCCGTCACGGAACCTGAAGCTCACGGCACCGGCTGCACGGTCGTCCTCGCCAGCGATGAGCTGGAACGGGATCTTCGCCTTGGTGTGAGTGCGGATCTTCTTCGGCATGCGGTCGTCGCTGTGGTCGACCTGCACCCGGACGCCACGCTTCTTGAGCCTGGCGGCGATCTCATCGAGGTACGGTGCGTACTCTTCCGCCACAGGGATGCCGATGACCTGGATCGGGCTCAGCCACACCGGGAATGCGCCGGCGTAGTGCTCGAGCAGGATGGCGAAGAACCGCTCGACCGAGCCGAGGAGCGCGCGGTGGATCATCGCCGGTCGCTGGCGTGTTCCGTCTGCGGCTGTGTACTCGAGTTCGAAGAGCTCAGGCTGGTTGAAGTCGAGCTGCACCGTCGAGAGCTGCCAGGTGCGGCCGATGGCGTCGCGTGCCTGTACGGAGATTTTCGGGCCGTAGAACGCCGCTCCGCCCGGGTCACTCACGAGTTCGAGGCCTGAGTCGATGGCGACTTCCCGAAGCGTCTGGGTTGCGGTTTCCCACACCTCGTCCGAGCCGACGAACTTTTCCGGATCCTTCGTGGAGAGCTCGAGGTAGAAGTCGTCGAGACCGTAGCCGCGGAGCGTCTCGAGAACGAACTGCAGCTGGCGGCCGACCTCGTCCTTGATCTGGTCCTGGGTCACGTAGATGTGGGCATCGTCCTGGGTGAGGCCGCGCACGCGGGTGAGGCCAGACAGCGTTCCGCTCTTCTCGTAGCGGTACACGGTCCCGAACTCCGCGAGGCGCAACGGAAGTTCGCGATAGCTGCGGCCGCGCGCACGGAAGATCAGGTTGTGCATCGGGCAGTTCATGGGCTTCAGGTAGTAGTCCTGGCCCTGCCTCGTCACGTTGCCGTCGGCATCCGTCTCTTCATCGAGGTGCATCGGAGGGAACATGCCGTCGCGATACCAGTTGAGGTGCTGGCTCGTTTCGAAGAGGTGCCCCTTGGTGATGTGCGGGGTGTTGACCAGTTCGTAGTCGTTCTGGATCAGCTGCTCGCGCAGGTAGTTCTCGATCTCAGACCGAATGATCCCGCCCTTGGGGTGGAACACGGCGAGGCCGGAACCGATCTCATCGGGGAAGCTGAACAGGTCGAGTTCGGCGCCGAGCTTGCGGTGGTCGCGCTTGGCCGCCTCTTCGAGTCGCGACTGGTACGCGCGGAGTTCGTCCTTGGTCGGCCAGGCGGTGCCGTAGATGCGCTGCAGCTGCGGGTTCT
Organism: Mycetocola zhujimingii; assembly: GCF_003065425.1. Classification (NCBI taxonomy): domain Bacteria; kingdom Bacillati; phylum Actinomycetota; class Actinomycetes; order Micrococcales; family Microbacteriaceae; genus Mycetocola; species Mycetocola zhujimingii. Next base: position 1,586,879 of record NZ_CP026949.1, read on the forward strand.
TCTCCGAGCCGCGCCAGTAAGCGGCGGCGACCCGGGTCAGCGCGTAGCCGTTACCGATCATTCGGGTGTTCGGCAGGTGCGGGCCGCGGCAGAGGTCTTTCCACTCGGTCTCGCCCGTCTTCGGGTTGACGTTGTCGTAGATGGTGAGCTCTGCTCCCCCGACCTCGACGTTCTCGTCGTTCTGATCGTCACCTGCTCCACCCTTGAGGCCGATCAGCTCGAGCTTGTACGGCTCGTTGGCCAGCTCTTCGCGGGCCTCAGCGTCGGTCACGACCCGGCGAACGAAACGCTGCCCCTGGCGGATGATGCGATCCATCTCCTTGGAGAGCGCCTTCAGGTCTTCGGGCGTGAACGAGTCGCGCACATCGAAGTCGTAGTAGAAGCCGTCGGTCACAGGCGGGCCAATACCCAGCCTGGCGTCGGGGTTCACCTTCTGAACCGCCTGCGCGAGAACGTGCGCGGCGGAGTGCCGGAGGATACTGAGGCCGTCGGGCGAGTCGATGGTCACCGCTTCAACCTCGTCGGTGTCGGTGATCGTGGTCGCGAGATCCTTCAGCTCGCCGTTGACGCGCATGGCGACAACAGACCGATCGGTGAATCTCTCGAATCCGTCAGACACGTGGTTTGCTCCTCTGAGTAGTAAGACCCTTCAACTTTAGCGCCGCAGAGACCGCGTCCCGCGCGCGGCGGACGCTCATGATTCGCTCTAGAGTGAAGCCATCCAACCCGAATCGAAGTGAATGCCAGTGCCTGCCACGCCAACCCGCCGGACGATTGCAGCGGTCGCCGTGTTCGTCGCCCTCAGCGTCGTTCACCTCGGAGCGCTGATCGGTGGCCTGCAGCCGCTCGCGGATGGAACCAAGCCGTTCCTCATGCCCCTGCTCGCCGTCGCCGTTCTCTGCGCGGGCGTACTCAGGTTCGGCCGCAGGGCCTGGCTGCTCCTCGCGGCTCTCGCGCTGAGCTGCGTCGGCGACGTCGCACTGTTATCGGATTCCAACACGGCGTTCGTCATCGGCCTCTCCTCGTTCCTCCTGGTGCACCTGGCGTACATCGTGCTCTTCGCGGGCGCCAGCGGCGCCGGTCGGCCGCGGTTCTGGGGCCTCTTTTACGTCGCCTGGCTGGTGGTCCTGCTGCTCGTGCTGGTCCCCCATCTCGACGCACTACTCGTTCCCGTCATCGGCTACGGCTTTGTCATCGCGGGCATGGCCATCGCGGCGACACGATGCGCGCCGAAGGTCACCGTTGGCGCGACACTCTTCCTGCTGTCCGACTCGCTACTGGCCATCAATCGATTTGTCCCAGACGCGAACCTCTGGCAACCCGGCTTCCTGATCATGCTCACGTACATCGCGGGGCAGGCACTGATCGCCTGGGGACTCGTCGAATCCTGGCGGGCGCACGCATCCCAGCTCCCGACCCCTAACTTTGGAAAGGTATCCCCATGACACGCGACGATGAGGCCGTTGAGCACTTCACGCGAGACGACCTGACGATGCGCGTTCGGCGTCGCGAGGCGAAATCCGCCGCGGCCGCAGACAATGTGGTTGTCCTCGTACACGGCATCGGGGTGTCGTCGAGATACTTCACCCGTCTCGCCGGGGAGCTCTCGACGTCAGCGACCGTGATCTCGGTCGACCTGCCCGGGTTCGGCCCGAATCGCCGACCGCGCAGACAACTGGCTGTGGAAGACTTCGGCACGCTGCTCGCCGACTACTTCACCCACGCCGGCGTGGCGTCTCCGGTGCTCGTTGGACACTCGATGGGCGCGGAGATCGTCGTTGACGCCGCACTGCGCCACCCGGTTTCCGGCGTGACGCTGATCGGGCCGGTTGTCGACGAGCGCGCCAGGAGCGCGTGGCGGCAGGGCATGCGTCTTTTTCGTGACACCTTCCACGAGAGCCCTGGGGCCAACTGGATTGTGTTCACTGACTACCTGCGGAGCGGCATCCGCTGGTTCTTCACCGAGCTGCCGGCCATGCTCGCGTATCGCACCGAGGAGCACCTGCCGCTCGTTCAGGCTCCGGTGCTGATCATTCGCGGAGACAAGGATCCTGTCGCGCCCCAGGGCTGGGTCGAGTTCCTGGGGCGCCAGGGGCGCTCCACGCGCGTGGTTTCCATACCCGGAGGAGGGCACGTTGTGCAGCACACTCAGTCCGCAGCGGTTGCCGCGGAGATCCGCCTGTTGATCTCGGGTGACTCCCTGCTCACTCAGCCGGAAGTGCGGCCTGCTTACCCCAGCGCTTTCGAGGGCGAGGCAGCGGAGCGATAGGCACCGGGCGAGGGTCCCGCCACACCTTGATGATCGCCCACGTCACCGCGGCGATCGGAACAGCGAGAACCGCTCCGATGATTCCGGCCACGATGGTGCCGGCGGTCAGGGCGACGAGGATGACCAGTGGGTGCAGTTTGAGCGACTGCGCCATCACGACGGGCTGCAGGAAGTTGCCCTCGAGCTGGTTCACGCCGACCGCGATGGCGATCACGATGAGGGCGACCACGGGGCCGTTGTCGGTTCCGACAAGTGCGACGAGAGCGGCGAGCACGCTGGCAACAGTCGCTCCGACGAGCGGCACGAAACTCGCCACGAAGACGATCACGGCGAGCGGGAGCGCGAGCGGCACTTGGAGGATGAAGAGCCCAAGGCCGATGAAGAACGCGTCAACGAATGCGATGATCGCTGTCCCACGAACGTATCCGCCGAGCACGCGAACCGCAGTGTGACCGATGCGGTGTCCACGGTCGAGCGCCGCGCCCTTGAAGGGGCGGAGGAAGAACTCCCAGATCGTGTCGCCGTCCTTGAGGAAGAAGAACAGGATCACGAGCACGAGGACCGCACCGGTGATGATGTTCGCCGCGGCGGAAACCCCAGCGAGTGCTCCGGAGCCGAACTGGGCGCTCGTGACGAAGTCGATGACGGCATCCCGCGCCTCTTCGATCTGCTTCTCGTCGATGGGGAGCGGGCCGGTGAGCAGATAGTCGTAGAGCTGGTCGATGCCCTTGACCGCCGAGTCGGCGAGCTCGCCCCACTGATTCCTTACGGCGAGGACGATGAGCGTCACGACGCCGCCGAAAATCAGGATGCCGCTGAGCAGCGCAACCCACGCGGCGAGGATGGGCGGCATAAAGCGACGCAACCAGCTGATCACGGGCGCTGCGGCCGCGGCAATGACGATCGCGATCAGCACGGGGATCACCACGAGCTTGAGCTGCATCATTCCGAGGACGACGACGGCGGCGAGAGCAATGATCGCGAGGATCTGGATGCTCCTGACCCCAACCGTCCCCAGCCGGTCGGTCCACAGCGTGCGGAGGGAGGGTCGTTCGCCATCGATGTCTGTGCTCATGGCCCCAGCCTAGTTAGTGCACACACCCGCGCACGGTACTTGCGGTGGGACCTGTCGTCAAGGTATGGACTCGGCTGCCCGCGGTCCCGTACAAAGGAGGAATGAAGGCACTTACCTGGCAAGCAAAACGTTCAGTTTCCGTTGAAGAAGTCCCAGACCCCGTAATTCAGGATCCGACGGATGTCATCATCCGCGTCACGTCTGCCGCGATTTGCGGTTCGGATCTGCACCTCTACGAGACGTTCGGTCCGTTTCTTAACAAGGGCGATGTCCTCGGGCACGAGACGATGGGCATCGTCGAAGAAGTGGGTTCCGCCGTCACCCGCCTCTCCGCCGGCGACCGCGTGGTGATCCCGTTCGTCATCGCTTGTGGACATTGCTACATGTGCACCCGCGGCCTGTACTCGCAGTGCGAGACGACCCAGAACACCGACCAGGGCACCGGCGCATCGCTCTACGGCTTCACGGAACTCTACGGCTCCATTCCCGGAGGCCAGGCCGAGCGCCTGCGCGTGCCGCTGGCCGACTTCAACGCCACCAAAGTCGGGCACGATCTCCCAGACGAGCGCTACCTCTTCCTGAGCGACATCCTGCCAACCGCCTGGCAGGGAGTGAAGTACGCCAACCTGCCCGACGACGGCATCCTCGCGGTCATGGGCCTCGGGCCGGTCGGCCAGTTCGCCGCACGAATCGGCAAGCACCTCGGACACCGAGTGCTCGCTGTAGACCCGGTCCCCGAGCGGCGCGCGATGGCTGAGCGCTACGGCGTCGAGACCTTCGACCTCACCGATGACGTCGTCGAGCGCCTTCGTGACGCAACGGACGGCCGCGGAGCCGACGGGGTGGTTGAGGCCGTCGGGTTGGAAGCGCACGGAAGCCCCGGCGCTGCGTTCGCACAGGGGGCCGTCGGCCTTCTGCCTGACGGAATTGCCAAGAAGCTGATGGATACCGTTGGCGTCGACCGGATGGCCGCACTGTACGCAGCGTTCGATTCGGTCAGGCGCGGCGGGACTGTGTCGATCAGCGGCGTATACGCGGGCGAGGCTGACCCATTCCCGATGAAGGATCTCTTCGATAAGCAGATCACTATCCGGATGGGCCAGTGCAACGTGCAGCACTGGCGCGACGAGTTGATGCCGCTCGTCGAGGACCCCTCCGACCCACTCGGTGTCGAAGACCTCGTGACGCACCGGGTTCCGCTCGACAAGGCACCGGAGATGTACGAGATGTTCCAGAAGAAGGAGAACGGCTGCATCAAGGTCGTGCTCAAGCCGTAGAGACACCGAATCCATCACTTCCGGTCGAGGGCATCAGTTCTGCCTGGTGTTCTCGACCGGAACTGATGCTCTCGCCGCAGTAGGCGCGTTAACGACAGAAGCCCGGACATTTCTGTCCGGGCTTCTTCTTGTGAGCGATACTGGGATCGAACCAGCGACCTCTTCCGTGTCAGGGAAGCGCGCTACCGCTGCGCCAATCGCTCAAGGTCATTCAATTTTACTTCATTCGAGTGGTGAGGTGGCGACGGGATTCGAACCCGTGTGGACGGCTTTGCAGGCCGCTGCCTCGCCTCTCGGCCACGCCACCGCGTGTGGGGTTGCCCACATGCCGTGGTCAGTCGAAAGACTGACCCCAAACACTCGAGCGGATGACGAGATTCGAACTCGCGACCCTCACCTTGGCAAGGTGATGCGCTACCACTGCGCCACATCCGCATTGCCAGTATCTCTCCGGCTTTGCTACTCGCATTTCTGCGTGCGTTGAAGACTCTACTTGATGTTTCCCCGAGAAACCAAATCGAGTCACTCGGGTGTTCTTCGTGTCGTTTTCAGAACGGATGCCATGGCCAAATGGTCCGCGGGACGCCTCTCAGTCGGCTAACATAAGACGTCGTTATGAACTTTTTCTTCAGTTCACTACGGGCGATTGGCGCAGTTGGTAGCGCGCTTCCTTCACACGGAAGAGGTCATCGGTTCGAGTCCGGTATCGCCCACAGATAAGGCCCGCGGATTCCGCGGGCCTTTTGTTTTTCTGCGTCGGAAATGTCCGGAAGCCGGCTGCTCGGAACGAGGTGGCGCCGGCTCTCGGGTGATTCGCCGCCCTCCCGCTCTCTCGCACGACGGTGCTACTTTGAGCCGCACGGACCTGCGGGAGAGCAACAATGACAAAGCCAATCGCTGAAATGACGAGGAACGACGTGAGCCGGGCGACATCCGTCACCGCTGTCAGAGCGGCTCGCGACGGCGACATGGAGAGCTGGGACCTCGTGGTGCGCTCGCTTGGCCAGGACGCCCCTCTCGCCGTCGATACGTTCACCTGGGACGGGCCGGTAGACCGCGGCGTCATCCTCCGCCAGCTCGAAGTAGTACTTGGCCGTGTAGACCTGATGATTGACCCGGATGCGACACACCTCTCAGAAGGTCACGCCATTTTTCGGGTCCATGCGAATCGGGAAGTTTGAGAACGGCACTCGCTGCTATCGTCACGGGGACCAGCCCGACCAGGTATCCGGACGGAGGGACACAGGCGCATGGCAATGCACCCCGACGAGATTCCCATCACCGCGCGGCTGGTGCAACAACTCCTCGCCGATCAGTTTCCCGAGGTCGCTCACCTGCCCGTACGGGAGTTCCGCTCGACCGGCACCGTGAACGCGGTATTCAGGATCGGAGATGGCCTGCTGGCCCGATTACCGCGCCTGACGCGCTGGGCCGCCGACCTTGACCGGGAAGCGCGCTGGCTCCCCTCTCTCGCCTCTCATGTGCCCCTGAGCATTCCTGTGCCGGTCTTCCTGGGAAAGCCCACCGGGCACTACCGGTCGATCTGGGCGGTATACGAGTGGATCGACGGTTCGCCATACACCGACGATGCCGTTGACGACGAGGTTGCCGTCGCGCGGGCCCTCGCGGACTTTCTCACCCACCTGCATCGCATCGACATCGCTGACGCTCCCGGCGCAGGACGAAGGCCCCTCGCCGAGCTCGACGCGATGACGCGGGAGGCCCTGACCGCAGCACGTGACCTCATCGATGCAGAAAAGGCACTGGCGGCGTGGAATAAGGCGCTGACGGCGCCGGTGTGGGACGGCACTCCGGTGTGGATCCACACCGACCTGTTGCGGCCCAACCTGCTCGTACGCGGCGGGCGGCTTGCGGCAGTCATCGACTGGGGTGGCACAGGTGTCGGTGATCCGGCAGCCGATGTGATTGCCGCGTGGAGCGTCTTTGGCTCGCCCGGCCGCGCGGCGTTCCTGGCGGCTCTCGATGTCGACGAACAAACCCGGGACCGCGCGCTCGGATACGCCCTCCACCAGGCGGCGATGATCATTCCCTACTACCGAACCTCGAACCCGGCGTTCGTCTCCAGTGCGGTCCGCACAGTCGAGCAGGTCATCGCTGACACCGCTTAGTTGCCAGGGCGCTCTGCGGTCGGGATGATGCGCAGAACCACCGACTTGGTCGCCACGGATCGTCGGAGCTTTCCAGCCGCCCTGATCGCCTTGTATCGCACGCCGTACTTCTGCTCGAGCGCCGCATCAATCGCCGAGCGGCTCTCAGCGTCATCGAGCACGGTTGCGGTGCCGTCAACCGCTGTCGCACCCGGGCTGACGTTCCCCCGCACATCGCACGGCAGAAGCTGCACAGCAGGGTTCTTCCGAATTCGTTTGACTTTCCCGGACTCACCGGAGGTGGTCACGAGCAGCCCGTCGAGCCCTTTCGCGACCCACACCGGCGTGGAAACGGGCGCCCCGGACGAGCGGAAGGTCGTCAGCAGCACGTAGGGCTCAGCGGCAAGGTCACTGCCCGTCGCGGCACTCACGATGAGACCTGTCCAGATTCGGCCTCGGCCGAAACGTAACTGGTCGTCACGAGAATGGGGCGGTGGTCTGAAGCGCCACGCGGCAGCGTCTTCACATCATCGATGCCCATGTTGACCGACGTCACGAAGTCGAAGTGCCCACGGAAGATCTTGTACCTGGAGTAGGTCCTCGCGTTGCTGAGCGACAGTTCGTAGCCCATCTCCTGGATCCGGCGACGCAGGTTGTTCTTAAAGATCGGGTAGTTGAAATCCCCCACCATCACGGTGGGGATGCCAGCGGCCAGCGATCCCAGTTCCCTGTGTGCCGTGGAGATCTGCTTGCGCCGCAGCGAGTTGGGGGCGGTCAGCGGTGCCGCGTGGAAAGAAGCAACCAGAATCTCGCGCTCGGCCTCACGGTCGTAGAGGCGCGACGCGATCAGTCGTTCGTTCGCCGGCGAGAACAGCCGGTCGTGCATCGACTTCTTGAGCTCGAACGCCGTCGTGTCCCCGATGGTGAATCGGTCTTCGTTCGCGTAGATGGCGAGACCGAGCCGGTTTGCCTTTGTCGCATCGGCGAGACGCAAGTGCCCAACCTTCTCGGGCAGAAGAACAGCATCCGCTTCCTGAAGGCAAAGCACGTCGACGTCATAGAGGCGTTCGATGTCGACGAGCTCTGCGCTGGCCGCGTGCTTGCGAAGGTTATAACTGACGATTCTGATGAGCTGTCCCCTGGTATGGCGAAAGTGCTAACGCACAAATTGTAGTGAGGCAGGATGTGGATTCAGTGCCAGCCGTAACGGTCCCTGAGGGCGGCTGCAACGCCGACATAGGAGCTCTTATCGATGGCGGATGCCTCACGACGCATTCCGAGCGGATGCACGCGGAACACCCGTCCGACGTTGACCCAGCTGGGTCGGCCCTGCTGGTCCCACGGCCCGCTCCCGATGGATACGAAGTCACGCGAATCGTCATGGGGTTTGGAGGTGAGCTGCACAGCGAGGCGAGTGCCGGCTGGCTCTTCGGCCACGATCAGCACCGGGCGGTCCTTCCCCCTGCCGTCGCGTTCCTCGTATGGCACCCACGTCCACACGATCTCACCGGGGTCCGGATCCCCGTCCGTTGACGGCACATACGTCATACGCACCCGTCCGATGGATGCGGGGTCCACCTCAACCGTGGCGAACTCGGCGGGCCTGCCGTGGTCGTCCGAGGCGCGCTGATCCCGCTCGACAGGGGCGGATCGAGCATCGGTCCCTCTCAACGTCGCGGTTTGCCGTCGCACACTGGCGACCAGCGAGCGAAGAACGCTCCCGAATGAACTCATACCGCCCTCTTCCCGATGCCTTCGAGCGCCTGCCAGCGCCACCGACCGACCATCCTAATCATCCGCACGTCAATGCATCCGCACATTCGAGGCAGCACGATGACGCAGCACAGCAGAACGGGATGCCGCCAGCCGGCGACACCCCGTTCTGTTGTCAGTGCTGAGAGAGTCAGACTACTTCGAGGGCGTAGCCCTCTTCGCCGTGGACGCTCGTGTCGACGCCGGCGATCTCGTCTTCGTTCTTCACCCGGAAGCCCAGTGTCTTCTGGATCGCGAAGCCGATCGCGAGTGCAACGATGAACGAGTAGGCGAGGACCGCGAATGCTGCGATCGCCTGGACGATCAGCTGCTCAAAGCCGCCGCCGAGGAACAGGCCGGTGTCTGTCGCGAAGAAACCGAGGTACAGGGTTCCTACGAGACCACCGACGAGGTGGATGCCGACAACATCGAGCGAGTCATCAAACCCGAACTTGAACTTCAGTTCGATGGCGAGGGCGCACACGGCACCGGTGACGACACCGAGCAGAAGTGCCCAGCCAGGGGTCAGGTTGGCGCAGGCCGGAGTGATCGCAACAAGACCTGCGACGGCACCAGACGCTGCTCCGACGCTCGTTGCCTTGCCGTCCTTGAACTTCTCGACGATGAGCCAGCCGATGATGGCCGCTGCCGTCGCACCGAGCGTGTTGATCACGATGAGTCCGACGTTCTCGAGACCGTTCAGCCACTCTGCGCCGGCGTTGAACCCGAACCAGCCGAACCACAGGATCGATGCACCGAGGAGGGTGAGGGGAACGTTGTGGGGCTTCTGGATTCCCTTCTGGAATCCGACACGCTTGCCGAGCACGAGTGCGAGGGCGAGCGCTGCAGCGCCGGCGTTGATGTGGACCGCCGTACCACCCGCGTAGTCGATGACCCCAATACCGGCGTCTTCACCGAAGAGCGTCGTTCCAAGGTTCATGATCCAGCCGCCGCCCCATACCCACGCGGCGATCGGGAAGTACCCGACGGTCGCGAAGATCCCGGCGAAGATCATCCAGGCACCGAATTTCGCGCGGTCTGCAATGGCCCCGGAGATGAGCGCGATGGTGATGATCGCAAAGGTCGCACCGTACGCGGCGCCGACCAGGTCAGTGTTGCCCGACTCGCCCTGTGCAAGGGCGGTGAGTCCGAAGTCGGCGAAGGGGTTGCCGGCAAAATCGGTGGGGTTCGCCACAGCGCTCATGTTGAATCCGTAGAGGATCCACAGCACGCTGATCAGGCCGAGCGCCCCGAAGCTCATCATCATCATGCTGATGACGCTCTTCGCTTTGACGAGGCCGCCGTAGAAGAATGCGACGCCGGGGGTCATCACCAATACAAGTGCTGTCGCGGTGATCCCCCAGGCAATGCTGCCGGTGTCCATATCGTGTCCTTAGTTCTCTCGAGTGCATCGGGCTGACCGAGACTGACGCGCTTGGCGCTTGTCGGTGTGGGTTCAGCTTGCGCTTCGGAGATTTCGGACGCGGTGCATTCGATGTTTCGGGACTGTTACGGAGGTCCTGCCTGTGTAAAACCCGTGTTACGCGGCTCTAGGAACCTCTCGTCAGGGCGATCATCCGCGACATCGAACGCAGGTACTTCTTGCGGTAGCCTCCGGAGAGCATGTCTCCCCCGAATACCTCGTCGAGGGGAACGCCCGTCGCGTGGATCGGGATCTGTGCGTCATAGACCCTGTCGATGAAGGCGACAAGGCGGAGCGCCTCCGTCTGCGACTGGAGTTCGTGGACGTCCCGCAACCCGATCTCGTTGAGACCGGCGATGAGCTTGATGTAGCGCGACGGGTGCACACCGGCGAGATGACCGATGACCGTGTCGAAGCTGTCGTCTGAGACAGTCTTTCCGGACTCAAGCGCTGCGGTCAGTCGCGCCTCATATTCGTCGCTGCCGACGGCTTCCGCGTGACCCTCGATGGAACGCCTGCGGTAGTCCTCGCCGTCGATCCTGAGGGTAGTGAAGTGACCGGACATCGCGTGGATCTCGCGCAGGAAGTCAGCCGCGGCGAAGCGCCCCTCACCAAGCGCATTAGGCGGAGTGTTCGACGTGGCGGCGATCCGCGTTCCGGATGCGACGAGTTCGGTGAGCAGTCGCGTCATCATCATCGTGTCGCCCGGGTCGTCGAGTTCGAACTCGTCGATGCAGATGAGGGTCGAGCCTCGAAGCGATTCCACAGCATTGGCGTAGCCAAGGGCACCGACAAGCGCCGTGTACTCGATGAACGTGCCGAAATACTTGCGCGGGCCGGGAGCCGCGTGCCAGAGCGCAGCAAGGAGGTGCGTCTTACCGACGCCGAACCCACCGTCGAGGTACACGCCGGGCTTGACGTCCTCAGTCTTCTTCTTTCGGCTGAAGAACCCGCCGGACGATTTGGCCGCACCCCAACTGCCGGCGAACGCGCCGAGCAGGTCGACCGCTTCCTGCTGCGATGCGAACGCGGGATCCGGGCGGTAGCTCTCGAAGCTGGCATCCGCGAACTGGGGCGGCGGCGTCAGACTCGCCGCGATCTCAGCCCCAGTGGTCTCGGGATTGCGATCCGCGATGCTGACGCGAACAGAGGACGAAAGGTTTGTCATGGGAGAATACCTCGTGTGTCGAAGTCTTACGGCGGGGTATGACTTCAGCCGCAATCGTGCGTGATTCCGCTCATCAAGCGGAGTTTCCAGCCTAATCCCCCGCGTGCCGCCCACGGAACGCTCGCGGCATCCAACCTCCGGAGGTAGCCCATGTCTGTCGAACGCGACTCATCGAGCGAGAAGTTCGCCGAATACGCGCACCCGGAACGCCTGGTCTCGACCGAGTGGCTCCAGGAACGCCTCGGCCAGCCAGGACTTGTCGTCGTCGAATCAGATGAAGACGTGCTTCTGTACGAGACCGGCCACATTCCCGGCTCGGTCAAGATCGACTGGCACACAGACCTCAACGACCCCGTGCAGCGCGACTACATCAACGGCGAAGCGTTCGCCGAACTGATGTCTGCCAAGGGCATCGCCAGGGATGACACGGTGGTCATCTACGGCGACAAAAACAACTGGTGGGCGGCCTACACACTGTGGGTGTTCACCCTGTTCGGGCACGATGACGTTCGCCTCCTCGACGGCGGGCGCGATAAATGGATCGCTGAGGGGCGTGAATTCACGACGGATGCCACGACAAGGGAGCCCGTCGAATACCCGATCGTCGAGCGTGACGATTCGGTGATCCGCGCGTACAAGGACGACGTCCTCGCCCACCTCGGCAATCCCCTGATCGACGTCAGGTCGCCGGAGGAGTACAGCGGCCAGCGCACAACCGCTCCCGCGTACCCGGAAGAGGGAGCTCTCAGGGCCGGCCACATCCCGACCGCGAAGAACGTGCCGTGGGGCCAGGCGGTGGCGCCGGACGGCACATTCAAGCCGCTCGCCGAGTTGGCTGCCGTCTACAAGGACGGCGCGGGCCTGGCTGATGGCGACTCGGTCGTGGCGTACTGCCGGATCGGTGAGCGCTCGAGCCACACCTGGTTCGTTCTGCACCACCTGCTCGGCTTCTCAGACGTTCGCAACTACGACGGTTCGTGGACCGAGTGGGGCAGCGCCGTCCGTGTTCCCATCGCCGTCGGTTCAGAGCCCGGTGACAGGCTCTGATGGCAGACTTGAATCGATGACCGAAATTACGCTCCCCGCACAGCTCGCCGAAATCCGCGACGACTTCCTCGAACTCGACGAGAAATCGCGCCTTCAGCTCCTCCTCGAGTTCTCGCAGGAACTCCCCGAGCTGCCTGCGCGCTACGCCGACCACGAGGACCTGCTCGAACGCGTTATCGAGTGCCAGTCCCCCGTCTACATCTTTGTGGACGTCGTTGACGGTGCCGTCCACCTGCACGCGACTGCCCCACGTGAGTCACCGACGACGCGCGGGTTCGCGAGCATTCTTGCGCAGGCCATCGACGGGCTGAGCCCGGAAGAGGTCCTCGCGGTTCCCGACGACTTCCCTCAGATGCTCGGCCTCACCCGGATCGTGTCGCCGCTTCGCCTCAACGGGATGAACGGGATGCTCAGGCGCATCAAGCGTCAGTTGACGGAGCGGGTCGCCGCCTAGGACGAATCGGCTTGTCCTGCCGCGAGCGTCAGCATGCGGCACGCATCAGTGTTCGGCGAGCCACTCCCTGATCGACTGGTTCCACCGATCGGGGTCGAAGTTCCAGAGCTTCGTGTGCCGAGCAGTGGAGAACGGCACAAAGGTGGCGAGGTCAGAACGCTTCTCGGCGAGCCGGCGCGCACCGTCAGCAGGAACGAAACCGTCGTCGTCGCTGTGCAGGACGAGCATCGGGATCGTGAGCTCGTCCGCCCTGTCGACCATGTTGAGCGCCGGAAAGTTCACCGCGGTGTGCTGGCCGGTCAGCGCCCGGCCCCAGCCATTGCTGATCGCCGCGATCGCCGCCCGCCGAACCGCGATGGGGATGCGCCCGGCGTCAGCCTGGTAGTCGAGCACGCTGCCCCAGTCGACAACCGCAGACTCGAGGATCAGCCCGGAGACGAGATCGGCTCGCTCGGCCCTGAGCGCTGCCTGAAGGGAGATCACCCCGCCCATCGACCAGCCCATGAGGACGACAGTTTTCGCGCCGTGCGTCGCGGCGAACTCGAGAGCGGCCTCGACATCCTGCCATTCGGTATCACCGAGCCCGTAGAGCCCGTCGCTGCTCGGCGGCGCGTCGCCGTCGTTGCGGTAGGAGATGAGCAGAGCCGTGCACCCTGACTCGTGCAGCACAGGCACCGCGCGAAGGCATTCACTGCGCGTCGTCCCCCTGCCGTGCACGGCGATGACCCAGCGCTCGGACTCAGGCTCGGCGGGAAACAGCCAGGCGGGTGCCGGTCCAACCTCGGTCTGGACGATTTCCTCGCTCCACGGGAGTCCGAGTTCGTCAGGTCGCGAGTAAAACCAGCCGCTGAAGGTCGCCGGCCCGGACGAGGGCAGGCCGTCGAGCTCGTCTCTGTCGTTGAGCAGGGCGCGAGTGACGGTGGACGCATTCTGGGACAGGATCGGGCCGAGCTTCAGGTAGCGTCCGTCCGGACCGAACCAGAGGCCGTATTTTCCGGGCAGTTCGGTATCCGGGTTGCGGACGAGGGTGATCGTCGCCGCGCGAGGGTCGAGTGATGTAACTACCGTCTCCTGCGCCCGCTTCGTCGCCGGTGTCACGACGCGCCGTGCAACAGCGGAGACCAGGAGTACGGATGCCGTCGCGGCTGTGGCGATGAACCCGCCGATGGTCAGTGAGATTTTCAGTGCCGCTCGTCGCGGACGTGTGACCGGCTCGACGGCGTGGCTGTGACGATTCATTGGGAAGTAACTCTAGTCTGCAAGCGTGGCAGACAGACTCACAGGCGCCGACGTTCCGGCGGCCTTCGCCCGTGCACTCGAATCGGTGCGCGGCGCCCAGGCACGCCCCGAACTCAGCGTTCACGAAATTCCTGCCCCCGGCAACCTGGCGCCATTCGCCGTCGCGCTCGCAGCCGATGTCACCCCGACCAGGCACGGCGCGGACTCCGAGCTCGGCACCGGGCGGTTCATCCTGCTCTACGACCCGGAAGAGCCGGAGGCGTGGGGCGGACCGTTCAGGGTCGTATGTTTCGCCCAGGCCCCACTCGAAACAGAGATCGGTCTCGACCCTTTCCTCGCCGACGTGGCGTGGTCGTGGCTCGTTGACGCTCTCAACGCCCGGGGTGCCCAGTACGCCTCCGCGTCGGGAACGGCAACAAAGATCCTGTCGACCGGGTTCGGCGAACTCGCGGCACAGCCCGACGGCGCCCAGATAGAGTTGAGGGCGTCCTGGACGCCGCTCGAAGCCGATGTGTCCTCCCACGTGGAAGGCTGGGGCGAGCTGCTGTGCATGCTCGCCGGGCTTCCGCCAACAACCGAAGGTGTAACCCTGTTGTCTAGCCGCAGGACGGCACGTGACTGACCGTCACGTCATCGATAGCGAGGACGAGTACCTCGACGCAATCACGAAGATCGAAGCGGGTCACGGACCAATCGCTGTCGATGCTGAGCGAGCGAGCGGATACCGCTACTCCCAGCGCGCGTACCTGATCCAGGTCTTCCGTCGCGGAGCCGGCGTGTTCCTCTTCGACCCACCGGCGATCGGCAGGTTCGACGCACTCAACGCCGCCATTCGCGACGAAGAGTGGATCATCCACGCAGCAAGCCAGGATCTGGCCTGCCTCCGAGAGGTCGGTCTCGACCCCAGCCGGATCTTCGACACCGAGCTTGCCAGTCGGCTTCTCGGTCTTGATCGCGTTGGTCTCGGCTCCGTCGTCGAAGAGCTTCTCGGCATCCACCTCGCGAAGGAGCACTCCGCCGCAGACTGGTCAACACGGCCGCTCCCCGAGTCATGGCTCGAGTACGCAGCCCTCGACGTTGAACTTCTCGTCGACGTGCGCGACAAGCTCGATGCCCTGCTCACCGAGTCAGGCAAGCAGGAAATCGCCGCTCAGGAGTTCGAGGCGACCAGGCTCCGCCAGCCCAAACTCGTTCGCCAGGATCCCTGGCGCCGGTTGTCCGGCCTTCACGGCGTGCGCGGCGCCAGGAACCTCGCCGTCGCACGTGAACTCTGGACGGCTCGTGACACCCTCGCACGGGAACGGGACGTAGCCCCCGGCCGCCTGGTCCCGGATGCCTCGCTCGTCGCCGTGGTCAAGACCCAGCCACGCTCGAGCGCAGCGCTCGCCGCCATGCGCGACTTCAAGGGCCGCGCGAGCCGTACCGACCTTCCTGTGTGGTGGGCGGCTCTCGAGCGGGGACTCACCACCGATGACCTCCCGCCGCTCCGTCCGGCGTCGAGCGATGTCCTCCCTCCGGCCCGGAGCTGGTCTGAACGCAATCCTGAAGCTGACGCGAGGCTCAAGGCCGCGCGAACAGCGCTCGCCGTCGTCGCTGAATCGCTCTCGATTCCGCTGGAGAACGTCCTCACCCCCGAGATGCTCCGTCGCCTCGCGTGGACTCCCCCCGTACCGCTCGACGCCGCGACGGTGGGCGATGCGCTCCGTGAACTCGGTGCTCGCGAGTGGCAAATTGAAGCTACTGCACAGACGATCGCCCTCGCCTTTGTAGAAGGTAACCAAACGGCATCCGAACCGCAGAAAAGCGAGTCGTAGGAAGGGTCAAAGGATGCGGCGGAGATTTTCGCCGCTCCTAGGATCGAATCCGAATCCGAAATTGGGAGGCAAAGTGGCCGAAATAGCTGACGTCTTTTTTGTTGATGGTGTGCGGACCCCCTTTGGTCGCGCCGGACAAAAAGGAATGTACTGGAACACCCGTGCAGACGACCTGGTCGTCAAGGCGATGATCGGGTTGCTCGAACGCAACCCCGATGTTCCCAAAGACCGAATCGATGAGGTCGCCATTGCCGCGACCACCCAGCAGGGCGACCAGGGCCTGACGCTCGGACGCACGACGGCACTTCTCGCCGGGCTGCCGCAGTCGGTCCCCGGCTACGCCATCGACCGCATGTGTGCCGGCGCAATGACGGCAGTGACCCAGGTGGGTAGCGCCATTGGTTTCGGCGCATACGATTTCGCCATCGCCGGTGGAGTCGAGCACATGGGCAGGCACCCGCTCGGTGCTGACGCCGACCCGAACCCCCGGTTTATGACCGAGAAGCTGGTCTCGGCTGATGCACTCGACATGGGAAAGACAGCCGAGCGAATCCACGACCGCTTCCCGCACCTGACCAAGGAGCGCGCCGATCGTTTCGGCATGCGCAGCCAGCACAAGCTCCAGGCCGCATATGAGGCCGGCAAGATCCAGCCTGACCTCATTCCCGTCGCCATTCGCAGCGAGTCAGGCTGGGGCCTGGCGACCCGCGATGAGGGAGCACGACCCGAGACCACCATGGAGGGACTGGCCAACCTCAAGACGCCGTTCCGCCCACACGGCCGCGTCACAGCAGGAACCGCATCGCCGCTCACCGACGGCGCGACGGTGAGCTTGCTCGCCGGTGGCTCCGCTGTCAAGGAGTTCCGCCTGAAGCCCAAGATGCGCATGGTGAGCTTCGCCTTCGCCGGCGTTGAGCCCGAGATCATGGGCCTTGGTCCTGTCCCGTCCACCGAGAAGGCGCTGAGGAAGGCCGGCCTGACGATCGATGACATCGGCCTGTTCGAACTCAACGAGGCGTTTGCCATCCAGGTACTCGCCCTTCTCGACCACTTCGGCATCGATGACGACGATCCCCGCGTAAACCAGTGGGGCGGCGCTATCGCCGTCGGCCACCCGCTCGCGGCATCCGGTGTCCGACTCATGAACCAGCTGGCAGCGCAGTTCGCCGAGCGTCCCGATGTGCGTTACGGCCTCACGGCGATGTGCGTCGGACTCGGCCAGGGCGGCAGCGTCATCTGGGAAAACCCGAACTGGAAGGGAAAGAAGTAACCGCGATGACCGATTACTCCACAATCGACTTTTCCCCTCTCGTCGCGCTGAGTGCCGATGAGGTCGTAACTCACTCCTTCGTCCAGAACGTCACCCTCCCCGGCGGCAAGGTGATCGCACTGATCACCCTGGACAACGGGCGCGACCACACCCGCCCGAACACGCTCGGCCCGATCACCCTCATGGAGCTCGGCAGGGTCCTCGACGAGCAGAAGGAGCGGGCCGGCCGCGGTGAGATCCACGCCGTGGCGATCACGGGCAAGCCGTTCATCCTCGCCGCAGGCGCTGACCTCAGCAAGGTGAGCGAGGTCGACTCCCGTGAGTCCGCGTTGCTCCTCGGCCAGCTCGGGCACTTCACCTTCGGCAAGCTCGACGCGCTCGGTGTGCCGTCGTTCGTGTTCATCAACGGACTCGCTCTCGGCGGCGGCCTCGAAATCGGGCTCAACGCGAATTACCGCACCGTCGACGCATCGGCACCAGCCATCGCGCTCCCCGAGGTGTTCCTCGGTCTCATCCCCGGCTGGGGTGGCGCATACCTGCTGCCGAACCTCATCGGAATCGAGAACGCGCTCAAGGTCGTCGTCGAGAACCCGCTGAAGACGAACCGCATGCTCAAGGCACAGGATGCCTTCGAGCTCGGTATCGCCGACGCGATCTTCCCCGCCGCGACCTTCCTCGAGGACTCACTGCGCTGGGCCGGCGGCGTCCTCGACGGCACCGTCAAGGTAACCAGGAAGAACCAGCCGGGCAAGGTTGAACGGCTCGTCAAGTGGGACGCGGCTGTCGGCATCGCCAGGAAGATGCTCGAGTCGAAGATCGGCACTGTCGCACAGTCCCCGTACGTCGCGCTCGACCTGCTCAAGGCAGCAAAGAGCGGAACGCGTGCCGAGGGGTTCGCGCGCGAGGATGAGGCCCTCGCGGATCTCGCCACCGGCGACCAGTTTCAGGCGAGCAACTACGCATTCAACCTCGTACAGAAGCGCGCCAAGCGTCCCGCCGGTGCCCCAGACAAGGCTCTGGCCCAGAAGGTCACCAAGGTTGGCGTCATCGGTGCGGGTCTCATGGCCAGCCAGTTCGCCCTGCTCTTCGTTCGGCGTCTTCAGGTCCCGGTCGTTATCACCGACCTCGACCAGGGCCGGGTCGACAAGGGACTCGATTACATCCGCGGCGAAATAGCATCCCTTCTCGCCAAGGGCCGCATCTCCCCCGATGAGGCCAACCGGCTCAACGCTCTCGTGTCGGGAACGACGAACAAGAGCGACTTCGCCGACTGTGACTGGGTCATTGAAGCGGTCTTCGAAGAGCTCGGTGTGAAGCAGGACGTGTTTGCCGATGTCGAGCAGTACATTTCGGAAACCGCGATCCTCGCTACCAACACCTCGTCGCTGTCTGTCGAGCAGATTGGTGCAAAGCTCGCGCACCCCGAACGCCTCGTCGGCTTCCACTTCTTCAACCCCGTGGCCGTGATGCCCCTGATCGAGGTCGTCAAGACCCCGAAAACGACGGACGCGACCCTCGCGACGGCCATGGCGACCGCGAAGGCGCTTCGCAAGAACGCGGTCATCACGCGCGATACCCCCGGGTTCGTCGTGAACCGCGTGCTCGCGAAGGTGCTCGGTGAGGCCATGTACGCCGTAGATTCCGGCACCAGCTTCGCGACGGTTGATGAGGCACTCGCTCCACTGGGGCTGCCCATGCCGCCGTCGCAGCTGCTCGACCTCGTCGGACTCAAGGTTGGCGCCCACGTGCTCGACACGCACCACGAGGCGTTCCCCGACCGGTTCTACCGGAGCGAGAACCTTCACAAGCTTGCCGAGTACGGCACGCTGCTCGAGAAGGACTCGAAGGGCAAGGTCAAGGGCTTCGACAAGGGTGCCCTCAAGATCGTCTCTGGAGGCAAACAGCCCCTCCAGGCGGATGAGATCCTGCGGCGCCTCGAAGACGGCCTGGCCGACGAGATCCACCGGATGCTCGAAGACCACGTCGTCGAAGGACCGGAAGACATCGATCTCTGCATGATTCTCGGTGCGGGCTGGCCGTTCCAGATGGGCGGCATCACGCCGTACCTCGACCGGACCGGTGCCAGCCAGCGTGTCTTCGGCGGCACGTTCCACGATCCCGAGATTCGCGGCATCCGCTAGATCGATCGGGACAACGAAAAACGCCCGGCCATGCGGCCGGGCGTTTTTCGTGCCGGCACACGGCCGCGGCACTGGAAGCCGATGTGCCAACAACGGGAACCGTTCGTGCACCCGCCTCTAGCGCATCCGTTCGCCCCGCCTTGCCCCGAGCGCTGCACAAACTCGACCGGCGCTACACAAGCTTCTGTAGCGCAACGCAGGACCTGCAGCGCTCAATGCCCACGCACGGGAACACGCGCTGCTGCTGCTGGAAGCCGATCTGCTGGCAGCGGATGCCGTCACGCGCACAGAAGAACCGGCATCCGTTCACTCCCGCGCTCCCCCGAGCGCTGCACAAACTCGACCGGCGCTGCACAAGCTTCTGCAGCGCAACGCAGGATCTGCAGCGCTCACGCGGGGAGGACGAGCGAGCGCCTACGCTTGTTCGCTCGAGTGCTCGGACGGCTCGCTGACACCGGACTCCGGCTCGGGCCGCGCCACAGGGATGCGACTGCCGAGGACCTGCGCGACAACGTCCCGCGCGATCTGCTGGCCGGTGAGACCAGCGTCGATCATGATCTGCTCGCGCGTCGCATGGTCGATGAACGTGTCCGGCAGGCCGAGCTCGTCGACTGCGGTGTCGACTCCGGCGCTCCGCAGGTCCTGTCGGATGCGCGTGCCGACTCCTCCGACGCGGATTCCGTCCTCGATCGTGATGACGAGGCGGTGGTCCCGCGCGAACTCGATAACACTCGCCGGAACCGGAACGACCCAGCGCGGGTCGATCACCGTCGCGCCGATGCCCTGTGCTTCGAGCCGACGTGCGACGTCGAGTCCGATTTCTGCCATCGGGCCAACCGTGACGATGAGGACGTCAGGTTTGTGGCTCTCGTAGAGAACGTCGACGTTGTCGTCGGTGCGGCGGAGCGCCGGTATCGGCTCCTGCACGCTGCCCTTCGGGAACCTGATCACCGTCGGTGCGTCGTCGACTCCGATGGCCTCGGCCAGTTCCTCACGCAGCCGCTCGGCGTCTCGCGGCGCTGCGAGACGGATGCCTGGGACCAGCTGGAGGATCGCGAGATCCCAGATACCGTGGTGCGACGGACCGTCAGGCCCGGTCACTCCTGCCCGGTCGAGGACAAAAGTGACCCCGGCCTTGTGGAGTGCGATGTCCATGAGGATCTGGTCGAACGCACGGTTGATGAAGGTCGCGTAGATCGCCACAACGGGGTGCAGTCCACCGAACGCGAGGCCGGCGGCGCTCGTTGCGGCGTGCTGCTCGGCGATTCCGACGTCGTGAACCCGGTCGGGAAAACGCTCGGCGAGCTTGTGCAGCCCGGTCGGTCGGAGCATTGCAGCGGTCACCCCGACGATCCTGTCGTTCTGCTCGGCGAGACCGACAAGCGTGTCACTGAAGACGCCCGTCCAGGTCTCGGCACTGCTCGACGACATCGATACACCGGTGAGGGGATCGATTTTGCCGACCGCATGGAACTGGTCCGCTTCGTCATCGACGGCGGGCGCAAACCCCTTGCCCTTCTGGGTGATCGCATGAACGATCACGGGGGTGCCGTAGTTCTTGGCCTGTTCGAGGGCTTCCTGCATCGCGTTGAGGTCGTGTCCGTCGACGGGACCGATGTACTTGATGTCGAGGTTGGAATACAGCGCCTCGTTGTTGCTGAAGCGGCTCAGGAATCCGTGGGTGCCACCGCGGACACCCCGGTAGAACGCGCGACCCGGTCCGCCGAGCCGGTCGAACATGCGCTGGCTCGTGATGTAGAGATCCTTGTAGGTTCTCCGCGTACGCACCGTGTTGAGGAACCGCGCCATTCCGCCGATCGTCGGGGCGTACGACCGGCCGTTGTCGTTGACGACGATGACCAGGCGACGGGTGTTGTCGTCGCTGATGTTGTTGAGCGCTTCCCAGGTCATTCCGCCGGTCAGCGCACCGTCACCGACAACGGCGACGACGCTTCTCTCGGTCTGCCCGGTCATTTCGAATGCACGGGAGATTCCGTCTGCCCAGCTCAGGGAACTCGACGCGTGGGAGCTTTCGACGATGTCGTGCGGAGATTCACTGCGCTGGGGATACCCGGCGAGTCCGCCGCGTTCCCGCAGGTTCTCGAAGTCCTGACGTCCGGTGAGCAGCTTGTGCACGTAGGACTGGTGCCCCGTGTCAAAGACAATGGCGTCAGACGGCGAATCGAAGACGCGGTGTATTGCGAGCGTCAGTTCGACGACCCCAAGGTTGGGGCCGAGGTGTCCGCCGGTTCGGGAGACTTCGCTCACCAGAAAAGTGCGGATCTCGGCAGCCAGTTGGTTCAGCTGATCCTTCGAGAGGGCATCAAGGTCCCGTGGACCCCGTATCGACTCAAGAAGACCCATTCGAACTCCCTCATTACCATCCTGACCGGGAGGTGTGCCCGGCCGTTCCACTCTACGCGCCGCCCCTGAGCGTTTCCGGTTGGAATCGCTCAGGGGCGGCGTCGAGAACGGGACTATCTGTGTGCTTAGACGAGGCTCCGCAGCACGTACTGAAGGATTCCACCGTTGCGGTAGTAGTCGGCTTCACCCGGCGTATCGATACGGACGACAGCGTCGAACTCAACCGGCTGCTTGCCTTCCGGCGAGTGCTCGGTCGGCTCGGCGACGACGTGGACCGTCTTCGGGGTCGTGCCGTTGTTCAGCGCGTCCAGACCGATGATGCTGATCGACTCGGTGCCGTCGAGGCCCAGGGTTTCCCAGCTCTCGCCAACCGGGAACTGCAGCGGGACAACACCCATGCCGATGAGATTCGAGCGGTGAATACGCTCGAAGCTCTCGGTGATGACTGCCTTGACGCCGAGCAGGCTCGTACCCTTTGCAGCCCAGTCGCGAGACGAACCGGAGCCGTATTCCTTGCCACCGAGGATGACGAGCGGGATGCCGGCTTCCTGGTAGTGCTGCGACGCGTCGTAGATGAACGACTCGGGTGCGTCTGCCTGCGTGAAGTCGCGGGTGTATCCACCCTCGACGCCGTCGAGCAGCTGGTTCTTCAGACGGATGTTCGCGAAGGTACCGCGAATCATCACCTCGTGGTTTCCACGCCGTGACCCGTACGAGTTGAAGTCCTTGCGCGAGATGCCGTGCTCGGTCAGGTAACGGCCAGCCGGGCTGTCCGCCTTGATCGATCCGGCCGGGCTGATGTGGTCGGTCGTGACCGAGTCGCCAAGCTTGGCGAGCACACGGGCACCGGTGATGTCGGTGACCGGAGTGGTCTCCATCGTCATGCCGTCGAAGTACGGGGGCTTCCGGACGTAGGTCGACTCTGGGTTCCAGTCGAACGTGCTTCCTGCAGGGGTCGGAAGCGAACGCCAGCGCTCGTCACCCTCGAAGACCGACGCGTACTCGTGCGTGAACATCTCGGTGTCGATCGAGCTGTCGATCGTTTTCTGGACCTCGGCGGAGTCTGGCCAGATGTCCTTGAGGAACACGTCGTTGCCTTCGGTGTCCTTGCCGAGGGCATCCGTCTCGAAGTCGAAGTTCATCGACCCGGCGAGGGCGTACGCGATCACGAGGGGCGGGCTTGCCAGGTAGTTCATCTTCACGTCCGGGTTGATCCGGCCCTCGAAGTTGCGGTTACCCGAGAGAACAGCGGTGACCGCGAGGTCGCTCTCGTTGATCGCTGCGGAGATTTCCTCAGCGAGCGGACCGGAGTTACCGATACACGTGGTGCAGCCGTAGCCGACGGTGTAGAAGCCGAGGGCTTCGAGGTCGTCGGTGAGTCCCGCCTTGGCGTAGTAGTCGGTGACGACCTTGGAACCAGGCGCAAGCGTCGTCTTGACCCACGGCTTTGCTGTGAGGCCCTTCTTCGCTGCGTTTCGGGCGAGCAGACCGGCGGCGAGCATGACCGACGGGTTGGAGGTGTTCGTGCACGACGTGATCGCGGCGATGGTGACGGCGCCGTGGTCGAGGGTGAACGTGGAACCGTCGTCGAGCGTCACGCTGGTCGGCTTCGACGCCGTCGATGGCGCTGAGCTCGTGTGCGAGTGAACGTGGTTGTTGTGCTCGCTCTCCGGCGTGTTCGCGGGCGGGTCCGAAGCGGGGAACGACTCGCTGACCTCGAGGTCGACGAGGTCATGCTCGACGTCCGCGTAGTTGTTCAGGTCGACCTCGAACTGGGTCTTCGCTGCGGTGAGCTCGATCCGGTCCTGAGGACGCTTGGGGCCGGCAATGGACGGAACCACTGTCGACAGGTCGAGTTCGAGGTACTCGCTGAAGGAGGGCTCGACCGACGGGTCGTGCCACAGGCCCTGGACCTTCGAGTACTCCTCGACGAGCTTGACCTGTTCTTCGCTGCGGCCGGTGAGGCGCAGGTAGTCAAGGGTGACATCGTCGATGGGGAACATCGCGGCGGTCGAACCGAACTCGGGGCTCATGTTTCCGATGGTGGCGCGGTTGGCGAGGGGAACCTCGGCAACGCCCTCACCGTAGAACTCGACGAACTTGCCGACAACGCCGTGCTTGCGGAGCTGCTGGGTAATGGTGAGAACGACGTCTGTCGCCGTGACACCGGTGGGGATGGAGCCCGAGAGCTTGAAACCGACGACCTTGGGGATGAGCATGGAGACGGGCTGGCCGAGCATCGCTGCCTCGGCTTCGATTCCGCCGACGCCCCAGCCCAGTACGCCGAGTCCGTTGACCATCGTGGTGTGAGAGTCGGTACCGACGAGGGTGTCGGGGTACGCCTGGAGCGCGCCGTTGACCTCGCGGGTGTACGTCACGCGGGCGAGGTACTCGATGTTGACCTGGTGCACGATGCCGGTTCCCGGCGGCACGACCTTGAAGTCTTCGAACGCGGTCTGGCCCCAGCGGAGGAACTGGTAGCGCTCTCCGTTGCGCTCGTACTCGATCTCGACGTTACGCTCGAGTGCGTCTTCGGTGCCGAAGAGGTCGGCGATCACCGAGTGGTCGATGACGAGTTCTGCGGGGGCAAGCGGGTTGATCTTGGTGGGGTCGCCACCGAGTTCGGCGACGGCCTCCCGCATGGTGGCGAGGTCGACGATGCACGGAACACCGGTGAAGTCCTGCATGACGACGCGGGCGGGCGTGAACTGGATCTCGGTGTCAGGCTCCGCCGAGGGGTCCCAGCTACCGAGAGTGCGGATCTGCTCAGCCGTGACGTTCTTTCCGTCTTCGGTGCGGAGCAGGTTCTCCAGAAGGACCTTGAGGCTGAACGGCAGCTTCTCGTAGCCCTGGACGGTGTCGAGACGGAAGATCTCGTAGTCGGTACCGCCGACTGTGAGTGTGTTCTTCGCCCCGAAGCTATTAACTGTAGACACGTAGCCTTCTCCTTCGTTGGCACAGGCACTGACACGCTGCCTGCCTTGGGTCAATCTTGGGTTCCCCTCGGCCAGTTTTTCTAGCAAGGTTTGCCTAACAATCGCCCAATGCCTCAGGGAGCACCTGCATCAATTTATCTTGATGTCGAGATAACTCTATCAGGGGCGAACAGGACTGGTGCGGTACAACGCGCGGACGACCAGCCAGGTGAGGATCAGAAGAGGGGCATAGAGCGGCAGCCCCATAAGCAGCTTTGTCGCCGCGAGCCATTCAACGTTTCCCGCAGCGTAGAGCGGCAACTGCACAGCGAGCCTCGCGATGAACATCCCCGCCCAGCAGAGCGTGAGGATCATGAACGTCCGCCGCTTGACGGCATCCTTCTTCCACGCTGTCGAATCACTCATCAGATAGCCGGCGACCAGACCGATCAGCGGCCACCCGACGAGCACCGAGATGAGCAGGGCTGCGCCGTAGGCACCATTGGTCACGAAACCGAGAACGAAGTTGTCTTCCGGTCGGTTGGTCATCAGCGCGAAGACAGCGGATGCCACTGCGCCGATGAGACCGCCGACCGCGCTTGCCACCGGGGTCTTCTGCACCAGTCTGGCCACGGTCAGGACAGCCGCTACGCCGACGGATACACCGAGGGACAGCGGCAGGTTCTTCGAGACTGTGTAGACCACGAGGAAGAGCAGGCCGGGCACGACAGCCTCGATGATCCCCCGGATGCCGCCCATCGCCTCGAGCAGCACGTACCCGTTGGGTCGGTCGGCACGCGCCAGCGAGTCGAGGCCCGCTTTCCTTGCGGCGTCGGCGAGGGCCGCGCCGACAACAGCAGCTGTTTCGCCGGTGTCGGCGCTGCCCTTGTCGCCGCCGGGGTCGCCGTCGAGGTTACTGGCGGGCGCGGCCTGCCCGGCCGTTGTGCTGTCCTCGTCGTGGCCCGGCATCAGTCCGTCCGAGCCGCCGTCGGCGGCATCACGAGCGGGATCAGGTCGCGCGGAGGCATGGGTGCCGAACCGCGGACAACCACAACGCTGCGGAAGAGATCCTCGACGAGTGCAGCAGCTTCCTCCTGGGTCGCTGCGTCACCGGCGATGACACCGCGGAGGAACCAGCGGGGACCGTCGACACCGACGAACCGTGCGATCCGTGTCCCTGGCGCTCCGCCGGCGCTGGCGACAACGGGAACCTCGGCCAGCAGTTCCGGACCGAAAGCGCCATCGCGCTCCGTGACCGTTCCACCCTGCCTGGCGATCTGTTCCTGGATCTGCTCGCGGGTCTCGTGCCACAGTCCCGTGCTGCGGGGCGCGGCGAACGGCTGGATCTGGAGGGTCGAACCTGCGTAGTCGAGTCCGACGGCAACAATGCGCTTCGTGCTCTCCTCGACCTCGAGCCGGAGGTTGAGTCCATCGCGGGGAAGGATCTTTACACCGCCGAGATCGATGTACGGCCTGACCGGGTTGGCCTCTGACTCGTCGAACGGGCCATCGCTTGCGCGGTTGTCCGGCGCGGACTTCGAGATATCGAGCGCGTCCGGCTCCTCGGCGTCCTCGGACTCCGCAAGTTCAGTCGATGGGTTTGAGTCATCGACGTCGGCAACATCCACATCGGTCGACTCGGACTCATCCTGAACGTCGACGTCGGGATTGGCTGCCGCTTCGATGTTCTTTTTCTTCTTGCTCATGACTGGGCTCCTGTCTGGATCGTGTCGTAACCGGTGGAACCGAAACCCCTGTCCCCGCGGAGGCTGCCCGGCAGCGTCTCGACCGGCACAAATCTGGCCTTCGAAACCGGCATGACGATCATCTGTGCGATCCTGTCCCCCGCCGAAATCGTGTACGGCTCGCTGCTGTCGGTGTTCAGCAGCGTCACGCGGATTTCGCCACGGTATCCGGCGTCGACGGTACCCGGCGAATTGACGACGGTGATGCCGTGCTTGGACGCCAGGCCGGAACGGGGAACCACAAAGGCTACATAGCCGTCGGGAAGGGCGATCGATACGCCGGTTCCGACGACCCGTCGCTCGCCCGGCTGGAGTGTCAGGTCTTCAGTAGACTTGAGATCAGCGCCCGCATCGCCCGGGTGGGCGTAGTTGGGCAGTTCCGGGGCGACAATGAGTACGTCTACGCTTTCGGTCACGTGTCGAGGGTAGTGCAGAAGTCTGGATGAGAAGAGACATGGCCGAATATCGAGAACGTTTATGGCCTGCCGTGTGGATCGTCTGCGTGACGGCACTCGTGATCCCGGCAAGCCTGCTGGTGCTGGCTCCGATCTCAGTGGTCGCCGGCGCTGTCACCGGGGTGGTGCTTTACCTCGGCTGCCTTCTCCTCTTTATTTACGGTGCGCCGGTGATCGAGGTGAAGGACGGCATCCTCAGTGTCGGGCGCGCATCGATTCCCGTGCGGCTGATCGGAGATGCCCAAGCTTTCGACGGTGATGAAGCGACCCTCGAGCGAGGCCAGCGCCTCGACGCGCGAGCGTTCCTCGTCATCCGTGGCGGCATCCGCGGTGTCGTCAGGCTGCAGATCGTCGACCCGATCGACCCGACACCCTACTGGTTGCTGTCATCGCGCCACCCAACAAAACTGGCCGCTGCGATCTCGCGATCACAACGGCCAGATGTTCCCATCAAGACTTAGGCTGCGCACTCCAGGCAGACCGGTCCGAGCTTGGACTCGTGATCGATCTGTGAGCGGTGCTTCACGAGGAAGCACTCAACGCAGGTGAACTCGTCAGCCTGCGGGGGCAACACAACAACGTCCAGGTCCAGGTCCGAAAGGTCGGCGCCCGGCAGATCGAAACCACCAGGATTGTCGGCATCTTCGTCGCCGACCGATCCTGACAGTTTGTCTGGCACGCGCTCCTTGAGGGCCTCAATCGACTCTGAATCGTCGTCGGTCTTCCTTGGGGCGTCGTAATCCGTTGCCATTTCCATCCACTTCTTGTTGTCTTCCGATCGCTTCGGCGGCCACAGTTTGCATCAATCTGGATCGAATAGCAAACCGGCTTTGGCCTCTGAGAAGCGACACGGTGTGGAACCCACGGCACGCCCACTGTATTCCCACGTAAATGGCACATGCCGTGACACCATTTGGATAACAAATCACAGCCTGAGAGGCAGTTGATCATGCACGATTTGAAGGTCATTGGCGTTGAAGACGGCGCCCTCATCGCCGCGACAGAGAGCGGCGAGCGTTTTCGTCTCGTTATCGACGAGGTTTTGCAGTCCCATGTGCGCCGCAGCCGCAAGGAGCCGTCACAGGGTCCAAAGCCGAGCCCGCGTGAGGTTCAGGCCCACATCAGGTCAGGGCTGTCGGCCGAGGAGGTCGCCGACATCACCGGTGCCGACCTCGAGTACGTTCAGCGCTTCGAGGGCCCTGTTCTCGCTGAGCGCGAACACATCGTCGGTGCTGCACTGAGTGTGCATGTCCTGACCACCATCGACCCGACGCGCGAGGACGACGACGACACCTTTGGCTCAGCCATCAGGGCACGTCTCGAATCGCTCGGCGCGTCCGAGGAACGGTGGACCAGCTGGAAGGAGCCCTCGGGCGGCTGGGTGGTCAAGCTGGCGTTCACGGCCAGCGAGATCGACCACGATGCGCGGTGGAGCTTCGAGCCGAAGAAGCAGGCTCTCGCACCGATGAACAGTGAAGCGGTGACGCTGTCGAAGCAGGGCGAACTCCCACAGCAGGGCCTCATCCCCCGCCTTCGCGCCGTCGAGCGCGACGACTCACGTCCCGATGACAGCCGGTTCGACAGCGGAGCTTTCAACTTCCGCGACAGCTCCGATGAGAGCCTCGACCTGTCACCGACCATCGACATCTCTGCGCTCGGCCGCCCGCAGGCATCCTCGAAGGCAGCCGCCGCAGCCGCGATCAACCGGGCGGAAGACGCCGGCTCGCAGTCGAACCAGACCGCTGATTTGCTCGAGGCGCTGCGTAAGCGCCGGGGCGAACGAGAATCCGCGCACACCGACGAAGCACAGCTGGAAACAGCGAAGGCTCCGAGGGCTGATGCCCCTCTCCCCGACAAGCCGCAGCCGGCTCCGACGCCCGCCGAGGCACCGGTCACCCCGGCACGCGGCAGCGGCAAGCGCGGCCGCACGTCAATGCCGTCGTGGGACGAAATCGTCTTCGGGGCGCGTACCGACGAAGACTGAGCGGGTCGGGCTCGTCGTCAGCGCTGAAAGGCGCCGAGCCTGATCAGCGGGATCGACCGTTCCTCGTGGGTCAGTGACCCGTGCTGGCCGATCATCTTGCGCGCTGACTGGTCAGCCGGCCGCGAGTCGTAGTACACGATCCGTTTGCGCGCTGCAACGATCACGTCTCCGATCCGTGGAAGAACCTCCGCGGAGACTTCCCCGAGCAGACCCGACGCCACGAGTTCTTCGCGGGTGGCCACCCAGGCACGCTGAGATTCGCTCTTTTCCCAGGTCCGCGCGAGGGTCTCCCGATCGGATGCCGTTGCACCCGGCTCAAGATAGAGGTGCAGGCAGCGCGGTTCTCCCCCGACGTGCCGCACGCCGTCGATCAGCTCCGGTGCGGTGTCGAACAGCACGTGGGACGACGCCGGAACGTCAACTGAGCCGTGGTCGGCGGTCACGAGAAGTCCCGTGCGGGCCGGGAGCTGCGAAGCCAGCGTGGACACCTCGGCGTCGACCGCTTCGAGCACTGACAGCCACTGATCCGATTCCCACCCGTACTGGTGCGAGGCCCTATCGAGCTCGGGGATATAGAGGTAGGTCAGCGAACCGGGGTACTCACGCGCCACGCGCACAGCGGCCGCGCGTCGCTCGGCGATGGTGTTCGCGGACACATAGGTCGCGCCACGCAGGATGGCTCGGGTGAATCCAGACGCCGCGTACTTGGCCTGCCCGATCGCGAAGGTGCGGATGCCGTCATCGCCCGCCTTTTCGAAGACGGTCCGCTCGCGCTGCCAGGTCTCGGGAAGCATCCGGTCATCCCAGCCGTTCAACTGGTTCACGACCCTGTCGTTGGCGGCATCGAGGGTGCGGTAGCCGACGAGTCCGTGTGTGCCGGGGAGCACGCCCGTCGCGAAGGTGGCCAGCGCGGCCGCCGTCGTCGACGGGAAGACGCTCACGATGGAGTCGCTCTTCGTAGACGTCAGGAAGCGTGCGTGTCCGGCGCGGGCCTGCAGCTGTGACCGCCCGAGTCCGTCGACAACAACAACGACGACGGATTCAGCGGCGGGGAGCGAGAGGTCGTTTGGAATCCCCCTGAGCGCAGCGAGGGAATTCGGCAGAACATCGGCAAGGCTGCGGGCGCCGGCTTTGTCGGTGGGTAGCATTGTGGCCATCGGGCCAAGTCTGGCACAGAGTCGCGAACGCGGCCCGCTTGCCCGACCGGCATCCGCCATCCTCCCTCTTCCTGCCCGAGAAACGCCGAATGACCCCGAAGAAAACCCCCGCAGCTCCCGAGTCCTTCACCGAGCGCATCCAGGACGTCGACGTCTCCACAGAAATGCAGGGCTCGTTCCTCGAGTACGCATACTCGGTGATCTATTCGCGCGCGCTTCCTGACGCTCGCGACGGGCTCAAGCCGGTCCAGCGTCGCATCCTCTACATGATGACCGAGATGGGTCTTCGACCGGAGCGCGGGCACGTGAAGAGCGCTCGAGTGACCGGCGAAGTCATGGGAAAGCTCCACCCGCACGGAGACAGCGCGATCTACGACGCGCTCGTGCGGCTCGCCCAGTCGTTCACCATGCGTGTGCCCCTCATCGACGGCCACGGTAACTTCGGTTCTCTCGACGACGGTCCCGCCGCGGCACGGTACACAGAGGCACGCCTCGATGCCGCCGCACTGGCGATGACAGACGGCCTCGACGAAGACGTCGTCAACTTCATCCCGAACTACGACAACCAGCTCACGCAGCCCGAGGTCCTCCCCGCCGCGTTCCCGAACCTCCTCGTCAACGGTGCGAGTGGTATCGCGGTCGGTATGGCGACGAACATGGTTCCGCACAACCTGGTCGAGGTCGTCGGAGCCGCCAGGCACCTGCTCGCCCATCCCGATGCGACCCTCGACGAACTGATGGAGTTCGTGCCAGGCCCTGACCTCCCCACCGGCGGCACCATCGTCGGACTCGCCGGAATCAAAGACGCGTATGCGACCGGTCGGGGAAGTTTCAAGACGCGGGCAAAGGTCTCGGTCGAGAGTCTCTCCGCGAGAAAGACCGGGCTCGTCTTTACCGAGCTGCCGTATCTGGTCGGCCCCGAGCGCGTGATCGAGAAGATCAAGGACGGCGTCACCAGCAAGAAGCTCAGTGGGATCTCGGATGTCACTGACCTCACTGACCGCATGCACGGTCTCCGCCTCGTCGTCGGCATCAAGACCGGGTTCAGCCCGGAGGCAGTGCTCGAGCAGCTCTACCGGTACACGCCGCTCGAAGACGGCTTCAGCATCAACAATGTGGCGCTTGTCGACGGCGGGCCGCAGACACTCGGTCTCCGCGAGCTGCTTCAGGTTTATGTGGATCACCGGATCGAGGTCGTGACGCGCCGCTCCTCGTACCGGCTCGCGCGCCGTCGTGAGCGGCTGCACCTCGTCGAGGGAATGCTCATCGCGATCGTCGACATCGACGAGGTCATCCAGGTGATCCGGGCGAGCAACGACACCGACCAGGCCCGCACCCGTCTCATCGAAGTTTTCGACCTCTCGCAACTGCAGGCCGAGTACATCCTCGAACTGCGATTGCGCCGGCTGACCCGGTTCTCCCGGATCGAACTCGAGGCCGAACGCGACAAGCTCAAGGCAGAGATCGCTGAGCTCGAACTGTTGCTCTCCAGCGAAGCGCTCATCCGCAAACAGGTGTCCGTCGAGCTCGCTGACGTCGCCGAGCGCTTCGGTACGCCCCGCCGTACCCTGCTCACCGAGGCACGACCCAGCATCGCGACCGCCGCGGCCAAACGCCAGTCGGCCCAGCTCGAAGTTGCTGACGTGCCCTGCAGGGTCTACCTGTCATCGACGGGCCGCGCGCTCCGCATTGACCTGACCGAACGCGCCGAGGGCGAGGCGCCCGCCGGCAGCGCCCGCGCCCGGAGGCGCACGAAACACGACGCCATCCTGTCGACGCTCGAGACGACATCCCGCTCTGAGATCGGTGCTGTGACGTCACTCGGCCGCCTGATCAGGTTCAGCCCGGTCGACCTGCCCGTTGTGCCCGTCAACTCGCTGCAGCTGGGCGCTGGCGTGAAGATCGGCGATTACCTGGCGTTGCCGAACAAGGCCGAGCGCGTGCTCGCCCTCGTCTCGCTCGAGAGCACTGATGCGATAGCTCTCGGCACCCGGCACGGCGTGGTCAAGCGCGTGAGCCCCGGAGACTGGCCGAACAAGCCGGAGTTCGAGATCATCGGCCTCAAACCCAAGGATGAGGTCGTCGGAGCCGTGCAGGCCCCCGAGTCAACGGATCTCGTCTTTGTCACCTCCGCGGCGCAACTGCTTCACTTCCCGGCATCCGCGGTTCGGCCGCAGGGCCGGCCGGCCGGAGGCATGGCGGGCATGACCCTTCCTGTGGACAGCCACGTGATCTTCTTCGGTGCGGTCGACCCGGGCGCAGACGTTTCTGTGGCCACCGTGTCGGTCAGCAGCG
This sequence comes from Mycetocola zhujimingii, assembly GCF_003065425.1. NCBI lineage: Bacteria > Bacillati > Actinomycetota > Actinomycetes > Micrococcales > Microbacteriaceae > Mycetocola > Mycetocola zhujimingii. The sequence goes on from NZ_CP026949.1 coordinate 1,618,831, forward strand.
AGACAATTCCCGGCACTGACCCCGGTCGTGCGAAGGTGTCGGCATTCTCCGAGTACCCGGCAAAGGGCCGTGCGACAGGCGGAGTACGCACCCACACGTTCCTGAGGGGTGAGGACATGCTCGCCCTGGCCTGGGTGGGCCCGACCCCGGCGATGGCTGTGGGACCCGATGGGTCAGCCAGGACGCTGCCTGAGGTCGGCGCGAAGCGTGACGCGTCTGGCACGATGATCGACTCGGTGATCGGCTTCATCGGCAGCGAGATCACGGTCTAGGCCCACTCGCGGTCCGCTGCCCTCGAGAACACCTGTTCCGGTCGAGAACACCCGTTCCAACGGATGATCTCGACCGCTCTGGGTGATCTCGACTCTGGGTGAGCTCGGCGAACCGCTCCGCTAAACGTCGATGCGGTCGCGGTTGAGCCGGTCAGAACTGTCGATGATGAACTCCTTGCGTGGCGCAACATCGTTGCCCATCAGCAGCTCGAACACCTGCGCGGCCTGCTCGGCGTCAGGAACCTGCACCCGGCGAAGCGTCCGGTGGCGTCGGTCCATCGTCGTGGTGGCCAGCTGGTCAGCATCCATCTCGCCGAGGCCCTTGTAGCGCTGAATCGGCTCGAGGTAGCGCTTGTTCGTCTTCTTAAGGTTCGCGAGCACGGCGTGCAGCTCCTGCTCGGAGTACGTGTAGATCGTGTCGTTCGGCTTTGAGCCGGGGTTGACGACGATCACCCTGTGGAGCGGCGGCACGGCGGCGAATACCCGTCCCTCGGCAATCATGGGTCGCATGTACCGGAAGAACAGGGTGAGCAGCAGCGTACGGATGTGCGCACCGTCGACGTCGGCGTCGCTCATGATGATGACCTTGCCGTAGCGCGCGGCGGAGATGTCGAAGCTGCGGCCGGAGCCCGCTCCGATCACCTGGATGATCGAGGCACACTCGCTGTTCGACAGCATGTCGGACACGGATGCCTTCTGCACGTTGAGAATCTTTCCCCGGATCGGGAGGAGAGCCTGGTACTCGCTGTCTCGCGCGTTCTTTGCCGTGCCGAGCGCCGAGTCGCCCTCAACGATCAGCAACTCGCTGTTCGCCACGTCGTTCGACCGGCAGTCGACGAGCTTCGCCGGGAGCGTCGAGCTCTCGAGGGCATTTTTGCGCCTCTGGGTCTCCTTGTGCGCACGGGCGGAGATCCGCGACTTCATCTCGGAGACGACCTTGTCGAGCACGAGTGCGGTCTGTGCCTTGTCGTCGCGCTTAGGTGAGGAGAATCGTTCCTTCAGAGCCTTGGTCACAACGGCGGACACGATGTTACGTGCTGCCGGGGTGCCGAGGACCTCTTTGGTCTGGCCCTCGAACTGCGGCTCGGGCAGGCGCACGGTCAGCACCGCCGTGAGGCCCGCAAGCACATCGTCCTTTTCGAGCTTGTCGTTGCCGACCTTGAGCCTGCGGGAGTTGAGTTCAACCTGCTGGCGCAGGAACTTGAGCAGTCCCTGGTCGAACCCGAGCTGGTGGGAACCACCCTTGGGGGTCGCGATGATGTTGACAAAGCTCTTGGTGACGGTGTCGTACCCGGTACCCCAGCGCAGGGCGATATCGACTTCACAGGTGCGCTCGAGTTCGGTCGGCACCATGGCGCCGCTGTCATTCAGCACCGGTACCGTCTCGGTGAACGTGCCCGAGCCCTGGAGTCGCCAGACATCGGTGACCGGTGTGTCGGTGGCGAGGTGCTCGACGAACTCCGAGATGCCTCCCTCGTACTGGAACAGGTGCGAACCAGCGTCGGGTGAACGCCGGTCATCGATGGTGAGGGCGAGTCCGGGGATGAGGAACGCGGTCTGCCGGGCGCGGGCGACCAGATCGTCCATCTGGAACGCGGCCCCCTTGGTGAAGATCTGCCGGTCAGCCCAGTAGCGGACACGCGAACCTGTCACGCCCTTCTTGACCTTGCCGACCACGCGCAGTTCGCTTCCGAACTCGAACGGCGTGAACGGGGCATCCGGGCTCGGCTCGCGGCCCTTGTCGTCGAAGATCCCAGGCTCACCGCGGTGGAACGACATCGCCCATGTCTTGCCGTCACGATCGACCTCGACGTCGAGTCGCTCGCTCAGCGCGTTGACGACAGAGGCGCCGACACCGTGGAGGCCACCGGACGCGGCGTACGACCCTGACCCGAACTTTCCACCGGCGTGAAGCTTCGTGAACACGACCTCGACACCACTCAGCCCGGTCTTCGGTTCGATGTCGACGGGGATGCCGCGGGCACGGTCGCGAACTTCGACGCTTCCGTCTTCGTGCAGCACAACATCGATGTGGTCCCCATGGCCGCCGAGCGCCTCATCGACCGAGTTGTCGATGATCTCCCAGAGACAGTGCATGAGACCGCGTGAGTCCGTGGACCCGATATACATTCCGGGACGCTTGCGCACGGCCTCGAGACCCTCGAGGACAGACAGGTGGCGGGCGGAATAGTCAGAACTCACCTCACAAGCCTATAGACGGTGAGACGGGAAACCGCCCAAGACACGAGAGGCATTCGCCTCCGTCTCCCCCGGTCTACGCGCAGAGCGAAATACCCGCGCGAGTGGGCCGATTCCCGGGTTCGCGTGGTTTCATTGGGTTACAAGGCATTTAGGTCGAAACGCGAGGTCAGGAGGAGCTCATGTCAGAGGGAGAAAACGGTACGGTCGGAAGAGAGACCGGCGCCGTTGACACGCTTGAGCCAAAGCTGACGGCGGCTGACCGCTGCGACAGCTGCGGTGCCCAGGCCTACATCCGTGTTGTCGTCAAGAGCGGCGAACTGCTGTTCTGCGCACACCACGGCAAGAAGTACCAGGAAAAGCTCAGTGCGATCGCACACAGCTGGCACGACGAGTCTTCGAGGCTTCTCGAAGACCAGCGCGCCTGACTGCCGCCGTCTCGTACAGACACATAAAAAACGCCGCCCGGAGCCGGGCGGCGTTTTTTCGTGCTCCCGCCTGGTGGCGGGTTCACGGGTCAGTTCCTGGGCTTCTGCACACCCCCGGGCAGCTTATTGATGAGGATGGATCTCGCCAGCTCGACCGTCTTGTCGAGAGCGACGTGCTCGTCGTTCTTCACGTAATCCTCGCCGGCCCGTGACGCTGCCAGCGCGATCAGGTGATCAGCCAGCGCGGGGTTCAGGACCAGTGCCGGGCCGTGGAGGTGCGTGCCGTAGCTGTTGAAGACGACGGCGCCATCGGTACCGTCGCCGTTCCCGACGCCGTTTCGCACACGCCCGAGTGGTTTCTGGTCAGGACGACCGACGAAGACCGACGTGTGGTTCTCCGTTCCGACCAGCAGACCGAAGTCGCTCTCAACAGCGAACGCTTCGGTGATCGTGCGCGGCCGCGACGAGTCGACCGAACCGGCGAACACGCCGGCCCCAGGAAGAACTTCGTCGGAACTGAACCGGACCGAACCGCTGAGGAGGTGGAAACCGGCCCCGGCGGCGAAGATCACGACGCCGTCGGCAGACCACTCGGCGAGCCGCGGCGCAATTCGAGCGATGTCGAAGCCCAGTGAACGCTGGGCGCTCGATGTCCCCGTCCCGATGGTGACGATGTCGGGGGTCTCCGGCAGCTCGTCACCCGGGTTGTACGCGTGTTCAGCGACGTCGAGGCCGGCGAGGCGCATCCGCCGCACCAGCGCAGTGCGGTTGCCGACGTCACCGTTCAGCGAGAGGTGGGCCGGGTAGAGTTCCAGAACCGAGATCGTCATGCTGCACCCGCTTCCAGGTCTTTGTAGCCGAGGTAGCGACGGGTCGCCATCATCTGGTCATAGTCGAGGAAGAACGTGTGGCGACCGCTCTTCGGCCGTGGGCCGTCGAGCATCCGTTGCACCGCCTTCGTGATGTCGGGTTCGATGACGCCGTAGTCCTTGCCCTCGTACGCCAGCCGAAGCGCCACGAAGGCACCCTTGGGTCCCGAGATGACGTCGACATGGTCGAGCCGGCTCAGGTCTGCGGCATAGAGCCAGGACGGGTCCTTGCTCGACTCGTCGTATGCGAACAGCACGGAGTCAGGCGTCTCCTGGAGGTAGTCCAGGTTCAGCTGGAGGCTCGCGAGGTTCTTGAGCATGAGGATTTCGATCTCAACGCCGTTGACCTGCAGGATCTCACCGCGACCGTAGACGGTCTTCGTTGTTTGCACAGCGGTGATCGCCCGGTGGATATCGAACTTGTCGCCGAGGGTCCGTGCGGCAAGGGTGAACGCCGCAGCGATGTCCACCGCGTAGTGCAGGCCGCGTGACGGCATCCGGATGTCGTGCACAGTCCCCGCGAACGAGATCTGAGCGTCGTAACCGTCGGCACGAACGACCTCGGCAACAGCGGGACGCGTGAGCGTCGCTGCGGCGTCGGTGAAGTCACGAGCGGAGACCTGGCCGTGCGGGGCAGCGGCCTGTACCTCCGGCGTTGCGCCGAAGTAATCGACGGCGAGCCGGCCCTCGGCCTCAAGTTCGCTGCCGAGCTTGCCCAGGAAGTTGTCGTCGCGGTTGAGCACGATCGACGATCCGATTTCCGCGGCAATACCGCGGAACATCTGAGCGACCTTATCCGGCTCACCGAAGCGATAGATCTGGTCAACCAGCAGGTTGAGAATGACTGCCGTTTCAGGCTTCAGCTGCCTCGCGATGGCCGCCCCGTAACCCTCGTCGATCTCGAGGATCGCGATATCGGCATCCATGCGGCCGGTGAGGCTCGTCTCAGCGAGGATCGCCGATGCAATGCCCTGCGGCATGTTGGCGCCGGAGGGGTTCGTGAAGACGCGGAGACCGTGCTCGCGCATGATCGCGGAAAGCAGGTTTGTCGTTGTCGACTTGCCGTTCGAACCGAGGACGAACACGACCCCGTATGGCAGTTGTGAGGCGACGTCCCGCATGATGTGCGGCGCAAGCTTCTGCACCACGACGCCGGGCATCGCGCTTCCGCCTCCGCGCAGTCGCGTGACAAAGCGCGTCACGCGACCGGCGGCAATGGGAAGGACGTAGTGCAGACCTGTCGGTTTACTCAAGGTAGTCACGAAGCGACTGCGACCGGGACGGGTGGCGCAGCTTGGCCATCGTCTTCGACTCGATCTGGCGGATCCGCTCACGCGTGACACCGAAGGTGTCGCCGATCTGGTCGAGGGTCTTGGGCATACCGTCACCGAGGCCGAAGCGCATCCGGATGACTCCGGCTTCGCGCTCGCTCAGTGAGTCAAGCAGGCTTTCGAGCTGCTTCTGCAGCATGGTGAAGCCGACGGCGTCGGCGGGAACGACAGCCTCGGTGTCCTCGATGAGGTCACCGAACTCGCTGTCTCCGTCTTCACCGAGGGGCGTGTGAAGTGAGATCGGTTCGCGACCGTACTTCTGCACCTCGATGACCTTCTCCGGCGTCATGTCGAGTTCGCGGCTGAGCTCTTCAGGCGTCGGCTCGCGGCCGAGGTCCTGCAGCATCTGCCGCTGGACGCGGGCGAGCTTGTTGATGACCTCGACCATGTGCACGGGAATGCGGATGGTGCGGGCCTGGTCGGCCATTGCGCGGGTGATCGCCTGACGAATCCACCAGGTGGCGTAGGTCGAGAACTTGAAGCCCTTGGTGTAGTCGAACTTCTCAACCGCACGGATGAGTCCGAGGTTTCCCTCCTGGATCAGGTCGAGGAACTGCATTCCGCGGCCCGTGTAACGCTTGGCGAGAGAAACCACGAGGCGGAGGTTCGCTCCGAGGAGGTGGCTCTTCGCCCGCGCGCCGTCTTTGGCTACCCACGTCAGTTCGCGGCCCAGCTGGGTGCGCTTTGCGGCGTCATCCATCTGTGACAGCTTGTCCTCGGCGAACAGGCCCGCCTCGATGCGCATGGCAAGCTCGACTTCTTCGGCCGCGTTGAGGAGCGCGACCTTTCCGATCTGCTTGAGGTAGTCCTTGACCGGGTCGGCTGTTGCACCGGTGATGGCCGAGGAGTAGACGGGGAGCTCATCCTCGTCGTCGGTCGCAGAGAGAACCAGCGCACCCTGTGGAAGCGCTTCTGTCGCGATCGTGCTCGGCTTGCTGTCGTCGTCGTCGTGATCGTCGTCGGCGATGTCAGGAGCGGCGGCGGCCTCGTCGACGACATCGGCCGTCTTCTTCTTTGCCCCACGCTTCGCGGGCGCCTTGACCGGCGCGTCGTCGGCGGCTGCTGCCTTCGCTGCCTTTGCCGCTGCTGCTGCTGTTATCTTCTTCGCTGCCGGAGCCTTCACGGCTGCGGCTGTCGCTGTCGTCTGTTCTTCTTCTGCCGAAGTTTGTGCGGCCTTGGTGGCCATAAGAGCACCTTTCAGTCCCCCGAGCGAAAGAGTCGCCAGAACTCGCCCGCAGGTCCATATTGTTTTCGGACATTACGAGGACCCATGTCAAGTCCGGGCGCTTCACTGCTCGCTTCACGACGTGCATGCCTCGGGAACCTGAACGGGTCCTTATGAGCATTATGCCACGTTTTCGTCAGCTACCCCGCCATGGGTCCTGTTACCCGGCGCCCGCCCTGTGGCGACCTCAGCGGCGGCGTCGGAATCTCTCTATAGCTGCAACCCACAAAGGCCCCACTTCAATTCCCTCGTCCATGACAATTCTGCGACGCGTCCGCTTGCGAGCACCGATCAGCATGACCACTCCAAATCCGATCACGAGGTACTGCACAAGGAACGCGATCTTGAAGGAGGAGATGCTGTAGAGCTCGGCGGTACCGGCTCCGGGGGCGGCCTGAAAATCGAGGATCACACCGATCAGGAACATCATGACAAAGCTCGCGAGGAATCCCCCGACATTGACGACGCCGTTGGCTGCGCCGAGCACGCGCACGGGATTGAAGGTCCTGGCGAAGTCGAATCCGATCAGGGACCCTGGACCGCCCGCGCCGAGGACGACGAGGAGGAGGATGAGCAGCCAGAGTGGGGGCACACCGGGCCAGCTCAGGAAGAGCGCCCACGCCGCGCCGATCACGAGCACGATCCCGAGAACGAGATTGCTTCGCCTGTACGGGAACCTCGCCGAGAGCAGGCCGAGGACAGGACCGATGATGACGCCGGATGCCACGACGACGAGAAGCATGGACGCGGCAAGAGGCTCGTCGAGTCCCATGGCGTAGACCATGAACGGGTAGCCCCACAGCAGTGAGAACACTGTGCCGGACGACTGTGTCGAATAGTGGGCCCAGAAGCCCAGCTGGGTGCCGGGGCGCGCGAAGCTTGCCCGCAGTTCCCTGAGTGCCTCGCCGAGGGTCGCCACCCGGGGCTGCTCGGTCGAAGCGGCGGGGCGGTCGCGAATCACCGCGAGCGACAGGACGAGGGCAAGCGCGACGAAGGATGCTGCGGCAAGGAACGCTGACGTCCACCCTGCCTCGTGAAGAACCCACGCGAATGGGATCGCCGAGAGGATCTGGCCGGCCTGGCCGAGGTTGCCCATCCACTGTGACAGTTGGGGAACCGTGCGCCCGGAGAACCACGACGTCACGAGTCGCATCACCGAGACAAAAATAGCCGCGTCACCGGCGCCAACCAGAACCCGCCCGAGGACGGCGACACCGATCGAGGGGGCGAAGGCAAGGACGACCTGCCCCGCAACCATGAGCGACAGTCCGCAGATGATGAGAAGGCGCGGGCCGAGCCGATCGATGAGAACACCGATGGGAACCTGAAGTGCTGCGTACACGATGAGTTGAACCACCGCGAGCGTACTCAGCGCTGACGCCGAGGCATCAAACCTCTCGACGGCGGATACGCCCGCAACACCCAGCGTTGACCGCTGCATCACCGCCGCGATGTAGGCGACAACACCGACCCAGAAGACGAACCAGGATCTGCGGGAATTCACCCGTCAAGCCTAAGCCAGGCGGCGATCAGGCTCGTGGGCCCTGGCTCCCTGACGGTCCGTCGTCGTGGCCCTTGCGTGCGGCCAGGAATTTCTCCAGTTCGTCCGCGATCTCATCGGCGCTCGGGAGTTCGCCGTCGGAGTCCATCAGTGGCGACTTCAGGGAGTTGTTCTCCATGTAGGCGTCGTAACGCTGCTCGAGGGTACCGACGAGGCGCTGAAGCTCCTCGTTGCCCTGGACCTGCTCGTCGATGCGAGAGACGAAGTCCCTGCCCTCTTCCCTGAGCTCGTCGGTCGGGAGGATGAGCCCCGTTGCGGCGCTGATGCTGTCGATCGTCGCGAGTGCCGCCGCGGGAAACTCGGTGTCGGCGAGGTAGTGCGGAATCAGCAGCGCAAAGCCAGCGACATCGGAGCCGCGTTCGGTGAGGCGGTACTCGAGCAGGTGAAGAACGTTCGCCGGGACCTGGGTGTGAGGACGCCAGACGCTCATCGCTTCAATCAGGTCTTCGCGCGTCCCGCTCACTGTGACGCCGATCGGGCGGGTGTGCGGCACCGGCATCGGGATCGCGTGGACCCACATCGTGCGGGCGACGCCGAAACGGTCGATCAGCGCGATGACATCCCGGACGAAGCGCTCCCACAGGAAGTCGGGTTCGTACCCGGTCAGCATGAGGAACGGCCGGTGCATGTCGTCCTCGGCCAGCGAGAGCTGGAGCGCCGGAGGTGAGTACTCGGTGAGGCGGTCCTCGTTGAAGTAGATGATCGGGCGCCGTGCGCGGTAGTCGAGCAACAGGTCGTTGTCAAAGACGGCGATCGGTTCGCTCGACACCGCCTCGCGGGAGTACTCATTGAACTGGCCAGCCGCACCACCGGCATCGGAGAACCCGGTGAGTGCGATCACGAGGTCAAGCCCCTGGGGCACAGCGGATGCCGCTGGGGTCAGCTCGAACAGATCGCCGGAAACGCTCATGCATCCACTCTAAACGGCGTCGAGCAGCGAACCTGCCGTGACGCGACGGCGAACGCGCGCCCAGAGCGAACAGGCCGGTGACTGCCGCACGGGTGCCACGGACTAGCATTAAGTAATGGTCGCTCCCGAACTCTCCGTCTCCCGCTCCGCCTCCGATCTGACCGCCGACGTCCTCGTCGTCGGCGCGACCGCCGAGGGGAAGACACCCCGGCTGCACGCCCCGAACGGATTCGAGTTCCTTTCCGCCTCACTGAGCGCCGTCGGCGTCACTGGCGCGGTCGACCAGCTCGTTCGCGTGCCAGGCACCGCTGAATTTCCGACCGTCGCGATTATCGGCATCGGGGCAACCATCTCCCCCGATGCGCTTCGTCTCGCCGCGGGATCCGCGGTCAGGCAGCTCGCCGGCGCGACGTCGGTTGCCATCGCCCTCCCTCTCGATGACGCAGCCGCCCTGGCCGCTGTGCTTGAAGGATCCGCGCTCGGCGCGTACTCCTTTACCGCGTACAAGGGCACATCGATTGACAGCCAGAAGAGCCCCGTCGAGCGTGTGACCGTTGTCGCTGACCACGCACTGGCGGGCAGTGAAGAGGCAACCACCCTCACCGAGCGCGCACTCGTCATCGCCAGCGCCGTCGCTGAGGTCAAGGACCTCGCGGCGACGCCCGCCAACGACCTGTACCCGGAGACGCTCGCCACAGCGGCTGAGGCATCCGTTCGTGACCTGCCCATCGACGTGACCGTGTGGGACGAAGACGCCCTGAAGCGCGACGGCTTCGGTGGGATCCTCGGGGTCGGCCAGGGCTCGAGCCGCGGACCGCGTCTCGTGAAACTCGCATACGCACCGGAAGGCGCCGCCCGCCACCTCGCACTCGTCGGCAAGGGCATCACCTTCGACACCGGTGGACTGAGCCTCAAGCCCGCAGCCTCCATGCTCGGCATGAAAGATGACATGACCGGCGCGGCCACAGTCCTCGCCGTCGTTCGCGCGGCAGCCGAACTCAAGCTCAACGTTCGGGTCACCGCCTGGCTCTGCATCGCGGAGAACATGCCGTCAGGAACGGCCATTCGCCCCGGCGACGTACTTCGGATCAAGAACGGGACAACCGTCGAGGTCACCAACACCGACGCCGAAGGCCGGCTGGTCATGGCCGACGGCCTGGTTGCCGCGAGTGCCGAGATGCCGGATGCCATCGTCGATGTCGCAACACTGACCGGCGCCGCCGTCGTGGCGCTCGGCAACCGTTACTCGGGCGTGATGGGAAATGACGCGTTCGTCGCGCAGGTTCTGGATGCCGCGAAGGCGACAGGTGAAACGATGTGGCAGATGCCATTCGCCGAGGAACTCAAGGGGCTGCTTCGCTCAGATGTGGCCGACCTCGTGAACGCCAAGGTCGGCAACCGTGCGGGCGGAATGCTCCTCGCCGGTCTGTTCCTGCGCGAGTTCATCGGAAAGACGAGCGATGAGCCCGACGCTCCATCGATCCCATGGGCCCACCTCGACATCGCCGGATCCGGCACCAACGGTGAATCCGCGTATGGATTCACCGGGACAGGCCCGACCGGAGTTGCCGTTCGATCGCTTCTCCGGATGGCCGAAGACTTTTCCCGCCCGTAGTAAGGTCGTATGGGCAGTAAAACGCCTACCGCGTTACCACCCCGACCCAGGGACGGTGACTTACGCATGAACCCAGATGCACGAGGGAGCAACTCAGTGTCGGAGCAGAATTTTGACATCGTCATTCTCGGTGGTGGAAGCGGCGGCTACGCAGCGGCATTGCGCGCTAGCGAGCTCGGCTTCACCGTCGGACTTGTAGAGAAGGACAAGCTCGGTGGTACCTGCCTCCACCGCGGCTGCATTCCAACCAAAGCGCTTCTGCACTCGGCCGAGGTTGCCGACGTCTCGCGTGACTCGGCCAAGTACGGCGTGAAGGCCACGTTCGACAGCATCGATATCTCTGGCGTCACCGCGTACCGCGAAGGAATCGTCGCGAAGAAGTACAAGGGACTCCAGGGCCTGATCAAGGCCCGCGGAATCACGGTCATCGAAGGTGAAGGCCGACTGACGTCGCCGACGACAGTACAGGTTGGCGACACGACGGTTACCGGCAAGAACGTCATCCTCGCCACGGGCTCATACAGCCGCTCGCTCCCCGGTCTCGACATCGGCGGTCGCGTCATCACGAGCGAAGAAGCACTCGAACTCGACTTCGTGCCCAAGAAGGTTGCCGTACTCGGCGGGGGCGTCATCGGCGTCGAATTCGCCAGCGTGTGGAAGTCGTTCGGCTCAGACGTCACGATCATCGAGGCTCTCCCGCACCTCGTCCCCAATGAGGACGAGGCGATGAGCAAGGGACTCGAGCGTGCGTTCCGCAAGCGCGGCATCAACTACTCGCTCGGCGTGCGCTTCCAGGGCGTGACCCAGGACGAGAACGGCGTGGTCATCACGCTCGAAAACGGAACGAGCATCGAGGCCGAGCTCCTTCTCGTCGCTGTCGGTCGTGGACCGTCAACGGCCAACCTCGGTTACGAAGAGGTCGGCGTCACCATGGACCGCGGGTTCGTCATCACCAACGAACGCCTCGAGACCAACATCCCCGGCCTGTACGCGGTTGGCGATATCGTTCCCGGCCTGCAGCTCGCTCACCGCGGCTTCCAGCAGGGCATCTTCGCCGTCGAGGAGATCGCCGGACTCAACCCGGTCCTCATCCCCGACGTCAACATCCCCAAAGTCACCTACTGCGACCCCGAGGTCGCATCGGTCGGACTTAGCGAGGCGAAGGCTGCTGAGCAGTACGGCGCGGACAAGATCAAGGCGTACGACTTCAACCTCGCCGGCAACGGCAAGAGCGAGATCATCGGAACCGCCGGAAACGTCAAGGTCGTTCGCGTCATCGATGGCCCGGTTGTCGGCGTCCACATGATCGGCGCACGCGTCGGCGAACTCATCACTGAAGGCCAGCTCGCTGTGAACTGGGAAGCGTACCCGGAGGACCTCGCTCCTCTGATCCACGCCCACCCCACACAGAGCGAAGCGCTCGGCGAGGCGTTCCTCGCCCTCGCGGGAAAGCCCCTGCACGCACTCTAGTTCTCGCCCGCCGCGGGCGCGTTCGTCACTAAGCTCATACAGCAAGAATTGGTTTCAAAGGAGACAAGGTCATGTCAGAATCCGTAAGCCTTCCGGCACTCGGCGAGAGTGTCACCGAGGGTACGGTCACCCGCTGGCTGAAGAACGTCGGGGATCGGGTTGAGGTCGACGAACCGCTGCTCGAGGTATCGACCGATAAGGTCGACACCGAAATCCCGTCGCCAGTTGCCGGTGTGATCGAAGAGATCCTCGTGCAGGAAGACGAAACGGTCGAGGTCGGTACAGCTCTCGTCAAGATCGGTGACGGGTCATCCGCACCGGCCGGTGACGCAGAGCCTGCCGCCGAGGCAGAGCCTGCCGCTGAATCTGCTGAAGAGCAGCCGGCGGAATCCGCGGAGGCGGAGACCAACGAGGCCGAGGCTCCGTCGGTCCAGCCGTCGACCGAGGTTCCTGAGGAAGCCCAGGCCGAACCGGCCGAGGCCCCCGCAGACGCACCTGCTCCCCCGGCGCCCGCAGCACCGGAACCCGCGCCCGCCGCGGCTCCCGCCCCTGCAGCGCCTGCTCCCGCGACTCCATCGCCCGCAGCGCCTTCCGCACCGTCAGCACCTGCTCCGGCAGCACCGGCTCCGGCGAAGGCTCCCGCTGGCGGCGAATCGCTCGGCAGCGGATATGTCACGCCCCTGGTCCGGCGCCTCGCCAACCAGCAGGGTGTCGACCTGTCGACGATCACCGGTACCGGTGTCGGCGGCCGCATCCGCAAGGAAGACGTCCTGCAGGCTGGATCGTCGAAGGCATCCGCGTCCGACGCACCGGCGAAGGCCAAGCCGCTCGAGATCTCACCGCTCCGTGGAACCACGCAGCCGATGTCACGTCTTCGCAAGGTCGTCGCCGAGCGCGCCGTCCAGTCGATGCAGACCTCAGCTCAGCTCACCACGGTGATCGAGGTCGACGTAACCAACATTGCGACGCTCCGCGACAAGGTGAAGGGCGAGTTCCTGTCGAAGACGGGCAACAAGCTTTCCTTCCTTCCGTTCTTCGTCAAGGCAGCAGCCGAGGCACTCACCGCGTACCCGGTCGTCAACGCGACCATCGACGGTGACTCGATCGTCTACCCTGACCACGAGAACGTCTCGATCGCCGTTGAAACCGAGCGCGGCCTGCTCACCCCTGTGGTGCGCAACGCAACCGACCTCAACATCGCCGAGACCGCCGCACAGATCGCCGATCTCGCCGACCGGACCCGTGCCAACAAGCTCAAGCCAGACGAGCTTTCCGGTGGCACGTTCACGGTGACCAACACCGGTTCGCGTGGAGCGCTCTTCGACACCCCTGTCGTGTTCCTCCCGCAGTCCGCGATCCTCGGAACCGGCATCGTCGTGAAGCGTCCCGTCGTCGTGAAGGCAGCCGGCCAGGATGCCATCGCGATCCGTTCCATGGTTTACCTCGCACTGTCGTACGACCACCGCATCGTTGACGGTGCGGATGCTGCCGGCTACCTCGTCGCGGTCAAGAACCGTCTCGAAGCAGGCGCTTTCGAGGCCGACCTCGGCATCTAGTCAGGAAAATCCGTCGGGCTCCGCAAGGTCCCGCAACAACCAGCCGGTGTTCGTCTTCATCACGAGGACGAGCACCGGCTGGTTTGTTGTGTCCGGTGCACCACCGACGCGAAACAACACGGCGTTCCCTGTGCGCTGGATCAGTTCCGTCTGCAGCCCCGCAACGCCGGTCGCGGGCAGGGCACTCAGCGGGGCAGTGTCATTCGACTCGATCGCGTGTACATCGGTGGCCTCCGCGGCTGATGCGTCCTCATCGACGAGCGCGACACAGTCCACGTTGCCGCTCGCGAGGCACCGCGCACGGACCCCAAGAAGCGCTCGAAGTGCGGCGTCCGGATCCTCAGCGCCGATGGCCGTGCGCTCGGCGTCGCTGAGTGCAACAGGTGCGTGCGCCGGAGCCGTCGGGGTCGGCTTCGGGGCTGCCGTCGAACCGGGGAGCATGCTCAACCCGCCCCAGACCGTAGTGATCGCGACCACCGTAGCGACCACGATAAGAGCCGCCCTCCCGCTGAGGGTTCGTCGGAGCCAGCCTCCAACACCGGCGGTTCTCTCCCTGATCAGCTTCGCCGGCGAGAATCCGTCGGCGAGATCGGCCACCAGATCAAGCCCGCTGCCGGTGAGGAGCCACGACAGCGAGCCGCCGCCCGCTCGCGCCTCGGGGTGCGCGCTGCGGGGAAACCCCGGACGCGCACCCACGGGGGCCTCCGGCACATCCGCTGCCGTTGTCCCCCGGCTGAAAGCGACGGGAAGGGGATCCGCCAGGGCGAAGAGCCGCAACTCCAACTGGCTGAAGAACACGGCGTCGGGAGAGTCAGCGACGGTCCGGTCGAACCACCGCAGCAGCGACGGCACGGCATCGCCGACAGGGTACCCGCACCTGTCGAGTACGCCGCGGAGGATCTCACCGAAGGCCAGGCGATCCTGTTGCCACAGCGTCCCGGCTGTCGCCTTGTCGGGTGCGGGGGCGACCCGAACCCCGAGCCGGGTAATGACGGGACGACCGTCCGGTGTGAAGGCGACTGCATCCGTGGTGAGCGCGCCGTGCGGTATGCCCGCCCCGGTGAGTGCGGCGAGCCCGGCGGCGACCGGTGCGAGGATGGTGACCGCCTCCCCCAGCACGAGCGTCCTGCGTTCGGTGAGAAGCTCGGCGAGCGTGCGCTGCGTGCGCTCCGCGATGAGGATGACGGAACCTGTGTCATCGGTGGCCACGTCGATGGCGGCGTGAACGTAGGGTGAGAGCCCGGCCGCTGCTGCGGCGATACCCGACGGGGGCTGGCCCACGAGTCGCGTGAGCTCGATCGCGTCCGGCGTTGGCGGGCCGTCCGGTTCGAAGGTGCGTGCGGCTGTCTCGGCGGGTACCGCCAGCCACGTCGTCCCCTCAGCGGTGTGCGAGATGACGCGCACAAGGCGATACCCACACAGCACACCATCCTGGCCGGTCACAATTGCGCCGTGCTCCCGCTCCACATCCGTCGCTCCGAGATCGTGGGAGGGACCGACACCGCGCGCAGCTGCATCGGCGGTGCTGCGCGGTGTCGCCCATCCTCTGATCAGCGCGGTTCTGCTCGTCATCCGCCGATTCTCCCCGTGTGCCGACCCGCGCGGACCTGGAGCCTTCGAACGGCGGGGCCGGTCCCCCGGACCCGCGGGTGTGAGGGGTCCGGATGCATCGCGCCGGTGAGAGGCTTCGCCCACCGCGCAAAATCACGATCGACCGGGCACATCGGAGGCTTGCGGATGCCGGTATCCTTGATCCCATGGCACGCAAAGAAAAGCCAGCTAAGGCTGCGAAGGAACCAGGCCGTTTGAAGCAAATGTGGCAGGTGTTCCAGATGACCCGCCGCTACGACAAGACCGCCGTCTGGTGGATCCTCCTCGCGTTCTTCGGGAGCATCGCTGTTTCCGTCGCCCTCGCGATCCTCATCTCGGGCGGCAGCGTCTTCGGCCTTGTCCTCTGGATCATCGCGGGCGTGCTCGCCGGCATCCTCGCGGCAATGATCGTCCTCGGCCGCAAAGCCGAAAAAGCCGCGTACGGCCAGATCGCCGGGCAGCCCGGTGCCGTCGGTGCCGTGTTCCGCAGTTCACTCCCCCGCGGATGGCAGGGAAGCGAAATGCCCGTCAACGCGAATGCAAAAACCCAGGACGCCGTCTACCGCGCCGTCGGACGCGGCGGTGTCATCCTCGTCGGCGAGGGCCCTCGCTCGCGCGTCACCCGCCTCGTCGAAGACGAGAAGCGCAAGGTGAAGCGCGTGCTTCCCAACGTCCCCGTCACCGTTCTCTACGTCGGACCTGACGCTGATTCGATTCCGCTGCACAAGCTGCCCAAGACTGTCCGCAAGGTCAAGTCGACGCTGACCAAGCCAGAGGTGCTTGCCATCGTCAACCGCCTGTCGTCGCTGAGCTCGAATGGCCTGCCCATCCCGAAGGGCGTCGACCCCTTCAAGGTCAAGCCGCAGCGCGCGCGGTAGTCGTTATGCCCGGAACGTCCTCAGCCGCGAATGAGGACGGTTCCGGCGACCTTGTCGTGGAATCCGCGCTGGTCTGAGTCCCAGACCAGGGCGGGGACCACGATCACAAGCAGGGCGGTTCGGACGATCGGCCGCCAAACGCCGGCCCAGCCGCCGGTTACCCGGATAAGCCGCAGACCAAACACGCGGTGTCCGATGCTCGCACCGATTGTCGGCAGAAAAACGATCTGGAGAACGGCGAAAACCAGCATGTTCGCCCACGCGTCCGCGTTGAAGAACATCGCCGAAACAAGCATCGCGATGATCCAGTCGACGGTCAGAGCGCCGAGTCTCCTTCCGAGCCGTGCCACGCTGTGCTGACCGCTCTCCGGAAGCCCGAGTCGCTCGCCGGGGTATCGGCTGGGAGCGATGTCGCCGGATGGGGCGTTGGGGCGGCTGTCTGCAGGCATTGTTAAATCCTACGTCGGCTTCAGACGTGTAACATGCCAGAAACATGGGTGTCACTGTCGGGTAACCCCGGCTGCATACCCTTCAAGAGGTTGCACGTTGCATCCTTCTCGGTTCCAACCCTTTTGGAGTTCTCCATATGTTCAGCGATTCTTCCGAGGTGCTCAAGTTCATCAAGGACACGGACGTCAAGTTCGTCGACATCCGTTTCACGGACCTTCCCGGTGTACAGCAGCACTTCAACATCCCGGCATCGACCGTCGACGAGGAATTCTTCACGGTCGGGCAGCTGTTCGACGGCTCGTCCATCCGGGGATTCGCAAGCATCCACGAGTCCGACATGCAGCTGATTCCGGATGTGACGACGGCGTACATTGACCCGTTCCGCATCGAGCGCACGCTCATCATCGTCTTCGACATCTACAACCCGCGCAACGGCGAGATCTACTCGAAGGACCCCCGCCAGGTCGCGAAGAAGGCTGAGAAGTACCTCGCGTCGACCGGCATCGCTGACACGGCGTTCTTCGCCCCTGAGGCGGAGTTCTACATCTTCGACGACGTGCGCTACGAAATCAACCAGCACTCGAGCTCGTACTCGGTCGACTCCAGCGAAGGTGCCTGGAACTCGGGCCGCGAAGAGCCCGGCGGAAACCTCGCCAACAAGACCCCGTACAAGGGCGGCTACTTCCCGGTCAGCCCCGTTGACCAGCACGCTGACCTCCGCGACGACATCTGCCTCAAGCTCATCGACGCTGGCCTGATCCTCGAGCGCAGCCACCACGAGGTCGGCACTGCCGGCCAGGGTGAGATCAACTACCGGTTCGACACGATGGTGCACTCGGCCGACGACATCCTCAAGTTCAAGTACATCGTCAAGAACACGGCACAGCAGTGGGGCAAGACCGCCACGTTCATGCCGAAGCCGCTCTTCGGTGACAACGGATCGGGAATGCACACCCACCAGTCGCTGTGGAACGGCGACACCCCGTTGTTCTACGACGAGGCAGGCTATGGCGGACTCTCGGATGTCGCACGCTGGTACATCGGTGGACTGCTCAAGCACGCCCCCGCCGTCCTCGCTTTCACGAACCCGACGGTCAACAGCTACCACCGTCTCGTCCCCGGCTTCGAAGCACCGGTCAACCTCGTCTACTCGGCAGGAAACCGTTCGGCATCCATTCGTATCCCCATCACGGGAACGAACCCGAAGGCCAAGCGCATCGAGTTCCGCGCCCCAGACGCATCAGGTAACCCGTACCTCGCGTTCGCCGCGCAGTTGATGGCAGGCCTCGACGGAATCAAAAACCGCATCGAGCCGCACGAGCCGGTCGACAAGGACCTCTACGAACTGCCCCCGGAAGAAGCGAAGAGCATCCCCCAGGTTCCGTCATCGCTCGAGGGTGCCCTTCAGGCGCTCGAGGCAGACCACGAGTTCCTCCTTCAGGGCAACGTGTTCACGCGTGAACTGATCGAGACCTGGATCGACTTCAAGCGCGAGCACGAGATCAAGCCCCTCGCTCAGCGTCCGCACCCGTTCGAGTTTGAGCTCTACTACGGCGTGTAACCAGGAACGCATGTGCGGGCCGTCCACCTCTCGGGGTGGGCGGCCCGCACTCGTTAACCGTCTGGCGCCTGCTCGGCCAGAAACGGCGCAAGAATCCGCCACACTCGAGCCCT
Source organism: Mycetocola zhujimingii (assembly GCF_003065425.1). Classification (NCBI taxonomy): domain Bacteria; kingdom Bacillati; phylum Actinomycetota; class Actinomycetes; order Micrococcales; family Microbacteriaceae; genus Mycetocola; species Mycetocola zhujimingii. The sequence goes on from NZ_CP026949.1 coordinate 1,636,859, forward strand.
TCGTGGCCGAGCAACGTTCCGAGGCGCCCGACGCAACCCTTTCTGGCCGAGTAGCGCACATCGAGAGCGAAACCCGCGGGATGAGGGCGTGCGAGGGTGTGGTCGGGCGCCCATGGGCGCCGGCGTCGTTGAGCGGACGTCTGTGGATACGAGGTTTACCTGCAGGTCGATGGCAGCAGCTTATTTGCCGCAACTCCATCCGCGCAGCAGGAGCTCTAGTGCGCGCACTCCTAGTTGGCGTGCCTGGGTTGGTCCGATTGTTCCGAGGCGTCCGAGCGCGGCGATGCCGTACAAAGTCCCCCAGATGATCTCGTAAGCCTCTTTCGCTTCGAGTTCGACCCGATGCCTTTCGGCCCAGTCGTCCACGAGCTTCGACAGGACGCCGATCGCCGGCCTGGCGGCGGCCAAACGCACGTCAGGAGGAAGGGCGGTGCCGTTCATCGCTTCGAAGAGGTGCTCGTTCTCAGCGGCGAACCGCAGGTATTCCGCCGCAACCGCGGAAAGGCGCGTGTCGGGGTCCGTGTCGTTGTGCGCCGCGTCCAAGCGAGCCACCAGTTCGCTGTACCCCTGTCGAACGAGTTCGCCGATCAGGTCGTCCTTGTTGGCGAAATGCTGGTAGACGACAGGTGCGGTGTAGTCCATGGCTTCGGCCACCCGACGCATCGTCACACCCGAAGCACCTTCCGCCTTAAGCAGATTCATCGCCGACACCACGATCCGCTCGCGCACGGCAGTCTTCTCGTGATCTCGCCGCTGTTTGCTCGTCACCTCAGCCACCTTCCCTCCTCCAGCACCGTATCCGACGCCGTTGATATTAAAGTCACATCATGTACTCTAACAACGTTATAGCATCTAACAACGTTAGACCGAGAGGCATCATGATCTTTCACATCAACCGAGCGACACTGAAGCCCACGACGACCCCCGAGCAGATCGAGGCCGCACTGGCCGCCTGGCGCACGATGGGCGAGACCATTCCGTCGGTGAGATCGTACGTCGCGGGCCGCGACCACGGCGGTGACTACGAGTACAGCTGCATCTTCGTCCTCGACGACCTTGCGGGCTTGTTCGAGTTCCTGACTCACCGGGCGACCTACGCCATGGACGTAATCGGCCTCGAGCTCGTCGAACGTCTAGACATCTTTGATATCAGCGACGACAACGACCCCGAGCTCGGCACGAAGATCGAGGAACTGCACCGGCGCCGCAATGAGGACAACCCGAGCATCGCGGGCCTCCTCGCCGAGGTGCCCACGTTCCGCGGCGCTGGCCTCGAGTCCTGACCCGGCCCGCCTCTGGCGGCCCCCGAATCCCGGATCGATCTCGAAGCACGACACCACCTCGAGGGATCCCCCTCATTGAACACGACAAGAAAGAAGTGAACGATATGACTGACATACGCGCTCAAGCAGACTTCGGCCAGCGATCCGTCGTAGCCGACCGGATCGGCCGATCGCTGATGGGTTTCAACGCTCTCCTCACTGTCGGAGCGGTGATCTACGGGGTGACCCAGATGCTCCAGGCCTCACCTGACACTCTGGTCGTGGAAGCGTGGCGCACATTCGGGTTCCTGGTCTTCCTGTCCTTGAACCTCATGGTCGCCCTCTGGCCACGCAAGATCGCCGGAGCATGGGAACTCATCCTTCTCCACAAGATCGCCGTCACCGTATTCGCCATGGCCGTCGGAGGCGCGAACGAAGCCGAAGCGACCGCATGGATCGACGGATGGCTCGTCATCACGACCATCCTCGCCTACGTCCTCACCCGCGGATGGCTCGCCTGGGAAACTCTCCGCAAGGCGCAGTAGCCGTCATCGCTAATGCGGAACGTTCACGCGGCAAAGACCGCCAGACGGCCCGTCTGCTTGAGCAGACGTGCCGCGCTCAGTCAGCCCCCTGCCGCTCGGCGTCCGCTCAACGGCTTCTTCGATGAGCGTTACGCGGGCGAGGGAAGCCAGGTGCGGGGTGGGACATCCAGCTATCCCGCGGCGGCCGCGCGAACCCTACGGGGTCCCGTAGAACTGCTTCTCGAAGACGCTGCGCGCGCGGCGGGTCACGGCGAGGTAATCCTCCTCGAGCCGGGCGGCGGATGCCGGCGGGTACCCGAGAATCCGCGCGATGCCGTTCAACTGCATCCGGTCACTCGGCAGGACATCTGTCGTGCGGTTCAACCACAGGGTCATGGCCGACCTGAGCCGGGACGCGAAGATCCATGCCGCCCGAAGGCGTTCTGCGCTCTCCGGCGTGACCAGGTCGTTCTCCACGGCTACCTGGAGCGCCCCCAGGGTACTCGTCGTCCTGAGGCCTGGGATCGCAGCACCGTGCTCAAGCTGGAGCAACTGCACGAACCACTCAACGTCGCTCAACGACCCGCGGCCCAGTTTGACGTGCCTCGACGGGTCAGCGCCCTGCGGCAGCCGCTCGTTCTCGACCCTGGCTTTGATGCGCTTGACCTCGCGCACCGCGGCATCCGAGATCTCCACTGGATAACGGATGGCGTCCGCCAGCGACTCGAAGTCGGTGATCAGTGCGTCGTCACCCGCGACACCGTCCGCGCGGAGCAATGCCTGTGCCTCCCAGGTGAGCGACCACCGCTCGTAATAGGCCCGGTAGGAGTCGAGCGAGCGGGTGACAGCGCCGTTCTTTCCCTCGGGGCGCAGCCCGACGTCGAGGTCGAGCGGCAACCGATGGTCTTCGCTCAGCCGGTTGAGCTCCGCCACGATACGGTTGGCCGCCCGGTGGGACTGCTCGTTGTCCATGGCCGTCGCCCGGTAGACATACATGACGTCAGCGTCGGATCCGAAACCGAGTTCAGCGCCGCCATACCTGCCCATCCCGATCACCGCGAACTCGAGGCTGTCCTCCCCAAGGCCATCGGTGCGTCGGATCAGGCGGACAAGCGCCCTGATGGTTCCCGTGGTGATGTCGGTGAGGCCGCGGCTGAGTTCGGGCAGTTCGATGACCCCGAGCACCGAGCCGAGTGCGAGGCGGAGAATCTCCCGGCGGCGCACGCGGCGAATAGCCTTCGCCGCTGCGGCATCCGTGTCGTGCCTCGCGAGAATCGCCCACATCTCGTCTTCGATGGCCGCGAGCGACCTGCCGTGAAGGTCGTTGTTGTCGGCGAGCCAGGCAGCGGCCTCGGGGATCTGGTCGAGGAGTTCACCGATGTAGCGGGAGCCGCTGAGCACCCGGGTGAGGCGTTCGGCCACCCCGGATGAGTCCCGGAGGGTTCGGAGGAACCAGTGGGTTCCTCCGAGCGATTCGCTCAGCCGGCGGAACGCGATGAGACCGTAGTCGGGGTCGGCGCCCTCGGCAAGCCAGCGAAGCATGACCGGCAGCAGGTGGCGTTGAATCGTCGCGCGCCTGGACACGCCCGCGGTGAGCGCTGCAATGTGCGACAGCGCGCCCTTCGGGTCCCTGAATCCGATGGCAGCGAGGCGCGCCTCTGCCTGTGCGGGGCTCAGCGCAACTTCCTCGTCGGGGAGGGCAGCAACCGCGGCCAGCAACGGACGGTAGAACAGCCGCTCGTGGAGGCTCCTCACCTCGTGCTTGGTACTTTCCCAGCGGGTGACGAGCGCATCGGCGTTGGGCGCGAGCGTCGACGCCCGCGCGAGCACGCGAAGTTCTTCCTTGTCACGGGGCATCAGGTGGGTGCGGCGAAGGCCGGCAAGCTGCAACCGGTGTTCGAGGACCCGCAGGAAACGGTAGTCCGCGGCGAAGGCCGAGGCTTCCTCCCGCCCGATGTAACTGTTGGCGCTCAGTGCGTCGAGCGCCAGCAGCGTGGAACGTTCGCGCACGCCGGCGTCAACGGCACCGTGCACCAGCTGGAGGAGCTGCACGGTGAACTCGATATCCCGGAGTCCGCCCGGCCCCAGCTTGAGTTGATAGTGAACCTCGTCGGCGGGAATGTGCTCGGTCACCCTCTCGCGCATCCGCTGCACGGAGTCGACGAAGCCCTCCCTGCCCGCGCTTGACCAGACAAACGGCGCTATCGCGTCGACGTACTGCTCGCCCAGTTCGGCGTCACCGGCGAACGCCCGCGCCTTGAGCAGTGCCTGGAACTCCCAGCTCTTCGCCCACCGTTCGTAGTACGCCAGATGGGACTCGAGGGTGCGAACGAGCGCTCCCTGCTTGCCCTCGGGCCGCAGGTTGGGATCCACCTCCCAGAGCTCGGGCTCGATACCCGACTGTCCGAGCCCGCGCATGGTCAGCATCGCCAGTCGCGTTGCCACATCGATGGCGCGCTGGTTCGACAGCCCGGCCGACTCGTCGCCCTCCGCCACGAAGATCACATCGACATCGCTGACGTAGTTGAGCTCGCCAGCGCCGGCCTTGCCCATCCCGATCACCGCAAACCGCGTCGCGCGCACCTCATCGGCCGAAAACAGCATCGGGCCGTTCCCCGGCTGGGTGACCTGGGTCCTGGCGACCGCGATGGATGCTTCAAATGCTGCGGATGCCGCGTCAGACAGGGCTCTGGCGACGGAGTCGAACACCGAGACCGGGTCGACCGCCCGCAGGTCGTGCGCGGCGATCCGTGCCAGCCAGCGCCGATAACGCACCCGGAGTCGGGTCCACGCCTCATCGTCGGTGACCTCGGCAAACCCGTTCTTCGCGCCGACAGAATCGAGCATGCTCTCGGTCAGTTCCGCGCGCGTCGGAAGCCGGCGGGGCCGGTCGGGGATGCGTTCGAGTTCGGCGGGATGCCGCTGGAAGAACTCAGCGAGGCCCGTCGACGCGCCCAGGAGCCTGATCAGAGTCTCCGTGCGCCCCGGGTTCGCGAATACCTCGTTGAGTTCGCTCGGGTGCATCCGCCCGATCCTGACCAGGCAGCCGAGCGCCTGGTCGGGATCTGCAGCGAGGCCGAACTGAGGAAGCAGCCCTGCCACATCGACGGTAACGACACCGTCGAGTTCGTCGAGAAGCGCCCTGACCCCGCTCAGCCCGGCGAAGCCGAGCCGAGCGAGTTCACTGAGCGTTGCCTGGTCGCGTCGCATCGAGAGTCCCCGTTGCCGGACCGGTTAGAGGATCTCGAGGTTCTTCTCGAGCTCGTACGGGGTCACCTGCGCACGGTACTCGTGCCATTCCTGCCGTTTGTTGGCCAGAACGTAGTTGAAGACCTGCTCACCGAGCGTCTCCGCGACGAGTTCCGACTCCTCCATCAACTGGATGGCGTGGTCGAGGCTCGCGGGCAGGGCCGAGTAGCCCAGTGCCCTGCGCTCAGAGTCGCTCAGGCTCCAGACGTTGTCCTCAGCTTCTGGCGGGAGGTCATAGCCTTCCTCGATGCCCTTGAGTCCGGCGGCGAGGAGGAGCGAGTATGCGAGGTACGGGTTCGCGGCGGAGTCGATGGCGCGGTACTCGACACGGGCGCTTCCGCCCTTGTTGGGCTTGTACAGCGGAACGCGAACGAGCGCCGAACGGTTGTTGTGCCCCCAGGTGACGAAGCTCGGCGCTTCGGCAAGCCCGTTACGACCGACGGTGCCCCAGAGTCGCTTGTATGAGTTGACGAACTGGTTGGTCACCGCGGTGATCTCCGGCGCGTGGCGGAGCAACCCGGCGATGAACTGCCGGCCGACCTTGGAGAGCTGGTACTGGGCACCCGCCTCGTAGAACGCGTTGCTGTCGCCCTCGAACAGTGACATGTGCGTGTGCATGCCCGAGCCTGGCTGGTCAGAGAGCGGCTTCGGCATGAACGTCGCGTAGACGCCCTGCTCGATGGCCACCTCTTTGATCACCGTGCGGAACGTCATGATGTTATCCGCCGTGGTGAGCGCGTCCGCATATCGCAGGTCGATTTCGTTCTGACCGGGTCCGGCCTCGTGGTGGCTGAACTCGACGGAAATACCGAGGTCTTCGAGCATCCGGACGCTGCGACGACGGAAGTCGTGTGCCGTTCCGCCGGGAACGTTGTCGAAGTAGCCCGCCGAGTCGACAGGAACCGGACCCTCCTTGCCGAGCTTGGCCGACTTGAGCAGGTAGAACTCGATCTCGGGGTGCGTGTAGAAGGTGAAGCCTCTGTCGGCCGCTTTCTCCAGGGTCCGCTTGAGGACGTTGCGCGGGTCAGACACCGCCGGGAGACCGTCCGGCGTCGTGATGTCGCAGAACATGCGGGCGGTCGGGTCGATCTCGCCGCGCCAGGGAAGAAGCTGGAACGTTGTCGGGTCAGGTACAGCGAGCAGGTCCGATTCGTACGAGCGGCTCAGGCCCTCAATGGCTGACCCGTCGAAACCGAGACCCTCGGCAAAAGCACCCTCGACCTCGGCCGGGGCGATGGCCACTGACTTCAGGGTGCCGACGACGTCGGTGAACCACAGCCGGACGAACTTGACTCCCCGCTCCTCGATAGTACGAAGAACGAAGTCGCGCTGCTTATCCATCCACTCCCCTTAGGTGTCGTGCGTTGCCTGCTCATAGGCTATCCGTTCCTCGGGCCGTACGTTGGCAGGAACGGCACCTGAATTGGCGCGCCCGATCGATAGACTGGCGGGCATGAGCGAGCCAATGAAGAGCGCACCGTCGTCCAGCCCTGCCCGAGTTCGCACACGCCACTTCCAGCGTGCGAAAGAGCAGGGCATCAAGATCACCGGGCTCACCAGCTACGACATGCTCACCGCCCGGATTTTCGACGAGGCAGGCATCGACTTCCTCCTCGTCGGCGACTCCGCCGGAAACAACGTGCTCGGCTACGACACGACGCTTCCCGTCACCGTCGACGAACTCATCCCGCTCACCCGCGCTGTCGCCGGTGCGGCAAAACGTGCTCTCGTCGTCGCCGACATGCCCTTCGGATCTTACGAAAACGGTCCGGAGGATGCTCTCAAGACGGCACTGCGGTTCATGAAGGAAACCGGAGCGCAGGCCGTCAAGCTTGAAGGCGGAGAACGGAGCCACGACCAGATTCGTCGCATCGTGTCCGCCGGCATCCCCGTGATGGGTCACATCGGCTTCACGCCGCAGAGCGAGCACGGACTCGGCGGCCACATGATCCAGGGCCGCGGTGACGCGGTCGAACAGCTGCTGCGCGACGCGCGGTCGGTTCAGGATGCCGGAGCGTTCGCGGTTGTCCTGGAAATGGTGCCGGCCGAGAGCGCGGATCTCGTCACGGCCGAACTCGACATTCCGACCATCGGTGTCGGCGCCGGACCTCACGTTTCAGGGCAGCTGCTGGTCTGGACCGACTTCGCGGGACTCACCACGGGCCGTATCCCGTCGTTCGTCAAGAAATACGCCGACGTGCGCGGCGCGCTGACCGATGCGGTAGCCGCCTTCCGCACCGAGGTGTCCGACGGGATCTACCCCGGCGACGAGTACAGCTACCACTAGACCTCAGTGGGGTCTCCGCCGACGGAGCGGTACCAGGCTCAGTGGTCTTCCGCGGCCTCTTCATCGGCCCACTTGCGGCTGTTCTCGCGGAGCCGCTCAGGAGCGCGTGACGCTTCGGCCTCCGTCGCGAACGGTCCGGCGCGGTCGACAGACGGCGACTGGTAACCCCGTTCGACCTGACCGGTCTTGAGGTTGTACCAGAACTGCGTGGATGGATCTTGTGCCACAGGGGGCCCCTCTCTGGATCGCTAAGCTTGATCCTATGCCTAAGGACCCGAACGGCCACCTGATCGCCGGCGTCAGATCCCCCGAGCGCCAGGTGCCGCCGCCGATCCGCCGGCCCGAGTATGTCGGCCGGAAATCGCCCGCGAAATACACGGGCTCCAACGTGTACTCGCCGACTGAGATCGAGCGAATCCGTACCGCCGGCCGAATTGCCGCGGATGCCATAGCCCTCGTTGGCGAGAACGTGCGGCCTGGGGTCACCACCGACGAGCTCGACGCGATCGGGCACCGCTACCTCATCGAGCACGGTGCGTACCCGTCGACGCTCGGCTACCGGGGCTTTCCGAAGTCCGTGTGCAGTTCGGTCAACGAGGTCGTCTGCCACGGCATCCCCGACAACACGGTGCTCGAGGACGGCGACATCGTCAACATCGACATCACCGCGTACCTCGACGGAATGCATGGCGACAGCAACAGGACCTTCATCGCCGGCACGGCTGCCGAAGAGGTCAGGCTCCTCGTGGAACGCACTGAGGAATCCCTCAGGCGGGGCATCAAGGCAATCGCGCCCGGGCGACAGGTCAACGTGATCGGCAGAGCGATCGAATCGTACGCAAAACGATTCGGCTACGGCGTGATTCGCGACTTCACCGGTCACGGAGTGGGGAGCGCATTCCACTCCGGACTGATCATCCCCCACTACGACTCAGCACCCCAGTACGACACGGTGATGGAAGTCGGCATGGTCTTCACCATCGAGCCCATGCTCACCCTCGGCAGCCACGAGTGGGACCTGTGGGCCGACGACTGGACAGTGACAACAAAGGACAAGAGCATGACAGCGCAATTCGAGCACACCCTGGTCGTCACTGAAACCGGTGCGGACATCCTGACACTGCCATCGGGAGCAGCAGTATGACCGCCCCGACGACCGCCGTCGGCATCGATATCGGTGGAACAGGGATCAAGGGCGCCGTCGTCGACCTGGCGACAGGCACGCTGCTGAGCGACCGGATCAAAGTGCCAACGCCCGAAGGCGGCACACCGGAAGACATCGTCGCGCAGACGGTGAAATTGGTCGAACAGCTCCAGGTGCACGACCCTGACGCACCGGTTGGCGTCTGCTTCCCCGCTGTCGTCAAGCACGGCGTCACACTGTCGGCCGCGAACATTTCGAAGCTGTGGATCGGACTCCAGGCCGAGACGTATTTCGAGGATGCCCTCGGCAGGGATATCACGTTCGTCAATGACGCGGATGCCGCTGGCTACGCCGAGGCCAGGTTCGGCGCGGCGAAGGGAATCGAGGGTGTCGCACTCATGACAACGCTCGGCACCGGGATCGGCACCGCGATTCTTCACAACGGCGTTCTCGTGCCCAACGCCGAGTTCGGGCACATCGAGATCGACGGGGTCGACGCTGAGACGCGAGCCTCGAACTCGGCGCGCGAGCGGGAGGGCCTGTCGTGGAAGGAGTGGGCGAAGCGGCTCCAGACCTACTACTCCCGGCTGGAGGCGTACTTCTCCCCCGACCTCTTCATCGTCGGCGGCGGCGTGTCCAAGCACCATGAACAGTTCCTGCCGCGGCTCACGCTGACGGCCCCGATTGTGCCGGCCGTCCACCGCAACAACGCGGGTATTCTCGGCGCCGCGTCGCTCGCGGTGCGCACGATCCCACCGCTCAGCTGAGCCGGAAGCGGGCCCAGCGCGCTGCGCGGCATCCGTCGTGAAAAGGTGAATGGGCCGGCTGATACGCCGGGTTCTGTTCAGGCGCAGCTGCGCCCTGGACGACCATCTCTCTAGAGACTGCGTTACCGCAGCCTTCAAGCGGCCTACCCGAGAACGGGACGAGCAGCCCCATAGTCCTCTGTCTGACCTTGCTCCGGGCGAGGTTTACCGAGCCGGCCGGGTCACCCCGGTCGCTGGTGGTCTCTTACACCACCGTTTCACCCTTACCTGGCGCTTGCGCGCCCGGCGGTCTACTTTCTGTTGCACTGTCTCGCGGGTTACCCCGGGTGGGTGTTACCCACCGCCCTGCTCTGTGGAGCCCGGACGTTCCTCGGCACCATTACTGGCGACGCGGTCGTCTTGCCGACCCATTCACACCTCGAGCTTACCGGGCGGTGGGGAGCATCGCTGCTACCAGAGACCAGACTCCTCGGTGCGCACCATGATGGCGCCGCACTCAGGGCATTCGAGAACCTCATCGATCTCGGCGCTGCGTACCTTCACGAGTTCGTTTCCGGTGAGCGACATCGTGCACGCCCCGCAGGTCCCGGCACGGAACAGTGCGGCACCGGTGCCGGTCTTCGATCGCAGCTTCTCGTACAGCGCGAGAAGCTCGGGGGTTACCGAGTCCTCGAGGAGGTGACGCTGTGCCGTGAGCGTCGCGCGCTCCTGAGCGAGTTCGTCGAGCGCCGCACGGCGTCTCGTCCCGATCTCGTGGAGCTTCACCTCGAGGTCGCTGTCGAGGTCGCGAGTCGCGGAGAGCTGTGCCTCGGCGATCTCGACGCGTTCCATGACAACAAGTTCCATGTCCTCGAGGTTCGTTTTGCGCCGGTAGAGCGACTCGAGTTCAGACTCGAACGCGGCGACGTCTTTCGTGCTCGAGGTTGAGTTCATGCGCTCGGTGTCCCTCGCGATGCGAGCGTCGACCACGCCGGCATCGCTTTCCAGCCGGCCGAGTTCGGTCTTCGCGTCCTCGAGCTCACCGAGCTCTGCGGCGATGCGACCGCTGAGTTCCGTCCGCTCCCTGGACACTGCCGTGTACTCGGCGATCTCCGGCAGGCTCTTCTCCCGGTGGGCGATGCGGGCGAGCCCGGAATCGATGGTGTGCAATTCGAGCAGTTTCTTCTGCTCCGCGAGGCTGGATTTCACGTCGGTTCCCTTGTGATTCTGGTTTGGAGTTGTGTTGAGGCCTGGTGTCACTGTGTGACGACGAAGTCCCATGGGTCTGTGCGGATGTCGCTCACGGCGATCGAGAGATCCGGCAGGCGTTCGGCCAGCTGTGCGGCAGCGACGTCGAGCCACAGCCATTCGCTTGCCCAGTGTGAGACATCGATGAGTGCCGGTCCTTCGCCGAGGATGGCCTGCTCACGGGCTTCGGATGCAGGATGGTGGCGAAGGTCGCTTGTGATGTACACGTCGGCGCTCGTCACGGTATCCTCGCGAAGCAGTGAGTCACCGGCTCCCCCGCAGAGAGCCACTGTCCTGATCTCGGAGTCGTAATCACCGGAGACACGGATGCCGGTGGCCGTGGCCGGGAGAATTTTCGCGAGCGTGTGTGCGAGGTGGCCGAGCGATGTCGTGGCGGGCAACCGCCCGGCCCGCCCAATGCCACTGACGCCGTCGGCGGAGGGAACGAGTGGAACAACATCCGTCAGTCCCAGCAGCTTCGCGAGGACTCCAGAGGTTCCGTCAGCGACGACATCCGCGTTGGTGTGCGCGGCGAGCAGCGCGCAGTGTCCGCGAATCAGCCGGGTGAGGACTGAGCCCTTGTACGTGTCGCCGGCAATTGTCGTGACACCGCGGAGAAGAAGCGGGTGGTGCACGAGCAGCAGGTCGGTCTTCGACTCGACGGCTTGGGCCGCGGTCTCGGACACGGCGTCGACGGCGAAGAGCACGCGGGAGATCTGATCATCCGGGTCACCGGCGATCAGGCCGGATGCATCCCATGACTCAGCGCCGGCCATCGGCCACAGCGACTCGACAGTGTCGCGGACCTCGCGGAGTGAATATGGCACAGAGCCAGCCTACAGAAAGCCTTTCGCTTTCTGGGCCGGCTCTGTAGCGCGGGACGTCGGTTACGTACGGATCAGTACCAGTTGACGGCCTGCGAGTGCGACCACGCTGAACACGGCGTGCCGTATGCACGGTCGATGTAGTCGAGGCCCCACGCAACCTGGGTGGAGGCGTTGGTTGCCCAGTCACTGCCTGCGGTTGCCATCTTGCTTCCTGGCAGAGCCTGCGGGATGCCGGTAGCACCGCTCGAGGCGTTGAACGCGCTCACGGACCAGCCGGACTCCTTCTGCCACAGCTTGTTGAGGCAGGAGAACTGGTCTTCGCCCCAGCCGTGCGTGGACTGGGCGAGGGCGCGGGCCGTTGCACGGGCGCCGTGAGGGGTGTTGGCTGCGGCCTGGGCTGCGGCGGCTGCCGCTGCTGCAGCGGCCTGTGCTTCGGCGGCCAGGCGGTCGGCCTCTGCCGCTTGAGCGCGCAGTTCAGCCGACGTCGCCTGCGTAGTCGATGCAAGTTCCATCACGGTGTCCTCGTCCTGGCTGGCGTAGGAAGCGAGAGACGCGATCGAGGTGGTCAGCGGAGCCGTGTCGACTTTCTCCTGCACCTCGACGACGACCTGGTTTGCTTCGGCCAGTACCGCCTCAGCGTGCTTGTCGACTTTGGCCTTCGACACGAGGGCCGACGTGCCGGTCAGGGCGGTGGCGAGCTTGGTGCTCGAGCTTGCAATCTTGTCGCCCGTTGCGAAGCTCTGCGCACGGATGACAGTGGCCTGGATGGTGAGGAATGAGGCGATGAGCACGCCGACGAGCACGAGTGATGCGATGAGTATTTGGGCGCGGGTGACTTTTTTAAGTAGAAGCATGTTTTCCGGGATTGGGCCGGCGCGCGTCAGTTCACGCCCAGCGTGAGCCTGGACACGGCTGCGCCGCACTCAATGGGGCGTCTGCCGTGTCGTAGCAAGCGGGCACTGTGTGCGGCCCGCTCTGCGGCTACGTGGATGACGGTCGATGTCGGGGAGACGCGAATCAGGTTCACGTCACGCCTGGCGATTCGGGCGCGCAGGCGACTGATTGGTCAAGTGTGCGCGGTCCAACTGGGAAACTCCGCTCCGAACCCTGTGCAAGTCGTGTGTGGACGTCGGACGGCGGGCGATAGTAGCCCTGCATTTCGCCCGCGTCCAGCCTCTGGTTCACCGCACCTAACGGGTGCAGAGTCAGAACTGCGAATCCGCAGATCATAAACAGGAGGTAGCAGTGTTTTTTCACGTGCAACGACTGATCAACGAAATAGTGCCGGGCGAACCTGATCCCGCAGCAGCCAACGCGCTCCAGGAGGGGCTTGGCGGCCAATTCGGTGAAATGCGAACGATGATGCAATACCTGTTCCAGTCGATGAACTTCCGTGGTCCGAGCGCGAAACCGTACCGGGACCTGATCCAGGGAATTGGAACCGAAGAGATCAGTCACGTCGAACTGATCGGTACGACCATTTCGCGGCTGCTCGACGGGTCACCGGAATACTCGGGCAAGCCGACCGATCCTGTCGACAAGCCAGGTTCCGGGGGCGCGACACCGCTCAACATCGCCCTCTCTGAGAGCAACATTCACCACTACCTCGTTGGTGCGCAGGGTGCGCTTCCCGTCGACGCAGCGGGTAACCCGTGGAACGGGAGCTGGGTATACAACTCGGGCAACCTCGTTCTCGACCTGCTCTACAACCTCATGCTCGAGTCGACCGGCCGGCTGCAGAAGTGCCGCATCTACGAGATGACCGACAACGTGACGGCGCGCTCTACTGTCGCGTACCTGATCGTTCGCGACCAGGCACACGAGAACGCCTACGCGAAGGCGTTGGAGACCCTCGGCGTGAACTGGAAGACGGCGCTGCCCATTCCGAAGACGAACGCCGAGAAGTTCCCCGAGGTCAAGAAACTGCTCGATCTGGGCCTCCAGAGCAAGCAGTACACGTTCGACCTCACCGGGCAGTCGGAGGCGGGCAAGATCTTCCAGGGGCTCTCCCCCTCGAACGACGGTACAGAGCTCATCGCCAACGAGCAGGCACCGGCCGGGGTGCCCTCGACCATCGCGCCTGAGCGCTTTGAAGAGTTCTCCCCTGGACTCGACACCGATCTCCTGGCGCTCATCCAGGCAACCGCAGAGATGGAACTTGCCGACATCGAGGCGCTCTTCGCGCCGGTGCCGCCGACGAAGTAGTCACGGATGCCGCGACGGTGATGTTCTGAGATCCCCACCGTCACGACTGAGAAAAGGGAGGGCTGGCCACAATTGGTCAGCCCTCCCTTTGTTATGCGGCTTGTTATGCAGCGCCCGATTACACATGCGCCACTCCGTTCGTCAGATGCCGACGATGAACGTGAGTGCGGCCCAGGCCGAGACCGTGGCTGCGGTCGTCCACAGCGCGATCGCGACGGCCTGCCAGAGCAGGACCCAGCCGCGCGAGGCACCGCCAGCAACGAAGATCGCGGAGGTGAACTGTGTCGGGATCGCCAGGGGGCCGAGGATGCTGGCTCCCGGCACGCCGAACCGCAGAAGCCAGCTCTTGACCCGTTGCCGGCCCTTCGACTCAGGCTTCGCCGGGACTTCCTCGAGCGTCCCAACGTATCCACCCTCCGTGGCAGCGGATCCCCCCGCAGCAACGCTCACGGTCTGGCGGCGCGCTGCCCGGCGATCCACCACAGCACCACGCGCCCTGGAACTCACAACGACGACGAGGAGGACGCTGAGGAAGTTGCCGGCTGCCGCTGCGACGCCGACGAGAATCGGGTTAAGCCCACCGATCATACCGACGAGCGCACCACCCTCACCCTCGACGAATGGGATCATCGACGCGAGCATCACGACGAACGGTTGAACGAACTCGGGCACCTGGGCCACGAGCTCCTGGAAATTGCGGACGAGTTCCTCTGTGGGGTTCATTTCTGTGGTTCCTCTCTGTTGTCAGGCGTCGAAGATGTCGACGTGCCGACCATTAGAGGCTGTGTTCCCAGAACACAGTCAAGCCCTGAGAGGTAGCGGTCGCCGGAGTCGGGGAGAGAGCGGATGTTCGTGGCGACGGCTGGACGCAGCTACCTCGCGGGCTGGGACCTCAGCCTGCAACTGCTGCGCGAGGGCACCCGCGCGAGCGAGCACATCAAGCTGTGCTGGGTTGTACAGCTCCGTGAGTGCTTCGACAAACGTCAGTCGCGCGACGCGTTCCCCTTTCGCGAGGTGCTCGGTCGGGTTTGCCAGCCAGGGGTATTCGGCCAGATTGCGCGCCAGGACCGGCGCCAGAGCTCCTGCAAGCCGCGCCCGCGTAGCTTCATCCGCGGCGGCCGGGAGCCTGTCGATCTCGTTCCCGACCTCGCCGGCATCCGAATCCAACTCCACCATCCGACGCAGGTCAGTCATCGCATCCCCGTCGTAGAGCCGGTTCCAGATGTGGACAATCGACCGGTCCGACTCCGACAACCGCGACGCGACGGAGACGAAACCGAAGGGTGCGTCGGGTGGAGCGTCGTCACGAAGGACTGCTGCAATGTCGGCGCGGGCCTGCTGCAGCCGCTCGATACGCACAACAAGCTCTGCGTCCACTTCCTTCAGGGCAGCTTTCGCAGCCTGCCCACCCGCCCCGACATGAGCGATCTTCGCCAACGGCACACCAAGCCCAGCCAGCCGGAGGATCCGCAACAGGCACACCAGCTCCAGAACGCCGTACTGCTTGTATCCGTTGTACGTCCGTTCCGGTTCGTCCAGCAGGCCGATCCGGTGATAGTGCCGGATCGTGTTGACCGTCGTCCCGGCGAGCTCGGCGAGCTCGCGCGTACTCCACGCCACGGTTCTATCCTCCTGACCGGCGCGTCCGCGCACCGGCGGAGCCGAGGCTCAGCATGATCGAGGCGAGAGCCGCAGCGAGGCTCACGGAGCCCTCCAGTGCCGTCTCCGAGTCCTCCGACGGTCGGCGGGAAGCTTGTCGCTGATCGGATCTGCACCGCGCGGTCTGCGCACCTGCATCGCAGACTTCTGTTCGAGGTATTTCGGTTCCCACGGTCTTTCTCCTCTGCTCGAATGATTTTCAACCAAGGGCATCTCGTGACCGAACCTGCCCTGGTCATCAGCGTCGCCCGTGAGCGGTGGCCTCGCGTCGGTAGAAAACACTGAGATGGGCGCGATATGGCCGATCCGGGCGCTCAAGTGCCGCGATCGGTCATAATGCTGTGGTAGCCACAGGGTTTGGTTGTGGAAACAGTCGGTCTCTGAACGGAGCGAACCTGTTGAAGCTTCTGGGTAGGCGTCTGGAGCGCCGCCAGGTCGAACAGCTGCTGATCGAGGCGCACGCCGGCGGCAGCGCGGCCCTCGTGGTGCGCGGCGACGCGGGAATCGGCAAGACGGCACTGCTGGCGCATCTCGGCGATGTGGCCGCTGCCTCTGGATTCCGTGTGGAATCCTCGACCGGTATCGAAACGGAGACCCAGTTCGCGTTCGCGGGGCTTCATCAAATCTGCGCGCCGTTCCTCGATCATCTCAGCGCGCTACCCGAACCGCAGCAGGTGGCGCTCGGAGTGGCTCTGGGACTGAGAAGCGGTCCAGCACCGGACAGGTTCCTCATTGGACTGGCTACTCTCAACCTGATTGCCGAGGTCGCCGAGCACGGTCCGCTGCTTTGTCTGGTCGATGACGCGCAGTGGCTCGATCATGCTTCCGCCGAAGTGCTGGCATTCGTATCCCGCCGGGTAGATGCCGACCGGCTCGTCATGGTGTTCGGTGAGCGGGATATCAGCGGGCAGCGAACCCTCTTCCCCGGCTTGCCGGAGCTGAGGCTGACGGGACTTGACGGCGTCTCTGCGCGAAAGCTGTTGGACGCCGCTGTTCGGATTCCGCTGGACGACGACGTACGCGAGCGCATCATCGCGGAGGCACGGGGCAACCCTCTTGCGCTCCTTGAGCTCCCCGCAAGTGCGCCAGCAGTCCGACTCGCTGGCGGATTCCAGCTTCCTGACGTGTCGGATGTTCCTGGCCGAGTCGAGAGTGGATTCCAACGACGCTCGAGTGAGTTACCCGAGACGACGCAGCTGCTGCTGCTCACCGCGGCGGCTGAGCCTACGGGAGACCCGGCTCTGCTGTGCCGTGCGGTCACCGAACTTGGTATGGGCTCGGAGTCCGCCGCTCCGGCGGAAGCCGCCGGACTGATCGAGATCGACTCGCTGGTGCGATTTCGCCACCCCCTGGTTCGCTCGGCGGTGTACCGGGCCGCCTTGCCAGCGGATCGCCGCCGCGTGCACGGCGCGTTGGCCGCGGCCACCGATGCAACCCTCGACCCTGACCGGCGCGCCTGGCACTGCGCTCAAGCGATACTCGGCGTTGATGAGGAGGTTGCCGGCCAATTGGAGCGCTCCGCAGTGAGGGCGCGTGCGCGCGGCGGCCACGCCGCGGCAGGCGCGTTCCTGAGACGTGCGTCCGAGCTCAGCCCTGAGGTCGCCGATCGCACCAGGCGGGCGCTGGATGCCGCGCACTCGCTGGCCAACGCTGGCGCATTTGAGAACGCACTTGACCTGCTCGCGGTCGCCGGTGTTGGGCCGGCTGACTCGTTGGAACGCGCTCGCGTGACACTGCTGCGCGCCCAGATTGTATTCCAGCTCACCCGCGGTACTGACGTTCCGGGGATGCTGCTGGACGCTGCGGCGACGCTTGCCCCGTACGATCCCTCCCTGTCGCGTGAGACCTACCTGCACGCACTGGACACGGCAATCGTCAGCGGCGCCCCCAATCTCGCGGTCGTCGCGCGAACGGTTCTCGCCGCACCGCAAGCTCAGTCCCCTCGGCCGGTGGACCTGCTTCTGGACGGGCTCGCGGTGACGATGGTCGAGGGCTATTCGCCGGGTGTCCCGGCTTTGCGGCTCGCGCTCGACGCACTGGGTGCGGCGACGCGCCCCGACGCCGTCCAGGACGATGTCAGCCAGTCGTGGCTTTGGCTCGCGGGCCGACTCGCGGTCGGCATCCTCGACGACGAACGCGCCCATCGCCTCGCGGAATGCGCTGGCGCCGTATCGCGCAGCACTGGCGCTCTGGCGAGGCTCCCCGCCGCTCTTAAACTCCACGCGAACATCCTGACCATCAGCGGGCAACTTCCCCGCGCGCGCGAGCTGACTTCTGAGGCGGAGGCGATCGCGGAGTCGATTGGCGGAGTAAAACTGCGCCACACCCAGGCCATCCTCGCCGCGTGGGGCGGTGACCAGGCAGCGGTAGAAGAGCTGAACAACCGCACCCTCCTCGAACCCGGTAACCCCGATGGCAGCGTGGAGGCAGCGATGGCGCACTACGCAAGCGCCGTGCTCTACAACGGGCTCGGCGAGTATTCGGCCGCGCAGGGAGCGGCGGTTAAGGCATCCGACGCTGCCGAGCTCTCCCTGAGCACGATCGGCCTGCCCGAGTTGATCGAGGCAGCTGTACGCGCTGGCGACACGGAGACCGCTGCGCATGCTCTCGCGCGCTTGTCCGTGCGCGCGCGTGCCAGTGGCACGGACTGGGCGCTCGGGCTTGAGGCACGATCTCGAGCACTGACGATCGCGGGCCCCGCGGCGGAGGACTCGTATCTGCAAGCGATCGCGCACCTCAGCAGGTCACGCATTGCTGGCGAGGCCGCGCGTGCCCAGCTGCTCTACGGCGAATGGTTACGCCGTGAGGGACGCCGCCAGGAGGCACGTGGCCAATTGCGAACGGCCCACGAACGCTTCTCGGAGATGGGCGCGGAAGCCTTCGCCGCCCGAGCCGCGCGTGAGCTGCAGGCCACCGGCGAGCATCCGAGAAAGCGCACCGCCCGACGAACCGACGAACTCACGGCGCAAGAGCTGCACATTGCTCGACTGGTAGCCACCGGCGCGACATCGCGGGAGGTCGGTGCGCAGCTTTTCCTGAGTCCGCGAACTGTTGAATCCCACCTGCGCAGCATCTTTCAGAAACTCGATATCTCGTCACGCAGGCAGCTCAAGGAGCTGCAGCTCGCCTGACGACAATGTCAGGAGCCGCGATTCTCGACGCCCATGTCGCCCGTCGACGGAATTGAACCCTTAGACCGGTAACGCAGGAGAACCGTGCCCTTTTCGGACGCACTCTCCGCGGCGAGAAGTTCGAGGGACGCTGGCGGGCCGTCATCGGGAAAGAGGCGTTTGCCCGCGCCGACGACGATCGGGTACACCCACAGGTTCAACTGATCGAACAGGTTCTCGGTGACGAGGGTGCGGGAGAGGTCGATGCTGCCGATGACGTGAATCTCCCGGTGTCGATCGCGGAGCGCCGATATCTCCGCCCTGAGGTCACCACCGAGCAGGTGCGAGTCGCGCCAGCTGAGTTCCGGCGTTCCCCGCGACACGACGTACTTGGGGATCGCGTCAAACTTACGGGCGATGTCGGCATCAGGCCCGTCGAGGTGGTGCGGCCAGTACGCGGCGAAAATATCGTAGGTGCGACGCCCCAGAAGCAGGGCGTCCATGCCCTTTATCCCCGCGTCGACCTGAGCTCCGTCAGTACTGTCGATGAGGGGCGCCTGCCAGCCCCCGAACGCGAATCCGCCGTCGGTATCTTCGTCTGGTGCTCCTGGCGCCTGTGCGACACCGTCGAGCGTTGTGAAGTGGTCGATGTGTATCCGGCCCGACATGGCGAGCTCCTTTCGGCGCTGTCCGAAGCCCTCAGCGATGCCCGCACGCGCCAGGCGACAGCTCCGCCGCTGATGACGATACGCCGAACATCGCGGTTCCACCATGGGTTTTGTCAGCGGCTCTCGCGCCGCGCGACGCGCTCCGCGAACGCAAAAACCGCGGCCTGGCTAGGACGGACCGCGTTCTGACAGGGCGTCTGCTCTTTACGGTACGGGGGCCGCCGGAGAGATCTTTGCGCGAAGCGCTTCGACCACACGACCCAAATGTGTAGTACTCGGACCGAACATGTCAGTCCACACACCTCGCACCACGACAAGTTCGATGACCAGACCGTCCGTGAATGTCAGGGTAAGGAGAGGCGCGAACCCCAGTCCGGGGAGTTTTCTCTCGCATCCCACTGTGACGATGTCGGTTAGCGGACCAACGACCAATGGCTTTCTTGCTTCCGGTCCTGCCCACAGTTGTAGCTCGGTCTCGGTTGCCAACAGCACACCGCGGCTGTACATCTCGATGGAGGGCGTGGCAGGTGCGGACGAACCGTCGACATACGAAGCGCCGCGCGAGAACGCGACGCCGACCGCCTCGTTTCCTTCGGTGGACACCAGTTCCCGCGCCCAGGCCGCCACGCTGGCATAGCGGTGCCGGGCTGCTAAAGCGACACCGAATGGAACCACTAACCCCCAGAAGGCCCAGAAGGCCTTCTCTCCAGGGGCCATTGGCGAAAGGAGCATCGCGACGACGACCGCGTCGATCATGAGGACGCCAGTAACGAGCATCCATCCATTCCAGCGTGACGCTGGGAGGACAGTAATCTTCCACGGCGACCTTGTCATTTACTCGAAACCCCCGGGTTGGTAAAGGAATCGGCGGCGACCAGATGGGCGTCGAAGATGAAACCTGCAGGGTGCCACCTCCATCGCCGGAGATCATTAGGCATGTTCCACCAACGAGAAGAGAAGCTTTGCACTGGCCGTCGACAGCGTACGCGGCACACTCGGGAATCGTTGCCGACACGCCAGTCCAGACGGCGGCTGCCGCCTCATATTGGGCGCGCGCGCACTATGCCCGCCGCAAGCGGATGCGGCGCCACCGACGCCACGATGAGGAATAAGACGGAAGCCGCTACAAGTCCAACCGGTACTAGTGCGTGCGCCGCGACTCGAAGGGGACGCCTGGGGGACGCGGCGTGCATTTCAAACGGAAAACGTTCAAAACTTTGCGCGCCGCCAGCCCCTGGCTCTACACGGGATTTTCAACTGTGGGCCCTACCGGGATCGAACCGATGACATCCACGGTGTAAACGTGGCGCTCTACCAGCTGAGCTAAAGGCCCCTCACTGCCGATGGCAGCGTGATCATGTTACACACTTTCCGGCCACGACCTGAAACCGGATGCCCGCTCAGGCGGGCTGGCGCTGCAGGTTCTCGACAGCTGTGCGATAGGCGTCGAGCGAGCGGGCTTCGCCAGGAGCGGTGATGAAGCTGGCGCGGATGATTCCATCCACGTCGATCACGAACGTCGCCCGATTGGCGAATCCCTTCGAGTCGAGGAACACACCGTATTCCTTGCTGACCTGCCCGTGGGGCCAGAAGTCAGACAGCAGAGTGAACTCGTAACCCTCCTGCTCGGCCCATGCCCTGAGTGCGGACTTGGAGTCAACGGAGATGCCGATGAGTTCGATCCCGGCATCCTGGAACAGCGAGAGGTTGTCGCGGAGTTCACACAACTCGCTCGTGCACCTGCCAGAGAAAGCAAGCGGGAAAAAGACCAGTGCGACGGCCCGTTTTCCACGGAAGCTGCCCAGTTGCACCGTCTCACCAAACTGGTTGACGAGCGCGAAGTCGGGAGCCCTGGTGTCGTTCTCGAGAGCCATCTGTGTGCGTCCTTTCCGGAATGGTCCTGCCTCGGCTGCGCGAGGATCCCGATCCAAACCAGTGACACACACTAGACCCGCGCTTCCCCAACACCAAACGATCGCCCGGGAGTTAGCGCACACCCGCACGCTCACGTCGGCCTTTGCTGTGGAAGTCGCCAGTAGCCCGCGTAAGTCGCTAGGCTGATCTGAGGTGCCTGCGCGCGTCGTAACCCGACCCTGTCTGACATTTGCACCTCGGAAAACCAGGCACGATCTGCCCATACAGAAAGGTCGACGGTGACTGTAAACGACCAGGACCCATACTCGGTTGACAACTTCGATGCTGACCCCGAAGAAACCGCGGAATGGCAAGAGTCGCTCGATCAGCTCGTCGCTACCCACGGTCACGGCCGTGCTCGCGAAATCATGCTGAGCCTGCTGAAGCGCTCCCGTGAACTTCACCTCGGCGTTCCGATGGTGCCGACGACGGACTACATCAACACGATCGCGCCCGAGAACGAGCCTGAATTCCCCGGAAACGAGGACATCGAGCGTCGTTACCGCGCCTGGATCCGCTGGAATGCCGCGATCACCGTGCACCGCGCCCAGCGCCCCGGGATCGGTGTCGGCGGACACATCTCCACCTACGCATCGTCCGCTGCGTTGTACGAGGTCGGATTCAACCACTTCTTCCGCGGCCAGGATCACCCCGGCGGCGGTGACCAGATTTTCATCCAGGGTCACGCCTCCCCCGGCACCTACGCGCGCGCCTTCCTCGAAGGACGACTGTCCACGGACCAGCTCGACGGATTCCGCCAGGAGAAGTCCCGCGCGCCACACGGCATCTCGTCCTACCCGCACCCGCGACTCATGCCGGAGTTCTGGCAGTTCCCGACGGTATCGATGGGTCTCGGCCCGATCAACGCCATCTATCAGGCGCAGGCCAACAAGTACCTGACCAACCGCGGGATCAAGGATGCGAGCGACCAGCAGGTCTGGGCGTTCCTCGGCGACGGTGAAATGGACGAGGTCGAAAGCCGTGGCCAGCTTCAGGTGGCCGCCAACGAGGGACTCGACAACCTCAACTTCGTCATCAACTGCAACCTGCAGCGCCTCGATGGCCCGGTGCGTGGAAACGGCAAGATCATCCAGGAGCTCGAGAGCTTCTTCCGCGGCGCAGGCTGGAACGTCATCAAGGTCGTCTGGGGCCGCGAGTGGGACGACCTGCTCGCGAAGGACTCGAGCGGTGCTCTCCTCAACCTCATGAACGCCACCCCCGACGGTGACTACCAGACCTACAAGGCCGAAAGCGGAGCCTTCGTCCGTGAAAACTTCTTCGGTCGCGACGAGCGCACGCTCAAGCTGGTCGAGGACTACTCCGACGACCAGATCTGGAACCTCAAGCGCGGTGGCCACGACTACCGCAAGGTATACGCCGCCTTCAAGGCCGCGTCGGAGCACAAGGGCCAGCCGACCGTCATCCTCGCCAAGACCGTCAAGGGTTACGGTCTCGGCCCGTCATTTGAGGGGCGCAACGCGACCCACCAGATGAAGAAGATGACGCTCGACAACCTCAAGATGTTCCGCGACGAGATGCGCGTGCCGATCACGGACGCTCAGCTCGAGGAGAACCCGTACCAGCCGCCGTACTACCACCCCGGTGTCGAGGACGAAGCCATCCAGTACCTGCACGAACGCCGCACGGCGCTCGGCGGTTACGTCCCCGAACGCAGGTCGAAGTACACCGACATCAAGCTGCCGGAAGATTCCACCTACGCGATCTCGAAGAAGGGCTCCGGCACGCAGGAGATCGCCACAACCATGGCGTTCGTCCGACTGCTCAAGGACCTGATCCGTTCGAAGGACTTCGGCAACCGGATCGTCCCGATCATCCCGGACGAGGCGCGGACCTTCGGCATCGACGCGTTTTTCCCGACCGCGAAGATCTACAACCCGAACGGACAGCACTACACCTCCGTCGACCGCGAACTCCTCCTCGCATACAAGGAGAGCCCGCAGGGCCAGATCCTGCACGTCGGCATCAACGAGGCGGGTGGCGCTGCCGCGTTCACCAACATCGGAACCACGTACTCGACCCAGGGCGAGCCGCTGATCCCGATTTACGTCTTCTACTCGATGTTCGGGTACCAGCGCACGGGAGACGCACTGTGGGCCGCCGGCGACCAGATGGCCCGAGGCTTCATCATCGGCGCAACGGCTGGCCGCACGACACTCACGGGAGAGGGTCTCCAGCACGCTGACGGCCACTCCCCCCTCCTCGCGTCGACCAACCCGGCCACGGTCACCTACGACCCGGCATACGGCTACGAAATCGGTCACATCGTGCGCGCCGGTCTCGAGCGGATGTACGGCGGCAAGCACGAAGACCCCAACGTGATGTACTACATCACGGTCTACAACGAGCCGATCGTGCAGCCCGCTGAGCCCGAGAACCTCGACGTCGACGGACTGCTCCGCGGCATCTACAAGGTGAAGGGCTCTGAGACCGAAGGACCGAGGGCTCAGCTCCTCGCTTCGGGCGTTTCGGTGCCGTGGGCGATCGAAGCCCAGCAGCTGCTGGCTGAGGACTGGGGAGTATCTGCCGACGTCTGGTCGGTCACCTCCTGGTCGGAGCTGCGTCGCGACGGCATCCGTGCGGAGGAGTACAACTTCCTCAACCCGGACGCTGAGCCGCAGGTGCCGTACGTGACCGAGCGACTGAAGGATGAGCAGGGACCGTTCATCGCGGTTACCGACTACATGCACGCCGTGCCAGACCAGATCCGTCAGTTCGTGCCGGGAGACTTCGCGACACTCGGTGCAGACAACTTCGGTTTCTCCGACACCCGTGCGGCCGCTCGTCGGTACTTCAAGATCGATGGACCATCGATGGTTGTTCGTGCACTGGAGTTGCTTGCCGCCCGCGGCGAGGTCGACGCTTCGCTGCCCGGCCGCGCCATCGACAAGTACAACCTTCTCGACGTCAACGCTGGAACCACCGGCAATGCCGGTGGTGAAAGCTAGACCATCACAACGCCGGCCGTGCCGCGCTCGAAGGCTGAAACGCTCGCCTGGCTTCGACGACTGTCGGGCGAGCTCGCCACCACAACGCTGAAGCAGCTCGAAGACACGCTGCCCTGGTATGCAGAAATGCCGCCAGGGCGGCGGTCGGCGGTCGGGTTGGTTGCCCAGGCGGGCATCACCTCGTTCATCGCCTGGTTCGACGACCCGAAGTCCACTCCGTGGATCGCGGCGGATGTCTTCGGCGCTGCCCCGAGGGAACTCCTGCGTTCGGTGAGCCTGCAGCAGACGCTTCAGCTCATTCGCGTCACGGTCGAAGTCGTTGAAGAACGAATCAAGGACGGCGGCGAGGACCTCCGCGAGGCGATCCTGCTGTACTCCAGGGAGATCGCGTTCGCCGCGGCCGACGTCTACGCCAGGGCAGCCGAGGCACGTGGGCTCTGGGATGCCAGGCTCGAAGCGCTCGTTGTCGACTCCATCCTCTCCGGTGAAGCAGATGACGAACTGCCGAGCCGGATTGCCGCCCTCGGCTGGCACGGACACGGTGAAGTAGCCGTTCTCGTCGGCACGACACCTCCACAGCTCGACGTCGATCAGTTGCGACGAACAGCACGTCACATGGCAGCGGATGTCCTCATCGGCGTGCAGGGCGGCCGACTCGTCCTCGTCATCGGACGCGCCGAGACAAGCCACGGTGTCGACGACGAAGAGATCGGCACAGCCGCATCCCTGAGCTTCGTTGAGATCGCCACGCACCTCGAGCCGGGGTTCGGCCCCGGTTATCTCGTACTCGGTCACGCGGTGCCGACCCTCGTTGAAGCGTCAAGGAGTGCACGCGCCGCCCTCGCCGGATTCGCCGTCGCGCGGGCCTGGCGCCATGCCCCGAGGCCGGTACAGGCGGACGACCTTCTGCCTGAGCGCGCACTGGCCGGCGATTCCCTCGCTCGTACCACGCTCATCGAACGCATCTACAAGCCCCTTCACGCGCACTCGACCGAGCTGGTCACGACGCTGTGGTGCTATCTCGACAACGGCCGGTCGCTCGAGGCCACCGCACGCGAGCTTTTCGTGCACCCCAATACCGTCCGGTACCGCCTCAAGCGCGTGTCCGACGTGATCGGGTGGGACGCGACCGGCGCCAGGGAGGCGCTCATCCTTCAGGCCGCGCTGATCCTCGGCTCGATCGCAGAGCCCGACGGATTCAAACGCCGGCGGTAGGGAGACCCCCATGGCTATGTGGAACATGCACAAGTGATTCGCGGATTCTTGTGACGTGTTCAACACAGCCGCCGCACAGTCTGTTGGCAGACTAGGACCGTGATCGTTCTCGTTTGCCCCGGACAGGGCTCCCAGACCCCCGGCTTCCTCTCCCCCTGGCTTGAAAACACCGACTACCTGCGACTGGTCGAGCAGTACTCGGAAGCCGCAGGACTTGACCTGGTGAAGCACGGCACCGAATCCGACCAGGAGACGATCCGTGACACCGCCGTCGCGCAGCCCCTGATCGTTGCTGCCGGGCTGCTCACCCTGCACGCACTCGCCGAGGTCGGCCACCCCGCCACGGTCCCCGGCATCGCCGGTCACTCCGTTGGGGAGATCACCGCTGCCGTCGGCGCCGGCGTGCTCACCGAGGATGCCGCCATGCGGTTCGTTGCCGCCCGTGCGACGGCGATGGCGGCTGCGGCGAAAGCGACGCCAACGGGAATGAGCGCCGTGATCGGTGGAGACGTCGACGCGTTGCTCGCGCGGCTGACCGACCTCGGGCTCGAGCCAGCGAACTTCAACGGCGGCGGCCAGATCGTGGTTGCCGGTGCTCTTGACGCGCTCGCACAGCTGGCGGCCGATCCGGTCAAAGGCACGCGCGTGATCCCCCTGCAGGTCGCGGGAGCATTCCACACCAGGTACATGGCACCGGCCCGCGACGCGCTCGCGACCGTCGCCGCCGGCCTGACGGCATCCGACCCCGAACTCCGCCTGTGGACGAACCGCGACGGCAGCGTCGTCGACTCCGGTTCGCAATTCGTCGAACTCCTCGTCGGACAGGTGGCGTCGCCGGTACGCTGGGACCTCTGCATGGACGCGTTCGCGGCCGATGGGGTCACCGGCATCGTCGAGGTCGCGCCGGCGGGCGCCCTCACGGGGCTCGCGAAACGCGGGCTGAAGGGAACGCCGTCGGTGGCGATCAAGACACCCGACGACATTCCTGCAGCGCTCGAACTGCTTCACGCTTAGACAATCTCCGCTATCCGAGAGAGACGAATGACCAGACCTACCCTCAACCAGTCCCAGGGACCGGCGTTCACGCGCATCCTGGGCATGGGTGCCGCTCGCGGTGACCTGTCAGTGCCGAACGACGACCTCGTCGGACCGATCAACTCCTCAGACGAGTGGATCCGCCAGCGCACCGGAATCATCGAACGCAAACGTGCGAGTCAGGATGTGCTCGCCGTGGACCTGGCAACTGACGCCGCTCGTGAGGCGATCGAAGCATCGGGAGTGGACCCCGCCGAGGTCGACGCCGTCATCATTGCGACCATCAGCAACATCCAGCAGACGCCTTCCATGGCGGCGGTCGTGGCCGATCGTGTCGGTGCGAACCCCGCAGCAGCGTACGATGTCAACGCCGCGTGCGCCGGGTACCCGTACGCCATCGCGCAGGCCGATTCACTCATCCGCACCGGTGTCGCCAAGTACGCGCTCGTGATCGGCGCCGAGAAGCTGTCGGATGTTGTCGACCCCGAAGACAGGTCGATCTCCTTCCTGCTCGGTGACGGTGCGGGCGCCGCCCTGATCGGGCCGAGCGACTTCCCCGGCATCTCACCCACCGTCTGGGGCTCCGACGGCTCCAAGGCGGGCGCCGTCGGCATGAACGCGACGCTCCAGGAGTACCGCAGGGGCGAAGCGCCGTGGCCCACCCTCCGCCAGGAAGGGCAGACCGTCTTCCGCTGGGCGGTATGGGACATGGCCAAGGTGGCCAAGGAAGCGCTGGAAAAGGCCGGCGTCACCGCCGACCAGCTGTCGGCCTTCATCCCGCACCAGGCCAACATGCGCATCATCGACGAGTTCGCCAAGCAGCTGCGGCTCCCCGAGAGCGTCGTCATCGCCCGTGACATCGCCACAACCGGCAACACCAGCGCCGCTTCGATCCCTCTTGCGACGCACAGGCTGCTGCAGGAACACCCTGAAGTGTCCGGCGGACTCGCACTGCAGATCGGATTCGGGGCCGGACTCGTCTTTGCCGCCCAGGTCGTCGTACTTCCCTAGCCACACCCCTCGCGTGCCAGTACCGGGCGCAACCACCCCCATAGACTGTTTCACGGTCAATCGATACTCAAGGAGATAACACCATGGCACTGTCCACTGAAGAAGTCCTCGCCGGCCTGGCCGAGCTCGTCAACGACGAGACCGGAATTGCTGCAGACACCGTCGAGCTCGACAAGTCCTTCACCGACGACCTCGACATCGACTCGATCTCGATGATGACCATCGTTGTCAACGCAGAAGAGAAGTTCGACGTCAAGATCCCGGACGAGGAAGTCAAGAACCTCAAGACAGTCGGCGACGCCGTCGACTTCATCGTCAAAGCACAGGGCTAACACCCTGCGTCGATGAGGACCGGGTCGCGGCCCACACCGACACCCGGTCCCTCATCACGCCGCACGAGCCATCCCTGAGATCGCTTGAAATCGTGACCAGCACCAAGAGAGTTTCATCGAATGACCAAAAGAATTGTCGTTACAGGGATTGGTGCGACGTCACCGATCGGTGGCACAGCCCAGGAATCCTGGGATAACCTCCTCGCGGGCGCATCGGGAGTTCGCACTCTCGAGCAGGACTGGGTAGCCAAGTATGAGCTCCCCATCACCATCGCCGGCCAGGCCGCCGTGCCTGCCACCGACGTCCTCCCCCGCATGGAGACCAAGCGTCTCGACCCGTCCAGCCAGTTCGCGCTCATCGCTGCGCGCGAGGCGTGGGCGGATGCCGGAACGCCCGGCGTCGATCCTGAGCGACTCGGTGTCGACTGGGCAACCGGAATCGGCGGAGTCTGGACACTGCTCGACGCGTGGGACACCCTGCGCGAGCGCGGGCCACGCCGCGTATTGCCCATGACCGTGCCGATGCTCATGCCCAACGGTCCCGCTGCGGCCATCGGCATGGACCTCGGCGCGCGCGCCGGGGAACGCACCGTCGTATCGGCCTGCGCATCCAGCACCGAGTCCATCGCCAACGCGTTTGAACACCTGCAGGCGGGGCTGGCGGATGTCATCATCGCCGGTGGCTCCGAGGCAGCCATTCACCCGCTGCCCATCGCATCGTTCGCAGCGATGCAGGCGCTCTCGAAGCGCAGCGACAACCCCGCGACCGCGTCACGCCCCTACGACGTCAGCCGTGATGGATTCGTCCTCGGTGAGGGTGCAGCCGCACTGGTCCTGGAAACCCTCGAGCACGCCGAGGCCCGTGGCGCCCGGATCTACGCCGAGGTTCTCGGCGGCGCAGTCACCAGCGACGCGTACCATATCACCGCTCCGGACCCCGAAGGATCAGCAGCGGCCCGTGCGATGATCGCCGCCATCGAGAACGCCGGCCTCGCGCTCACCGATGTTGTCCACGTGAACGCACACGCGACGAGCACTCCCGTTGGCGACATCGCGGAGTACTACGCGCTCAGGCGTGTCTTCGGCGACCACCTCGAGTCGATTGCCGTCAGCGCGACCAAGGCGTCCACCGGGCACCTGCTCGGCGGCGCCGGCGCGATCGAGGCGCTGTTCACGGTGAAGGCGCTGCACGAGCGCGTCGCTCCCCCAACCATCAACCTCGAGAACCAGGACCCGGCGATCCCGCTCGACGTCGTGACGACGCCCCGCGACCTCGGAACCGGCGACCTCCTCGCGATCAGCAACTCCTTCGGGTTCGGCGGCCACAACGCCGTCGCCGCGTTCCGGAGCTTCTGAGTTCGCTGCAGCACGCGAAAACCCCGCACGCCGAACGGCGTGCGGGGTTTTCTTTCGAAGCAGGGCCTGTCGATTTCACTGTCCGCGCCAGCCGGGAGGAGTCACCGACCTGCGCAGCGTGCCACCGATTGTGGCCCTGGGCTTACACGGGCGACGCGCCTACCCGACCTTGTGCAGCCAGATCACACTCGAGTCATCCGACGCGTACCGGAACGGCTCGAGCTCGTCGTCCCAGGCCTGGCCGAGGGCGATCCGGAGTTCGCGCTGCAGTTCGGCCGGGTTCGAACCCGCGGTCTCCATGGCGTAGCGGATGCGGTCCTCCGGCACGACGACGTTGCCCGCAGAATCGGTCTGCGCGTAGAAGATCCCGAGGTCGGGTGTATGCAGCCAGCGTCCACCATCGGCGCCGGGCGATGCGTCTTCGGTCACCTCGAAACGGAGGTGCTCCCACCCGCGAAGCGAGGAAGCGATGGCCGCCCCCATGCCCTGGTGGCCCTCCCAGTAGTACTCAGCGCGCTGGGCGCCCTTCAGCACCGGCTGCTCGACCCAGGCGAAATTCACAGCACGACCAAGAGCGCGACCTGCAGCCCACTCGACATGCGGGCACAGAGCGCGCGGTGAAGAGTGAACCAAAATCACTCCGCGTGCGACAGATGCCACCATTTTCTCCTCCTTGTTCACCGTGGTACGTCTTCCCCAACGACCCGTGAAAAAAAGTGAGATGCAGCATCCGGTATTCAGTTGTCCGGCAGAGCGCCGTCCTCGTCATTATGCCCCAGATAGCACAGGAATCACAACGATGTGATTATGCTGACCCGGCGTGTCGCCGAATCTCTATACTGGGTAGAGATTCGATATGCCGGATCGTCGTTACCGGAGGGAACCCCATGGCGGTGAAGGATGCGATCCTCGCGATCCTCACTCTCGGTTCCGCATACGGGCTCCAGCTCCGCGACGAACTCGCTGCCCGCGCCCCTCACCGTGCCGGCGTGAACGTCGGCCAGATCTACTCAACGCTCGACCGGCTCGTGCGCGACGGCCTGATCAGGTCAGACACCGCAACCGACGACAACCTGCCGCTCTACACGCTCACGCCGACAGGCCACGCCGCCGCAAGCGACTGGCTCGGCGTACCGACAGCACCCGACGTCCGCAACTGGGCCGACATGGCCGACCAGGTTCTCGTCGCATCGAGCCTGCCCGGCTCCGGGTGGCGGAAGGTCATCGCCATGCAGCTCGATTCATGGACAGCGTCGCTGGCGGATGCGGTGCCGAGCGGCGACGACAGCGGTTCGCCCGCTCTGCGGGTCGAGCTTGCCCGCTCCGCCGATGAGCGCATCGCTCGCGCCGCCATCGACTGGCTCGGCGATGTCGATGCCCGCCTCACCGCGGCGGGAGATCCGAGCGTCCCCCTCCGAAGCACCCGCCCGCTCCGCGGCCGCAGGCCGGGACCGATGTTGAACGATCACGCGTGAGCGTGCCGCTCGGAAGGACCGGGTAATGGCGAAGTCAGGCTCCCGCCAGACCGTCGACGTCGATGGCCGGCGAATTACACTCACCAACCTGGACAAGGTGCTCTACCCCGAGACCGGGACGACCAAGGCAGACGTTCTGCGCTACTACGCCGAGATCGCCGATGTCATGGTGCCGTACACGGCGGGCCGACCCGCAACGCGCAAGCGCTGGGTCCACGGCGTCGGCACCCCCGACAAGCCGGGCGAGGTGTTCTATCAGAAGAACCTCGACGACTCGACGCCGGAGTGGGTTGCGCGCCGCTCGATCGAGCACAGCAGCAGGAACAATGACTATCCGCTCGTCAACGACAGGGCGACGCTGGCCTGGCTCGCGCAAATCGCAGCCCTCGAGATTCACGTACCGCAGTGGCAGTTCGAGCGCACCGGTGGCGCACGCAACCCCGACCGCCTGGTGCTCGACCTGGACCCGGGCGAGGGTCTCACCCTGGCGGACTGTGCGGCTGTCGCCTTCCTCGCGCGGGACATCCTCTCCGATATGGGGTTGAATCCCCTGCCGGTGACCAGCGGCAGCAAGGGAATTCACCTCTACGCGGCGCTCGACGGCTCACTGCCGAGCGACACCGTGTCGAGTGTTGCGCACGAACTGGCGCGGGCGCTCGAAGCGGATCATCCGGATCTCATCGTGAGCGACATGAAGAAGTCGCTTCGCGTCGGTAAAGTGCTCATCGACTGGAGCCAGAACAACAGCGCCAAGACCACGATCGCACCCTATTCGCTCAGGGGGCGGTTCACTCCGACGGTGGCGGCACCACGTTCGTGGGAGGAACTGGAGTCCCCGACGCTCGCGCAACTCGATTTTGAGGAGGTTCTCGAGCGTGTCGCTCGCGACGGTGACCTTCTCGCACCGCTGGCATCCGCCCGCACCGGCGGACTTGAGCCGACACCGGATCACATGGCGCGGTTCGAGAGCACGGCGGAGGCCACGGACCGGCTGGCCAAGTACCGCAGCATGCGCGACGGGACGAAAACCCCCGAACCGGTGCCCGAAGCGGTCGCCGCGCTGACCTCGGGCAACTCGTTCGTCATCCAGGAGCATCACGCCCGCCGCCTGCACTACGACTTTCGGCTCGAGCACGACGGAGTCCTCGTGTCGTGGGCTGTGCCGAAGGGCCCGCCGCTCACGAGCGACGAGAATCACCTGGCGGTTCAGACCGAAGACCACCCGCTCGAGTACGGAACGTTCGAGGGGCGCATCCCCAAGGGGGAGTACGGTGCTGGCGAGGTCACCATCTGGGACTCGGGCACATTCGAACTGGAGAAGTGGCGAGAAGACAAGGAAGTCATCGTGACACTCTCCGGTCAGGACGACGGCGGGCTCGGAGGGGTCCCGCGCAAGTACGCGCTGATTCACACCAAACGCCCGGGTGCCGAGAACAACTGGCTCATCCACCTCATGGACCCGGCGGCAAAGAAAAGCGGGAGTGGGCACGCGCCGACGCGGGAACGGGCTCCCGACCCAGCACCGGCAGCGCCAGAGCGCCGCTCGTCGATCACCGCGCCCGCAACCCCGCTTGGGCGCGAGATCATCCGCCCGATGCTCGCCGCCAACGGGAACGCGTCCGACATCGACGATGAGCACGAATGGGCATTCGAGATGAAGTGGGACGGTTATCGTGCCGTCGTGTACATCGACGGCGGCGCCGTTCGCCTCCTGAGCCGCAACGGCAACGACCTCACCGACACGTTCCCCGAACTTGCCGGCCCGCTCGGCAAAGCCATCGGTGCGACCTCTGCTGTACTCGACGGCGAAATCGTCGCGATGGACAAGACGGGCAGGCCGAACTTCCACCTCCTGCAGTCGCGCGCCGGGCTGAGTGACGACGAGGCCGCGGCTCGAACTGCGAACATCGAGCTCATGCTCTTCGACCTGCTCGAACTCGAGGGCCACGACATCACCGGCGAGGAGTATGACGTGCGACGCGCTGCCCTCGACAGGACGGTGACCCCGACCGGGCCGGTGCAGGTGCCACCGGAGTTCGACGGTGACGTCGAGGCAGCGATCGCGTCGAGCCTCGAACTCGGCCTTGAGGGCATCGTCGCGAAGGAACGCGACAGCCCGTACCTCCCCGGTAAGAGGTCGAGGTCATGGATCAAGGTCAAGCACGCGAAGACGCAGGAAGTAATCGTCGTCGGCTGGCGCCCGGGTGCGGGCAGCGCGGCAAACGCCGTCGGTTCGCTCGTGCTCGGGATTCCCGACGCCGACGGCATCCGCTATGCCGGCCGGGTAGGCACAGGATTCACCGACAAAGACCGGCGATCCTTCCTGAAGAAGTTCGCATCGATGGGCGTCGACTCCCCACCGGTGCACGATGCGCCGAGCGACGAACTGACGCACGCGAAGTGGATCCGGCCCGAACTCGTCGGCGAGGTCACATTCCTCCAGTGGACATCGACGGGAGCACTGCGCCATTCGTCGTGGCGTGGCTGGCGGCCGGACAAGTCGCCGGAAGACGTGGTCGTCGAGTAAGACCCGCGCGCTGGGCGTCGCAGAGTCCCGCGCTACATCTCGCGCGCTCGCAGGCCGCCTCAGTGCGCCGACACGCCTCAGCGCACACCCTGCAGTGCCTGTGCGCCTCGGCGAACCGCTCACACTGTTCGGCGCACAAAGCACTCGCGGCACGGCAGGCCGCGAGGAGCGCACGGCGGAGGTTGGCGTCATACCCCGGATGCCGTGACAGCACCTTCGCCGTGGTGCCGGCGACATCCGAGCAGTCGAGCGATGCCCTGATGCACTCGGCGAGCTCCGGCAGATCTGGCTCAGACAGGCAGGCTTCAGCGCAGGCGGTCGCGATCTGGGCCGACTCCATACACGCCTCGATGCACTCGGTGAGCGCGATCCTGTCGACATGCGGGAGCGGCCCGGGGTAGGCGAGAAGCATTGACTCTGCAAAACCCATGTCGCCTACCCCTTAGCTCGCGGTGCGACCGCCGAACTTGCCGGACATCAGGGGTGTCGCACGTGGCCCCGTGACCACCAGAGTAGGTTCCGGATGCCGTGTGCGCCAGTGGCTCGGAGCATGAAGTGCCCCGAGTGTCAGACCGGAACCGTCAGTTCGGTGAGCGGTACCGCCCGCGGTCGTTCGCAGGTGCTCTCGACCGTAACCGCCTGCCCGGTGTGCGCAGAGCGGAGTACCGACTCCATCACCTCGAGGGCGTGGAACGCGAGAGTCGCGCTTGCTCGCGGAGCGGCATCCGTACCGGACATGGCCAGGTCCTGGAGGCCGATCCCCCGGCTCGCGTCGACATAACCCGCCGACACCGGCAGTGTCTCCCACTCCGTCGAAGCCAGCGTACGCAGTTTCACGTCGCCATCGAACCGGTTCGGGTCAGGGACGATCAGCGACCCCGTCTCGCCGTGGATCTCGATGTTCGCCGCTTGCGTCGCGACAGCGTCGAAACTCATCACAAGCGTTGACAGCGCACCGGATTCGTGGACGAGGACGCCGGTGACATGGGTGTCGGTTGAGACGGGAATCGACTCCCCCTGCCGTGTTCCGGAGCCGATCGTGCGCGAGGCACGAGTGTGGCTTGCCGCACCGATCACCGACGCTACCGGACCGAGAAGGGTGATGAGCGCGGAGATGTAGTACGGCCCCATGTCGAGCAGCGGGCCACCGCCCGGCACGTAGTAGAAGTCAGGGTTGGGGTGCCAGCGCTCGTGGCCAGGCGTCATCATCGTGGCCGTCGCGGAGATCGGGGTTCCGATGAGTCCGTCGTCGATGGCCCGGCGAGCGGTTTGCGTGCCCGTACCGAGCACGGTGTCCGGAGCGCAGGCGATCGTCACACCCGCCTCCTTCGCGGCCTCGAGGACGGCGGATGCCTGCTCCGTATTGGCGGCGAGCGGCTTCTCCCCGTACACCTGCTTGCCAGCGGCGATCGCCTGAAGCGCGACCTGTGCGTGAGCAGCGGGGATCGTCAGGTTGAGCACGAGCTCGACCTCATCGTCGGCCATCAACTCGTCGACGCTGAGCGACCGAACGCCGGGGTGAGCGTCCGCGATGGCATCCGCGCGGGAGCGGTCGAGATCGGCCACAGCGACGAGTCGAACCGCGTCGAGCTTGGGGAACGTCTCGAGGTACGCGGCGATGATGTTGCCCGCGCCGACGATACCGACCTTGAGTGGTTCTAGCGGCTTGCCCACAGCATGCCCCTTTCAATGATTGTCCTGACGTTCTCGTCCTGCAGGACGTCAACCGAGTGGCCCGGCGTGGCGACGAAGATCCTGCCTGCACCCCACTGCCTGGTCCAGACCGCCGGCGAGGTGACCGGGCGGTTCCACGCGTCCCACTCGCGCGCGGCGAGTGTCGTCGTGGCGAGAACGTCGATGTAGTCGTCGTTGAGCACCCAGTACTGTTCTGTGGTCAGGTCGAAGTCCGAGATGCCTTCCGTAATCGGGTGCGCGGCAGCGGCATCCGTCATTTCGATCCGGTAATCGATGAAGTTGTCCGATGCGTCGCCGATGCGCTCATCAGGGTGCTTGCCGGGGTGGCACGCGAACTGCCCGCCGATGAGGTGCAGGTAGTCGGAGTTGTTGCGGTACGAGTCAGCGATTCCGCCGTGCCAGCCTGCCATTCCTGTGCCGGACTCGATCGCTGCCCTCAGGCCGGCGAATTCCTCTTTTTCGATGGTATTCATCGTGTTGCACTGGACAATCAGGTCGACCGTCGCCATGTAGTCGGCGTCGGCGTATACCGCCGGGCTCTCGTCGACCCTCACGGTGAAACCGTTGGCTTCGAGGTGAGGGATGAAGAGATTGGTCGCCTCGACGGGCTGATGACCGTCCCAACCTCCACGGACTACGAGAGCGGTGCGGGCATTCGTCATGTGTTACTTCCTTACTGGGTTGTTACGTGGTTCTTATTTACTGAAGCCTGCGGTCAGCCCGGCGAGGAGCTGGCGTCGGCCGATGATATACAGGACAAGAATAGGGAGCGTCGTCAGCACAACGCAGGCGAGAACCGCCGGAATGTTCACGCTGAATTCGCCCTGGAAGTTCCAGAGCGCGAGGGGCAGCACCCGCAGGTCGGGGCTCTGGGTGAGAACCAGCGGCAGCAGGAAGCCGTTCCACACGCCGAGGCCGTTGTAGATGGCGACCGTAACGATCGCGGGTTTGGTGAGCGGGAGCGCCAGACGCCACAGGGTCTGCCACTCGCTGCAACCGTCGAGCCTCATTGATTCGAAGAGTTCTTTAGGGACATCCCGGATGAAGTTCGACAGGATCAGCACGCTGAGTGGGATGGCAAACGCGATCGACGGCAGGATGATGGCGAGCAGGCTGTCGTAGAGGCTCAGCCTGATGATGATGAGGTAGACCGGGATGATCGTCGCCTGCAGCGGGATGGCGAGCCCCATCAGGAACAGTGCGTTGACGCCCTTGAGGAACTTTCCGTTACCCCGCACTATCGCGAATGCCGCCATGAACGACACAGCGAGTGTCGGAACGACCGCTCCGATGGTGATGATCGCGCTATTCAGGAAATAGCGGGCGAAGTCCGCTTCGAGCACCATGACGTAGTTCTCGAGGGTCGGCGACAGTGGCGGCAGCAGTGGATTCTGCCCGAAGTATCCTGCCTGGGTCTTGAGGCTCGTGATCACCACGTAGTAGATCGGGATGATGATGATCGCGAGCCAGATCCAGCCGGCGAGCCCACCGGGGATATTCAGTCGCCGGAACCGGCGTTGTGAGCGAGCGGATGCCTGCGGTTGCGTGGTGACGGGAGCGTCTGCGTCCACGGTGCTGGTCATGTCATCACATCCCTTCGAGCTGTGACGCCGAGTTGTCCTTGCCGCCGAGGCGCTGAAGGAACAGGGCGAGTGCCAGGCCGATGACCACGAGGATGACCGCGATCACGCTCGCCGGACCCATGAGGTTGGCCCGGAACCCGAGCAGGTACATGTCGAGCGGCAGGATCCGGGTCGCGTTGGCCGGGCCGCCGCCGGTGAGCACGAAGATCAGGTCGAAGTACGTGAGCGCCCCAACAGTCATCAGTGTTGACGACGTGATGATCGTGTACTTCAGTTGGGGAATGGTGATCAGGAAGAACTGCTTGACGCGCCCTGCTCCGTCGATCTCCGCCGCCTCGTAGATGGACCGCGGGATCTGCCGCACTCCGCCCTGGTAGATCAGGGTGTGGAACGGGATGAACTGCCAGGCGATGACGAAGATGACGACGCCGAAGGCCAGTTGGGGGTTGCCGAGCCAGTCCTGGGAGAGGAACGGCAGTCCGAGCCCGGCACCGAGTCCGAAGTTCGGGTCGAGCAGCGCTTTGTACGCGACAGCGATGGCAGCTGACGACAAGAGGAGCGGCAGGAAGTACAGCACGGCGAGAACCGTGCGGTACTTCTGGGTTCCGGCGGTGAAGACACCGAGCAGGAGGCTCATCGGCGTCTGCACGAGCCACGAGAGCACCATGACCAGCAGCGTCAACCCAAGCGCGTGCAGCATGTCCGGATCGACAAGCACCGACGCCCAGTTCGCGAAGCCAGCCGGCGTGATGGCGCCGATACCGTCCCAGTTCGTGAAGCTGAGGAGCAGCACCCCGACAAGCGGAACGACGGCGAAGGCGACAAAGAAGACGAGAGCGGGGAGCGCGAGCCACGCGATCCTGCCGGTACTGCCACCGGCGACGGGCGCCGCGTTCTCACGCAGCGCCCGCCGCGCGGGGATCGTTGCAGTCATTTTCCGAGCGTCTCGTTCATGTTCGTTGCGAACTGCTCCGGGGTGATCGAGAGGACGAACAGCTGGTCGATGTTGTTGAGCAATTCCTCAGCGGCGGTCGGGCTCAACGCCTGGTCCCAGGACTGCTGGAACGCGGGAGCGTTGGCGCCGAGTTCGTAGACGTGGCTCAGGAATTCGCTCTCTTCGGTCTCCTGGATCATGTCTTCGATGCCGTTCACCACGGGAACCGCACCCGTTTCGATGAAGGCGGCAACCTCATCGTCGTTGGAGAGCGACTCGGCGAAGTATTTCTTCGCGGTCTCCTTCTCCTCATCGGATGCTTTCGACGAGATGGAGAGGAAGTTGGAGGGGTTCCCGACAGCATTCTTCGGGTCGCCGAGTCCGCCCTCAACGGCCGGGAAAGGCACCCAGCCGAGCTTGCCGTCCTGAACGAAGCTGCCGCCGTCGTTCTTCATGCCGCCGTAGGTCCA
This sequence comes from Mycetocola zhujimingii, assembly GCF_003065425.1. NCBI lineage: Bacteria > Bacillati > Actinomycetota > Actinomycetes > Micrococcales > Microbacteriaceae > Mycetocola > Mycetocola zhujimingii. Next base: position 1,674,301 of record NZ_CP026949.1, read on the forward strand.
GGAGCCATGCAGCATCATCGCCGCCTTGCCGGTATAGAGGAGGGCCTGGTCGGCGTTGCTGTCGGCGGTGATCGAGTTGAAGCCCTTGATGAATCCGTCGGCCTTCACGAGCTCCTGGATCTTGGTGAGCGCATCGATGGCTGCCGGGTGCGACCAGGCGTCCGGCTTGCCCTCGAAGATGTCGGTGAACACCTGAGGCCCACCCACGCGATCGAACATGTACTGAAGCCACATCATTGACGTCCAGCGTGACTGGCCACCGAGCGAGAATGGAGCGATGCCGCGTTCGTTGAACGTCGTGACGAGGCTCATCACATCCGACCAGGTCTGGGGAGGTTCGGCTCCGGCCTGCTCGAAGAGTTCCTTGTTGTAGAAGAAAATAATGGGCTGGACCGTCTGGATCGGAATGGCGTAAATCTTGCCGTCGATCGTTCCCGCACCGAAAGCGCCGGCAAACAGGCGCTCCTTGACCTCGGGGTTCTCCTCGAACCAGCTGGTCAGGTCGTCCACCTGGCCGCCGTCGACGTATGACTTGAGCGTTCCGCCGCCCCAGCCGTAGATCATCGTCGGTGCCTGCCCGGCGCCGATGGCCGTCTTAATCTTGGTTTTGTACGCGTCGTTCTGGAAGAACGTGAGTCCGAGCGGAGTCTTGGGGTTCGCCTTGTTGAAGGCGTCCACCGAGTTCTTGCGGATGGTTTCGTTCGGATCGCCCGAGAGTGCCCAGAGCGATGCACCTCCCGCGGAGCCGCCGCCGGGGCCGGTGGTACCGCACGAGGTGAGACCCCATGTCAGCAGCGGGGCCGCGATCGCGAGCGAGATGAAGGTGCGGCGTGACGGTGTGGCCTTGGTTTCCATTTCTATCTCCATTGATAAATGAGGCAGTACCTGTCGGCGATGCCACGTTCTTTCGACATCTTTCGAAAGAAATCGTGACTGTGCCCCCAAATGTAGCTACCGGCAACAAATAAAGTCAAGTACTCGCCGGCCTGTATTGCCCGGCGGGGCGGGCGTGGTGCAGACTGAACTTCCCGAAACATTTCGGCCCGCCGACGGCAAGGTACAGACATGACTTCACGATCCACGCCCGTTCTCGCGACGGTCGCTGAGCTGGCCGGAGTATCGGCGCCCACGGTGTCCAAAGTGATCAATGGCAGGGACGACGTCGCCGAGGCCACCCGGGTGCGGGTTCAGGCCGCCCTCGATCAGGTCGGATACCGCTCGCCCTCGCAACGCCGCATCCGTTCGACAGGACCGGCAATGGTCGATCTGGTGATCGGTGTGCACGATGGCGCCTATTCCATGGAAGTACTTCGCGGCATCCTCGATTACGCCGTGACGGTCGACGTTGACGTCGTCGTGAGCAGCCACACCCCGAACAAGCTCTCGCGGGTCGACCACGAGGAGTGGGCGCAGCGGATGAAGGAGTCGGGTCGCACCGGCATCATCTTTGTGACCTCGCAGGTGTCCAGCGATCAGGTCCGCGCCTTCAGTCAGAGGGGCATCGCCGTCGTGGTCATCGATCCGCTCAACCCTCCCCCGCCGGGCGGGTATGCGAGCGTCGGCGCCACGAACTGGGCAGGGGGCAAGGCCGCGACCGAGCACCTGCTCTCACTGGGCCACGAACGTGTCGCGTTCCTGGGCGGGCCGGTGGCTGCCGAGTGCAGCATCGCCCGGCTGCACGGTTATCTCGCAGCGCTGATGAGCCGCGGGATCGCCTCGCGCGCCGACTACGTCTTCGACGGTGGGTTCAACAGGGAGACGGGAGTCGCAGCGACGCGTGCTGTCCTCGACCTCGCCGAGCCACCAACAGCGATCTTTGCCGCGAGCGACACGATCGCGCTCGGAGTGCTCGAGGTGGCGCGGGAACGGGGACTGCGGGTACCGGACGACCTCAGCCTCGTCGGCTTCGACAGCACCCCACTCGCTGAGCAGACGCTCCCCCGGCTGACGTCGGTGGCCCAGCCGCTCCAGGAGATGGGTCGTGCTGCTCTTCGCGGTGTTCTGCGGCTCGCACGCGGCGAGCAGCTCGACTCTGCGCACACCGAACTCGCCACCGAACTCGTCGTTCGGGATTCGACGGCCCGCTTGATCAGCACGCGCTCCTGACCAGCGCGATACCCAGGGCTATCGACCCAGGCGCACGCCTGAACTCTTCAGCTCAAGATGGGCGAGTGCGCGCACAACGCCCTCGTCACCGCGTCTCCACGCGCCCATTGCGTCCGGATGAATTTTCGCAAGACTCGACATATCCTGAGTCGCGAGGGCACGCAGGGCGAGAAGATCAATGCCGGTGCCCGACGTCGACACAGCCCTGGCCTGCCTGGCCCTCCATACGAATCGGGCCCGAGGAATCAGCCACAGCATGACGATCACGATGATCGGCAGAGCGGCGACTCCGACACCGAGGCCCGTGGCAAGTTGGCCGACCGCAACCTGCTGGCTCTGCCCCGCCGCCTCGAGAGCTCCGCCGGCTCCGCTCGCGCCGTCAAAGGGCGCTCTGATCTCGCGGCCGATCAGCGGAACGCCTCCCAGAGTGTCGCCGGCTTCGGTCATGGCTTCTTCGAAGCTTGCGCCCGCGTCCTCCATCTGCTCCCCGAAGGAAGCGAGATTTGCGATGACCGCATAAACGGTAGTTCCGAGCCAGACCGAGACAGTTATCAGGACGAGGGCGAGCACATCGCCGATGATTTGGCGTGCCTTGCGGGCACCGAAGTCGGAATACAGAGTCATAACCTCATGATGGCAGCGGCACGACCTCCGGGCTGACTCCGGGGCGCGCTCGAAAAAGCTAATACGCCGAAGTAGGGCGAACTTCGAATTCGTAGCCGTCCGGATCGCGGAGAACCGTCTCACCCGTCCGGCCAACGCTGTGACCCGATGCGCCGAGGTCCAGCAGCCTCCGTACCTCGTGATCGAGCTCATTACCCGGGACGGTAAGCACGAAGTACTGGCGAGCTCGCGCGGCATCCGGCATCACGCTTTCACCGTTCCACGCGATCTTTGTTCCACCGGCAGGCGACTGGATGGCGGTCTCTCCGCCTTCATCCCACACGAGAGGCCAGGCAAGAACGTTGCTCCAAAACAGTCCAACGGTTCGCGTGCCCTCGCACGTCACCTCCGCCAGCGGACCACACCCGGCCAGGTAAGCATTCCGGTCCTCGATCACACAGAATTCGTCTCCAGCAACATCGGCCATCCCCGCGTAGCTGTTCTCCGGTATCCGTCCGCTGCCGAGAAGCCGCGCCCCGAATCCCAGGCACATCGCAATCGTGCCGCTCTGGTCGAGGGGCCCATCGGCCAGATGGAGGTGAAGGCGATTATTTGTGTTTTCCGCATGAGGAGGGCCGGAGGTGAACCGGATACCGACCTGCCCTGCCTCTCCCCTCAGAAAGCTCTCCCCGCCATCGCTCTCAACCGGACGGTTCAAAACAGCGCCCCAGAAGTCTGCATCCCGGTGGGGATTCTCCGACCGGAACGCAACCGACTGCAACGTAATGGGCACACCAGAAGTCAACACCTGTTCCCCGCCAGAAGCCACTAATCCCGCGACGGCACCCGGAGTTAGTCCCGTCGCTTACCAACCGCTCCGCGTCGGCGTGTGGCGTTGCCTCGACTCGAGAGGCATCGGCATCTCGGCTCGGAATCCGAGAAGCCGAATGGGGCGATCAGCTTCGATCCTGCCCACGAGTTCCATCGTGCGGGCCAGGACCACTTCACGATCCGTCGTCTCAGGGATCTTCTTCGTGAAGATTTTCGTCATGAACGGCGCGTATCGAACCTTCAGGGTGATGCCGACGACCGGCCGGCCCTCGGCGTGAACGTCCCGCAGCACGCGATCGACCATCTCCCGCACCCCCGCTTCTACGTCAGCGCGAGACGTGAGGTCCTGCTGATAGGTCGTCTCCCGACTGTGACCACGCGCCACCCAGGGTGTGTCATCGACCTCGCGGGCACCATCACCACGACCGAGCTGCCGATACCAAGGGCCCATCTTCGGGCCGAACTCAGTGATGAGCTCCGCGGGTTCGGCGGCGGCCAACTCGGCAACGGTGGAGATACCCAGCCCGGCGAGGCGACGGGAGACCTTCGAGCCGACACCCCAGAGGTCGATGGTTGGGCGTGCACCCATGACCTCGAGCCAGTTGTCGGCCGTCAGCCGGAAGACGCCGCGGGGTTTGCCGAAGCCGGTGGCAACCTTCGCCCGAACAAGCGTGTCGCCGACGCCAACGCTGCAGTGCAACTGCGTCCGGTCGAGTACGGCACGCTGGATAGTTCTGGCATAGGACTCGGGGTCATCAGTGGCGATCCCGACGAAAGCCTCATCCCAGCCGAGCACCTGCACCACTGCACCCGGTTGCTCCTTCAGGGTCGCCATCACCTCGTGCGATGCGGCGTTATACGTTTCCGCGTCGACGGGCAGGATGACGGCATCCGGCACCTTCCTGGCCGCGATCCGAAGCGGCATCCCCGAACCGACACCGAACTCGCGTGCCTCGTAGGACGCCGTCGAGACGACGGCGCGCTCGGTCGGATCGCCTCGTCCGCCGACGATCACCGGCTTACCGGCCAGCTCGGGATGACGAAGCACTTCAACGGCCGCGATGAACTGGTCGAGGTCGACATGTAACACCCACGGGGTGTCTGCTGCACTCATCCGACCACCCCTGTGCTCGAGCGCGCGCGAGCCTCAGCGCGCGCCCGGCTCGCCGCCGATGCTCAACCAGGCGTCGGGCCCGTCAGCCTGTGGCGAGCCCGCCAGTTCCGCATCGCCGGAACCAGCGCTCTTCATCGAGCGCAGTTGCTGCTCCACCTCCGCGTCGAGCGCGACCGAGGCCAGGGCGCGTTCGAGGTCAGCGTCGGGCGCCGCGGTGAGATCACCGAGCGCGCCGCTCGACAACAGTTCGTCCGTCGCCGCTGCCCGCGCGCGCATCTGGGCGACGCGGTCGCGTGCCCGATCCAGGCTCTCGCCCACGTCGCTCATTTGCGAGCCGACGCCACCCAACGTCTCGTTCACCCTGACCTGGGCCTCGGAGGCGGTGTAGGTGGCCTTGATCGTTTCCTTCTCGATCCGGAAAGCGGCGACGCGCTCCGCGAGCCGTCGCTCCTTGTCTTGCAAGCCCGCCGTCTGTCGCTGCAGCGCGGTGAACTGCGTGCGGATGGACGCGACCTGGCCCTCGAGGAACACTCGCCGTTCCAACGCAATGCGGGCGAGGTCTTCCCGACCATGACCCATCGCCTCCTGCGCCTGGCGCGTCAACCGACTGTGGCGCGTGCCCATCTCCTGCCCCTGGAGCTCGATCCGCTTCTTCGCGGTCGCTACCTCGGCGAGGCCCTGCCGCACCTGTTGCAGCATCCTGACCAGCTGGTCGTAGCTCTCGTCAAGCACATCACGCGGGTCCTCGAGCTTGTCGAGGCCCTTGGAGGCTTTGCTCCGAAGGATGTTGCGTATCCGCGATGTGTTGCTCATGGCTGGTTTCCTCGCTCACCGTTTGAGGTGCGGTTCGTTTGCTGGTGTTCAAGCGTTTCGTACAGCCTGCCCTGCACATTGAGTTCGTGCAGTTCGTCCAGGCCGGCACGCACGGCCGTGATCTCTCGTTCGACGTCGGAGCGCAGTGCCGTCAGGCTGTCGTCTGAGATGCCGCCAAGACCCGATGCGACAGCGGAGCGAAGCCGGCGAACGAGGCCGGTCACGTCGTCGACCCGTGCCTGCGCGGTTGCCAGGGCTTCGTCCAGCACGACGCGGTCGTTCTCGCTCTCGAGGAGGCGCAACTGCGACTCCAGGCCCGCACTCTCAAGCTCGAGACGCCGAAAGAGCCGAGGAAGTTCGCCGCGTGGGCCATCACTGCGCGTCGCCAAATCCATCGCGGCCCGTCCGCTGTCCAGCGTCTCTTTCAGTTGCACACGGAGTTTCAGGACCTCGCGTTGTCTGCCCCGGCTCAGCCGCGACCGCACCCGCAGCGCGGCACCGTTGAGGGCGAGGTTCCGCCTTACCCGGCGGTAAAACGCCCGGATCGCGACGACGACTGCGACATTGGCGGCGACGATGGCGGATGCGAGGCTGATCAGGATCCAGGCGAGCTCGCTCACGACGGCATCCCGACACTCACGGATCCGCCTGAGCCGCAGCCTCCGCGGGTGCACCCGCGCGGGGTCATCGACCTGTCCAGATTCGCGTGTTGACCTTCACCGGATCGCCTTCACCAAGCATCGTCGTGATGCCGGATCACACCACGTATCACCGGCAAGGCTACCCTCCTCTGCCCGCGGCTTCCAGAGCGTCCGCCAAGTAGCGCTGGTGGTGAGGTCCCCGCGGCCCGCGTCGAAAACGCTAAGCGGGGTGTTCGCTGTGATCCTCGACATCGGGTGTCGCCCGGAGCACGTCAGCGATCTCTTCCTCTGGCCGCGGCGCGATGGTCTCATCAGCCTCGAGTTCCGGAATTGCTGACTCGTCGGGCGCGGGAATGTGCTGGTGAGCGGTGTTGTCACTGGGGTCAGTCACGGCGAATCCTTCGGTCGGCATGGCTCACAGTGTACGACAGAGCGGTGACCGACCCCGGCCAGTCCGAGGCTCTCTTCGACCTCTACCGGCCTGACCTTTCGCCCCCTTTCGGCACCATAAAGTGGAACCATGCTGCTCATTCCACGAAGGCGCCTGCTTTCGAAGCCCGAACTGGCGCTTGTCCTGATCACCGTGGTCTGGGGAGCGACGTTCCTGGTGGTGCACATCGCCGTCCAGTACAGCGGGCCGTGGTTCTTCGTCGGGATGCGGTTCCTCGCCGCTGGCATCATCAGCGCGGTCATCTTCGCGAAAGCCCTCTCGGGCTTGACCTGGAAAGAGATCGGCGCGGGGTCGGCGATCGGCGTCATGATCTACCTCGGCTACGGACTGCAGACTGTCGGCCTGCAGTCCATCAGCAGCAGTACCTCCGCCTTCATCACGGCTCTCTACGTGCCGCTCGTTCCGATCCTTCAGTGGATGGTGTTCCGGAAGGCACCTCAACTGCTCACGTGGATCGGCGTCGCACTTGCGTTCATCGGTCTGATCCTGCTGGCTGATCCGGGGAGCGTCGGATTCACGTTTGGTGCCGGTGAGATCGTGACGCTCGTCAGTACATTGCCGATCGCGCTGGAGATAATCCTGATCAGCGTGTTCGCCGGCAAGGTACATCTCGGCCGGGTAACCGTCGTCCAGTTACTCGTCGCCGGGCTTCTCGCGCTCGCCACGATGCCGGTCGTCGGTGAACAGGTGCCGGAGTTCTCCTGGGTCTGGCTCGGGGCCGCTGTGGCGCTGGGGGCCGCGAGTTGCATCATTCAGCTCACCATGAACTGGGCGCAGCGGTCGGTGTCGCCAACCCGCGCGACGATTATTTACGCGGCCGAGCCGGTGTGGGCAGGAATCATCGGCCGGTTAGCGGGCGACCGGCTTCCCGCCATCGCGATTCTCGGCGCTGTGTTTATCGTTGCCGGTGCGGTGGTGAGCGAACTCAACCCGCGTAAGCGGGCCGCCGTCGGCAACACCGAAACCGCGGTCGCTCCCGACGACGAGCCGGAGCCGGCGCTCGAGGACCGGTAGCGCGCCGGATAGAGAAGGACCGTGACGTGAGGAATGCAACGAACCTTTCGGAGAGAAGGAAGCTCGTCCGCAACGCGCAGCTGAGCACCGGGTGGGCACTTCTTCTACTGGCGTTCGCCATCACCGTCTTCTCCCTCCAGCCGAAGTCATACGTGATGCCGATTCTGATCCTGTTGGCCTGGGTCGCCGTTGGAATTGCCTTGGCGATTCAGCGTCGCCGCCTCATCAAAGAACTGAAGACGGTGGATTCAAAGCGATAGGTCACGGTCGAGGCGAACGCCGAACCCGCGGTTAATCTAGACGGCGACGGAAACGAGTGAGCCACCGCACAAAACCACCGAGCGCGTCGATGAGCTTTATCAACAACGGCTCGGTTCTCTCTGGCACAAACTTCAGCCCGGCGATGGACGCTGTGACCAGGCCGCCGAGCGCCCCGAACCCCCACATGAGAATGGGGCCTTCGGGGGTCTCGGTCCAGTCGTCGGGTGTACCGGCAACGATGATGTGGCTGGGGTTCTCGGGATCCTGTACAACGTCCACCATGAGCCCAGGGTGTGGATCCCGAATCAACACCCCGTAGTCAACTTCTGTCTCCTCGCCACGAAAGTCCACGTAATACCTATCGCTCAGCCGACGGCCGCCCGGCACCAGCTCGACGAACGTTGACGGCTCCCGTGGCTGCGTCTCGACGAGTTCCGCGGCGTGCCGGAACTCCGCCTGCCCGCCGAGACCGATGGCCGCGATGAACCCCACCACCAGGGCCACAGTCGCCACTGTGAGGACATCGCGCACGGGCAGAGGCCACGAGCTGACCCGCTCCCAACGAGCGTCTTTGCGGGATTCGTTCCGTGAACGCGCTCGCGCCGTCCGTCCCAACAGACGTTCCCACCAGCTGCAGGGTTCGTGGCGACCAGAGGCGCTGCCTTTGCGACTCACCTGTCTCCTTTTCGGACGCCGTGCGATGACTCAGATCCTATGGTGAAGGCACAGTACGGGTGCGGCCCTTGCCCACCACTGGGGGCGTTCCGACGGCTTTGAAGTCGCTCACTCAGGACACAGGACCCTTACGCCGCCGAGTAGCGCGGTTTACTCTCCCGGCATGAACCACGCAGTGAGTGTAATCTTTCGGGCGATCCCGCTCGCGATGATGGCAGTGTGCCTCGGTTTTGGCCTGTTCGTGGCAACTGCAGGAGCGGCACCGGCGAATTTTGTTGCCGGCCGGGTGGTCATGTCCCTCGGCGTAATCTGCCTGTGCCTCTTTTGCACCGCCGCAACCATCATCCGCCAGCTGATCAACCGCTACACGACGATCGATCGAATCGCGTACCCAACCATCGGCTATCTTGCCGCGGCGGCAACCGTCGCGTATGGCATATCGCTCTTTGTCGGTGAACCGAGTACCGGCGTGAACGAGCGATTCATCGCCGGTCATGTTGTGTTCGGAGTCGGGCTCATCAGCGGCTGTATCGCAACCGTCGCGACGGCATCCACTAAGTTCTCGCTCATCCCGGTGAACTCACATGCGGCAGAAGACAGCACCGACGTTCCGCCGGCCGCGTTCCCGAAAGCCGCGGTCGTGGCGCTCGGCGCCATTCCGATCGTCCTGGCGATAGTCGCATGGATCTTCTCGATCACGAACCTCGTTCTCCCAACCACTCCCAGTCGGTTCACTGTCGGACACGTCGTTGGCGGGCTCGCTTTGGTTTGCACGTGCCTGATCACTTTGGTCCTCAGCATCCTTCGCCAGGTCGAGAACTCGTATGCCCACCGAGAGCGAATCATTTGGCCCTCGATCGTCATAGCCATGGGCTCCGTCAACCTCATCTGGGGAATTGTGTTGGTCGGGCTCCACAGCGAGCCCTACTTCTGGACGCCCGGCTTCGTACTGATCGGCCTTGGCCTCGTCTGTTTCAGCATCCTCAGCAAGGTAGGGCTGCTTGCGCTCGTGTGGCGGCGGACGTTTGCACTCGCCAACCGGGTGCCCTTGATCCCGGTCGTCACGGCGCTGACGTGTCTCTTCCTGGCGGCGTTCCTGTTCCAGGCCGCCCTCGACAACGCGAACGTGTTCATTGCAGCGCACGTCCTCGTCGGTTTGGGAGCAATCTGCTTCTCGCTCTACTCGATCGTCAGTATTTTGGAGAGCGGCACATCGTCCGCCAAGTGAGCCGCAGGAGTCGGTAAGACAGCAAGGACCTCCAGCACGACTCAACCGATTCGTTCCGAGCAACTGCTCAGACGAGGTAGGTGTCGCGGCTGTCGGTCGACGGGACAAATCGCGGCTAACTTTTCCACCGAGTGCGTCTGGCACTCGTACTCTCTTCTTCATAGGAAACGGGTGAATCATGCAGCAGCGGCAACTGAGTAGTTCAGATCTGGACGCGCTGAGAGGCGTGCTGTCGATCGTGGAGCTCCACCTGATGACCGATTCCCTTCCCGTGGCCTTCGTCGACGATCTGAGAACTCACTTTCGTGAAACCGGCGCCGCGAACCGTGTCCCAGATTCCGGAATCGCCCATCGCGACGTCCGCCAAGCGCTCAGTGATTTGGCCCAACAGATTTACTACGTGCAAGGCGAGTATCAAGAGCCGAACCCCAGCTTTCCGGTGTGGAACGGCGAAGTAGCCGAAGAAGACTAGTCTGCTTTCGTTTGTTCTGCGGTGGGCCTCACTCCGAGCGCTCCCGCCTCGGCGTACCCCTACCCGGCCGCGACAACCCGGGGAGCTACTGGGCGCTTCGGTCGTTGCGTCAGGGTCGATCGCGAGGTGGATAGTCGGTCTTCGGGTCGAGACCATCGTCGTCGTACGTCTTGACGCCGTACAACTCCGACTGAACGCGCCCGGTCCTGACGAAAGGCTCAAATGCGTCCTTGATCCCCCGTGGTTTCCGACGAACGAGCGCGATGGCGACCCGGACCATGAGGGCGACGATCACCACAATCAAGAAAGCAGGGACGAGCCAGCCGGCCGCTTCGAGAAGGACGGTGCCGAAACCTTCGGAAATGCTTGCCAGTCGCATGGATGCCTCTCTGCGGTTACGGCGAAGTGTACCCGTTGAGGCAGGTCCGGATCGTTATTGATGCCGAGCTGAAAGCCCAACAACTCACGGTGGGCCGATAACCTTCGACCATGACGACCGATCAGGAGCCGGAGACGGACAAACGCGACATCGCGGCTTGGACCATCGGGGTGGGATTCTCTGTCTGGGCCCTGGTCACCTTCTTCGTGCTGTTCCGCTGGTGGGGAATGGGGAGGAGCGGTATCTACGAAGCGTGTGGTGACCGCTTCTACGCCAGCCAGCCGGGCGTAGATCTCCGTGACAATCCCGGTGGATACAACGTCGACGGGGAGCTGTCGATCATCCCCATTGGAATCAGGTGCACGTTCGAGACACCGGATCCGTCCAATCCTTACGTGGCGTTCTACGACTATGGAACACTGCCGCTGGCCATCGCGTTCGTGGCGTTTCTAGCAGCGCTCGTTGCGGTCGTCATCGTAAGGAGGAGACAATCCCGCTAGGGCTTTCGTCGATGGGTTCGCTGCACGAGTTCGCAGGCGCTGGGAAGATATCCCGCAAGCTACGAAATCTTCGCTAGTCGTCATGGCGTCTGCCCGCTCGTGTGGAGACGTCGTCGACAGAGGTAACAAACGGAGGCGTGCATGACTAGCACCGGTAAACCCGAGGGAATATCGGGCTGGTGGATCGCCCTCGCGGGAGCCGTGTCCCTGATTTTCGGGCTGGTCCTGTTCTGGCTGGACTCCGCGGGAATCATCGACGCGCACTCTCGCCCGAAGGTCGTCTTCGTCTCAGTGACGCTCGGCGTTGTTTTTCTCATCATGGGCGTGGTGACGGGTATCAAAGGAACTCGTGTCACCGACGACGGACGCAACAGGTACGGCAAACGAAAGCGCTAAAGCATCGCACCTGCTCCGTGCCAGTAAAAGGAACACCTGGCCAGCCGCTCACAAGCCCGAACGTACGGCGCCGCTCTTCACCAAGTGATGGCAGCGCCGGAAATTGACTTTCCTCACGACTAGCCTCAAGCCATGAGCCCTCGAGCGACCGGCATCATCACAATGGTTGCGTCGATCGTTCTGGCTGTAGCTGGCGGCTGGATGTTCTCGAACCCCTGGTCCGCGATCCCCGGAGCTCTCCTGATCGTCGCGGCGTCGATCTCGTTTGCGGTTGGTGCCATATGGACGCTGAAGAAGTCCTGGGATGACAGATCCTGGCCACCCGATGTCGCTATTGATGCCGCTAAAGCGCTCAGGAAGCAGCGAAGGATGGCAATCACTTCCTGCGCAGTCGCGCCGCTCATCATCGGTTGCTCGATAGCGCTGATGGTGTTCGACCAAGCGTTCTGGCCGGGCGCGCTCACACTCATCTTGGGGCTTACCAACCTGGGGTCGGGAGTCGGACTCCTGCGGTCGATCGCCCATCCCCCGAAAAACACCGACTGGAGACCGTGAGAGGTTCAGGATCGCCGGAACGTCATGCTGCTGCTGTGAGCGTGAGAGTACTGGTCGACCTCGGGCGATGCGCGAATCGGACAACGGTCCCTCCGCTGAGACTTCGCGCCTGTACACCACGAATCCGCCCTGCCTATCATGGGTCCATGAGGGCCATGCGAAGGACGCGAACGTGGCTCGGCATTGTGATTGCCCTGTTCTTCGTGATCACGGGGACTTGGTTCCTCATCGCCGACATCGCGGACTATCGAGGCTGGGCGCTTCTCGCGATGGCGCTATTGAACGGGATAGTCCTCTGGGGATTCCTCCGAGACGACGACCCCAACCAAACCTGGCGGCTGTGACATCTTCGTGCTGACGGCTCGTCTGCAGGACGGTGCCGGATCCCACTGAAACGCTCGCCTGTTACTGAGTCTCCCGGCCCCACCTGAGAGCCTCGGGCCGGGCGTCCGCTGCGTTTGCGAGTTGTCTGATCGGAGGTGGAGCGCGGAAGCTCCGCCACGTCAACCAGCGGCTAGCTGATTACCGTCCCAATCAAATCTCCCCTGCCACCATTCATCCGACTCGTAGGCTGCTGGAATAGCGCCCTCTACATCCAGCAGCAAGAGAAAGTCTTCGCCGAGCAATGCCCCGAGGTCCTCATGCCACTGATCTCCCAGCTCCATCGGCAGCTTTGCGCCGCACCATGGGCAGTAGAACAACAGTTGAATGGGGTGGGGTCCTTCGCCGTCAGGAGGTCCGTTGAACACCGTGATGGCGTACTGACGTTCAGGAGCGTAGTAGTGAATGGGCACGCGCTCATCCTCAAGGAAGGCAAGCATCAACGGACAACCATGAGGGGGAACATCTCTTTTCACATTCACAAATTTATCCTTCGGCCGGGCGACGCGGGTTTTACATTTCCCTGTGCGGGATGCATCGACCCGAGGTGACGTTCATGGGATCGCGAACACTAACGCGCACCAACGGAAAGGCCAGGTGGAGCGATGTCGGGTATGAGAATGCCGATCAACCGTTCGAAGTCGTCTTGATCCTCAACATTGGCCGCGATACGCCGGTCATCGGCCCATTCGATCAGATACCCGCCTGCCTCCAGCGTGACCGCGATCTCCTGCGGCGAAATCCGGATCGGTGAGACGAACACGTCCGCGGCATGAAGTTCAAAAGTTGAGGCAGTGAGGCCACACGAGTCTGTCAGAGCGGGTGCCCGATCAGGTTCATTACGATCGTCCCTGCCACGACGACAAGCATGAATCCGAGCATCGCCACGCTGATCCAGAAGCCCCAGTACGCTGGCCGGTTCTCGACTCCCTGCTCCTTCGCCCACCTCATTGCACCCCTGGCGATAAACACCGATACGAACGGAATAAAGAACGCCAGGATGATGGAGATCGTCCCGAGAAGCGCGTCTGACTGAGTCGGCTCCATTGCGAGGCGCGAAGTTCTCTCTGAACTGGCCATGGTGCTCACCTTCCCATCGATACGCGGTCAGCATCCCACATGTGAAGGTGTAGCGCGCGTTCGCGCGGGTGTAAGGCGCGACGAGATCGTCAAACATAGCCGTCGCCCGAATCAGCCCCGTGGCCAGGATCGGCTGACGATGAGTGTAGGGCGGACGGGACTTGAACCCGTGACCGACGGATTATCGGGCGAAAGATCCTAATTTCCACGTCATACCCGCATTTCTTGCTGTTAAACAAGCATTCCCGTGCACTGGTGCGGTCCCTAGTGGCCCGGAGCGATCTGAATCTAGCCCGGAGCTAGAGCGGAGGTTTGAACAGAGTCGCTGCACACTAGATGGCTCGAAGCCGGCGGGCTGCCGCAACCATGCTGGACGTATCCGTGAGGTCGGTGTACGAGCCTCGATTGACGGACCCGTCGTGGCCAAAGAAAGCGGCGCGGACCACCTCGGGAACGTCGTTGAGCAGCATTGAGTTCAGCGTGGTCCTCCACACATGCGTCCGGGCAGTGCGCAACAAATCAATATCTAACGCCTCCGCCAGTTCAGCGTAAAGCTTCGCCACCTCTCCCCCGCAGTTACGGCGATCCCACTCGACCATTGGATCTGCCGGTGAGCCGATCACGTGTGCGGCTTGACTCGGGGCGCCGTTCATTCGAGTAAAAACGCGCTCGGCCACACGATCATCCAGGACAGGAACACGACGCTCACGTTTGGTTTTAGAAATGTCTTTGGTCACAGTCACGTGAATCGCGCCATCGTCGCTGGTCTCGACATGTCGGCTCCAAATGATTGCATTGGCCTCCGATACGCGGAGTCCGGTGGTCATTTGCAGAAGAGTGAGGTCGATAGCATTGCGCCGCTTGCTGATTCTGGTGGCGAGCGACCACCGCCCGCGACGAGGCTCGACCTGCCCATCAGCGGGGTCGAGACTAAGGAGATAGCGCAACACAGATTCATGCTGAGGTCTTGTGAGCGCCCTCCTTGCATGCGGGGATCCTGTACTTCTGTCCGCCGGCATAGACGACCTCTTCGGCCGTGGCAACCTGCCCGGTTATCGGATTCAGCCAGAAAACCATCGCGCCCGACGCAGCAATGTGCTGCTGTAGTTCGTTCAGCTTCAATATGCCATCGGCTGTGGCTTTGAATTGTCTCCCGGTATGACCGAACACCCACACGTCGGCGATCTTGTGATCGAGCGAGTACGAGCGGTGTCGCTCTTTCCAGTGTTTGATCGTCAACGACGCGTACTGCACCTCAAATGCCACCCTGTGGCCAGCGCGGCTCTCGATCATCAGGTCTGCAACCCGCTCCCTTGCTGGCGTCGAGGGCTTTTCGATTGTCGTCGTAGACCGCGGATATTCACTCCGTAGCCAGTTTGCGATCTGACCCTTGGCCTGCACGTGAAAGACGCTCTCCGGCTTGTGGTCTCCTCCTCCAGAGGATTTGTGGCGAAATCCGTCTCGCCTCGTCTCACGATGCACCGCCAAGAGGTCAGGGGTCGAGCACCGCGGCACCGGACACATGAGATCGTCGCGCGTTCGCTGCCGCCAGGCGTCAGCTTCGTTGTCCGGCATTTTCAATAGCTCACTCGTTGCCCGAACCATGGCGAAGACCATCCGTGTCTCGCCGCTCTGAAATTCGGCCAATTCGGCCCTGCTATGCGCCATCAGGCGAGAATACCGAAGAGTCCGCACACAGTTCTGCCCCGATGGATCGGAACCCACCGGGGCAGAACTGTGCTCACTGTCAGGTGATGCTGGTCTAGGCCAGCGAGCCGTCTACGCGCTGAGCTTGCCCGCTTCCTGCATCTCTTCGAGGCGCTCCCACGCCCACTCGTAGCCGGCGTCGCGGAGAGTTCCCGGCTTGAACTCCCAGCCCGAGCCGCCGACGAGCGACTCGAGTCCGGTCAGGGTTCCGGAAAGCGCTTGGAGGCGAGCTTCCCAGACCCGGCCGTTGGCGTCGGTGTGACCGACGCTCGCGACCTTGACCATCGCCTGGTGAAGAGTCTGGAACCGGATGATCGGCGCCCAGCCGGCCAGTGTGAAGTCAGCGCTCTCCGGGTCGTGGATCGGATCCGGCCAGCCGCCTTCAGCGACCTTGGCCAGGTACTCCGACGACCACTTTGGGTAGGAGAGCGCCCGCTTGCCCGCGGTGCCTGTCTCGGCGTCACTCTTGCCGATGTAGATGATTCCGCCGCCAGACTCAACGAGCACGTAGACGAAGGGGCCCGTCATCGAACCGTCGGCGAGGTCGCCGAGGTTCTTGAACTCGAGCTCCGGGACCAGCGGGCGAAACGCTGCGAAGGCCGGGACCTTGACCGCAACCGAGGTCGTGAATTTGTTCATGATGCGTCCTAACTTTCGGGTGTCCGTACTCGCCTGATGCGTAGCCGGTCCACCGGTGTTTGGCGAGGCGGGTCGTCCTGAAAGTTCAGGATCGACCGTGCCTCACGAGAAAGCTAGCAGTGATCTCGAGAACCGTGGCTGGCAAAGTGCTGAATCTGATATTTGTCGATTGCTACAACGGGTCAGCTGTTTTTCTTCTCTCCCAAGAGCCGCGTCCCGTGCTTCGCGCTCCGTTACTAGGTTCAGAGGTGCCTAAATGACAAAGGTTCAGACGAAAGTGCCCGATAGCTCCAAGCGCTCCTGCATGACCAGAACACCGACTCGCATATGGCTCACCAACTTGCCGTCCTGTGGCAAGCCCGCACGGGCACCACTGGCAGCGCTCAGCTCAACTCGATGGTCAGGTGGTATGAGACGTACCTGATCGCGCCCTCCCTGGTGAACTTAAGCGTGTCTCGAAGCCGCTGATCGTCCGCCGTGCCCACAATCAAACCCTCTACGAGATGCCCCGGCTCCATCAATGCGCGCTCCGCCCAACCCATGTATCTCAGGACCTGGCCGACAGCCTGATCTCTGGGTTTCCCCCTCTTCAACTCGATTACAAGCCAACGTTTCTTGTCCTTGCTTCGAGCCAAGATGTCGATTGGGCCGCTATCTGTGCGATATTGCTGACCAACTAAGTCATAATCTGCGAAGAACCCGATACGAGACCAGTTGAAAACCAGGAATTCTTCGAGGCGATCCTCGATCCGGAACACGACACGATCCTTGTCCGACTCTCGCTCAACCAACTCGTCGGTGCGCGCGCTCGTAAGGACTCCTGAGTCGTCCATGCTGACAGGCCTTTCCGGGCCTGAAAGGTTGCCAATCTTGAACTGAGTGCGGACTTTATACCTACCGGGCCCGTCGTACGTAACAGCCCCCTCACCTCCGACCGTGAACCTTCGCTCCACTAGCTGTTCTAGGGGCGTTCTCGTCATGACTTTTGACTGTGCGAGTAATCCAATATCTGCGGTTCCCTCATACCAAAATGGGCTGTTCGCGATAAATAGGATGGTCTCGTTGGAGATCATGAGATTCTGCAGCAGCGACAGGGCCGCGCGGCGGCTGATGGGCCGACGCCCGATCGCATCGAGAAGTTCGGGTCCCGCGTCCCTTTGAGCTAACACCTCCATAACCGTGTCGAAGCTGTGCGGAGGGTGCTGCCGTTGCGCGATCTGAAGCAAGGTTTCGGATCTGGTGGCCTCATTGCGCGCGATCTCGAGACTTGGTACGCATGTCGGGCTAATCGCCAGTTCCGCTAGTAGGTCCGACGAATCTGTGCCCTTCGCCAACTCAGATACGACGCCCGGCAGGTCTCCCATCAGGATTCTCAGGAGCTCTGGATTTGGTACGAACTTGGGTTTCGGGTGAGCGCGTAGCGCACGTGAATATCTTCATCCGAACCGAGCAAAAGAAGCACATCGCCATCGGTCCGCTGATTGCTCGCGACGCTGCCGCGCACCATCGACACCTCATCCGTTGCGAGGATGCGGAGCACACGTGGATTCACGGTGTGATGAGCGGTGTGCATCCGAACTTCCCAACGCGCGTCGGTGGCTAGCATTCGGTGTTCCTCGATTCCACCATGTCTCGCCGCGTCAACTTGTTGCATGATCCGTGCGCGAACCGGTGAGCCAGCGGCCTGCCCGTTTTGGAACTCAGGATCCATGCCGACCCCCTCGTGCCTGCTTCGAGACCGCCATGTTGCCTTCCCTTTCCCACGACCAACCGATTAGAGCGACGTTAGAAGGTGCCACCGACATCGCGATGGCATTGGACGACACGGCGCCGGCGGACATCGCGCTGGCGAAGGTCTATCTGATTCCTGTTGGCGTTCGGGATCAGTCAAGGGTTATTGGGCCCGCGAGAGGCCGAACAGCCGACGACAGGAAGCCGCACGCAATCTCGATAAAATGGGACTTGTCTAGCACGGTGTTAGCAAAGGGAACAACCGTTGGTCAGCATACCTCCGTCAATCTCTGGCGCACGGGGCGTCCGGAAGTGAACGCATCGGGATAGGTTAGCGATGCAGCCGGGATGCGAAACCGATTGACGTCTTGCAAGCTCAGCGCGCCAGATGTATAGAAACTATAGAGATTCCGGAACTATAGGGACTATAGACAACTCCCTCAAACCTCGCCGACGACGTGAACTCCGGCTAGATCAGACGGACGAAACCACCGTCATTGCATACCTAGTACGGAGATGTCGCCATAGATAATTCGCCCCGGCCGCGGTCGCGCTGCGGGGTGAGGCATTTCGGGCAGTTTGGTGTCCTGGCGTAGTTGTAGTCGTCGTCATCGGGTTCCATGAGCTCCGATAAACCGCTCTCACCGCTGTGGTACACCCACCGAGAATCAGGCATCTGGACGGAAGAGCATGTAAGCGACTACCGATCCAACGCGTGCACCCGTCAAGTCACGGCCGTCCACGCCAGATGAATCGGTCGCAGGCGCTCAGGTGCCCTACCGCCCCTGTGACGGATGTCGGCCCTGTCTCGATCTGACGACCCAAATGGCCCATCTCGCGGTCCAAACGCCCCACGATATAACGCAAATGAGAACCGTTGGCACGACTGTCGCGCTCCACCCTGAATTGAACCATAGCAACATCGCTATCGAGTGAATGAGAAGCGCACCTGCAATCCACAGGTTTCGCCCAACGAGCGCGACGATGGCTGCAAGCGCGATAAAGGCGATCGCAACCCACATCATTTGGACTCTTCCCTCGATATTCCGGGGCGTAAGTGGACCTCCCAAATTGAGCTGCTTTAGTTGCGCGTCTAAGGCGAAAACCTCGCCAATCAAGAAAAGGACGAACGTGCCCTGAATTGCAACGTGTTGCCGTATTCGCCAGGGGGCCGTCGGTGTCATCTCCACGATGGCGACCCGAACAGTTTGGTGCCATCCGTAAGCCGCACTTCGTTCCCGCCCCCGGCGTCGATTACGTAGACGTCGCTCTTGGCGTTGCGGCTCGATATATATGCAATGCGCGAACCATCGCCGGACCAGACCGGCATGGTGTCCACGCCGATGTTGGTCGTGACTCGCCTCAGTCCGCCGTCCACCAACTTCAGAATGTAGATATCCGTATTGAGAGGTCCTATCGATGTGAAGGCAATGGATTGGCCGTCGGGAGACCAGGACGGCGTTGCGTCTGCTGACGGACTTGAAGTCAAGCGCAGCAGTCCTGTCCCGTCCCGGTTTATTGAGTAGATATCTGAATTCCCCGAGCGGGTGGAGCTAAACGCGATTTTGTCTTCGAGTGGCGACCACGTGGGTGATGCATCGATCGCTGAACCAGTGGTGAGCCGGAAAAGCCCGGTTCCATCTGCGTTCACTAAGTAAATGTCGGAGGTACCGCTGCGTGTAGAGCTAAAGGCGATTTGAGTGCCGTCGGGCGACCAAGCGGGGGTTCCTTCGAGCGCAGAACCCTTCGTGATACGAGTGACGCCGGTCCCATCTGCGTTCATCGTGTAAATGTCGGCGGCGCCGGTGCGAGTCGAAACAAACGCAAGTTTCGAACGATCCGGAGACCACGAGGGCGCGGTGTCGATCGCTGCGTCTGTTGTCAGCCGGGTAACAGCTGTGCCGTCCGAGCCAGTCGAGAATATGTCGGTGTTCCCTTTGCTTCTGGCCGAGTACGCGATTTGCTCCTCCGAGCGAATTGCACGGTCGGCGCTTGCGAAGCTCTTATTGCCGGAATCATCAGTGACGACCAAAGTGATGAGATACTCCCCAGGAGTCTCGTAAGTGTGCTGCGCATCAACTCCTGACGCGAAGGTTCCGTCGCCAAAGTCCCAGAGATACTCGGAGATAACGCCGTCCGAATCCAGACTCGAAGCCGCGCTGACTTCGACGGAGGAACCTGACTGTGTAGTAGTGACCTGCGCCGTCGGGGCCAGATTGACGGCTGGCTCTTGGTACATATTTAGAATCGTCTCTTCGCCCTCTGCCGCGACCTGCGACCCGAAGAGGTGCACCGTCCATGTACCCGGTTCCGGGTCCGTGACCTCATACAACTCCGATGTTGGACCAACCGTGTGGAAAACGTCGCTTGCTGTAGTTGCACGGTCCAGGGTTCGGCCAGATGGGGAGACCAATGTCATGATCACATCGCTTCCGGGCCAGCTCGTTGAGAAAGCTGCCCGGCCGCCGTCATTTGTAACCTCCGTCGTGAAGGAGTATGTCTGACCGGGATAAACGCGCGTGCTCGGCGCGGTTGACCCAAGTGTCTCGCTTACTGCATCGGCGATGGCCCGATGCCCATACGCTGTCGGGTGATACGACTCTGGTAGGGCTTGGAAAAACTCGCCGGCCCGCCACTGGATTGCGTTAAGGAATTGACTGTCAGAGCCCGAGCAAAGCTCATGATCCTTAGAAGCGTCATACACGTTGACGTACTCGACGCCCCTACGCGCCGCTGCGTTGCGAATCTCTTTGTTGACTAAGCGAATCACCTCGTTGATCCACAGCGTGTCTGAGTAGCGAACGTCGGCGCATTCTCTCGTGGACTCCGGAAGATCTGGGTCGTAGAAGCGCGGATACCCAAGCGCAAGAACCCGGGCGAACGGCGCCCGCTCTTTGATGTCATCAAATAGGTTCGTCCATTTTCCGTCGTCAACGAGCGCCTCGAGTCGGTCTTCGACGAGCTTCTTATTGTCTTTGGCGCAACTACGGTCATCACCAATTAATACGTCGTTCCTAATCTTGGCTTCCACGCATTTAGTGAGGATCGGACCGAAGCCCATGTCGTTGCCCCCAATTCCGACCGTAACCAGCCGGGTTTGTGCGCTGATGCGGTCCAATTGGCTTAGCCCCGGGCCTTCGGAAAGAGGAGCCGTATCGTCGTAGTTGACGCGAAACGGGTCGTCCCACACCGGACCGCTCGTGGAAACGTCCGTTTCCGACAGATGAGAGATTACGGCTCCGCTGCACGCCCAGAATGACAGGCGGTCCGATACTGTTCCATCGCTGACAAGGAGTTCGGGATACGCGGAGTCTGACCGGTGACACATATTGACCCCATCTGTGTCAGTTCCGGCCCAATAATCGTGCAGGCCTTCGCCGGACTGGTAAGAATCACCAAGAGCTACGTACTCAGCGACCGGTGCATTCCCACCGCGCACCTTCCACGTCAAGCGACCAGCTACCGAGCCATCGGCAGTTCGCGTGTTGAGGGCGGTCGGACTGCCGTCCAAGAAAGCGCCCGTTTCACCCGACCCAGGCACTTCGAAGGAAGCGTTCTCATTTCCAGATCCATTAGAAAATCCCGCCCGCGCTGGTGATCCACCTAGGCCGCCAAATCCGCCGCTCGCATCTCCGGCTTCCCACTGGATGCTGTTGTAATTGAAAACAATATCGAAGGCACCCGCGTTCGAGTCTTCACGTTCGACAATGAGGAGTTGGAACGAATTGCGCTTGTCGGAGTGACCATCGAAATAGCCGACTTCCAGCCAGCTTGCACAGAACGCGCGATGGCCTTGAAACACCGTCTCGCCCCAGCCATACGTAACCGCACCGCCGCCTCCTCGAGTGTCGACGTCGGCGAAGAAGGGTGCGATGATCGCCGCTTCTGTGCCGACCAGCCCAAATGGCGTGAACGTGCTTAACGGGCCGTCGAACGTGATGTTTCCGTTGTTGTTTACCCAGGCGGTCTGGTAGGTCTTCCCGTAAAAGTTGATTTCGAACGGGAGTGCCGCTTCCGCGGCCGAGTCGTCGTCATTCTCAGGCAGACTGTTCTGCGAGCACGCGGCCGCGTCGACTATCGCGCCTGGGGCAGCTGCCTGTGCAGGCGGCGCGAGGCCGAATCCGAGCGTGGCCAGCGTGACTACTATCACTATTGCAGAGCGGATCATCGGGTTCCCCCATCGAAGTCTTAGCGCTACACGGCCGAGCTCGCGGACGAGACCGGACATTCGTACGCTCGTCGTCGAGCGCGGTTACAAGTTATTGGGCAGCGTCAACGCGGACCTCCCCCAGTTCGGGAATCACCCTGGTTCCATAATCAACTGCCCGGCATGGTCAGGGCACCGTTCTTTGGTGGACGGCATTCATGCCGACACCTCAGAAGCTGCCGATCGATGCGACAGCCGCCGTCTCCACCGTGGACAAGCGCGCCGTTCCACCGGAATGCGCACCGCGTGAAGAACAACCGCCACCATACGTGCGGTGCCGGGCGGTCTCGTCCGATCCTTTGCACCATCGTCCGGTCGCGCCGATAGTCGGGATAAGTGAGATTATCGGGTGTAGAAAACCATACCCTTGAAGTGAGAACAGGCGTCGTATAAAAAGTGCGCGAAGCGACACTTTATTTGCGCCACTGGATATGGTCAGAGCATGAATGCCGAACAGTCGCTGGACGTGCGGCATCTCTGCATGCTCCTGATCGTCGTGGGAGTCGCTGGGATGATCGGGATCCTCGCGGTCGGAGGTTCCGCTGCTCAATACGGAGGCCTCGAGTACCGGTGCATGATCGAGGGACCCTTCCCGTCCTCGCCACCGTTGGCCCTGGTCACGGAGGTCGCACCGGAACGGGCCTACCTGTCTTTGTGGCCGTTCGGGCGCGCCTGCGACTGGGAACGCGCAGACGGACAAGGTGTAGTCACCGCGTTTTCTGACTGGGGCGCCACGGTTGGTTTTCTGATTTGCGCGGCTATGGCCGTTGTCGGGGGGTTCTTTGTCGGCGGTCGCCGAGAGGGGGCGGCTGGTGAACGGTAAACCCAAGGGAATGTCGGGCTGGTGGCTCGCTGTCGTTGGTGCGGTTTTCCTGATTGTCGGGGTGGTTCTCGTCCTGCTGGATTCCGCGGGAGTCATCGACGCACACTCACGCCCGAAGTTCGTCTTCGTCTCGGTGACGCTCGGCATCGTCCTTGTGATCCTGGGCACCGTGCTGGGCATCAAGGGTGAGCGAGTCACAGGCGACGGACGCAACCGATACGGCAAAGGCGAACGTTGAACGCCAGAGGCAATGCCTGGTGCTGAGAATCGTCCAGCCTGGTACACCGAATCCGAGGTACCATGTACACGACGTACATCGCGTACGTCGTGCACACCCCTGAAGGAAGTCACCATGTCGCTGGTCGCGGACTACGGCACATTTACTGCTGCCCGTACTCACCTCAAAGAAGTCTTCGACGCTAACGCCGAGGGGCGGACAGTCACCGTACGCAGAGACGGACAGGTCTCGGCCGTGGTTCCTGCTGACAAACTTCAGGCGCTCCTCGCCCGAACTGTGTCGCCAAGTGTTCGAGTCGACCGCGAAGACGGCCGCACGATCGCCCTGATGGAGGCCCGGCCGTTCGTCTCTGAGGGCATGAACGTCGCCGAGGCGCTCGAGGACCTGATCCTGTCACTCCGCGAGTACAGCGAGGACTGGGAAGCTCGCCTTCGTCACGCACCAAATCACGCAGACAACTGGGACTTGGTCCAGCTCGTCAAGCTCTCCACCGACGAGCAGCTCCTTGAGTGGTTCGAACGCGGCAGTAACTAAGCGCGTGAGTAAGCACCCGGCGCCGACAAGAGAACATCACGACGACTTCTGCACGACCGAACGCTGGCAGCTCGTTCGAGGGGCTGCCGGGAAGCCGGTCGCCCACCATCGCACGTACGAGCTGACACTCTGGGACGGGCGCATTCTGCGCACCCGGATCTCGAAGCCCGTGGACACGTCCACATACGGGGCGAGCATGTGGTCGCACATCCTGCGTGAACAACTCGAGGTCGACGCGGGAACCTTCTGGGACTGCGTGCAGAACGGCACGCTCCCTGACCGCGGTGCACCGGTGACGAAGGTCCACAAGGACGCAGTGCCGTATTTCCTGGTTCACGCTCTGACAGAGATGGGCGTTGACGAGAACGACGTACTCGCCCTCGCACCCGCCGAGGCGGCAGCGTTGCTGGCCGAGAAAATGAAACAGCAGTTTGGCGAGGACGCTTAGCTTCGCGCTGGCGTCTTGGTCATCGTATGGCAGCAGCTCTCAGCCGAGGTCGCCGTATCCGGGCTCTTCGTAGCCACAAACACGGTCTCGATCGGTGCCGTGGACGAGCCCGCAGCCGAAGTCCAATGACCCCAGAAACTGAGCCACGAGAAACAGAACCACGAGGAAGAGTGTCATGCACATCGCTGTCACGACAGTGAACTGCAGCAGCGGACGCCAGGTCGGCTCAGTCTCCACTTCGACGAACGCTGACTGACCAAGGATGCGCTCCTCGCGCGCTTCAGAGCGTTCCCGGGGATGCGGGCGCTTGCTCGGCGGCTCGGCCATGGCGTCACTCTACTGAGGTCCTTGTGCTGCGCCTACAGTGGATCGCCGCGGCGCGCGTCGCCCGGTCGAGTCAGATCGAGAGGACTCGCTGGCATATAAGTGGCTCAGACCGGTTGAGGCGACACAGCAGCCACTGCAGCAGCGGCGGTTGCTTTGCGCGCCTGGCGCAGCTTCTCGCGATACGCGATGACGACCATGCCGGAGGCGGCAAGCACAGCCATACCGAAACCGAACGCCGACAGGGCGAGCTTCGAGTACCCGGCGATCTGCACGTCGAGCTCGCGCGACACTCCCTCGAAGTCGAGCATGCCGCCGTAAACGCTCAACCAGGTGGCGCTGCGGGCGAGGAGAGCTACTCCGAGTACGAGGAGGGTGACTGCTGTGGTCTTCATTCGCTCCCGCGAGTCGCGAGGGGTGTCAGACGGGGATCATCTAGTCGAAGACTACGACCGCGTAGCGAGACGGCGTCTTAGCTGCGAAGGCTTCGGCCGCAGCTGTGGACGCTTCCTTGGACGAGGTGGGCTCAGCAACGGGGCCTGTGGTCAGCCAGCTAGTCCAGACGGTGCAGCCGCAGATTCCATCGAAGACAGGTGCAACGATAACGATCTTGCGACTCAGTCGCTTGCTCTCGTCGTCAACGAACTTCATGAACGCCAGCTCGTCGTCGTTCGAGCCAGCTGCCATTCCCTCGACCATTCCGTCAGCGCGGGTATTGATGTCTGCGGCGATTTCTGCGGGGATCGCTTCACCCTGCTTCGGAGTAGGCACGACAGTGCCGTCGAGGAGCGTGTAGCTCCGCTTGGCGATGAGTTCCTTCTCCCGTTCGGAGAGCTTCCCGTCACCATCCAGGTCGCCGTCGATCGGTTCCGGGGTCGCTGCAGTAGTGGCAGCTGGCTCAGCTTTTGGCTGGCCCGAGAAGACATCGGTGCCGGATCCGGTGCCAGTGCCGGCGCAGCCACTCAGGAACAGAGCAGAGGCAACTAGCGTAGCGAGCACGCCGGGGGTTCGTTTCATCATGGGGTAGGTCCGATCGGTTGGTCTTCGTTGAATCTAACGGGGATGGCAGGCGCATCTCGAGTGGTTCCCCAGCTCTGGGGTGGTGGTCGTGTCGTGGTGCTTAGGTGGCGGTTTACGCCTGCGAAAGCCGTACAGAGTGCGATCGGAGCCATGGCTACCAACTGGGCAGGCTGGCCACCAGAGGTCCGCTGTCAATTAGAGGTCACGTCTTCGGATCTCTGATGGCACGGTGCGCACTGCGAAACGGCCGCGCCGCGTCTAGGCTCGGGACATGGACGAGACAACCTGGTCACTCGGTGCCGTTCGGCGGGATGATCCGGAGCGTCGTGATTCTCGGCTGGTTGAAGCAAGAGAACTCACAGAGATGGAATTCGAACGCCTCACCAGCGACATGAGCTTCTTGAGAGATCTTGGCGGCCATAACCTGATTGCGGCGCTCGTAGACAAGCTGAATACTGTCGCTCAGATTGAGGGCGAGCTTCTCGACCGCCCACACATATATCGAGACGCGCGGTTCGGGTATCGGCTCACCTCTGCGGTCGATGCGTTTCTTGCCGAAGTGACTGCTTTCCGAAATCGTATCGAAACTCTGACCAGACAGTATCTGCCCTCCTATGAGGTCAGAATTACGAGGCTCTTCAAACAGATCCATGACGAGAACGCCAATTACAGGCTCGCCTGGGAACTGCGAAACCTTTCACAGCATGGTGTCGGGGCATCACATTATTTCCATCTCACCGACACGGACACGGGGAAACTTTGGGCCATCGACCTGCCGGCTCTTTTCGGCGACCATGTCGGCGAAAAGAGGTGGGAAGGAGCTGGCGCTCTGTTCGGCACCGCGGAGGATGCCCGTGTGATTGGAGTCTTCCATGGGGCATACAGCTCGTCATCCAAGGTGCTGGCAATAATGCTCGTGGAAAACGAAATGGAGATCGCTGCGGTCGTAGACCGGGTCACCCAGGCGATGGCTGATGGAGTCGAAAATACACGCGGCTTTCCAGTTGCCTGGTCCCTAGGGAAGACCAGCGACAGCACTATTCACATCAACGAGCTGCCGCTTGAGCCGCTCGTGATTGGATGCGCGATCGGCTCGCTGCACGGTGCACGCTCGATTCTTGGACTGCCGCCTTCGACGCGGTTCCCATCTGCTTCAGCGGGAAACGGGAAGCCAGCGGATAGCTAGCCACGTGAAGCCCTTAGACAAACAGCTGGCCGTCCTCTGACATCTGCCCCGTCGGTAATTCACCGCGGTCGATCGCATAGAAATACAAACGCGCGCAGCTCTCGTTTGTGCGGCCTGGACAGCCCGCGAAATCGACGACGCGGTATCGGCTGCACATGAGGGCGTGTGGGGTCGCTAATTCCAATACTTTCGTGACAACGTAACAAACTAGGCAATTGATGGGCACCACGGAGCACACCACCAGCGCCGTAAGTGTAGCGAGATGCGGAACCTAGAAGTGCATGGCAGTCGCTCGCCTGATGTCAGACAAGTCGCGCGACTCGAGTTCACCAGCACGAGACGTAAGTCCGAGCGGTAGGAGGCACAGTGTCCCAGCCTGACGAGCTATACCGCACTTGTCCAGCGTGCGGATCTGACTGCGTACCAGAGCCGCTCGCGACGGGCTCGGGCATGGCGCTCGCACGCGGGCGGGTAGCTGTACGAATACAACGAACGCGAAAGTCCTCGCGCGATACGGGCCCGCCGCAGTAAGCGACAAACTCGACAGCAGACCGGAGTTTAGAACGGAGGCACTAGCGAAGCTCGATGACGCGGTCAGGGTTCGGCGCGAAAAGAATCCCTGACCACAAGGGCTTTAACAGTAGGGCGGACGGGACTTGAACCCGTGACCGACGGATTATGAGTCCGCTGCTCTAACCAGCTGAGCTACCGCCCCTGATGGTGTCTAGTCGTCTGACACCTGGATGGGAATCGCCTCGGTAACCGGGTCGGTCACCGACTGTCCACGATACATGCTCTCGAACGTCGACAACGTGCGCTGGATGTCGTGCGCCTTGATCATGCGCAACGACTCGCGCTTCATCGACATCATCTTCTCGGGTGACGCCGTGAGGACATCCGTCAACCGCTCAGCGAGCTCCGAAACGTTGCCCGGTTCGAACAGGTAGCCGTTGACATCGTTGTGCACGAGGTGCGGCAGGGCCATCGCATTCGCCGCGACGACCGGAAGAGCGGATGCCATGGCTTCCATGGTCACGATGCTCTGGAGTTCCGCGATCGACGGCATCGCGAGCACTGTTGAGCGGGTGTAGGTTTCGCGCAGTTCCTCGTCGCTCACGTAGCCGGTGAAGATGACCCGGCCGCCGAGTTCAAGAGAGGCAGCGAGGGCTTCGAGGTTGCGCTTCTGGTCTCCCCCGCCAACGATCTCGAGCTTCGCGTCGAGTGCAGGGTCGAGCGTCGCGAATGCCTTGATCAGCACGTCGATTTGCTTCTCGCCCGTCACCCGGCCGACAAACACAATGCGGTTCTCGGTGCGCGGTTCGAAGCTCGGCGTGTACATCTGCGCGTCGATCCCGCAGGAGATCGCGTGCACCCCAGTGAGGCCGGTGTACTTCTCCAGGAAGTCAGCGGCACGACGCGTGGGCGTTGTGACGGCCTCAGCCAGGAGAAGGTTCCCGCGGGCAAGCTTCCAGGCCCAGCGCACGAGCGACTCGCGAAAGCGGTGAGGCAACAGCGTGAACTCGAGTGCGTTCTCAGGCATCAAGTGGTTAGTGGCGATGATCCGGATGCCACGTTTGGTGCCCTGGTTCGACAACCCGCGCCCGACGAGAGCGTAAGACTGCGAGTGAATGACGTCAGGCTTCACAGCATCGATGATGCGGGCTGCGTCTTTGTTCAGGCGCCACGGCAGGGCGAACCGCAGCCAGTCGTGCGGATACCAGCGCCAGCTCTTGACCCGGTGAACGACCATCTGCTGGCCCTCGTGGGTTTCGGTCCACGTGCCGTGCTTCCTGGACGCGGCAGGAGCAACGACATGGACCTCGTGCCCGCGCGCAACCATGCCAGCGGCGAGGCGCTCAGAGAAACGGGCAGCGCCATTAACGTCAGGAGCAAACGTGTCCGCGCCGATGATGATCCGGAGCGGACGGCTATCGCCATGGGGCTGGTCGGTTGACCCGGCGCTTGTCGAGTGAACTGATTCTGGCACTGTGGGGATTCCTCCGTCATCGGCCGGAGAAAAAGACCCCGACCATATCCTCTGGCGGGGGCCGCCTGAGATCAATCGCTTTCATACTATCGGGCACCCTTGCGTGCTGCAGGACGTGGCTGGCGAGCCGTGGCGCCGGGCGGGCACAAGCGCGGATGGCGATCCTGTCGATTGACGACCGGCTGGATCGTCATCTCTATAGCGGCGCGCCAGCTACGGCGTTAGCCTGACCACCCTGCAGAAAGGAATCACCATGCGATACGCACTTCTCCTCAACAACCCCGAGCCAGCCGACGTCGGCATCACCGAGACGGACATGGAACCGGCCATGGCCGCATTCGACGCATACGCAAAGTCCCTCTCGGATGCCGGCGTCCTCATTGGCGTCGATATCCTCCAGCCGGTGGCGGCCTCCACGACCGTCACCCTCCGCAACGGCTCCCTGCAGGTGCAGGACGGGCCGTTTGCGGACACCCGGGAAAAGCTCAACGGCGTCTTCGTGATCGATGTCGCCGACCTGGATGCCGCCATCGCCTGGGCGGAAAAGTGCCCGGCGGCCCAGTACGGCGTGATCGAGGTTCGACCGACCGCCCTGTACTTCGAGGACGGGCAGTGGCAGAACGCGGCTTAACCGCTGCTGAGGTTGCCGAGCAGGTCGCCCGTGACTCCCACGGGCGACTGCTCGCGCTCCTCGCGTCACGAAGCGGAGACATCTTCGCCGCGGAAGACGCCATCGCCGACGCACTCGAGCGGGCCCTGCTCAGCTGGCCGGGTTCAGGGGTGCCGACGAATCCCGAGGGCTGGATCTTCCAGGTGGCGCGCAACAAGCTGCGCGACCACTTCCACTCGGCCGCCCAGCGGACGTCTGTCCCGCTCGAACGTGCGCACGCCGAGGAAGACGCGACGGGCGAGGCAGATGTCGACGCGATCCCGGATAAACGACTGGCGCTCCTCTTCACCTGCGCACATCCAGCCATAGACCCCGCCATCCGCACGCCCCTCATGCTCCAGACGGTGCTCGGCCTCGACGCAGAGCGCGTCGCCGCCGCGTACGCGACCCCGCGCCAGACCATGGCTCAGCGCCTCGTTCGCGCCAAACGTCGCATCCGGGATGCCGGAATCCCGTTTCGGGTGCCGGACCGCTCGGGAATGCCAGGCCGGCTCCCCGCGGTGCTCGAGGCCATCTACGGCGCCTATGCCATCGACTGGCAGGTCGTCTCGGGGACCACCATCAGGAGTTCGCTCTCGACCGAGGCGCTGAATCTCGCGGAGATCGTCGCCGAGCTCCTTCCTGACGAGCCGGAGGTGCTCGGCCTCGCAGCCTTGCTCCGGTTGAGCATCTCGCGTACCGGTGCGAGGACCCTCCCGGACGGGACCCTGGTTCCGCTCGATGAACAGGACACCTCGGTGTGGGATGCCACCGCAATCGCCCGCGGGGAGGCATACCTGGCCCGCGCGCATGGTCTCGGCACGATTGGGCGCTTCCAGATCGAAGCGGCGATCCAGTCGGTGCACTGCGCACGAGCCAGCACCGGCACGACGGACCTACGCGCTCTTCGCACCCTCTCCGAAGCCCTCGCGGCCGTCGCCCCGACGCTCGGAGCCCGGGTCGCACTCGCCGCTGTCATCGGCCAGACCGACGGGCCGACGGCGGGCCTGGACGCCCTCAACGCCATCACCGATGCAGGCGCGCCACGGTTCCAGCCGGCGTGGGCTGTGCGGGCCCACCTTCTCAGCCAGGCCGATCGACGGCGGGAAGCGGTTGACGCCTACGAGAGGGCGATTTCACTCACGACCGACGCGCCCACCCGTGCGTGGCTTCGACGCCGCGCTGACGCGGTCCGCGCCGATGACGGCATCCGCTGAATAAGCGCTACGCCTGCACCTGCGGGTGGTGCCTGGCCAGCTGGAAGACTCCCCAGACGGCGATCGCACCGGCAACGGCAAACCCGATAACGGCCCAGAGCGGCGCGCCGCTTGCCTCGTCGAGAACGACGATGCCAATCGCGACGGCAACCATCGGGTCGACGACGGTGAGCCCGGCGATGACGAGGTCCGGCGGCCCCGAGGAGTATGCGGTCTGCACGAAGTACGCACCGAGGCCCGCTGCAACGAGCAAGCCGACGACACACAGAACGGTCAGCCAGTCGAAGTTCTCGTTGACGATGCGATTGATGACCACTTTCGCGAGCGTCGCGACGAAGCCGTAGATGATTCCCGCGGCGAGAATGTAGAACAGTGCCTTTGCCCGCTTGCGGAAGAACAGGAACCCGAGCGTCAGGAGGATGAGCACCACGCCGAGCATGATCAGGATCGTGATGAGGTCGACGTTGGACACCGGCTTCTCACCACCGACGAGCGCCGCGATCGTCACAAACAGAGCGACGCCAGCCACACAGGCGGAGATCGCAATCACACTCGGGCGGTTGAGGCTCATCTTGTAAATGCGCGCGTTGAGAATCGCGGTGATGACGAGGGCGATGGCGCCGAGCGGCTGAACGAGGATCAGCGGCGAAAAGGCCAGAGCGCTGAGCTGGAACGCAATGGCGAACCCCAGCATCAGTGTGCCGAGAACCCATGACGGCCGGGTGAGCAGAAGCTTCAGCTGGCTGAAGTTGAGTCCGGTGGTTGCATCGACACCGCTCGACGATTCAACCTTGGTCACACCGCGGTGCTGGAACTGCGCGCCGAGCGACATGAACACCGCGCCCACGATGGCGAGCGGGATGCCGATGAGCTGGCTCGGGTTGCGAACAAACTCGCTCGTCAGGTCGCTGAAGTCGTTGTTCGCAAACATCACGTTGCGAGCCTACAACGGGCGGCTCTTGGTTAGGCTCAACGAATGGCCATTCTCCCCATCCGTATCACCGGTGATCCCGTCCTGCACTCCCCCGCCGAACCCGTGAGCGTTTTCGATGACTCACTGCGGCAGCTCGTCAGCGACATGTTCGACACGATGGATGCCGCCCCGGGCGTCGGACTTGCGGCGCCGCAGGTCGGTGTTCCCCTGCGGCTCTTCGTGTACGGCTACGACACCGACGAGGTGGGCCCCTGGCGCGGCGTCGTGATCAATCCCGAGTTGTGGATCACTCCCCCTCCAGCGGGAGAGCCAGACGAAGAGGAAGAGTCAGAGGGATGCCTGTCGTTCCCCGGCGAGAGGTTCCCGCTCAGGCGCGGCGAGGAAGCCATCCTCACCGGAGTCGACCTCGAACAGAACCCGGTTGAGCTCAGGGTCAGCGGCTGGCACGCGAGGATCCTGCAGCACGAATACGACCACCTCGACGGATACCTGTACGTCGACCGCCTCGGCCGTCACGATCGCAAAATCGTCGCGAAGGTCACGAAGAAGATGGGCTGGGGCGTACCCGGCGTGAGCTGGATGCCCGGCGTGGACGACCTCGACGCCTGAATTGCGCACTCACGACAAAGGCGCCGTCGGCAGGAACTCCTGCGGACGGCGCCTTTTTTGTGCCCTGAGGATCGCGACCGATACGACAACCGGTCGACCGGCATCCGGGCAAGAAAAAAGGCCACAGGGGTGGAGCCCTTGTGGCCTTTTCGCTCCTCGACTTGGACTCGAACCAAGAACCTACCGGTTAACAGCCGATTGCTCTGCCAATTGAGCTATCGAGGATCATTGCGTTGCGTAGCTACTTTACCAAAGCTTTGCGAAACACAAAATCGAGAGGGTCACCTCGGGCGAGTCTTGTCGACTTCGCGCTGCCCGGTTGCCTCGGCGAAGCCCGCCAGGAAGGGGTGCGCGCCATCGGCCAACAGCTGATCGATGGGCGCGAACCCGACGACTCGACCCGAGTGCAGCGCAACTACCCGCCGTGTGGTGTGCCTGAGCAGGGGCAGATCGTGGCTGACGAGGATCGCGGAGAAACTCCCCTCGACCCGAAGCCGTTCGATGAGTTCGCTGATCGACCCGCGAACAGTCACGTCGATTCCCGCGGTCGGCTCGTCGGCAATCAACACGCGTGGGGCGAGTACGAGTGACCTCGCGATCGCGACCCGCTGCCGCTGGCCGCTGGAAAGTTCGAACGGGTACTTGTCGAGCACAGCGAGCGGCAACTGCACCTGGTCGAGCATCGTGGCGACCCGGAGGCCAACCGCCTTGGCGTTGTACCGGCGGTCGCGAGCCAGAATCGGCTCGCCGACGAGCTCGGCGACGGTCAGCTCCGGTGCAAGCCGCGCTGCGGCATCCTGGGGCAGGTAGGCGACGTTGAACGTCAGCCGAGTCAGCTCCCTGCGACGGATGCCACGAAGCGCGTGACCGAGGACGTGTGCCTCTCCCCCGGAGATCACCGGGGCTGGATCGGTTCCGCGCGCACTGGTCAGGTCGCCGGCGAGCACCCGGGCGAGTGTCGACTTGCCTGAGCCCGACTCGCCGATGATCCCGATGACCTCGTCGGCCGCGACCGCGAGGCTGACCCCATCGACCGCGCGGTGCGCCACGCTTGCCCGGTGGGCCGGATAGTCGACGGTCAGATCGTCGACGGTGACTGCCGCATCGCCTGTGTGTGCCGGGGAGCTCATGGTTACATCCTGCCTTACGGCGTGTGGATCGCGTACCCGTTAGCCCTCGCGGAGGCTCCGGCGTTCGCCCTCGATGGCCATCAGCTGTGCCTGGAGGGCACGATAGCTCTCGCGCTCCTTCGGGTCGACGCGCTGCAGTCGTCCGAGCAGTTCGTGCGATTGCCTGAGGAGTTCCCGATCGATCAGGGCAACCGTGATTTCACGAACGTACGCGGTCAGGTCGCGTTCCGATCGCTCCGGGATCGGAGCGACGGCGAGCTGCTGCACGATGCCCGTCATCGGAGTCGGCGCCATCTCGGTGACGCGCGTGAACCAGGCATCCGTGCCGAAGGCATCCATACTCGCCGCAATCGCATCCCGGACGATCGCGAGCGTCGGGTTCACGAAAGTTGTGAGCATTGCCCGCTGGACGAGTTCGCGCCCGGCGAGGGCCGGATGCTGCAGGATCGCCATCAGCGCATCCCGCTCCAGTCGCGTCGCCGGGTCACGGGGCAGATCGCGGATCGAGGCCGGGCGCTCGGCAACGACTCCGTCGGCACCGGCCTGGCGCGATCCGTTGTCCTGCGACGTGCCGAGGGCGCCACGCGACGCGCGGGACACCGCAGCCTGCACCTCGGGCAGGTCGACGCCGAGGTGCCGGGCGAGCACCCTGGTGTAGCCGGGGCGAAGCGAGGGGTCACGGATGTCGGCGATGACAGGAGCGGATGCCCGCAGCGCGCCGACCCTGCCCTCGACGGTTTCGAGGTCGAAGCTCGCAAGCGTCTGCCGAATCACGAACTCGAACATGGGCTCTTTGTTGTCGACGAGCCGGCGTACAGCGTCGTCGCCGCGGTTGAGCCGCAGGTCGCAGGGGTCGAGCCCGTCGGGGGCGACGGCGACATAGGTCTGGGCGGAGAACCGGCGTTCCTCGGCAAACGCGCGCATGGCGGCCTTCTGGCCGGCGGCATCCGGGTCGAAGGTGAAGATCACTTCACCGTTCGCTGTGTCGTCGCCCATCACGCGCCGGAGCGTCTTGATGTGGTCGACGCCGAACGAGGTGCCGCAGGTCGCGACGGCGGTAGTGATGCCGGCGAGGTGGCACGCCATGACGTCGGTGTAGCCCTCGACAACCACGACGCGGTGGCTGCGGGACACGTCGCGTTTGGCGAGGTCGAGCCCGTAGAGCACCTGGGCCTTGTGGTAGACGGGCGTCTCGGGGGTGTTGAGGTACTTGGGACCCTTATCGTCGTCGAGCAGCTTGCGCGCTCCAAAGCCGACGGTCTGGCCGGTGACATCGCGAATGGGCCAGATCAGCCGACCGCGGAACCTGTCGTACACGCCGCGGTCGCCCTGCGAGACGAGCCCGGCCGTCGTAATCTCCTCGACGCTGAAGCCCTTGGAGCGAAGGTGTTTCGTCAGCGCGTCCCAGCTCTTGGGCGCGAACCCGACACCGAACCGTGCGGCCGCGATGTGGTCGAAGCCACGCTCGCCGAGGAACTTGCGTCCGGGGTCTGCTCCCGGTGTCGTCAGCTGGTCCTGAAAGAACGCCTCAGCCGCCGCGTTTGCGGCCAGCAGCCTGGCGCGGTTCGTTGAGTCGCTCGGTGCGCCGTCGCCGTCTTCGTAGGTGAGCGTGAAGCCGACCCGCTGGGCCAGCCGCTCGACGGCATCCGCGAAGCTGACGTGGTCCATCTTCTGCAGGAACGAGATGGCGTCGCCGGATTCACCGCAGCCGAAGCAGTGGTAGAAACCGAGCTGTGGGCGCACGTGGAAGCTGGGGCTGCGTTCGTCGTGGAACGGGCAGAGGCCTTTGAGCGAGCCGACTCCGGCTGACTTGAGGCTGACGTGATCGCCGACGATATCGGCGATGTTCGTGCGCGACTTGACCTCTTCGATGTCGCTTGAACGAATACGGCCGGCCATCCGTCTATCCTACCGATCGGGTATGACCGGAACGCTCCTCAACAGGCACGGGTCAGTGCCTGCCAACGGTGAGTCGTTCGTGCCACGCGAGGGCGGACTGGTCGGTGAGGCTCGCCACCTGGTCGACGATGACCCGTTTGCGGGCGGCATCGTCGGATGCCGCAGCCCAGTCATCGGCGAAGCCACGGTCGAGCGATTCGGGGCCAGTTGCATAGAGCTGGTCGGCGAGGTCGGTGAGCAGGCTGCGCTGCTTGCGGTAGATCGGCTGGCGCGAGTCGCTCGACATCACGAACGCCGCAACGACACCCTTGAGCACGGCGATCTCGGCCTGCACGTCGTGGGGAACGACGACGGACGCGCTGAACCGGATGAGGCTCTCCTGCGGGTAGGCCTCGCGGGTGGCCTTTGTTGCCGACTGCGCGAAGTGGCCGATCATCTGGCTCGTGAAGTTCTTGAGCTTGCCGAGGTCGCGCCGCGACCCGTCCCAGCTCGACACCCACAGCGGGTGCGCGGCGAGACGGTCAAAGGCCTCGGCCATGTCATCGAGGGTGAAGTCAGCGCCCGCCCACTCCTGCACCGCGGCGATGAGTGAATCGTGACCCGCCCTCGCGCTGAGGAATGCCGGGTCGATGTACTCGTTGACGATCGCGTCTTCGAAATCGTGCACCGAGTAGGCGATGTCATCGGAGAGGTCCATCACTTCGCTCTCGATGCAGCGCTGGCGCGGCGGCGCACCCTGGCGCAACCAGACGAAGGCTTCGCTGTCGTCGTCGAAGAAGCCGTACTTCGCACGCCCGCCCGGGTCGGTGACCGCCTGGGCCGCAGGCCACGGGTACTTGCAGCTCGCGTCGAGGCTCGCCCGGGTGAGGTTGAGTCCGTAGGAGTGCCCGTCGGCGCCGAACACCTTCGGCTCGAGCTTCGTGAGGATCCGGAGGGTCTGCGCGTTGCCCTCGAACCCACCGATGTCTTCGGCCCAGATGTTGAGCGCACGTTCACCGTTGTGACCGAACGGCGGGTGGCCGAGGTCGTGGGCGAGGCACGCCGTGTCGACGACGTCGGGTTCGAGGCCGAGGCTCGTCGCGAGCTCGCGGCCGACCTGGGCGACCTCGAGCGAGTGGGTGAGCCGGTTGCGGGCGAAATCAAGGCCGGCAGCCGGGCTGAGCACCTGGGTCTTCGCGGCGAGGCGCCGGAGTCCGCTCGAGTGCAGCAGCCGTGCGCGGTCGCGCGCGAAGTCGCTGCGCCGTGAGGAGTGCTCTTCGGGCAGTGCCCGTTCGGTGTCGTGTTCCGAGTACTGACCCGGCGTCGGCGCGCTATCCCCCACTGGTGTCACTCTCGGTCTCGGTCAGGGTGCCGCGTCCGACACTGTCGAGCGTCCTGGAGTTGAGCCAGCCGTCTGGCAGCACCGTGCGCTTCGGGGAACCGGCGCGACCGCGCTGGCCCTCGGCATCCGCGCCCGGGTATGGCAGTGTCCAGTCGAGGGTCGCGAGCAATTCGTCGAGCTGCTCGAGCGACTCGACGGTGGCGAGGCGTGCACGGAGGTCGCCGCCAACCGGGTACCCCTTGAAGTACCAGGCAACGTGCTTACGGATGTCACGGCATCCGCGTTCTTCGCTCTCGAAGAACTCGGCGAGCAACTCGGCGTGACGACGGAAGGTGGAGGCCACCTGACCGAGGCTCGGGGTGAACCGCTGGTCGCTGCCGGTGAACGCTGCGGCGAGGTCGCCGAAGAGCCAGGGCCTGCCGAGGCAGCCGCGACCGACGACGACGCCGTCGCAGCCGGTCTCTGACATCATCCGCAGGGCGTCTTCGCCCGACCAGATGTCGCCGTTGCCGAGGACGGGGACGCTCGTCACCGTCTCCTTGAGCTTGGTGATCGCCGACCAGTCGGCGTGGCCGGAGTAGAACTCGCTCGCCGTGCGGGCGTGAAGAGCGATACTCGCAACACCGGCGCCCTCGGCGGCTTTGCCCGCCTCGAGGTAGGTGAGGTGATCGGCGTCGATGCCCTTGCGCATCTTTACCGTAAGCGGGATGTCGCCGGCCGCCTTCACAGCGCCCTCGACGATGTCGCGGAACAGGTCCTGCTTCCACGGCAGCGCGCTTCCGCCGCCCTTGCGGGTGACCTTGGGCACCGGGCAGCCGAAGTTGAGGTCGATGTGGTCGGCGCGGTCTTCAGCGACGAGGATCGTGACGGCCTCGGACACTGTCTTGGGGTCTACGCCGTAGAGCTGGATGCTGCGGGTCGTCTCCGACTCGTGGTGGTTGATCAGCCGCATGGTCTCCTTGTTGCGCTCGACGAGCGCGCGGGAGGTGATCATCTCACTGACGTACAGGCCAGCACCGAA
Source organism: Mycetocola zhujimingii (assembly GCF_003065425.1). Classification (NCBI taxonomy): domain Bacteria; kingdom Bacillati; phylum Actinomycetota; class Actinomycetes; order Micrococcales; family Microbacteriaceae; genus Mycetocola; species Mycetocola zhujimingii. Next base: position 1,711,425 of record NZ_CP026949.1, read on the forward strand.
CTCGCGGCACAGCCGGCGGAACGCGGTGTTGGTGATCCCGGCCATGGGCGCGAGAACGACCGGCACGTCGAGCTCGAGGGAGCCGATCGACAGTGCCGGGGCGTGGCTTATCGTTGGGGAAACAGACATCTTCTTCAATTCTCCCAGAAAGCTGGCGAATACATGACCGTCGAGCAGTTGCCGTCAGGATCGGATCGGGTGAGGGCGGATGCCGCCGGTCGCGACCTCGAGGTCGAGATCGTCCCCCGCCCTGACGCATCGAGCCTCGAGGAGGCTGCGGCGCTCCTCGGCATCGAACCTCGCGGCATCGTGAAGACGCTCGTCGTGAAGCGCCACGACGGGGATTTCCTGTTTGCGCTGGTCCCGGGCGGGCGGAAGATCTCGTGGCCCAAGCTGCGGGCGCTCGTTGGCGTGAACAAGCTGTCGCTGCCGTCGGCTGACACGGCATTCGACGCGACGGGATACGCCCGCGGCACCATCACGCCGCTCGGCAGCACGACCGCCTGGCCGGTGTTTCTGGACGAGTCCGTCATGGGCACCCGCGTCGCACTCGGCGCCGGAGCGCCCGGGCTGAGTGCGTTCGTGGACGCGGACGCGCTCGCTCGGGCGTTCGACGCCGTTGTGGCAGACATCACCGATCCGGAATAAGCCGAGGGGCGCAACCGCTCGCGGTGGTTAGAGACCCGAGCGAAACGCCTTCTCCACAGCCGAGGTGACCTCGGCGAGTGACGGAATCACGCAGGCGTCGCCCTCGCAGCTGATGGCATCCGTGTCACCAAGCAGAGTCAGTCGTGGACGTATGCTGTTCTCGCTCATGCTGTCGCTCCTTCATCTTCCATCTGTCGTTCCATCCAGACCTGGTCGAGGATCTGGGCGAAGGCCGCAGCCTCTTGGGCTCCCGAGACGCCGTACTTGCCGTCGATGACGAAGAACGGTACGCCCTGGATGCCGTACTCGTGGCCCTGAGCCTGGTCGGCGCGCACGTCGCCGAGGTACTCGTCGGCGGTGAGCGAGCGAACCACATCGTCGCGGTCGAGTCCGATCTCTGCGGCGAGGTCCGCGAGGTCTTCGATCCGGCCGACGTGCCTGCCCTCGGTGAAGTACGCCTTGAGCAGGCGCTCCTTGGTCTCGAGTTGCTTGCCGTGCGCCTTCGCGTAGTGCAACAGCTGGTGGGCCTTGACCGTGTTGGTGTGCTTGAGGATGTCGTAGTTGTAGTCGAGGCCCGTCGCCTTGGCGATGCTACTGACGTTGTCGAGCAGGCCGCGAACCTGCTCGGCTGGCATGCCCTTGTGGCTCGAGAGGAAGTCGACCTCGTCGCCGTCGAAATCGACGGGGGTATCCGGCGCGAGTTCGAAGCTGTGGTACTCGATGGTCACTTCGGGGGCGTTGGCGCCGGCCTGCTCGGCGAAAGCGGCGGCGCCCGTCTCGAACTTGCGCTTGCCGATGTAGCACCAGGGGCACGCGATGTCTGACCAGATGTCGATCTTGATTGATTCACTCACACTCACGGCAACCGGGGTTCTCGCGGTTGTATTCCCGCCGCCGTATGACTCCGTTCGCGGATGCCGTCGCGGTCATCCGTCACGGTCATCCGTCACGGTCATCCGTCACGGTCATCCGTCACGGTCATCCGTCACGGTCATCCGTCACGGATGCACGTTACCCATCCTCCGCAGCCACTCAACTGTCGCAAAAGCACGTTTCGCTTGTCCATAACGTGCATTTGCGACAACTGAAGCGGCGGACCCCCGCCCTTCTGCCACTCAACTGTCGCGAAAGCACGTTACCCGTGGCATTTAGGTGCATTTGTGACAGTTGAAGCCGCGGGGCGTGCTGCGGAAGACGCGAACGCCCAACGGATGCCGTCGCGGCCGCCCCCACGCCGGCATCCGTAACGACACCACTCAACGGTCGCAAATGCACGTCTCCGCGGTTCATAACGTGCGTTTGCGACAGTTGAAGCGGCGGGTCCCGCACCACTGCCACTCAACCGTCGCGAAAGCACGTTTCCGTTAGCCATAACGTGCGTTTGCGACAGTTGAAGCCGCGGCGCGTGCCGCAGGAGACGCGGGTGTGCAGCGGATGCCGTCGCGGTCATCCGTCGCCGACGTCGCCGTCACGTGTTGTGCCGCTTCTCAACTGTCGCAAAAGCACGTTTCCGTGAGACATAACGTGCTTTTGTGACAACCGAAGCCGCGGGCGGTAGGAGACGCGGGCGTGCTGCGGATCCCGGGCTACGGCGCCACTCAACTGTCACGAATGCACGTTATCCGGGGAGCATCACGTGCGTTTGTGACAACTGAAGCGGCGCGCGCCTGGCCGTCAGACGCCGGGCTTATCCACAGCCCCGCCGAACCGCCGGTCGCGGTCCACGTACAACCCGACCGCTTCCCAGAGGTCTTCGCGGGTGAAGTCAGGCCACAGCCTGTCGAGGAACACCATCTCGGCATACGCCGACTGCCACAGCATGAAGTTGCTGGTGCGCTGCTCCCCCGAACTCCGCACAAACAGGTCGACGTCGGGCAGGTCAGGCACGTACAACTGGCGCTGGATCGACTTCTCGGTGATACCGGACGGCTTGAGGGTACCCGCAGCGACCTGCTCTGCCAGCTGGCGCATGGCATCCGTGATCTCGGTCCGGCCTCCGTAGTTGACGCACATGGTCAGCGTCAGCACGTCGTTGTCCTGGGTGAGATTCTCGGCGTACTGCAGCTCGTTGATCACGGATGCCCACAGCCTCGGCTTGCGTCCCGCCCAGCGCACACGAACCCCCCACTCGTTGAGCTGGTCACGACGGCGGTGCAGCACGTCGCGGTTGAAGCCCATGAGGAACCGCACCTCGTCGGGCGACCTGCGCCAGTTCTCGGTGGAGAAGGCATACACGGAGAGGTGTTTCACGCCCATCTGGATGGCGCCGGCGACGACGTCGAGCAGCGCGGCCTCCCCCGCCCGGTGACCCTCCACTCGCGGCAAGCCCTTGCGGTTGGCCCAGCGGCCATTGCCGTCCATGACGATGGCGACGTGCTTTGGCACTGCCGCAGCCGGAACCTGCGGCGGGTAGATGCCCGTCCAGTCGAGGGGACGGAACGGAACGGCATCCTTGTGCGTGAATGGCTTGGGCAAAGTTACTGTGCTCGCTCTCGTGACACGTGGACAAGGGATTTCAGGCCGCGCTCGAGGTGCCACTGCGTGTATGCGGCGACAACACCGCTCGCGCGTGATCGGAGCTGGTCGTCTGAGGCGTCAGCCGCATCCCAGTCGCCGGTGAGCAGTGCGGCCAGGAGGGTGATGGCGTCTTCGTCGAGCCTCGGGCTGCCCGGCGGGCTGCAGTTGTCGCACACGACGCCGCCGAGTTGCACAACCATGTGCCGATGGGGTCCTGGCGCCTGGCACCTGGCGCAGTCGAAGAAGCTCGGCGCCCAGCCGGCAAGCGACAGCGAACGGAGGAGATAAGAATCGAGGATGAGCGTGGCATCGTGGTCGTGGCGCGAGAGGGCGCGCAGCGCGCCGACGAGCAGGAGGTACTGCTGAAGGGAGCCCTCCGACTCGGTGAGCTTGTCGGCCGTCTCGACCATCACGGTCGCTGCGGTGTAGCTGGAGTAATCGGCGGCGATGAGCGCACCGTAGGAGGCGAGGGTCTCGGCCTGGTTGATGACGTCGAGCGTCCTGCCCTCGTAGAGCTGCAGGTCCGCAACCATGAACGGCTCAAGCCGGGCGCCGAACTTGGAGCCGGTGCGGCGAACACCCTTCGCTACCGCGCGAACCTTGCCGCGACCGCGCGTGAGGAGCGTGACGATCCGGTCGGCTTCGCCCAGCTTGTGGGTGCGAAGCACGACTCCTTCTTCACGGTAAACGGGCACAGTCCAGTATCTCGCGTCCCGCTGGGCGCCCGGTCAGTTCACCGGGCGTGGCATCCGCAATTATCACGCTGCCCGCGAACCGTGGCAGGCGGAGCGGACAGCGAAAGGCCCCGCAGGCGCCTCTCGGCGGTGCGGGGCCTTGCTGACCGTGGCGCGTTAAGCCCGCCGAAGCTGGCCGAACCCAGAGAGTCGGCCTAAAAGGCCGCGCGGGTCAGACCCCGGCGAGCTCGCGGTCAGGAGTCGAGGTACGGATGGCGCGGTTCACCGCTGACACGACGGCCTTGAGCGACGCCGTCGAAATGTCAGCGTCGATACCGACGCCCCAGAGCCTGCGGTCGCCGACCTGCAGGTCGACGTAGGCTGCAGCGAGGGCGTCTCCCGACGCGCTCAGCGCGTGCTCGACGTAGTCGTAGAGGGTCACATCGATTCCACGGTCGCGCATCACGGTGAGGAAAGCGGCGATCGGCCCATTGCCCGTCGCGGTCGCTTCGGAGACCGTGTCGCGGTCGCGCAGGTCGATGGTGAGCTCGACGGATCCCGCCATGCGGCTCGACGTACGGGTCGACTGCAGTTCGAACCGGCCCCACTTCTCGGCCTCGGTGTCGCTCGGCAGGTACTCATCCTGGAAGACTCCCCAGATGGCGTCGCTCGTGAACTCGCCACCCTCTTCGTCGGTCTTCGCCTGGACGACACCGGAGAACTCGATCTGCAGCTTGCGCGGCAGGTCGAGCGCGTGGTCCGTCTTGAGCAGGTAGGCAACTCCGCCCTTGCCGGACTGCGAGTTCACCCGGATGACCGCCTCGTAGTTGCGCCCGAGATCCTTGGGATCGACCGGGAGGTACGGCACGGCCCACTTGAGGTCGTTGACGTCCTTGCCCTGCGCCGCAGCGTCGGCGGCCATCGCCTCGAATCCCTTCTTGATGGCATCCTGATGCGATCCGCTGAAAGCGGTGAAGACGAGGTCTCCCGCCCACGGGCTGCGCTCGTGCACCGGAAGCTGGTTGCAGTACTCGGCGGTGCGCTTGACCTCGTCGATGTCACTGAAGTCGATCTGGGGATCGATGCCCTGCGTGAACAGGTTGATCCCGAGGGCGACAAGGTCGACGTTTCCGGTGCGCTCGCCGTTGCCGAAGAGGCAGCCTTCGATGCGGTCAGCCCCGGCGAGGTATCCGAGTTCGGCGGCAGCAACGGCGGTGCCGCGGTCGTTGTGCGGGTGGAGCGAGATGAGGACGTTCTCGCGGTGGTTGAGGTGGCGGCCCATCCACTCGATCGAGTCGGCGTAGACGTTGGGGCTGGCCATCTCGACCGTCGAGGGCAGGTTGATGATCACCTTGCGGTCGGGCGTCGGTTCGAAGACTTCGAGCACCTGGTTGCAGACATCGACGGCGTACTCGAGCTCGGTTCCGGTGTAGCTTTCGGGCGAGTACTCGTAGTAGACGGTGGTCTCCGGGATCGACTTCTCCATCTCGCGGCACTTACGCGCGCCGGCGAGGGCGATGTCGATGATGCCCTGCTTGTCTGTGCGGAAGACGACCTCGCGCTGCAGCACGCTCGTCGAGTTGTAGAGGTGCACGATCGCTTGCTTCGCACCGGCGATCGACTCGTAGGTGCGCTCGATCAGGTGATCGCGCGCCTGGGTCAGCACCTGGATGGTGACGTCGTCGGGGATGGCATTCTCGTCGATGAGACTGCGGACGAAGTCAAAGTCGGTCTGGCTCGCGCTCGGGAAACCGACCTCGATCTCCTTGTAGCCCATCTTGACCAGCAGGTCGAACATGATGCGCTTGCGCTCGGGACTCATCGGATCGATGAGGGCCTGGTTGCCGTCTCGAAGGTCGACAGCACACCAACGCGGTGCTGCAGTGATCCGCTTGTCGGGCCAGGTGCGGTCAGGAAGGCTGACGTCGAAGGTGTCCTGGTACTGGCTGTACTTGTGGATCGGCATACCCGACGGGGTCTGGTTGTTTTGCATAATCTCTTCTCCTCGCGTGAGATGTTCAGCCAACAATGAACTCCGCGACGAGAGGGCTATGAGCTAAGCCTCGCCGCGGCAGCTAAGAAGGAAGGCACCGAACAACACGGAATCAGGCTAACACCGATCCAGACCCGAACGCACCGCTTCTGTGCACTTTGACACCGAAACCTTCCTTTGGGTGCAGAAGTGCTCGAACCATCACTCGACAGCGAGGGCCTCAACGGGCGAGATGCGTGTTGCCCGGCGGGCGGGGACGAGCGACGCGCCCGCGGCGAGTCCAGCCGCGGCAACCGCTGATGCTGCAAGCACCAGCCACGGAACACCGGGAAGCGCGAACCCCCCGCCGAGAATCGACCCGAGCAGCGCCTGTGAACCGGCCCAGCCGTAAACGATGCCGAGGACCAGACCGAAGCCGACCGCGGCCACCGTCATCTGCACGCTCTCCGCGAGGATCATCGCCCGCACCTGTGCCTTCGTGAACCCGAGCGCCCGCAGGAGCCCCAGCTCCCGCCGACGCTGCATCACGCTGAGCGAAAGGTTGTTCACCATACCCACCGCCGCAATGAGGGCTGAGAACCCAAAGAGCACGGCGAAGACGCCAATCGTCAGCATGAGGATTCTGTCGCTGTCGCCATAGTCGGCCGGGTACTGCTCCCGGCTCCTCTCGATGACGTCGAAGTAATTCTGCGCTGCAACGGCAAACATCGTCACGAGGGTGATGCCGATGACGAGGCCGATGGTCGTGCGGGCCGATCGCGCCGGGTTGCGAACCGCATTCGCCGCGGCAATCCGCGCTGTAGGCCTTCGACCGAGCATCCGCCCGACGAGACCGAGAATCGGTGGCATGAACACCGGTGCGGCGAGCACGATTCCCGTGAACGAAAGGATGCCGCCGAGCATGCCAACGAGGACACCGAGCATGCTGACGAGACCGAGAACGATACCCGCCACGAGCAGCAACACGCCCACTCCGATGAGCGCGAAGGCGACGCCGTTGCGCAGCGGGCGGGCGCGCGTCTCTTCCCTCGACGGCTCGACCGACGCAGCGGCAGCCTGGACCGGGGTGACGTCGAGGACCCGACGCGACCCGACCCATGCCGCGAGCCAGGTGACGAGCGCAACAGCGACAACGGGTGCTCCGAGAGCCGGCGAGATCAGGACGTAGTCGAGATCCGGGATGCCGCCGGTCGCGACTCCGATGGCGACACTCACGGCGGTGACCGCAGCTCCGACTATGAAGCCGACGACGGCGCCGATGAACCCCACCACAAGACCGTCGACCGCGATCTGCACCCGGAGTCGAGCCGCGCTCGACCCGATCAACCGGAAGAGCGCGAGCTCCCTCGTCTGACCGGCGATGACCGTGCTCACCGTGTTCGACGTCACGAGTCCACCGACGAAGATGGCAATACCGAAGAAGACGACGGAGACGAGTGCCAGTGCTACCTGGACGGAATTCCGCTCGCCGATGTCGTCACCGGCGATGAGAGCGGTGAGCACCCCGACTCCCTGTACGAGGATCGTGCCGAAGGCACCCGAGAGAGCGGCGACAAGGAAGGTCGAGCCGTACCGTCGTAATCGCCCTCTCACGCCCGCTCCTCCATGGCGAGCATGAAGCCGGAGATCTTCTCCGCACTCTCACGGCCGAGTTCGTGCACAATACGACCGTCGGCGAGGATGAGGGTTCGATCCGCGTAGCTCGCGGCGATCGGATCGTGCGTCACCATCGCGATCGACTGCCCGAACCTGGCGCAGGCGTCCGCCAGGAGCCCAAGCACCTCGCGGCCGGTGCGGGAATCGAGGTTGCCCGTCGGCTCGTCGGCGAAGACAAGATCCGGCCGGGTCACCAGCGCCCGTGCAATCGCCACCCGTTGTTGCTGGCCCCCGCTGAGTTCATGTGGTCGGTGGGTCAGCCGGTCGGTGAGCCCGAGCGAATCGCACAGCGTTGAGATCCACGCCTGCTCGTCGGCGGTCGGAGTGTGCCCGTCGAGGTCGAACGGCAGGAGGATGTTCGCGCGCGCGTCGAGCGTCGGGACCAGGTTGAACGACTGGAACACGAACCCGATCCGGCGCCTCCGCAGTCGGGTAAGCGCGGTGTCATCGAGGTGGGTGATTTCGGTGTCGCCGAGCCACGCAGATCCCCCGGAGGGTTGGTCGAGTCCGGCCATGATGTGCATGAGCGTCGATTTGCCCGAACCGCTCGGACCCATGATGGCGGTGAACTGTCCGCGGCGGATCCCGATGGACACGTTGTCGAGTGCCACGACGGCGCCGTGCCCGTCGCCGAATCGCTTGCTCACGTTGCTCACGCGTGCCGCGAGGCCCATGTCTGTCGTCGTTATTCTCATAACCACAGGCTAGGAACCGGATGCCGGCGGCCGCGTCGGCCTGCGGGCTGATCGCGGTCATCCTCCCGGATGACCGCGATCAGCCCACCGGCGATTCCGGGGTGATGAGTCCGTGCTCGTAAGCAAAGATGACGAGCTGCACCCGGTCCCGCAACCCGAGCTTGCCGAGCACCCGCGAGATGTGGGTTTTCACTGTCGCTTCGCTGAGGAACTCGCCCGCAGCTATCTCGGAGTTGCTCATCCCTCGCGCGGCGAGAGCGAAGATGCCCTTCTCCCTGGCCGTGAGGCTCTCGAATTGATCGGGGACCCGACGGGTCTGCGAACCCCCACCGAAGTGACTGAACAGCGCCTGCGTCGCGCCGGGCGCGATCACCGCGTTTCCGGCGTGCACGGTGCGGATGGCGGCGAGCAGGAACCCGGGCTGGGTGTCTTTGAGCAGAAATCCGCTGGCTCCGTTGCGCAGGGCGTGCGCGGCGCCCTCGTCGAGATCGAACGTCGTGAGAACGATGATGCGGGGCGGCACCGTGCCGGCGGCATCCGCAGCGTCGAGGATCGCGATGGTGGACTGGATGCCGTCCATCACCGGCATCCTGACGTCCATCAGGATGACATCGGGTTGAGTCTCCCGCGCGAGTGCGAGGGCCGCTCTCCCGTCGCCTGCCTCACCGACGAACTCGAAGTCGGGTTGCGAGCTCACCAGCATGCGGATGCCGGCGCGAAAGAGTTCCTGGTCGTCAACGAGGGCGACACGAATGGTCTCACCGGTCATCGGTTTGCTCCCATCTGAGCGAGTTTGGGCACGGGGATATAGGCCGATACGACGAACCGGGAATCCTCGGTGCGCTCCGTGGTAAACCAGCCGCCGACGAGCGCGGCGCGCTCGTGCATTCCCGGTAGCCCGTGGCCCACACCGTCGGACGGCGACGGAATCGGGGCGACGACATTATCGACCCGCACGGCGACACCCGCGTTCTGCCAGTGCAGGTCGACCCGCACCGGTTCGCTTCGATTGCCGTGCCTCAGCGCGTTCGTGAGCGCCTCCTGAAGGATCCGATAGATCGCGATCTGGTGACCGGTCGGCAGCGGAGGCTGGGTGCCCGAGATGTTCACCCGAACGTCGAGCCCCGCACCCCGCATCTGTTCAAACAGAGCGTCGAGATCGGTGAGCAGCGGCTGGGGTCCGTCGCCCTGCCGGTGCCTCAACTCGGCGAGCAGCAACCTCACGTCACCGAGTGCACCCCGTGCCGTCTCGGCGATCGTCTCCAGCGTCGAGTCCATGGCCTCCGGGTCGCCCTTCTGCGCGTACCGCGCGCCATCCGCCTGCGCGATCACGACGGCGAGGGAATGCGCGACGACATCGTGCATATCGCGGGCGATCCGGTTGCGCTCCTGCTCGACGACGACGGTCTGCTCCGCCAGCCGCTGCTCCTCCTGCGCCTGCCGACGGCGCACACTCTCCGCCTTCGCCGCCTGAGAGGTGCGCACGAGCAGGCCGATCGTCCACGCCAGCGTGAAGACGAAGATGGCGGCGATGGAACCGAAGACCGAGGCGATGACGACGCCGGAGAAATCCGCCATCTGCGTCAGGTCGTATCCCGTGGAGAAGAAGATAAACGAGGTGTACGTCGCCGCAATCACTCCGCCGACGATCGCCGAGGCCAGCCCGGCCCACCGGACCCAGGTACCGCCATAGCAACCTGTCGCGTACAGCACGGCGAGGATCGCGAGGTTTGAGGGAACGGGTTGCATGGCGCCGGTGAGCTGAACGGCAACCGCGAGCCAGGCAACGCCAAGCGCGAGCCCGGGCGACAAGCGGCGCAGCGCGAGCGACGCGGTCATGCCGAGTGCGACGATCACGGGTGCCATGCCGTCGCTGAACGGCAGTTCTATCGATGCAACGACAAGTCCGAACAGCGCCGCGACAACGATGTCGACAGTGATTTGCGGCGGCGAGAGACGACGGAACATATCTCCACGCTAGTTCCCGTCGGAGCCGTGACGTGGCTATCCGGCACATCGGGAGGAGAAGATCATCCTCCCGATGTACGAATCGCTAGAACCCGAGGCGCCCGAGGAGCTTGGGGTCCCGCTGCCAGTCCTTCGCGACCTTGACCCGCAGCGACAGGAACACCTGCTTGCCGACGAGCTTCTCGATCGGGATGCGCGCCTGCTGGCCGACATCGCGCAGCCTGGAGCCGCCCTTGCCGATGATGATCGCCTTCTGGCTGTCGCGCTCGACGAAGATGTTGGCGTAAATGTCGAGGATGTCCTTGTCCTCGCGGTCGATCATGTCGTCGATGGTGACGGCGATCGAGTGTGGCAGCTCATCGTGGACGCCCTCGAGGGAGGCCTCACGGATGTACTCGGCGATGCGGTCTTCGATGCTTTCGTCGGTGACGGCATCCTCGGGGTAGAGAGCCTCCGATGTCGGCATAAGTGCGATCAGCTCTCGGACCAGAATGTCAAGCTGGATGCTGCTCGTTGCCGACACAGGAATGATCAGGTCCCAGTCGCGCAGCTCCTGCACCGCGGCAAGCTGCTCCGCGGTCGTGGGCCGTGGCGCCGCGTCGATCTTGGTGACGATGGCCACCTTTTTTGCCCGGGGGTACTGGTCGAGCTGCTCGTTGATGAACTTGTCGCCAGGGCCGATCTTCTCGTTGGCCGGGACGCAGAGGGCGATCACATCGACGTCGCTGAGCGTCGACTGCACGAGGTCGTTGAGGCGCTGCCCGAGAAGCGTCCGCGGGCGGTGGATGCCGGGGGTATCGACGATGATGAGCTGGCCGGATTCGTCGTGCAGGATGCCGCGGATCGCTTTTCTCGTTGTCTGCGGCTTCGAACTGGTGATCGCGACTTTCTGGCCGACGAGGGCGTTGGTCAGCGTGGATTTGCCGACGTTGGGCCTGCCGACGAACGAGACGAAGCCCGCGCGGTATCCGTTGTCAGGAAGAATCTCCCGTTCCGGCTGGACGTGCTCCGGCTGCTCCTGCTGCTGCTGCTGCTGCTGCTCCTGCTCCTGCTCCTGCTCCTGCTCCTGCTGTGCATCGGGCTGGTCATTCTGCTGATCGTCATGGGTCATGACTACTTCTCCTCTGATTGTTCGAAAGATTCCTGCACGTCCTTGAGAGCTTCTGTTCTCTCCACGAGGATCGTGCTGACGCCCTTGCGGCGTCCTTCTGTGCGCTCGGCGGTGAGCACGAGTCCGTCTGTCTCGACCGCGGAACCAGCGACGGGCAAGCGGCCGAGCAGTTTCGCGAGCAACCCGCCGACGGAGTCCACCTCGTCGTCGTCGAGTTCGAGGTCGAACAGCTCACCAAGTTCGTCGACGGGGAGCCTGGCGTTGACGCGATACCTGCCGTCGCCGAGGTCCTCGACATCGCGGCTGTCCGCGTCGTACTCGTCGGAGATATCGCCGACGAGCTCTTCGAGCAGGTCCTCGAGGGTCACCAGGCCGGCGATCCCGCCGTACTCGTCAACGACCATGGCGAGGTGGTTCGACTCGAGCTGCATCTGCTGGAGCAGCGAGTCGGCCTTCTTCGACTCTGGCACGAAGAGTGCCTCACGGGCCAGGCTCCGCACAGTGACACTGTTGGCCTTGGCATCACCCTCGTGAACCAGCCGGACAACGTCCTTGAGGTACAGGACCCCGACCACGTCGTCGACCTCGCCGTCGGTGACGGGCACCCGGGAGACCCCGGTGCGCAGGAAGAGACTCATCGCCTGCTGCACTGTGACCGACGCGTCGACAGTGACCATATCCGTGCGGGGAATCATCACCTCGCGGACTACCGTCTCGTTGAACTCGAAGATGCTGTGGATGAGTTCGCGGTCGTCCTCCTCCAGCACGTCGAGTTCCGTGGCCTCGTCGACCATGCTGAGCAGCTGCTCTTCGCTCGAGAACGACGCGTTCCGAGCTACGCCGGGGGTGACGCGGTTACCGAGCGCGACCAGGGCGTCGGCGAGCGGGCCGAGAAGCACCCGGATGAAGCGCACGAGCGGGCCGGCGAGCCGCAGGATGGTGTCTGCGTGCGTGCGGCCGTAGCTCCGCGGGCTGGCCCCGACGAGCACGAACGACACTGCCGTCATGATCAGCGCGGACAGGAGCAGCACAAGCCACTGCTCCTCGAGGCTGAACGCGAAGGCCAGCGTGACGAGCACCGCCGCCGTGGTTTCGGCGAGGATACGGATGAAGTTGACGGCGTTGAGGTGTGCGTTCGGGTCATCCGCGATGCCCTGCAGTGCCGCTGAGTGTCGTGAGTGGGAAGCGAGTTCCGCGATGTCAGCTCGTGACTTGACGCCGATCGCAGCGTCGACGGATGCCATGAGACCGCCGAATGCGACGAGGACGATCGCGACGGCAATGAACCAGAAAAGTGTCATGGCCTAGGAACGGCGCTCCTCAATACTGAAGCCAAGCAGGATGTCACGCTGGATTCCGAACATCTCCCGCTCCTCGTCCGGTTCGGCGTGATCGAAACCGAGCAGGTGCAGGATGCCGTGCGTTGTGAGCAGCAGCAACTCCTGCATCGTCGAGTGGCCGGCCGTCTCTGCCTGCCCCTCTGCGACCTGCGGGCACAGCACGATGTCGCCCAGTAGTCCAGGCGGAGTCGGCGCATCCTCTGTCCCAGGGCGCAGTTCGTCCATGGGAAAGCTGAGCACGTCGGTTGGACCCGGTTCGTCCATCCACTGCACGTGCAACTGCTCCATGGCCGCTTCGTCGACGAGCACGATGTTGAGGTCGGCCTCGCTCGAGACATGCATGACACCGAGGGCGTAGTCAGCCAACCGGAGAATCACCGACTCATCGACGGGAATCGCTGATTCGTTGTTGATCTCGATACTCACGAGCTGGTTCCTCTTCTCTTGGCACGATCGCGGGGTGTTGTTCCCCTGCGGTCCGCCCGGTTGGCAAATTCCTGAGCCTGGCCACGCTCGAAACGTTCGGCCTGCTTCACCTGGTCGTACTCGCTGTAGGCGTCGACGATCCGGCCGACGAGTGAGTGTCGCACGACGTCATCACTGGTGAGGCGCGCGAAGTGGATGTCGTCGATTCCGTCGAGCACCCGGGTGACCAGGCGGAGCCCCGAGGCGCCGACCGGGAGGTCGACCTGGGTGATGTCACCGGTCACGATCATCTTCGAGCCGAAGCCCAACCGCGTCAGGAACATCTTCATCTGCTCCGGCGTGGTGTTCTGTGCCTCGTCGAGGACGATGAACGCGTTGTTCAGCGTGCGACCGCGCATGTAGGCCAGCGGCGCCACCTCCACCGTGCCTGCGGCGAGAAGCTTCGGGACCAGTTCCGGGTCCATCATCTCGTTGAGCGCGTCATACAGCGGGCGCAGGTACGGATCAATCTTGTCGGTGAGGGTGCCGGGGAGGAAACCGAGCCGCTCCCCCGCCTCGACGGCCGGACGGGTGAGGATGATGCGTTCGACTTCCTTGCGCTGAAGGGCCTGTACGGCCTTCGCCATGGCGAGGTAGGTCTTTCCGGTTCCGGCCGGTCCGATTCCGAACACAATGGTGTTCTCGTCGACCGCGTCGACGTATTCCTTTTGCCCGAGGGTCTTGGGCCTGATCGTCTTGCCGCGCGAGGTCAGTATCGACTGGCCGAGCACTTCGGAAGGCCGGCCTGAAGCGTCGTCGAGAATGCGGGCGGATGACCGCACCTCGAGCGGGTCGAGGTCCTGGCCCTGCTTCACCAGCTCGATGAGTTCCTGGATCAGTGTGTGTGCAGCCTGCACCTGCTGCGGGTCGCCGGACAGGTTGATCTCGTTGCCGCGAACGTGCAGCGACACACCCGGATACTGGGTCTCGATGGTCGTGAGCAAGCGGTCCTGTGCACCAAGGAGCCTGACCATGGCGACTCCGTCGACGTGCAGGCTCGCTTCGGATGTTTCGGATGCCGACGGTGCTGCGGCGTCACGGTCCTGGGTCGCCCGGTTGGGCGTCACCGGCTCGCTCGAACCGGCCAGGTCATCAGAATCAGGCAAGTGTTCCCTCTCCAAGTGTCCCCGCGAGGACGTGTGCGTGCACATGAAAAACTGTTTGACCAGCCGAAGGGCCGGTGTTGAAGACGAGCCGGAATTCCCCGCCGGCGCGCTCGTCCGCGAGTTGCTGGGCGAGAGCCACCATCTCGGCCATCAGGCCGGGGTCGCCCGCGGCGAGTTCTGCCACGTTCCGGTAGCTCTCCGTCTTCGGAACGACGAGCAGGTGGACAGGCGCCTGCGGCGCGATGTCCTCGATGGCGATCAGGGTATCGGTCTCCGCGACGATCGTTGCCGGGATTTCGCGCGCGATGATGCGGCTGAAAATGCTTCGCTCAGTATCGGACATGGTTCTATCCTACGAACCGGGAGCCGGTTGTGGACCGGCTTGACAGGTCACCAGCGCCCGAGGGCAACGTTGAGGACGGCGAGTGCCGCCGGTCCGGCGGACGACGTTCGCAGAACTGTCTCTCCGAGCCGCACAGCCCGGGCGCCCGCGGCGGTCAGCGTCGCGAGTTCTTCCTTGCTGATTCCGCCCTCAGGACCGACGACGAGAACAATGTCCCCGCGAGGTCCATCAGACGCCGGGTCGAAGTCGGAGAGTTTGTCGGTTGCGCTCGGCTCGAGCAGGAGGACGCGGTGCTCAGCCGCCAGCGCGGCCAGTGCGGCCGTGCTGACGATCTCGTCAACGGGCGGAACGAACGAACGGATGCTCTGCTTCGACGCTTCGCGGACGATGGTTTCCCATCGCGCCCTGCCCTTTTCCTTCTTCTGGCCTTCCCACCGGGAGACACTGCGTGCCGCTGCCCACGGGATGATCCGCGAGACTCCCAGCTCTGTCGCGGCCTGGATCGCCAGTTCGTCGCGGTCGCCCTTGGCGAGTGCCTGCACGAGAACCAGGCCAGGGGTCGATGGCGAATCCTCCCGGACGGACGAGACGCGCACTCCGACCCGGCCTGCCTCGATCGTCTCGATGACGCCCCAGGCACGCAGTCCCCTGCCGTTGCCGACAAGAAGGTCGTCACCGACCTTCGCCCGACTCACCGTCGTCACGTGCTTCGCCTCTGGACCGGAGAGCTCGATGAGCTCCCCGGCCCGCGTCTCAGAGAGCGCTTCGTTCAGGTACAGGTTGGCCACGCGCTAACCCAGGAACTTATCGCGCAGCTTCGAGAACAGGCCCTGCTGGAAGTGACCCAGCTGGGTGGCCTGCTGCTTGCGCCCGGCCGCGAATGCCTTGATGAGTTCCTTCTCGCGGTGGTCGAGCTTGGTCGGTGTGACGACCTGGATGCCGATGCGCAGGTCACCCCTGCCGTTGCCGCGCAGTTTCGTCACCCCGCGACCCTTGATGGTGAGAACTTCTGAGCTCTGGATTCCGGGCTTGAGCTCGAGGTCGACATCACCGTCGAGCGCGTGGATCGTGGTCTCGACGCCGAGGATGGCATCCGTCATCTGCACATCGAGCGTGCAAAGCAGGTCATCGCCGTTCCGGCTGAAGATCTCGTGGTTGCGGACCTTGATCTCGAGGTACAGGTCGCCGTGGGGTCCACCGGCCTGGCCGATTTCTCCGCTGCCCGGCATCTGCAACCGCAGCCCGGTGTCGACTCCGGCTGGGATGTCGACGGGCACCGTGCGGCGGGCGCGAACCCGGCCCTGGCCCTGGCAGGTGACGCACGGCGAAACGATGATCGTTCCGTAGCCACGGCAGCTTCCGCAGGGGCTCGACGTCATGACGTTGCCGAGGAGGGACCGAACGGCGCGCTGGATCTGGCCGGAGCCGTGGCAGATGTCACAGGTGATCGGAGAGGTTCCCGGCTGGCAGCACGAGCCCTGGCAGGTCTCACACAGCACTGCGGTGTCGACCTCGAGGTCGCGGTGCGTGCCGAAGATGACCTCGTCGAGGTCGATCTCCACGCGCAGCAGCGCGTCCTGGCCCCGTTCGCGGCGGGACTTGGGCCCACGCTGCTGGGTTTGCCCGCCGAAGAAGGTGTCGAAGATGTCGCCGAATCCACCGAAGCCACCGGCCGCTCCCTGGCCGGATCCACCCATGTCGTACTGCTGGCGCTGCTTGGCGTCGCTGAGCACGTCGTAGGCGTGCGTGACCTGCTTGAACCGCTCGGAGGCATCCGCCCCGGGGTTAACGTCTGGGTGCAGTTCTCGTGCGAGCCTGCGGTAAGCCTTTTTGATCTCGTCGGTTGTCGCCTCGCGGGACACTCCGAGTACTTCGTAGTGGTCAGCCACTCATGGCCTTTCGTTGTCTGGGAAGCACATTTGCTCGACGAGCTTCCTGGGTATTTCGCGCCGAGCCGCGCGGAAGTATGACTAGTTCTCGCCGATCTGGCGCGAGAGGTAGCGGGCCACAGCGCGAACGGCGGCAAGGTTGTTCGAATAGTCCATTCTCGTTGGTCCGAGGACCCCGAGCCTGGCAAGTTCGCCAGCAGAGGAACGATAGTTGCTCGTGATGATTGATGTTTCACCGAGACCGAACGACGCGTTCTCACGGCCAATGCTCGCGGAGACACCGTTGGCATCCGTGTCCATCTCGCTGAACAGCCGCAGCAGAACCACCTGCTGCTCCAGCGCCTCGAGCACCGGGTAGATACTCCCGGAGAAATCGTCTTCGGTTCTGGCGAGGTTCGCGGCGCCGGCCATGATCAGCTTATCGTGGCGGTATTCGCCGAACTGGTCAGCCAGCGCCGACGTGATCCGCGCCATCAGTTCCTTGTCGACCTGCGGGCTCGAGTCGACGAGCGAGTCGAGCGTTGACGTCGCCTCCTCGACCCCGAGTCCGACGAGTGACGCGTTCACACGGGTCTTGATGGCCTCGAGCAGCTCCTGTTCGACAGGACCACGGACCTCCACGACCCTCTGCTCGACGCGACCGGTGTCTGTGATCAGCACGGTCAGCAGCCTGTGGTCGCTCAGGGCCACGATCTCGACGTGCCTGACCGTTGCGCGGGCGAACGACGGGTACTGGACGATAGCGACCTGGTTGGTGATCTGCGACAGCAGTCTGACCGTGCGGACGAGCACATCGTCGAGGTCGACCGACTGGCCGAGGAACGCCTCGATCGCCTGCTTCTGAGCGGCGGACAGCGGCCGTCGCTCGACGAGCTGGTCGACGAAAAGCCGGTAGCCCTTGTCTGTGGGGATACGCCCGGACGACGTGTGCGGCGCGCTAATGAGGTCTTCCTCTTCGAGCTGCGCCATGTCGTTGCGAATCGTGGCGGCGCTCACACCGAACGAGTGACGATCGACGATCCCCTTCGAACCGACGGGCTCACGGCTTGCGACGTAATCCTCGACGATGACGCGAAGCACTTCGAGGCTTCGTTCGGAGACCATGTCCGTCTTCTCCTTACTGGTTTCGGGCGTTGATTCGGGGCGCTGATTGTGAACACTGACACGCGGATGCCGCGCACGGAGTTGGGGTTGGCACTCCATACTCCTGAGTGCTAATTCTAGCGCGGAGACACGCCGCGTCGTAATTGCACTCAGCGTTGCCTGTATGGGGCCAACGGCAGTACCTTGGGTACCACAAGGCGCACACCCCCGCGGACGTTCGTCGACGCGGCTGATACCCAGCGTCTCCCTCATCGAAAGGCCATTCCATGACCGACCCCAACACGCCCTCCCAGCCCGATCCGTCGCAAGGACCTGGCCAGGATGGCGGACAGGTGCCACCCAGCTATCAGGGCGGGCCGGTTCCACCGCAGCAGCCGTATGGCGCGCCGCAGCAGGCCCCGTATGGTGCGCCCCAGCAGCCGCCGTATGGTGCTCCGCAGCAGCCATACGGCCAGCAGCAGTACGGGCAGCAGCAGTACGGCCCGACTCCGCTGACCCAGTCCGATGACAAGCTGTGGGCGTCACTGGCTCACTTCGGTGGCGCACTCGGAGCCTTCCTCGGTGCGGGAACCGCCGGCTGGATCGCTCCGCTGGTGATCTACCTGGTCTTCAAGGACCGCGGACCGTTCGCCCGCCAGGAGGCCAAGGAAGCGCTGAACTTCCAGCTCACGGTGACCATCTTCGTCATCGGCCTGTACATCCTCGGCACCCTGCTCACCGTCGTGCTGATCGGGCTGCTGCTGTTCCCGCTCGCGTGGATCGTCGGCGTTGTCGGCATCATCTTCGGCATCATCGGCGGCGTGAAGGTCAATAACGGTGAGGCGTACCGTTACTTCTTCGCAATCCGCATGGTGAAGTAGCAACCACTCGTCAGGCGGTCAACCGCCGAACGACAACATCGGCCAGGAGCCGCCCCCGCAGGGTCAATTCGACTGTCCCAGCGAGGGCGGCTTTGGCGTTAACCAGGTCATCGGCGATCAGTCCCGCCACGGCGACGCGAGCCTCGCTCGGGAGGGACTTGACGGCGATGCCCTCACGGATCCTGGCGCCGAGGAGAACGCGCTCCAGCTCGCGGGCCTCTGGGTCGAGTGTTTCCCGGCCAACAGCCGGCGACACGCCCTCGGCGATCCGGGCAGCGTAAGCCGCCGGATGCTTGACGTTCCACCAGCGCACCCCGCCGACATGGCTGTGTGCGCCGGGCCCGATTCCCCACCAGTCCTGGCTCTGCCAGTAGGCCAGGTTGTGCCGTGAGCGCGATGAAGCCGATGTCGACCAGTTGCTCACCTCGTACCAGGAGAAACCTGCGTCGGCCAGCCGGGAGTCGATCAGCTCATACATATCCGCCTGGAGATCCTCATCTGGCAGGGCAAGGAGTCCTGACCTGATCTGCCTGGCGAGCTTGGTTCCCTGCTCGACGATCAGTGAGTACGCCGAGATGTGATCGGGCTGCGTTGCGAGCGCGGCGTCCACTGACTCGCTCCAGTCATCGATGGTCTCGCCGGGAGTGCCGTAGATCAGGTCGACGCTCACCTGGAGGCCAGCCTCTTTGGCCCAGTCGACGACGAGGGGCACCCGCGCCGGGTCGTGGGTCCGTTCCAGGGTCGCAAGCACTCGCGGCACCGCTGACTGCATGCCGAACGACACGCGAGTGAAGCCCGCGTCAGCGAGCTGGCGCAGGTAGTCGGCATCGACAGAATCCGGGTTCGCTTCGGTCGTGATCTCCGCACCAGGCGCAATGCCGTGGTGGGTGCGAACGGCATCGAGCATCCGCACGAGGTCGGCTGCGGGGAGCAGGGTCGGTGTTCCACCGCCGAAGAAGACAGTGCTCACCTCACGTCGGGCGACTCCCGACCGGTCGAGCACGTCCGCGGCGAACGCGACCTCGGCGGCCGCCTCGTCGGCGTAATCGGATTGTTTGGCGCCGCGAAGCTCCGTCGCCGTGTAGGTGTTGAAGTCGCAGTAGCCACATCGCACGCGACAGAACGGCACGTGGAGGTAGAACGCGAGTGACCGCGAACCAGCGCCGTCAGCGGCGGATGCCGGAAGGCATCCGTCGGGCGGAGCCGGGTCACCGAGTGGAAGTGGTCCGGCCATTATCGTGCCCCGGGTGTGTGACGAATCACCTAGCTGGCCGGGCCTGTCCACAACGGCGAGAGTGCACGGAGGTACGCGGTCGCCAGTCGCTTATGGCGCCGGACCATCAGCGGCCGGAGGATCCGATAACGCAGTGCGAGCGGCCGTTTGAACGAGCGGACCTGGAACCAGACCGAGTCGTCCTCGCGGCGTTCGATGCGGAACGCGTCTTCACCGCTCACGCGCTTGCCACCGACGGTTCCATACGCGAACGCGACGACGTTGGTCTCCTCGACGAGGTAGACAACCCTGATCTGCTCATCGACCGTGAGCGAGCCGATCCTGCCGTGCAACCGCGCGGTGGTGCCCGACGTGACGTATGGCGTTCCGTCCGCAGCGAATCGTTGTTCGGTGGAGACATGGATCGCTTCGAGCGGCGATCCGTCTTCGGCGTAGCGGATTCCGCCGTAGCTCTCACCCGAGCTGGCCTGGACGTCGTCGACGCGAAGACCGGCGCCACGCTGCACAGCCCAGGTCAACAGCGAGGTGGACGCCGCCTCAAACCGTTCAGCTCCACTGCCCAGGCGAATGGATGCCTCGTAGGGCACGAATCCCTCCGGCGGATACTGCATGAGGTCGTGCGCCTGCGTAGCGCCGACCGCGGCATAGTCGACGGGCTGGTCTTGAAAGTTACTCCGGCGCACTTACTTCTTTTCTTTCGCGACCTCGGTGTCACCGCTCAGTGCGGCGATGAACGCTTCCTGAGGCACTTCGACACGACCGACCATCTTCATCCGCTTCTTGCCCTCTTTCTGCTTCTCGAGGAGCTTGCGCTTGCGGCTGATGTCGCCGCCGTAGCACTTGGCGAGAACATCCTTGCGCATGGCCCGCACCGACTCCCTCGCAATGATACGAGCGCCGATTGCGGCCTGGATAGGCACCTCGAACTGCTGGCGAGGGATGAGCTTCTTCAGCCGTTCCGTCATCAGCAGGCCATAGGCGTATGCCTTGTCGCGGTGCACGATGGCGCTGAACGCGTCGACCTGCTCGCCCTGCAGCAGGATGTCGACCTTCACGAGGTCGGCGGTCTGAGAACCGGACGGCTCGTAGTCCAGTGAGGCGTACCCCTGCGTGCGGCTCTTGAGGTGGTCGAAGAAGTCGAACACGATCTCACCGAGCGGCATGGTGTAGCGCAGCTCGACGCGGTCTTCTCCGAAGTACTCCATGCCGAGGAGCGAACCCCGTCGGCCCTGGCACAGTTCCATGATCGTGCCGACGTAGTCCTTCGGCGCGAGGATGCCGACCTTCACCATCGGTTCCTCAACCGACACGATCTTTCCGCTGGGGAATTCGCTCGGGTTGGTGACGGTCACGGTCTTCTTGTCATCCGTTGTGACCTCGTAGGTCACGCTCGGTGCTGTCGCGATGAGGTCGAGGTTGAACTCACGCTCGAGGCGTTCGGTGACGATCTCGAGGTGAAGCAGTCCGAGGAACCCGCAGCGGAAGCCGAAGCCGAGGGCAACGGATGTCTCTGGCTCGTAGTTGAGTGAGGCGTCGGAGAGCTTGAGTTTGTCGAGTGCGTCGCGGAGCACCGGGTAGTCGCTGCCGTCAATCGGGTACAGACCCGAGAAGACCATCGGCTTCGGGTCGGTGTAACCGGGGAGTGCCTCGGTGGACGGCTTGAGCGCTGTCGTGACCGTGTCACCGACCTTGGACTGGCGCACGTCCTTCACACCGGTGATGAGGTAGCCGACCTCGCCGACCCCGAGTCCCTGGGTGGGAACGGGCTCCGGTGAGCTGACGCCGATCTCCAGGAGTTCGTGGACCGCCCGGGTCGACATCATCTGGATGCGCTCGCGGGGGCTCAGGTGCCCGTCGATCATCCGCACGTAGGTGATGACGCCGCGGTAGGTGTCGTAGACGGAGTCGAAGATCATGGCGCGCGTGGGAGCGTTCGGGTCACCGACGGGGTGCGGGATCCTCGCGACGACACGGTCGAGCAGTTCTTCAACGCCGACGCCGGTCTTGCCAGACACCTTGAGTACGTCGTCGGGTGAGCCGCCGATGAGGTTCGCGATTTCCTTGGCGTACTTGTCGGGGTCAGCGGCCGGAAGGTCGATCTTGTTGAGGACCGGGATGATCTCGAGGTCGTTCTCCATCGCGAGGTACAGGTTCGCAAGCGTCTGCGCTTCGATGCCCTGTGCGGCGTCGACGAGGAGAATGGCACCCTCGCACGCGGCGAGAGAACGGGACACCTCGTAGGTGAAGTCGACGTGGCCGGGAGTGTCGATCATGTTGAGCGCGTAGGCCTGGCCGTCGACTTCCCACGGCATCCGCACCGCCTGGCTCTTGATCGTGATGCCACGCTCGCGCTCGATGTCCATGCGGTCCAGGTACTGGGCGCGCATGTCGCGGTCGCTGACCGCGCCGGTGACCGACAGCATCCGGTCTGCCAGCGTCGACTTGCCGTGGTCGATGTGCGCGATGATGCAGAAGTTGCGGATGAACGACGGGTCGGTAGCGGCAGGCTCAAGTGCCTTCGCAGCTTTGGGGCTCACGCGTTCCTCAGTGTCTCGGTGTGGAGTGGACTAACTCCCTATTGTCCCATGCCCCGGCCTCCCGTCGAGCCGCGACCGCGACGAAGCTGCCCGGCCGAGGTGCCGGCCTCTGGCATCGCCCTTGTCGGAGGGTGCAGGATGTGGGAATGGCCGCGACCCCTCCGATTGTCCTCGTGCACGGCATCCGCACGTCCGGAACCATGTGGCGCGCACAGGTTGAGCAGTTGCGCGCATCAGGGTTCGAGGTGTCTGCGATCGACCTGCCCGGTCACGGCACGCGCATGGCCGAGCCGTTCAGCATCGAGGCTGCCCACGCCGCCATCGACGACGCCATCGACGCCTTTGGCCGGCCGGCACTGCTCGTCGGGTTGTCGCTCGGCGGCTATATCGCCATCGACTACGCGGGGAGCCACCCCGATCGGGTGGCCGGGCTGGTCGCGGCAAGTTGCCTTACCCTCCCCCGCGGGCCGGGTCTCTGGGGCTACCGGGCACTTGCCCGGCTCATCCACCGACTGCCCGACCGCGGCGCGTGGCTCAACGACGCGATGGCACGGGTGTTCCTGCCGCCGACGGGGTTTCACGACATGGCCGCCGGTGGCGTTGCACTCGACGTCATGGATACCGCCCTCGCTGCTGTCGGACGGCTCGACCCGATCGCCAGCCTCGCCCGCTACCCGGGCCCCGTGTGGTTCGTCACGGGCAGCCTCGACCATTTCCGGCTCAACCAGAGGGCGTTCGCCGCCGCCAAGCCGCAGGCATCCGTCGTCGTCATCCGCGGGGCTACCCACCTCGTGAGCCTCGTCAAACCCGGGGATTTCACGCGGGCGATAACGGATGCCGCTGCGACGCTGGGCGCGCAACCGTCGGAGATTTCCGGTAACAGCTGACGACTGGTAGAGTGACGTGTTGACTTGCGTGTGGATTACTCCGCACGATTTTCGTCGGAATGCGCCCTCTCTCGCTGACCGGCACTTCCATTCAGAACACAACGAAAGCGTATAAACGTGGCAAACATTAAGTCGCAGATCAAGCGAATCGGAACCAACAAGAAGGCAACCGAGCGCAACAAGGCGGTCAAGAGCCAGCTCCGTACCGTCGTTCGCCAGGCCCGCGAAGCCATCGTTGCCGGTGACAAGGTCAAGGCTGAGGCAACAGTGAAGGCCGCCGCCAAGAAGCTTGACAAGGCCGTAAGCAAGGGCGTCATCCACAAGAACCAGGCTGCGAACCGCAAGTCGGCTCTCGCCAAGAAGGTCGCGTCGCTCTAAGCGTCCCTCCGCTTCGGTCCAGGGTTTCGACCCCGGTCCAATAGAAAAGGCCCCGCTTCGGCGGGGCCTTTTCTCTTGTCTTCGGTCTTCGTTTACAGGGTCTGCGCCGGTGAGGTCAGCGCGGCATTCGGCCGCGCCCGGCGACGGTATGCACCATGCGCTCGAGAGCGTAGACCGGGTCACGGCCCTCGCCTTTGACGCCGGCGTCAGTA
The DNA here is from genome assembly GCF_003065425.1 of Mycetocola zhujimingii. Lineage (NCBI taxonomy): Bacteria > Bacillati > Actinomycetota > Actinomycetes > Micrococcales > Microbacteriaceae > Mycetocola > Mycetocola zhujimingii. The sequence continues at coordinate 1,735,042 of NZ_CP026949.1, forward strand.
TCTGCCAGCACCTGGAGGCACCTGCCGAGGCCTTCGTCGGTCCAGCCGGAGAGATCGCGGCGGGCGCGGTCGACCTGCCAGGGTGCGAGTCCGAATTGACGGGCCAGGTCAGCAGACGAACCCCGCCCGCCCTGAATCTTCGCCATCGTGCGCAGCTTGCTCGCGAAAGCAGCGACGATCGGCACCGGGTCTGCACCGGAGGCGAGTGCGTGACGCAACCCGACGAGCGCTTCGGCGTAGCGGCCAGCGATTGCCGCGTCTGCCACCGCGAATGCGTTGGTTTCAACCCGACCGCCGTAATACCGGGTCACCGTTGCCTCGGTGACCTCCGATCCGCTGTCGGCAATGAGCTGGGCACACGCGCCGGCCAGTTCGGCCAGGTCATCGGAGAACGCGGCGACGATGGCCCGCAGTGCCGCTGGTCGGATGGACTTGCCAGCTGCCTTGAACTCGGCCGCGGCGAAGTCGAATTTGTCGGTGTCTTTCTTGAGTTCGGCACAGACCACCTCGATGGCATTCGCCTTGTTGGCACGAACGGCGTCGAGTAGCTTCTTTCCGCGCACCCCTCCCCCGTGCCTGAGAACGACGTAGGCACCTTCGGCTGGCGCTTCGAGGTACGAGAGCGCATCGAGAAGAAACGCGTCAGAGCACTTCTCGACGTTCGACACCCGAATGAGCCGTGGCTCGCCGAACAGTGACGGACTGGCGAGGGTGATCAGTTCACCGGGCGCATAGCTGTCTGCCTGGATGTCGTTGATCTCAAGGCTCGGATCTTCGGCCTTGAGGAAGTCCCGGAGAAGCCGCGTCGCACGCTCCGCCAGGAAGCCCTGGGTCCCGGACACGAGAACGACCGGCGCCGGGCGCACCTGGCTCCAGCTCAGCTGGGGAATCGCGACCTTCGTCGCCGTTCGAGCGGATGACCCGCCTCGTGCAGCTGCCACAATTCACCGTCCTCAATCACTCCAAGCTTACCCGCGCGCACCGACAGTCTCAGTGGCAGCCTGGCTCCGCGTGCTCGGTCCAGACGGTGAGGCTGTCGCCCGACGGTGCGACGACAACGAGGCCGCACTCATCGGTGCGCACAGGCGCGGTGCCCGCTGCCCGCAACGTGTCCAGGATCGTCGGGGCCGGATGGCCGTAGTCATTATCGGCACCGACGGAGATCAGCCCAACCCGCGCGGCGATCGCCTGATACAGCCGCGCGCTCTGGTCGGCGGAACCGTGGTGGGCAACCTTGACGAGGTCGACGGTGCCGCGAACAGTCCGCGTCGAGAGCAGCGCCTCCTGTGCACTCTCCGACAGGTCGCCGAGAAACAGCGACCGGATGCCGTCACCCTCGAATTCCAGAACCACGCTCCCGTCGTTTCCCAATGGCGGATGCCTGGTTGCGCCCGGAGGCCAGAGCACCTGCCAGCCGAGAGCGCCGAGAGTGCCCGAGTCGCCGGCAGCCACCTCGACGACTGTCGCCCCTCCCGCTTTCAGGTCGCGAAGCATCCGTTCGTCGGCCGCGTTTTCGGGCGGTGGCGTGAGGACCTGGTCGCTGCGGGACACGACGGCCGCGACCCCTCCAACGTGGTCGAGGTCAAAGTGGCTCAACACGAGCAGGTTGATCTGCCCGATGCCGAGCCGGTCGAGGCAGCGCCCCAGCGACGCGGGATCTGGTCCGGTGTCGACGAGAGCCACGGCTCCCCCGCTGCGAATGACGACAGCGTCGCCCTGACCGATATTGCAGGCTGCGTAACTCCACTCCCGCGGAAGCGCCAGCCGCGGGCCGACCCGATCGGCGAGCAGGGCGCCGGCATATGCGCCGCCGATGACGACCAGCAGTGCAGCCATCACGGTGGCGGCGGCCCGTTTCTTCCGCGCCACGGCGATCATCGCCGCGATCAACACAACGGTGATCGCGGCCAGTGCGAGTGCGCCGCCGACCCCGGCCAGCCACGGCACACGTGACGCGGGAAGCGTCGATACCGTCGTTGCGATCCCGGCGACCCATGACGCGGGCACCCAGCCGAGCCAGAGCGCCAGCCAGGACAGTGGCGGCAGCACACCGGCGCACAGGCACGCGAGCAAGCCGAGCAGTGTCGCCAGGGGCGCAGCCGGAGCAGCAAGAAGGTTGGCCGGGACGCCGTAGAGCGGCAGCGACGCGTCGAGGGTAATGACCACCGGCTGGCAGGCGAGCTGCGCGGCGAGCGGTATGGCAATGCCAGCCGCCATGGGTCGGGGCAGCATCGTCGAGAGGAACGCGGCGATCGGCCGCGTGAGCGTCAGGAGTCCTGCGGTTGCGAGCACAGAGAGTACGAACCCGTAGCTCCGTGCGATCCATGGGTCGCTGATCACGATCACCAGCACGACGAGACTGAGCACGGGCAAGCCCGCAGCCGGTCGACCGCTGCCAAGAGACAACAGCACTGCGACGGCCATGAATGCCGCCCTGACCACGCTCGGCTCCGGTGTCACCAGGATTACGAACAGCCCGAGCCCCGCGAGCCCCCCGCCGATTCTGAGCCACCGTGGAGCGCCGACGCTGGCCAGGGCGAGGACGATCACGGCGACGATCACCGCACAGTTCGCGCCGGATACCGCGGTGAGGTGGCTCAGCGAGCTGGTGATCATGTCACTGTCTAGATCATCCGACACCCCCGTAGTATCCCCGATCGCGAGTCCAGGAAGGAGCTCTCCCCCGCGACCGGGCAACTCGCCGGCTTGCTCGGCAAACACCTCGCGCATGCCCGGCGCCCAGCTCAACCAGGCGGGCGGCGGGGACACCGGCGTGACTGCGCCACGGGCAAGAATCAGCGCCGCCGCCTGTTCTCCCGGCTCCGTCCATCTGGCCTGCCCGATCAGCGACACCCGCTCACCGATCGCGGCGAGTCCGTTCGGCCCCGCCTCGGCGAACACGACCACGGGAAGGGATACCGACGCCGTTCGACCTCCCACCGTCAATTCGGTTACCGTGCCCCGGATCCGTTGTTCCGTTCGGCGCTGTTCACCCGTCTCCGTCGACCGATCCCATGGCGTCGCCGAAGTTCGACTCTGCAGTTCCGTCTTGTCGGTCACGGTGAGAGTGACGCTGACTGCCCGACCGGAGTCGATGGCGTCGCCCAACAGGGGCGGTGAGCGTGATGCGTTGCGGACGGCGATCACGGAGGTCACGAGCGCAACACCGAGGAGAGCCACCGCGAGCAACCCCGCCCAGCCCTCGATCGATGAGAGCGAGAGTCCCGACCACCGACGAATCAACGGCGGGCGACCCACACGGGACGCGTCCCGTTGGCGCCCGCCCTGTCGGCGCCCGCCCTGTCGCAGCAGCACGGCAGTGCACAGCAGTGCGAGAAGAAGACCGCCGACTGCGACACCGGCCGCCGCCGTGGGTATTTCGACCAAAACAGAGGCCGCGATCCACGATGCCGCCGCGGGCAGAAGGATCCGGTGCTCAGGTGCCAGCACGGTCATCACGGCTACACGGCAGGGTCATGCTGTCCAGCCAACCCGCTCACGGACCGGCTGGAGGGGGTGCGACATCACTGTGCATAACGGTCGAGCACGCCGCCGTGTGAAGGAAGCCACCTCGAGCGTCCATAGCCCCTCGCCCTTCCGCCGCGGCAGAAGAACCTTCGCCGGTCGGGTGCCGAGGGCAGCTTGTGCGTTCTATGAAGACGTCGACGGCGTGTGCCGTAAAGGACCGTCTCGCAGAATCACCGTTTTGAGGTCGCAGTCACACCATTGGACTGCGATTCCGACACCTCATCGAGATCGTCGAGGGCCATGGCCGTGCGGAGCTTCCGGTCATCCGCGTACGCATTGAGCGCCCGCGTGGCCGCAAGAATCAGTCGGATGAAGACAACCGTGAGCGCGATCAGAATAGCGGTGACGATAACGAAATACGCATTCTGCGAAATGGCAAAATCAATGGGCATGCCCTGAAGCTATCGGACAGCCCACGAATGCGCCACGGATCTACTGCCTTCTTTCTCCCCGTCGGCGACGACGACGGACACCACGTCGCTGCCGTCTCGCCAACCTACTCGCGGATGGGACGACTCGGGGCGAGACGGCGCGATCGCACCAGCCAAACGCAGCCAAGAGCCACTACGGTAATCGTGCCCAACAAGCCAACTACCAGCCAGAGGCCGAAGTTGAGCAGCAGCAACACCGCCCAAACACCCACCGTCACGCCGAAGGCCGTCGCTCGTGTGGCGACCGCCACGAGCGCGCCGGCGGCGAGCAGAATCACGCTCGTCGCGCTGGCGATGACGAGGCCTTCGTCGTGGGCGGGCGACTGGCCCGGCCCGAGCCAGAACATCAGCGACGCCGCCCACAGGTAGACGCCCTGGGCGAGAACGGCGAGCACCATGACGCCGATGACGAGCAACCGGGATATCCGCGTCACCGATCCAGAATTCGGCTCCATTCCGGCAGCGCCTCGCTTCCCTGTCGTCGTCACCCGAACCCCGGCCCGATGAAGAGGCCGAGGTCCTCGGACGAGTCCTAGTATTCGAAGACTAGGCGGGCGGGAACCTTCCCGGCAAGAACCTCGGCGATCGCGTCGTTGACGCCTTCGAGCGGGCGAGTCTCCGCAATTATTCGCGTGTGTCCGGCCGCGTGCAGTGCGAAGACTTCGGCCAGGTCCTGCCTGGTGCCGACAATCGACCCGATGATCGAGAGGCCTTTGATCACCGTATCGAAGATCGACACCGACATTTCCTGGTCAGCGGGCAGGCCGACGCAGATCAGACGTCCGCCGCGGTTGAGCGACGCGAACGCCTGCTCGAACACACGCGGAGACGCGGCGAGAACCAACGCAACATCCGCGCCGCCGATCTCACGGATGGCCTCAACCGGATCGCCTTTCGCGGCGTTCACGACGTGCTCGGCGCCCAGGTCCTTCGCCAGGTCCAGCTTGGCATCCTCGACATCTACGGCGATGACGGATCCGCCCATGATCCTGCCGTACTGCACAGCGAGGTGCCCGAGACCGCCGATCCCGAAGATCGCTACCCGCTCGGTCGGGACGATGTGGGCGACCTTGAGCGCTTTGTAGGTCGTCACGCCCGCGCAGGTGAGCGGTGCTGCCTCGATGGGAGAGATCCCCTCGGGCACCTGAACGACGTATCGAGCCGAGGCGACCGCGTACTCGGCAAATGCCCCGTCGACCGAATAGCCACTGTTGCGCTGGTTCTCGCACAGGGTCTCGCGACCGTCGATGCAGTATCGACACTCCCCGCACGCATAGCCGAGCCACGGGATCGCCACGCGGTCGCCGATGGTCCTGCTGGTTACTCCGTCACCGAGCTTTTCGACAATGCCGACGCCCTCGTGCCCCGGAACGAACGGCGGACTCGGCTTGACCGGCCAGTCGCCGTGGGCGGCGTGGATGTCGGTGTGACACAGCCCACACGTCTCGAGACGGATCAGCACCTCGCCCGGTCCTGGCTCAGGAACATCCCGCTGCTGAATCTCCAGCGGCTCTGTGAATGACGTGACAACTGCAGCTTTCATGACGACTCCTTTGGCGGGGGTAATGAGGGAAGGCGGGGCGCGAGGGTCCTGCTTCCAGGCCACCGTCCACTCCGTGACGACCATCACTCTCGTGGCACATTCCCTGCAGGGGCGAAAGGCCCGACCGAGCCCGAGTCGACCATCGGATCCTGTGCCGGAGCAGCTCCGTCTGCCTCAGACTGTCACCAGCTCCCTCAGCGCCTCGAACGTCTTCTCCCCGATCCCGGTGATACTCGTCAGCTCGTCGACAGCGGTGAACGGGCCGTTCGTGTCGCGCCAGGCGATGATCCGTGACGCCATTTCCGGTCCAACCCTCGGCAGTTCCTCGAGCTCATCAGTTGTCGCCGTGTTGAGATTCACTTTCCCCTGCTCGGTGCCCGGTGCTCCTTGACCGGGCGGGACGGCATCCGCAGAAGGTTCCGCCCCGATCTCCGGCACGTGAATCTGCTCACCGTCGACCACGAACCGAGCGAGGTTGACGCCGCGCTGGTCTGCGGTCGGGGTGAATCCTCCCGCAGACGCGACGGCATCAAGCACCCGGTCGCCCTCCCGCAGCCGGTAGACGCCCGGCGAAGCAACCGCGCCGAGGATATGGACGTAAGCGACAGTGCCGGCACCGTCCGGTTGTGCGGTCGCTCGCTCGGTCGCCGGCACCGCGAGTGTCGACGTCGTTCCTGCCGATCCGATGAGCGAGACAACCACGGCGACCGCGAGTCCCGCAATCAGCAGCACGATCACAGCACCTGCTCCGAGCCGAACGTGAGCCGGTTTCCTCGGTTGAAGCTCCGCGTGCCTTCTCCTGTTGGGCCCGCGCTCAGAACTCCCCTCCGACTGCATGGCCATGCCCAGAAGCCAACCAGCTACCGCGCTTGACCCTGCTCCCGGCAGGCATCACGGGGAAAAGAACGAGCCCGCCGCCCCTGTGAAGGGACGGCGGGCTCGTGTGACGCTTGAGCGCCTACTTCCGGGTGGCGATGCTCACCACGCGCGGTGCACGAACGACGACGTTGACGATCTCGCGATCACCGATCGCACGAACGACGGCAGCGGATGCCCGCGCCTGCCTCTCGAGGACGTCCGAGTCGATCTGCGGCGAGACCTCGAGGCGGTCGCGCACTTTACCGTCCACCTGGACGACACACGTGACGCTGTCTTCAACAAGCAGCGATGCGTCGGGCTTGCGCCAGAGCACCTGCGCGACGGTGGGCTGATAACCGAGCTGCTCCCACATGTCTTCGGCCGTGTACGGCGCGAACAGGTTGAGGGCGACAGCGGTGACTTCCGCTGCTTCACGCACCGCGGCATCCGCTGGTCCCTTGCCGGTGTCGATGACCTTGCGGGTCGCGTTGACGAGTTCCATCAGGCGGGCGATCACGACATTGAACTTGAATGACTCGACGAGTCCCGGCGCGTCAGCGAGGAACTTGTGCGTCTGGCGCCGCAGAGCAGCGTCACCCGTCTTCCACACGACATCGGGGGCACTTGTGACGTCCTGCGCGACGCGCCAGGCGCGGGCGAGGAACTTCGCTGAGCCGGCTGGTGAGACATCCGCCCAGTCGATGTCGTCTTCGGGCGGGCTCGCGAACGCGAGGGTCACGCGAAGCGCGTCTGCGCCGTAGAGCGACAGTTCACTGGCGAATTCGACCAGGTTGCCGCGGCTCTTCGACATCTTCGCGCCGTCCATGAGCACCATGCCCTGGTTGAGCAGCGAGGTGAACGGTTCGGTGAAGGTCAGGTAGTCGAGGTCATAGAGCACCTTGGTCATGAACCGCGAGTAGAGCAGGTGCAGGATCGCGTGCTCGACGCCACCGACGTACTGGTCGACGGGCGCCCACTTCTCGGCTTCGGCCGGGTCGAATGCCACGGTGTCGGATGTCGCGTTAAGATAGCGCAGGTAGTACCAGGAGCTGTCGACGAACGTGTCCATCGTGTCCGAGTCTCGCTGGGCCGGTCCCCCACACGTCGGGCAGGCAACGTTGATCCAGTCCTCAGCGGCACCGAGAGGGCTCGTGCCCTTCGGCTGCAGGTCGAGGCCTTCCGCCGGGGGAAGCTCGATCGGCAGCTGGTCCTCGGGAACCGGGACTTCGCCACACTTCTCGCAGTGGATGATCGGGATCGGGGTGCCCCAGTAACGCTGACGAGAGATCAGCCAGTCGCGCAGGCGGTAGTTCTTGGCGGTGTGGCCGAGCCCTGACGAGGTGAGCGCCTCGGTGACCTTCGCCATGGCCGCGTTCTTCGACAGCCCGTTGAACGGACCTGAGTTGATCAGTCGCCCAGGACCGGTGAGGGCCTCACCCGTGGTCGTGGGGTCGGTCGGAGGAAGATCGTCCGGCAGCTCACCGTCGATGAGCACCGGGATCGCTCCGGTGACGGGCTGGTTCGTGTCAACGACGACGCGGACGGGCAGGTCGAAGGCACGGGCGAAGTCGAGGTCGCGCTGGTCGTGGGCGGGAACGGCCATGATCGCGCCGTGCCCGTAGTCCGCGAGTACGTAGTCCGATGCCCAGATCGGGATGCGCTCCCCGTTGATCGGGTTGACGGCGTAACGCTCGAGGAAGACACCGGTCTTCTCGCGCTCGGTGCTGAGGCGGTCGATGTCGCTTTCGCCCTTGACACGGTCGAGGTACTCGGCGAACGCCTGCTGTGTCTCGGCGGGAGCATCAGCAACGAGCTCGGCAGCGAGTTCGGAATCCACGGCGACAACCATGAATGTAACGCCGAACAGGGTGTCAGGGCGGGTGGTGTAGACGGGAACCGTGGCATCCCTGCCCTCAATCGTGAACTCGACGTCGGCGCCGGTCGACCTGCCGACCCAGTTGCGCTGCATGCTGAGCACCTTGGCCGGCCACGCACCCTCGAGCTGCTTCAGGTCGTCAACGAGCCGGTCGGCGTAGTCGGTGATACGGAAGTACCACTGGTTGAGCTTCTTCTTGGTGACGAGGTTGCCACAGCGCTCGCACCGTCCGTCGACGACCTGCTCGTTCGCGAGCACGGTCTGGTCGAACGGGCACCAGTTGACCGCGCTGTCCTTGCGGTATGCGAGCCCCTTCTTGTACAGCTGGAGGAACAGCCACTGCGTCCAGCGGTAGTACTCGGGGTCGGAGGTGTGCAGTTCGCGGTCCCAGTCAAAGGACGGCGCGTAGGTGCGGAAGCTCTTCTTCTGCTGGGCGATGTTCTCGTAGGTCCAGCCGCGCGGGTCGACGCCCCGCTTGATGGCCGCGTTCTCCGCCGGCAGGCCGAACGAGTCCCAGCCGATCGGGTGCAGAACGTTGAAGCCCTGCTGGCGCCAGTACCGGGCAACGATGTCGCCGAAACCGAATGCCTCGGCGTGCCCCATGTGCAGGTCGCCGGAGGGGTAGGGGAACATGTCGAGCACGTACTTGCGCGGGCGACGATCGGTGGCGTCATTCGTCGCAAACGGCTTCATCTCGTCCCAGACCGGAAGCCACTTCTTCTGGATCGCGGCAAAGTCGTACCTGTTGCTGGCCTGATTCAGTTCGTCGTGTGACACGTGGCTCTCATTCATAAGCGGGAAATGACCGTTGCAGGAGCAGGGCGGGCTCACTCACGGTCCAGCCAACTAGCCTACTTCCTGTTGGCTTGCGCCGAGCGCATCGAGAAGTGCGGCCGCCTTCAGCCTGATCTCCTCGACCTCATCGTCTGCGACAGAGAGCGCCGTGATGCCACCACCGGTTCCGATGGTCGCTCCGTCAGCATCGATCAGGATGCTCCGGATCACCATGGCGAGGTCGACGGCGCCATCGGCCCCGAAGTAACCGAACGCTCCCGAGTAGACACCTCTCGGGCCCTGTTCAAGGTCATCGAGCAGACCCATCGCCGAGAGCTTCGGGGCGCCGGTCATGGACCCGGCCGGGAACGCAGCGGCGACGGCCGCTACCGGCGTTACGCCCTCCGCCATCCGGGCGGTCACCGTACTGACGAGCTGGTGAACCTGGGCGTAGCTCTCGACGGTCAACAGATCGCTCACCCGCACACTCCCGAGTGCCGCGATCCGGCCGAGGTCGTTGCGCATGAGGTCGACGATCATGAGATTTTCGGCGCGTTCCTTGACGCTCGCCAGCAGATCGTCGCGCTGGGCGGCATCCGTCACGTGTCCATCGCCGCGAGGACGCGTTCCCTTGATCGGTCGCGTGGTGATCGTTCGCTCTGGAGTGATCCGGAGGAACTGCTCCGGCGACGAGCTGACGAGCGCAACGCCACCGATCCGGATGAGCCCGCCGTGGTGGCTCGGACTCGACCGTCTGAGCCGCCGGTAGACGGTGGTCGCGTCGAAGCTGCCGTCGATGCGCAACTCGTTGGTGAGGCAGAGGAGGTAGGCATCGCCCGCACGGATGTGGTCCTGCGCGCGGGCAATGAGCGCGCGGTATTCGCCGGGATCGTGGCGCCAGCGGACCGGTCCGGCCGGGTCCGGATCGGCCGGCTCTGCGGACTCCGCCCTTTCCCCCGTGACGCCGCGCTGCTTCAGTGGGTCGAGCCAGGAGAAGTCGGGCTCGCTGCCCGGCTCCCCCGCATCCACCTGATCGGCAGCAACGACAGCGGTTACAGTGCGCGCCGCGTGATCGAAGACGAGCACGCGCTCGGCACGCACCAGGGCAGCATCCGGATAACGCGACTGGTGATGTCGGGTTCCGACGTGAGCCGCCCCCGCCTCGTACCCCAGCCAGCCGACCCAGCCGGGCGAGAACTCGCCGACCGTGACGTCGTGGCGATCCCGGGCCGCGTCCTGAGCCAGGACATCGGCCAGGGCATCGAAAACCGTGGCGGAGCGAACCCGCGGCGTTTCGCCGTCACCGTCGCTGTAGGTAACGGTGCCGTCGGCGACCGAGGCGGTGAGTGTTGTGGATCCGTCGCCGAGATAGCTGAACCCGGTCGAGGCGGACCTGCCGCTGTCGAGCCAGAACGCGTGCTCCGATTCCGAGAACACGGCGAGGAACGCCTCCTCCGGGTCGACCCAGATGTCCAGCGCTCGAGTCGTCGTTCCGGATTGCACAGTTCATACCCTAGATGGCCGCGGGAGGTGTCGGTCGCTGGGCGTCCGGGCAGCAGACATCCGGATACCAGCCACCCGCGCTGCGGTCAACCGCACCGGGAGTCCGGACCGCTGCAACGTACACTCGCGACCATGAGCCTCAAAGCCACCATCACCGACGCGGGAATGCGCGCCATGAACACCCTCCACCGGGGCGTACTCGCCGCAACGGGTGGGCGGCTCGGTTCGCGGCTCGGGACGATGGATGTGGTTGAACTTCACACGATCGGCAGATCATCCGGACGTCGTCGGACGACGATGCTGACAACGCCGATCTCCGACGCCGAGAAGCTTGTCCTCGTCGCGTCGAAGGGCGGGAGCGATTCCCACCCCGCGTGGTACCTCAACCTGCGCAGTAATCCCGAGGTAGAGGTGACCGTGTCGGGTGAGACACGAAAGATGCGCGCTCGCACAGCCTCTCCGGAAGAGAAGGACGAGCTCTGGCCACGAATCGTCGGTGCGTATCCCGGCTACGCCCGCTACCAGCGCAAGACCGGCCGCGACATCCCCGTGGTGATCTGCGAGCCCCGCGACGCGGACTAGCCGCTCGGCGTCACTCGGCGGCGATACGCCTGATCAGGGCGGATGCCTGCGTGAGAATGGCCTCCACCGACTCGGCGCCGGGACCGACGAAGAGCTTCTGCAGCGTGTAGCGCAGCACCGTGAACGCGAGGGCCACCACCATCGCCGCCTCATCCTGGAGATCGTCACCGGTTCGGCCCATGGCCCGAAAGCGAGCGAGCACCAGGCCCACCAGTTCGTTCTCCTGGGTGACCATCCACTCCATCTGCCTGCCGAGAAGCTCCGGCGTTGCGGTAATGATGGACAACCGTGACCGGAGAAGTTCGGCATCGACCGATTCGTCGGTGAGGGCGGATGCCATGATCCGGACGAGGTCGTGCACGATGTCGTTACCGGGCTCCGAGATGAACCGCTTGCCGTCGAGGTCGTCGAGTGTCGGCGCCGGGCCGAGAATCACGCCCTCCTTGGAACCGAAGTAGTTGAAGAACGTGCGCTGCGACACCTCGCTGGCCGCGCAAATCATCTCGACGGTGACGTGGTCGTATCCGTGCTCGAGGACGAGTGCGATCGCCGCGTGTTCGATCACTGACCTGGTCTTCGCTCGCTTCCGAGCCCGCAGCCCGACGGCCGGTGCAACATCGTCATTCATGGTCCATCATTTCTACAGCACGGAAGACAGGACGCCCGACTCGATCCGGAATCGCCGGTGAACGAGTCCTTCCGGCAGGTCGGCGTGGGAGATCAGGATGATGGTCCTGTCGTCTCCCTGGCCCGCGCGCAGCAGGTCGACGAGAAGCGATTCGGCAAGGTCTGCCTCCACATTCGCCGTCGGTTCGTCGAAAACGATGACGGGGAAGTCCCGGAGCAGGGCTCGCGCGAGGGCGATCCGCTGCGCCTGTCCGCCTGAAACGAGCGCGCCGCGCTCACCGACCCTGGCGTCAAGACCCCCTCGGGCGACGAGCCATTCGCCGAGACCGACGCGCTCGAGCACGTCGATGAGGTCAGCATCCGTTGCGGTGTCCTTCGCGAACAGGAGATTCTGTCTGATGCTCTCGTCGAACAGGTAAGGAACCTGCTCGCAGAGCCCGACAACACCGCGCACGGCGTCGAAAGGGAGGTCGCGCACCTGCTGCCCCGCGAGCTGGTAGCTCCCCTCGTAGTCGAGGAATCGAACGAGCACGTGAGCCAGCGTTGTCTTCCCTGCACCGCTCGGCCCCTCGATGAGCACTCGCTCCCCGCGCTGGATCGCGAGCGAGTCAATGCTGAGGGTCGGTGCGGTTGCCCCTGGCCAGCGAGCGGTCACATTGGAGAGGGCGATGACGGGCGCCGTGGGGTCAGGATTCGCTTCGGCCGTGCCGACATCCGAGGGGAGTTCGCCGGGCGCGTCGGTGGGTGCTAGCCGGGCGATCCGCTCAGCGCTCGCTCGCACCTGCCTCCACGCACTTGCCGCGAGGGGAACGCTCGCCACGATCTCGAAGACCGCGAGCGGAACGAGGACGATGACCGCGAGTGCAGGCCCGGTGAGACCGTCTTCAGCCGACAGCCCGGGAATCCCCGCTACCAACGACCACGCGACGGCAAGTCCAGCGCACAGTGACAGTGCGGCGGCTGCGATCCCCACGCCCGCTGAGCGCGCGGTAAGGGCTCGGGTCAGAGCGCTGTCGGCGGCTTCGACCTTGCGACGACCCTCGGCCTCGGCACCGTACGCGATGAGAACGTCGAGGCTGCCGAGGTAGTCGAGGATCGCGTCGACGAGCGCAGCGCGGCGCGGCGCGAGTGACCGTTCGGCGGATGCCGCGACACGGCCGGAGACGACGGTTCCGATGACAAATGCGGCGACGAGGGCCAGTGCGAGTCCCGCAGCGGCAGCTGGCGAGATGAGTGCGACGACCCAGACGGCAATGGCGGCGACACCGAGGGACGTGACCAGGGGCTGGAGCACCCGGAGCGGCAGGTTCTGAAGTTCGTCGACGTCGGAGACCAGCGAGGACAGCAGCGAACCACGGCGGGTCCGGCCGAGCCCATCGGGTGCCAGCGGGATGAGTCTGCGCAGAAGATCCACGCGAACGCTCTCCAGCTGACGGAAAGCGGCGTCGTGGCTGGCGAGGCGCTCGAGGTAGCGGAAGAACGCGCGCCCGAGGGCGAATGCGCGCACGCCGACGACAGCCATCGACAGGTAGAGAATGGGCGGCTGCTCCGCAGCGCGCGTGATCAGGTATGCGCTCGTTGCGAGGAGCGCCACGGTGCACAGGGCCGCGAGGATGCCGAACAGGACGCCGAGGATCGCTCCCTTGGTCCTGGGCAGTGCGGTCGCGAGTACCGCGCGCACCTGACCGGCACTCACGGGGTTTGAATCGCGGGAAGCTGCACTCATGATGCCGACACCCCCGCGAGTGAGTTGACGTGAAGCAGAGCGTCAGCGCGTTCGATGACGGCGGCCCGGTGGCTCACGACGACCACAGCGGTTCCCGAGCGCGCGATGCTCGCGAGGCCGTCGAGCAGCCGGTTCTCGGTCTCGTGGTCGAGTGCAGAGCTCGGCTCGTCAAGCAGAAGAACGGAGCACGAGTTTTCCAGCGTGCGATAGATCGCCCGGGCAACACCGACACGCTGCGCCTGGCCGCCGGAGAGGCCGGAGCCCGCGACACCGACGGCGAGGTCCGGCGAGATTTCAGCGGCCGCGGCGAGTGTGAGTGCGGTCCGGACCCGTTCGGGGTCTGGATGCCCGGACCCAAGTGCCACGTTGTCGGCAACGGTCCCGAGGAAGAGTGACGGTCGCTGCCCGGTCCAGGCCAGCCACGGTCGGTCAGCTGCTCCGGCGAGCACGGGCTCTCCGCCAAGAGAGATGTCACCGGAGCGCGGAACGAATCCGAGAATGGCGGCGACGAGGCTGGACTTGCCCGATCCGCTGGGCCCGGCGATGACCGTCAGCCGTCCCGGGGCGAATTCGGTCGACACGGGTGCGAACACCGGACCCGACCCGTAGTCGACGCTGACGCTTCGCAGCTGGAGGACGCCGGAACTGCGCTCCTCACCCGCTGGCACCGCTGCATCCGGACGCACCTGGCGCGCCTCATCGAGGATGACAAACGCGTCTTCGGCGGCCGCGACGCCCTCGGCAGCAGCGTGGAAGTTCGCGCCGACCTGTCGAAGAGGCAGGAATGCCTCCGGCGCGAGGAGGAGGACGAACAAGCCGATACCGAGCACAAGCGACCCGTCGACGAGGCGAAGCCCGATCGAGACGGCGACGAGAGCGACCGAGAGACTGGCTGCGAGCTCCAGCGCAAAGCTCGACAGGAAGGAGACGCGAAGGACCTTCATCGTCTGCACGCGATAGTCCGTCGTGATGGCGCGCATCCGTGTGACCTGCCGCGATTCCCGGCCAAAGATCTTGAGCGTCGCCAGGCCGCCGAGCGTGTCGACGAAACCGGACGACAGGGTCCCGAGCACCGACCACTGCCGTCGCTGCACCGCCTGGGTCGCCCAGCCGATCAGAACCATGAAGAGCGGAATGAGCGGCAGCGTCACGAGGATAAAGAGTGCGGATACCGGATCCTGAAACAGAATCACGACGACAATCACCGGTGTGACAATCACCGTCAGGATCAGCTGGGGCAGGTATTTCGAGAAGTAGTCATCGAGCGCGTCCATCCCCCTGCCGAGCAGGGTCGCAACTCGGGCCGTGTTGTGTTCGGCAAGCCACGCCGGACCAAGCAGCCGAACAGCGTCAAGAACCCGGAGCCGGAGCTCACTCTTGACCCTCGCGGCACCCCTCGCAGCGATGAAATCCTGCGCGTACACGAGCGAAGCACGGATGACCGCGACCCCGGCGAGTGCGCCGATGTACGGCATCAGTTCATCGAGACCGCGCCCCTCGATTGCGCCGGTGACGCACTCGGTGATGAGCCAGGCAAAAGCGACGATGCAGGCAGTCGTGGCGACACCCATGATGGCGCCCGAGAGCAGGAACCACCGTGCACTGACCGCGTATCGAAGGAGCCGGGGATCAAGGGGACGCACAGTCAAAGGCTAGTCTGCGGCGGGGACGTCGGAGTGCTCGACGGCCTCGATGTGGCCGCGAGTGACCCGCTTACGGAACACCCAGTAGGTCCAGGCCTGGTAGGCGAGGATGAGCGGAAGTGCGATGAGCGCGGTCCAGCTCATGACCTGGAGCGTGTACGGGCTCGACGACGCGTTCTCGATGGTCAGGCTGTTGGCCGGGTCGTTGCTGGCCGGCATCACGTCGGGGAACAGCGATGCAAAGAGCGTGAGCACGGCGAAGGTGATCGTGAGCGCCATAAGCGTGAACGCCTGCCCCTCCCTGCCCTTGATGTTCGCGATCACCGAGGCGATCAGGGTGAGTGCTGCGGCAGCGGCGAGGACGAATGCCGGCAGGGTGCCGTAGGAGAGCACGGTCCAGACCAGGAACGACGCGGCGACGAGAACCGTGAGGATGCCAGCACGGATGGCGAGGGCGCGGGACCTGACCCGGAGTTCGCCCTCGGTCTTGAGCGTGAGGAACACCGCGCCGTGGGTGAAGAACAGGAGGAGCGTGGTGACGCCGCCGAGCAACGCGTACGGGTTCAACAGGTCGAAGACCGTTCCCGTGTAGTTGTGGCCGGAGTCCAGCGGCACGCCGCGGACGATGTTGGCGAAGGCGACACCCCAGAGGAAGGCGGGAATCGCGCTGCCGGTGATGATCATCCGGTCGAAGCGACGTTTCCACTCCTTCTCGGGCCGCTGGTGGCGGTATTCAAACGACACTCCGCGGA
This sequence comes from Mycetocola zhujimingii, assembly GCF_003065425.1. Lineage (NCBI taxonomy): Bacteria > Bacillati > Actinomycetota > Actinomycetes > Micrococcales > Microbacteriaceae > Mycetocola > Mycetocola zhujimingii. The sequence goes on from NZ_CP026949.1 coordinate 1,750,885, forward strand.
TGATGAGCGCGATGAGGATGATCAGCAGCGGGAGGTAGAACCCGCTGAACAGCGTTGCGTACCACTCGGGGAACGCGGCGAAGAGCGACGCACCGGCAACGATGAGCCACGTCTCGTTGAGGTCCCACACGGGGCCGATGGTGTTGATGACGACGCGACGGTCGGTGTCGTCCTTCGAGACGAACGGAAGGCTCATCCCCACCCCGAAGTCGAACCCCTCGAGTACGAAATACCCGACGAAGAGGAAGGCGATGATGCCGAACCAGAGAACTGTGAGATCCATTTGTCTTCCTAGTAGACCGTGGTGTGGATGAGTGGTTTTCCGGGTTCTTCCTCTGACTCGCCGATGGCCGCAGGGCCCTCCTGGGCAGTCTTTTTGATCAACCGGAACTCGACGACGGCGAGCGAACCATAGACGAGGGTGAACGCAACGAGCGAGATGAGCACCTCGATGCCCGTTACCCCCGGAGAAACGCCGTCGGCGGTCTCCAGCAGGCCGAACACGAGCCAGGGTTGCCGTCCCATCTCGGTGAACACCCAGCCGACGATCATCGCGCCGAGTGACAACGGGAACGACCAGACCGCAGCCTTCCACACCCACTTGTTGGTTGGCATCCGTCCCTTGCGGGTGAGCCACAGGCCGACGACGGCAACGATGACGTGCAGGATGCCCATGCCGATCATCCAGCGGAACGACCAGTAGGTAACCCAGATGATCGGCGTGTAGTCGCCAGGTCCGTAGAGGGTCTGGTACTGCTCCTGCAGGTTGTTGATGCCCTCGACGGTGCCGTCGAACGTGTGGGTCGACAGGAACGAGAGCAGGTACGGGATCCGGATGGAGAAGAGTTCGCTGACGCCGTCGGGGGTGCCGAGCGTGAAGATCGAGAAGGATGCCGCTGCGCCGGTCGAGGTCTCGTACATCGCTTCTGCTGCTGCCATCTTCATGGGCTGCGTTGCCACCATGGCGAGGCTGAGCTGGTCGCCGGCGAGGGTGGTGAGGGCACCGGAGATGACCATTCCCCAGAGACCGAACTTGAGCGCCGGTCGCATCGTCTCGAGATGCTGGTTCTTGGAGAGGTGCCAGGCCGCGACCGTGATGATGAGGCCGGCCGAGACCATGAAGCAGGCAAAAATGGTGTGCGGGAACGCCGCGAGAGCGACCGGGTTGGTGAGCAGCTCCCAGATACTGGTGAGTTCCGCCCTGCCCTTTTCTTCGTTGATCGTGAACGCGACAGGGTTCTGCATGAACGCGTTGGCGGCGATGATGAAGTACGCCGAGAGGATGCTGGCTATCGACACCAGCCAGATGGTTGCGAGGTGCAGCTTGGCCGGCAGCTTGTCCCAGCCGAAGATCCACAGGCCGATGAACGTGGCCTCGAGGAAGAACGCGAGGAGACCCTCGAACGCGAGTGGTGCGCCGAAGACGTCACCGACGAAGCGGGAGTAGTCGGACCAGTTCATGCCGAACTGGAACTCCTGGACAATTCCAGTCACGACGCCCATGGCGAAGTTGATGAGGAAGATCTTTCCGAAGAACTGGGTGATCTGGAGGTAGTGGACCTTGCCGGTTCGTACCCACGCTGTCTGGAAGATCGCGACGGTCAGTGCCATGCCGATCGTGAGCGGCACGAAGAGGAAATGGTAGATCGTCGTGAGTCCGAACTGCCAGCGCGACAGTAGTAGCGGATCGAGCAGGTCGTTCACGTCACCTCCACAGAGTTTTCTACACCGCGTAGAAAAGCTTTCGCTCTGAGCCTAGACCCATTTCTACGAGCCGTAGAACTGTTTTCTACGAAATGTAGAAATTCACGCGAACTGGGGTATTCTTGAACAATGGCAACCCTCGGTGAACTCGAACGATCGGTGATGGACGTGCTGTGGAGCACAGACGGTTCACTCAGCGCGAACGACCTTCGCGACAGCCTCGACTCCGGTCTAGGCGCACGGGAAGTCGCGGTCACGACGGTACTGACCGTGCTGTCGCGACTTGAGAACAAGGGCTTTGTCGAGCGGGACCGTTCAACCAGACCCCACCTTTACCGATCGGTCACCTCGAGGGCCGAACACACCGCCGACCTCATGCACGAGGTCCTCGGAACAGCCAACGACCGCGAGGCAGCGCTCGCCCGCTTCGTCGGTCAGGTCAGCCCGCAAGAAGCGGAGACCCTGCGCGCGCTTCTCGGTGGGACTCCCACGTCCTGACAGTAAACTCGGTCGACGTGATGCTCACCGCCTCCGTCGTGCTCGCCGCACTGGCCCTCACTCTCGCGTGGCCGGTACCCCTGGCGCTCTCACGGGCGCGATGGACAGCCCGAGCCCCCGGCACCGCCCTCGTGCTCTGGCAATCGATCGCACTGGCCGGTGGCCTGTCCATGATCGGTTCGCTGGTCACATACGGCCTCATCCCGTTTGGCGACAATCTCATCGATGGCGGCATCCGCCTCATCAATCATCTGTTTGCGGGGACCCTGCCGACCGGCGCGACGCTCCCCCAGATGTTCGCACTGTGCCTTGCCGTGCTTCTGACCGGGCACCTGCTCCTGAACCTCGTGCTCACCGCGGTTCGGAGCGAGCGTCAGCGCAAGCGCCACCTCTCTCTCGTGAACCTGCTGAGCGCTCCGTTGGAGGGAAACCCCGGCACTCGGGTGATCGATCACCCGTCTCCCGTCGCGTACTGCCTGGCCGGGACGAGCAGCTCCGTCACCGTGCTGTCCGAGGGCCTGCTTGCCCTGCTCGATCACGACCAGCTTCGGGCTGTCATCGCGCACGAACGCGCTCACCTCGCGCAACAGCACCACCTGGTCCTCATCGCCTTCAAGTCGTGGCACAGCGCCCTCCCGTGGTTCCCCATCGCCAATCGTGCGGAGAACGCCGTCGCGCTTCTCGTTGAGATGCTCGCCGACGACCAGGCTCGCAGGGCGACGGATGACCGCACACTGGCGACAGCCATCGCGCTCGTCGGATCAGGGGCGCGGAGCGATCCGCTTGCTCCTGAGCTCGCCTGGGCGAACCGCGGCGAGATCGAACCCGGCCTCGTTGGCCCGCGGGTCGCGAGACTCGTGAACCCGCAGCCACCGTTGCCGCTCGGCGCGCGGGTGTGCGTCCTCATCGGGGCTATCGCTCTGCTCGTGATTCCGACCGTGCTGCTCGCACTCATCTAGGTCCCATAGGCTCGGCATCGTGAATGAGTTCCTCACCTGGCTGCTCGACCTCGTGCAAAGCGTTGACCCCGTCCTTCGCACGGTTCTCGCGGGCACCGCGATCCTGCTCGAAACCAGCGTGCTCGTCGGTCTCATTGTTCCCGGCGACACCGTCGTCATTGTGTCGAGCACGGCGGTCGAGAGCCCTGCCCAGTTCGTTGGGCTGATCGCCGCCGTACTGATCGGCTCGATCGTCGGCGAGTCCATCGGCTTCGCACTCGGACGATTCTTCGGACCCCGGATCCGGGCGAGCCGCCTCGGCAGGAAGATCGGCGATCGCCACTGGGTCCGGGCGGAAAACTATCTCGACAGGCGAGGGGGCATCGCCGTCTTTATTTCACGATTCCTTCCTGTACTGCACTCGCTCATCCCCCTCACGGTCGGGATGAGTTCCATGTCGTATCGCCGATTCATCAGCTGGACCATCCCCGCCTGCCTGTTGTGGTCGATCGCCTACGTCTCGGTCGGTTCGGCGGCGGCCGGCACCTACAGGCAACTCGCTGACCAGCTGCACTACGCCGGCTACATCTTCGTGGCGATTATCGGGGCGTTCCTGGTCGTGGCATACCTCGTCAAGCGAGTTCTGAAACGCTCGGAAGAGCGCCACATGAACCGCCCGGGTGACGGTGACCCAGCAACACCCGAAAGCGACTGAACCGGTATGCGCACCAATGATCGCGGCCGGGCATGCCAGACTGATCGGGTGCACTCACTCAAAGAGCCCGGCAGGGCCACCCCCATGTCGGCTCTGAGGCTGCACCGGGCAGCGCGAATCGACGACGCGTTCCTGGACTGGAGGGCCCGCAGGGGCCGCCGTAACGGGCTGCAGGCCACGGTGATTCCATACACCGGCTACGGCTCAACCACCTGGGTCCGGGTTCTCGGGCGCGTCCTGCTGACCAAGCCTGAACTCGCGCAGACTGCGGCACCCGCTCAGCGCGTGCGCGGATGGCGGAGCTTCACGAGCATTCCGGTGGTCGCGGCACAGGTCACGGTCACCGTCGGCGACCAGACACACGTCGTACAGGCAGACCGGGGCGGTGTCGTCGACGCGAGGATCCCCGTCGACCTCGAGCCGGGATGGCAGCAGATCACACTGCAGACCGAGGACTCCCGACCGGTTGTCGAAAACGTCTTTGTGGTTGCGCCGACTGTACGGTTCGGGGTCATCTCCGACATCGATGACACGGTCATGGTCACCGCGCTCCCCCGCCCGTTCGTCGCGGCCTGGAACACCTTTGTCCTCGACGAGCACGCGCGTACACCCGTACCCGGCATGGCCGTGCTCTTCGAACGCCTGTTACGTGACCATCAGGGTGCCCCCGTCATCTACCTGTCGACCGGCGCGTGGAACGTGGCTCCGACGCTCTCCCGCTTCCTGACCAGGCACCTGTACCCGACCGGAGCATTGCTCCTCACCGACTGGGGTCCGACAGCCGACCGCATCTTCAGGAGCGGGCAGGCGCACAAGGCGGACAATCTCCGCCGGCTCGCCAAGGAATTCCCCGACATCAAGTGGCTCCTCGTCGGAGACGACGGACAGCACGACGAAGTTATCTACGGTGACTTCTCCAGCGAGCACCCGGAGAGCGTCGCTGCCGTCGCCATCCGCCAGCTGTCACCAAGCCAGGCTGTTCTCGCCGGTGGTCGTTCCAAGCCAGAGGAACACGAGTCACGTGCCCCCTGGGTGTACTCACCGGATGGCGCGGGGCTCCTTGGTCAGCTCGAGGAACGCGGCCTGGCCTAACTGGCCCAGCTCTCCGACAGCCTCAGCTCAGCGGGACTACAGTTCGACAGAATCGAGTTCGATGGGCTCGACGAGCTCCGGACCGTCGTTCCTGACACTGTTGACCGCCTTCGAGACCGGGTGATATCCCAGCTCGTGCGCCACGTCGAACGATGATTCGTCGAGAAGCGTGAGCAGCTCGCCCGGCGCGAGTTCGCTTCCGAGCCAGGCGTCGAATCGGTCGGGTGTCAGGCACGCGGGCATCCGATCGTGCACCTCACCGGGAGCGACGTGGGCGTCGCGGGTAATGATCGCCATCGACAACCGCCAGTAATCGGGGTCGCCCTGGTCTTTCGACCGGTCGGGCCACGCACGGATGATGCCGGCCATCGCGAGGTCGGATTTCTCGCCCGAGATGAAGTACGGCTGTTTGCCACCGTTCTGAAGCTGCCATTCGTAGTATCCGGATGCCGGCACGATGCATCGGTGAGACGCGAACGCACTCTTGAAGAGGCCGTTGGTGGCGACCGTTTCGATGCGAGCGTTGATGATCGGCTTTCCGCCTCCAAAGGTCGGAGACGACGGCGACACGATTCCCCACCTGACGAGGTCGAGTTCTCGCTCGCCGCTCCGCTCGCGGACGACGGGAACCGAATCGGTGGGAGCGACGTTCCAGGAGGGCCGCCACTCGGGCGCAGGCCTGCCCGTCGTTGTCATGAACTCACGAATGAGATCGTCGGTGTCTTTGTTCATCGCAAATCGTCCGCACATGATCCCATTGTGACCCAGGCGACCGACAGCATGGTTATGTCCGGGCAGGGCCGGTCCCCGGTATCGCCGAGGTAGGCGAGAATCGGAGTATGGGACGTTCGTGGAAGCAGTCGGATATCGCGCGGCTGCGTCTGCACGCCCAGGAGATCCTCACAGCGGCCGAACGGGATCCCGCCGCCGCTGTCGACGCCATGACGGCGATGCAGGGGCAGGACCTGCCCGGCACTCTCTGGGCGATCGGCCTTCGCACCGGCGCACGCACAGAGGCGGATGTGCGCGATGCCTTTGACACGGGCGCCATCGTCCGGAGCTGGCCCATGCGCGGCACCCTCCACGCACTCACCCCCGGCACCCTCCGGATGATCCTCCCCCTGTCTCGTGACCGGCTGGTGACCTCGCTCCGTGCCCGCCACCGCGAACTCGGTATCACTGCCTCCGACATCGCGGACGCCGCGCGGGCAGCGGAGGCCGGACTGTCCACCGGGTCCGGCCGGCTTTCCCGCACCGAGCTGTTCGCCGTGTTCGAAGCTGCCGGCCAGCCGACCGCCGGCCAGCGCGGCAGCCACGTCGCGTTCATGCTCGCGCAGTCCGGACTGCTCTGTCTTGGCCCGTTCATCGGTAAGGAACAGGCGTTCGTCCTGCTCGACGATTGGGCGCCCATGACCACAACAGTCCCGGACCGCGACGAGGCACTCGCTACCGTGGCTCTCCGCTACTTCCGGTCGCACGGACCGGCGACCGTCGCCGATTTTGCGTGGTGGGCCCGCCTCACCCTGACCGATGCACGTTCATCCGCTGCAGCCATCAGCGACCAGCTCAGCGTCATCGATGTTGACGGCACCGACTATTTCGTGGCGCCCGAGGTCATCGAGAACACACCGCTTGCGAAGCCTTCGGTACGCGTGCTCCCCGGCTTCGATGAACTCCTGCTCGGCTACACCGATCGTTCCGCGGTCCTGGATCCTCGCCACTCCGCGCTCATCGTTCCCGGCAACAACGGTGTCTTCAAGGCCACCGTTGTCGTCAACGGTCACGTCGTCGGCACCTGGCTGCGTCGCGACAGGGCGAAGGCGGTCGATGTCACAGCGCAGCTCTTCCAGCAGCTGTCACCGACCCAGGAGCGCGACCTGGTCGCTGCCTTCGAGCAGTACGGAACCTTCCGTGGCAAACCTGTCGAACTGAAAGTGGTCTCGCTCGAGACCAGCGGTGCCCACTGATGCGATTCTTCCGCCTGCCAGCGGCTCTCTCCTCGAGCCGATTGCGCACCGCAAGCCGGGTTCCGCTGCTGCAGGTCGTGAAGACCTCGGTGGCAACGGTGGCCGCGTGGTTCGTGGCCATCCTGGTACTGCCGTCCGAATTGCCGATCTTCGCGGCGATTGCTGCATTGCTCGTCGTGCAGCCGAGCGTCAACCAGTCGTTCGGTAAAGCGATCGAGCGCAGCGTCGGCGTGATCGCCGGCGTCATCATCGCCTCGCTCATCGGCCTGCTCTTCAGTGGCCAGACCTGGGTGATCCTCATCGCCATCGTGGTCTCCATCTTGTTCGGCTGGGTCTTCCGCCTCACCCCGGGCTCGGCGAACCAGATTCCGATCAGCGCGATGCTTGTCCTCGCGATTGGCGCAGCCACCCCGGGGTACGCCATCGACCGGATCATCGAAACGCTCATCGGGGCAGCCCTCGGCGTCATCATCAACGTCCTCATCGTTCCTCCGGTCGCGCTCGGGCCAGCCGAACGCGATGTGACGCTCCTCACCGGTGAACTGGCGTCGAGTCTTGAGCGCCTCGCCGCAGCCCTCGGCACGCCGCAGACGCAGCAGCAACTCGACGCGCTCATGATCCAGGCCAGGCTCCTGCGTCCGATGCGGGAATCCGCTGAGGCATCCGTTCGCCAGGGTGAAGAGTCGCTCACGCTCAACCCGCGGCAGACTGCGCACCGCACCCGCCTCGAAGACATTCATCGACTGCTCGACAGGCTCTCGCCGATCGTGACGCGCGTCATCGGGATGACGCGGGCCTTCCACGATCACTATGACGCGTCGCTCGTCGAAGAGCCGTCACTGCAGTCAATCGCCATCCAGCTCCGCAGGGCGGCACACGATCTCCGACTCCTCACGCGAACCACTGAAGCGCCGGATGCCGAACCGTCGGTGGACGAGGTCCCCGCACTGACAGCGCCGCTTCGTCTCATCCGCCCTGAACCTGAGCACTGGATGCTGTTCGGCTCGCTGATGGAGGACCTGCGTCGGATCCGCGAGGAGATCGTCGGCAGCGAGTAGGACGCGCTCTGGCTTAGCTGATACCCCGAGGCTCCGCGAGCCGAGCCCGCAGGGTGAGCAGCGTGAGCGCCGCAGCGTCGACGTGCTCCATCGAGAGCCTTCCGGCGTCAACGGCGTCGCTGACCGCCTCCACCAGGCGCGCGGCATCGGTGCGGACTTGCTCAGGGTCCCCGCGGAGCACGTAGAGCAGCATTGTCGCCCCGGCAGCGAGGGCGCGAACGGCGTTCTCGGCGGCGTCCCGGTACTCAGGCACTCCGCTATCCCCCAGCATGAGCATGTCGTCGGTGATGATGACCCCCTCGAAGCCCAGCCGCTCGCGGAGTATCACGTGGCACGCGCGGGACAGTGTGGCGGGCTGGTCGTCCACCGTCGAATACCTGAGGTGACCCATCATCACGAAGTCGGCACCGGCGAGGATGCCGGAACGGAACGGAGCGGCATCCGTCTCCTCCCACGTCGCGAGATCGACGGCGGTCTCGGGGATCGAGGAGTGCGAGTCACCCGGCGTTCTGCCGTGGCCGGGGAAATGCTTGAGCGTGGAGAACACGCGCCCGCTCTCCCCCGTGACCGCCGCGCTCACACGCTCAGCGGCCTCGGCGGCGGTTGTTCCGAGCACCCTGTCATTCATGAACGATCCGGGATCGTCGGTGACGTCGGCGACGACGCCGAAGTTGACGGAGATACCGGCTTCGGCGAGCAGTGCTGAGCGGGCAGCGAAGGCCTCCCTCGTCTCCTCAGGATCGCGGTGCCTGAGGGTGACCGCAGAGGCAAAGCGGTCGTCAGCAATGCGCCGAACCCGACCACCTTCCTGGTCGATTCCGATGAGCGGAGGAAGGTCCTCGTCCCCTCCCGCGTGGCGGGCGAGCGAGGCAACGTCCGCCAGGCCCGCGCCGATGTTGTCCGGCATGAAGATCATGCCGCCCGGCTGGGTGTCGGCGACGAACGAGCGCAGTGCGCCCTCGTCCGTCCCAGGCAGGTGCAGCATGAACAGGCTCGCGATCCTGCGGGCTCGCGACATCCCGGCCAGCCGCTCTTCCGCGGCTTTCACCGGGCCGGCATCCGCACTCATCGGGCGTCAGGCCTGATGATGGTCACACCGGCGGGACTCTGCCCCTGACTCATCGCGAGCATCGCCGCAGGCACCTCGTCGAGGCCGATGGTCCGCGTGACGAGATCCTGGGGCCGGAGCCGACCTGACGCGACCAGCTCGAGCATCCCGGGGTACTCCGCCGCGCTCATCCCGTGGCTGCCCATGATCGTGAGCTCACCGGCGATCACGTCGGCCATCGGGATCCGGGGCGGCTGTGCGAACAGCCCCACCTGCACGTGCCGACCACGCCGCGCGAGCGACCGGATCGCAATGCCCGTTGTGTGTTCGCGGCCGATGGCCTCGAGCGACACCTGCGCGCCGTCGCCCGTCAGTTCCTTCACTCGAGCAATCACCTCCGTGTCGCTGAGCCCGGTGCTGTTCACCGCGTCTTCGGCGCCCGCTGCCTCCGCGACGTCGAGAGCAGCACCGGAGATGTCGACGGCCACCACCCGAGCGCCCAGGGCGGCGCCGATCATCACGGCGCTGAGGCCGACACCGCCGCAACCGACAACAATGACCCACTCGCCCTCACGCACGGCGGCCTGCGTCGCGAGGGCGCGATACGACGTCGCAAAACGGCAGCCCAGGATCGCGGCAGCGCCGACGTCGAGTGACTCGGGGACCTCGATCAGGTTGACGTCGGCCGACGTGATGGCGACGCGTTCGGCATACGAGCCCCAGTGGGTGAATCCCGGCTGGGTCTGATTCCGGCACACCTGCGCGTGGCCTGCACGGCATTCTGCGCAGGTGCCGCACGCGCAGACAAACGGAACGGTGACGCGCTGTCCCGGCCTGAACCGCGAGACGGCACTCCCAACACTGACGATCCTGCCCACGAACTCGTGACCGGGCACATGCGGAAGCGAGACGCCGTCATCGTGCCCCTCCCACGCGTGGATGTCGCTCCGACACAGCCCGGTCGCCTCAACGGCAATAACAGCTCCGTCCGGGGTGGGCACCGGGTCCGGCACCTCCTCGACCGTAGGTTCGCGAAGAAAGGAGTCGTAGTACACGGCGCGCATGTGGCAAGTATCCCCCACCCGTGCTCGGCTACGCTTGAACGAGCCGGATCAGGAGAGCCGGTTGCGGCTTGGCCGGAAGGACGGCATGGACACGACGACCGAGACCGTCACTGAAATTATGCGATTCGTCGACCTGGGCGGCGTGCTCGCCAACGCGATCCTCGGTGGAATCGCCGCACGATCGGCCCGGCTCGATATCGTCGGCTTCGTCATCCTCGCGGTGATGAGCGGGCTCGGTGGCGGAATCATTCGCGACACGCTGCTGCAGCAAGGACCGCCGGTAGCTCTGACCGACCCGGCCTACCTGGTCATCGCCATCGCCGGTGCGGTCATCGCCTTCTTCGTCCCCTTCCGCGGGCAATGGTCCAATCGAACGCTCGTGTTGGTCGACGCACTCGCCGTCGGATTCTGGGCCGCCGCCGGCGCCCAGAAAACGCTCGACGCAGGACTCGGCTGGCTGCCCGCGATCGTGATGGGCATCATCACAGCGGTCGGCGGCGGTGCCGTTCGCGACATCCTGCTGCTCCGCATCCCTCGGATCTTCGGCGGGAACACCCTGTACGCGACCAGCGCGCTTGTGTCGAGCGTCGAAATGGTCGTGCTCTCAAAGCTCGGCATGCCGACCCTCGGTTCCGCGGTTGCGCTCACCAGCGGAGCCGTGCTCTCCCTCCTCGCCAGACGATTTGGCTGGACGCTTCCCACCGAGGCCCGCATACCGACCCCACGACTGGTGACCGAGTTCCGTCGGCGCCGGCGCACCGCCCGAGAGCGGCACAACCCGGATGCCACAGGCGCCGGCGCAGACCACGGGCAGGACGGCGAAGGGACTCTGGACAGCCCACCGGCCCGGTCATAGCCTGAGACGGTCCGGGCGGGTGCCGCGAGACACGCGCCAGAGAAACCCCGGGAAAGAGTTTCAGCATGGCCACGATTCACGAGCACGAACCGCCCTATTCAGTGGGCTATCTCATCGGAAGCCTGGCGACGGCATCCATCAACAGGAAGCTCGCCGGTGCGCTTGTCGCTCTCGCTCCCCCCGAGCTTGAGATGCGGGAGATCCCGATCGGAAATCTGCCGCTGTACAGCTATGACTACGATGCGGATTACCCACAGGTGGGGCTCGACTTCAAAGCCGCCATCGCGAGTGTCGATGCCGTGCTCTTCGTCACGCCCGAATACAACCGGTCGATTCCTGGAGCGCTCAAGAATGCGATCGACTGGGCAAGCCGGCCGTGGGGTGACAACTCGTTCACGCACAAGCCCTCAGCGGTGATCGGAGGTTCGATCGGTGCGATCGGCACCGCCGTCGCGCAACAGCATCTCCGAAGCGTGCTCAGCTTCTGCAACTCGCCGCAGATGAACGCGCCCGAAGCGTACCTCCAGATCACTCCGGGGCTCATCGCTGAGGACGGCTCGATCACCAACGATGGCACCACTCAGTTCCTGACCGAGTGGATGCACGACTTCTACGAGTTCATCACCCGGGTGCTGACCGTCGTTCCGCGGAGCTGAACCTCGATCAGTTGATTGCGTCCACGTAGAACCAGAGCCGGTTGTCCCGAACGAAGCGACTCACCTCGTGTTGCTCACTCCGGCCGTCGGCTCCCTTGGAGAAGGCCCGGAATTCGACGGTGCCTTCCGTGTCGAGGGGCCCGCCACGACGCCGATCCAGAATGTCGAGCCGATACCAGGTCAGGCCGGGATCGAGGTCGAGTTCGGCGGGCCGGGTCGACGGATGCCACGTCTCGAGCAAGTAGCCGGCGTCGCCGACCGCGAAGGCCGAGAACCGGGAGCGCATGAGTGCCTCGGCCGTCGGTGCGAGGGCGGCACCAGAGTGGTACCGGCCGCAGCACGCGCCGTAGGTCTCACCGCTCAGGCAGGGACAGCGGTCATCGGCGGCAAGAGGGCTGGTTCCGGAAGAAGTCACCCCACAATTATCCGGCCACAGCCTGCAGACCGCCGACGGGGTGCTCGGCCGAGCCCGGCTTAGATCGCGAAGCGAATCCAACGTTGCGACCGCAAAGACGCGATCCGGGAGCCTCCGGAGCGCCCGCACGCGTTCCGGTCTGCGTTATCGCATTCCGCATCTAGCGGATCCAGCTGCGGCGGCGTGCGATGATCGCCGCGTGCGGGCGCTGGCCAGGATCGACTCGTGTATGCGTCTCGACAATCTCGAAACCCGCCGCTGCAAGCTCATCCTGCATCAGCGGGACCGGCCAGTAGTAGGCCGTCACGACGGCGTGGCCGAACGCTTCGATCTGCCCAGCTTCGAAGAACCCGAGGAGCAGCGTTCCCTCCGACCGGATGCAGCGCGCGAACTCGGTGAGCAGCGCAGGTACATCAGCCGGCGGTGTGTGAATGAGCGAGTACCAGGAGAGAATCCCGGCCAGTGCAGCGTCATCGGCTGGTAGCGCTTCGAGCGTTGCGACTCGAAATGGAACCTCGGGAAAGCGGGCGGCGGCGCCATCGATGAACTCACTCACCATGTCGATACCTTCTACCGCAACCCCGTGGTCGTGCAGAAACTTTGTCCAGTGGCCGGGGCCGCATCCGGCATCGATCGTCGGGCCGTCGACATCACGCGCCCAACCAGCGATGAGGTTTCGATCTCCTTCCGCCATTGCGGACAGCGAACCGAGTGCCTCCGTGTACTCCCCAGCTCTTTCCCGGTAAGCACTTCGCACTGCATCCGTCATGCAACCAACCTATCTGTGCGTCAGTGCCTGACGCCGCTGACAGTCGATTCCGGGAACCGTCTCCCCAGCAACTCTGAACCGCGACGCGTACTCCCCGACGAGCGCCCGCTTCGGCCTTGAGGAACCGCACGTCGGTGTGGTCAGCATCGACGCGCACTACGTGATCGCTCGAAGGAACGGCGGTCGGCTTCGCCAACAACAATCTGAATGAGGGAGCACGACACGCCTGCCCACGGCGGGACGCGGCGTTCCCCCGAAACACGAAAAAGGCCCGACAATCCGGAGATTGTCGGGCATCGTTGGTAGATCTGAGGGGATGCGAAGCCCTGCCATCTGTCGATCAAAAAGCACCCAAAAAGGCCCCAACAACCATGTCGGAGCGAGTAAAGCACCGCCGGTCAGGATGCAATTTGCTCCATCTGTGGCAGCGCGCGTTGCGAGTCGAATCGGATGCCGGCTGCATCAGACTCCAGCGCCCCGAAGACATAGATGGCGTACCCGCCGAACGGGATGAGCGAGATCAGGTACCACCATCCTGAACGGTTTGTGTCGTGCAATCGGCGCACTGTAACCGCGATCGACGGCAGGAGCACCGGCAGAGTAACCAACGCAAGCCCGATAACCATGACCAAGGTCGACGCCACAATTGCATTGATCATCGTGGTGGCCCCGTCCTCCTGCTCCGCGCCCACAACGACCCAGACCACCACAGCAACCATCACGATCGAGAGCACTACTCCAGCGATCGAACCCACAATGCACTGGAAGAGCATCGCCCACCAGAATTCACTTCGACTGGCACGTCCAGTAAACACGGCGTACTTGCGGAAGAACCGGCGCACCGATGCGTCGAACGACGCACCGTAGAACGGCAGGTCGAGCGAGGTCGGTTCAGGGGCAGGCGCGTCGTAGACGGCGTGCATCGGACTCCAAACGATCAAAATGAAGCTGGGCGGGTCGGAACGTCGTCGCGGAGTCGCGTAGATCGGCAGCCGACGTTTATGTGCGAGCCTATTGACGCTCGAGCGACCCGTCTGTACCTCGTTCGGGCTCAGCCGCCCGGCACGGTTCAGAGCGGTGTCGCATGTCCGCCTGATCTGAGGGGATTCGACCCCCTGACCCCCTGACCCCCTGACAAACGTTGAAGTGTGGGCCCGCGCCGTCCTAAACCTCTCAGCCTGCTACAGAGACGGCGGCGACCCTCTACTTTCAGGGGCGCTGATGGAAGAGACGCGCGCCGTCTTCGACTCGATCGAGTTCACACCTCCCTTGACGAGCACGCGTCGGAGGGAGAAGATGAGGATCATTCGCGCCGCGCCACCCCCGGGAAGGATCGCTCGAAGACCCCGGAACCCCGGCACCGCGCCACAAAGGAGTGCGCATGTTCCGCAAGCTTGCCATCGCCACCAGCGTCGCATTGGTCGTCACGATGCTCGTCTCCACGCCAAGCATGGCGAGCCCTCCGCCTCCGCAGGTAGACCAGGATCGCCTCGCGGTGTACACCGGCACGGTGAGCGTTGAGGATCTGGCCGCCATCGTCGAGCTGGGTGTCGACCGTCAGGAGCTGGTGACGACGCCCAACGGCGAGGCATCCGGCCAAGTGGACGTGCAGGTCATCCTGAGCGGCGATCAGGCCGCGCAGCTTGCCGAGGGAGGCACGACGCTCGAGGTCAAGACGCCGTCGGCGCAGCGTCGATCCTTGGATGCAGCCGACGGTGTGTTCCGCACCTACAGCGGCGAGGGCGGCATCCTCGAGGAGCTCATGACACTGGCGGCATCCAACCCGAAGATCGCCGAGTTCCGTGTGATCGGGCAGACCGTGAATGGCCAGGACATCGGCGCGGTGCGCCTCACGAAGAACGTCGCGAAGACCAAGGACGGCAAGCGCCCCGCCACGGTGTACGTCGGCGCGCAGCATGCGCGCGAATGGATCACGCCCGAGATGGTCCGGCGATTGCTCAACTACTATGTCGATTCCTACGGGAGCGACCCGCGCATCAAGGGCATCGTCGACGACACAGAGCTGTGGTTCGTGCCCGTCGCCAACCCCGACGGCTACGACTTCACCTTCACCGAGGGCCAGCGACTCTGGCGCAAGAACCTTCGCGATAACGACGGAGACGGCCAGATCACGGTCGGCGATGGGGTGGACCTCAACCGCAACTACCCCACCCGCTGGGGTTACGACAACGAGGGCTCCTCACCCGCCCCGGCAAGCGAGACCTACCGTGGGACCGCGCCCGCATCGGAACCCGAGACGCAGGCGCTCGACGCGCTGTTCGCGAAGCTCACACCGCAGTTCCTCGTGAATTACCACTCGGCCGCGGAGCTGCTGTTGCACGGTATCGGCTGGCAGGTCTCGACGCCGTCGCCGGACGACGTGATCTACGAAGCGATGGTGGGCGACGACGCGACACCCGCGATCGCCGGCTACGACCCCGACATCTCGGCAGAGCTGTACACGACCAACGGCGATACCGATTCGCACGCCCAGGAGGCGTACGGAGTTCTCGGCTTCACACCCGAGATGGGCACTTGTGAGTCCGTGTCCGACTTGTACGACGATGACGAGTGGAACTCCGAAGACTGCGAGAGCGGCTTCAACTTCCCCGACGACGAGGGGCTCATCCAGGCCGAATTCGAGAAGAACATCCCCTTCGCACTGGCCGTGGCGGAATCTGCCAAGGACCCGAACGACCCTGTCTCGGTTGTAGGCCGGGATGCTGAGGACTTCCGCGTCGACAGCTTCTCGGTCTCTTACGGCGACCCGCAGACCGTGGCTGTCTGGGCAAAACGGGACTTGCTCGCGAAGGTGATGAGCTACCGCATAAACGGCGGACCCCTGCGGATCTCGACGGTGGAGGAGTGGAACGGCGGCGAGCGGTACGGCGACGAGAACGTCGACTACTACGGCGAGTATCGCGGAACCGTGCGGGGTGCGAAGGCGGGCGACAGCGTCGAGGTCTGGTTCTCGGGACTGCCGTCGGCGCGCGACATCATCAAGAACCGCTCGCTGAAGAAGATCAGCAGTGAGCGCTTCACCTACCAGGTGGCGCACGACACCGGCAATTCGGTGCTCATCATCGCCAACGAGGACTACACGGGTGTGAACCCCGAATCCACTCCCAGCGGTGTCGGCCCGAAATACCTCGACGCACATATCGCGGCATTCGAGGCGAACGGCGTCACGCCGGATGTCTGGGACGTCGACGCGAACGGCGTGCCGCACGACCTCGGTGTGCTGAGCCACTACGACGCGGTGCTCTGGTACCTCGGCGACAACCGGCTCACCCAGGATCCGGAGGACGAGATCACACAGACGTACTTCGGAGACCTCGAGGATGCCTCCGTGGCGGAGCGGCAGCAATACCTGACGCTCGCTGTGCGGGACTACCTCAACGAAGGGGGCAAGCTCGCTCTGGCGGGTGAGACGGCCGCCTACTACGGGCAGTTCGGGGCAGCGCTGGGCGGGATCTACTACGGTCTGGACGGTGCGCCGGATCAGGATTGCGTCGTCACGGCGGACCCGTACTCGGATTGCCTGCTGCTGGCCGACGACTTCACCCAGTATTGGCTGGGAGCGTACAACCGCACTCCCGTCGGTGCCGACGGCATGACGGGGACGGCTGCACCGCTCGATGGGATCGAGGCACTCTTCGGGGGACCGGCGACGGAGGACAATCCGGTCGATGAGGCCGGCGCGTTCACCGTGACGAGCGACGTGCTCCCCGTTGAGCAGTTCCCGCAGTTCGAGAGCTGGGCGGTGGCGCAGTACGAGAACCCATCGGGGCCGTTCATCCCCATCGAAGGACTCTGGTCCATGTTCGCCGCGCACATCGATGACGGCTATCAGCGACTGAGCCGGACGTTCTCAGTGCCGGAACTGGGGGTCGGTGACACGGCGACCTTCGATGCGCAGTTCTCGTACGCGACGGAGTTCGGCTACGACAACGTCATCGTCGAGGCTCGACCGGCAGGCACCGAGGAATGGACCACGCTTCCCGACCTGGGCGGCGCCACCACCACCGATGTTCCGGCGGAGTGCGAGGCGGGGTTCTACGTCGAAGAGCACCCGCAGCTGGAGCACTACCTCACCGTTGGGAACCCGTGCGAGGCGACCGGAACCACCGGCGAATGGAACGCCTTCACCGGTTCGTCCGGCGGCTGGATCCCGGTGTCCTTCGACCTCAGCGCATACGCGGGGCAGGACGTCGAGGTCGTGATCAGCTACGTCACCGACGGCTTCACTGGCGACACGGGGCTCATGGTGGACGACACGAAGTTCGTCCTGAACGGCGAGGCGACGGAACCGGAAGGCTTCGAAGAGGAGGACGTCTCACCCTGGAGTGTTCTCGCCGCCCCGGAGGGGAGTCCCGACAACAGCGGCCAGTTCGAACGGTATTCGGCAGAGGGTCCGTTCCTCAGCTCGACAGCCACGTCGGACACGCTGCTGCTCGGATTCGGCCTCGAACAGCTGGAGTCGGACACCGCCCGATCGGAGGTCGTCGCGCGGGTGCTCACGCACCTGGGCCGTGTTGAATAAAAAAGAAACACTCTAAAGCCCACGCCAACGAAAAGAACCCCTGAGAACTTATCGTTCTCAGGGGTTTTGGTGGATCTGAGGGGATTCGAACCCCTGACCCCCTGCATGCCATGCAGGTGCGCTACCAGCTGCGCCACAGACCCATTTCGGCCGCTTCGATCGCTCGAAGCAACCTGTTTAGATTACTACACAATCCGAAATGTTCCGAATCGAGCGGCAACCCGGGGGCTACTCAGCCGAGGCTCGCGCCGGCTCAGCGATGGGAATGACCGGGCAGTCCTTCCAGAGGCGCTCGAGCGAGTAGTACAGTCGCTCTTCCTCGTGGAATACGTGCACGACGAGGTCGCCGAAGTCGATGAGGACCCAGCGGCCTTCGGATCGGCCTTCACGCCGAAGCGTCTTGTGACCCGCTGCGTTGAGCTGGTCTTCGATCTCGCCGGCGACGGCCATGACGTTGCGCTCGTTGCGACCCGTCGCGATAAAGAAAATGTCGACAAACGGCAACGGCTCGGAGACGTCAAGAGCGACGAGGTCTTCGGCACCCTTGTCCTGCGCTGCCGCAACGGCGATGTTCAGTTGTTCGATGGTTGATTCACGTGCTGTCACTGGGAAGTGGCCTTTCTGGGGGCTATCGCGACTGGAAAGCGCCGGCCGCGATACCGACGATGATGACCGACAGCACGGCGACGGCCAGCACACCGGCGGTGATCGCCAGGATGAGGAGGAGTCGGTTGCTGCGGGCAGGAGCTGGAGGGGTAATCACATCGCGCGTAGCGGTGTGTGTCGACACAGCGCGGCTGGCGGAGACCGGTGTCCCCGCGGTTGCCGGCCGTGCTTCGTCTTCTTCGTCGAACATCGAATCGATGTCGGACCTGTCAAAGCCACTCGGGTGTTTACCCGTTGAGCCTGTGCCGGTCGAGATGTCGATCGAGCCGGTGATAACGACGCCGCCCTGTGCCGTGAGCGGTCCGGTGAACGGGTCGCCCGTCGGCATGGATGGAAGGATCAGCGAGCTGGTTCCGACACCGTTGCCGGCTTCCTCGAGGCCGCGGGCGATGATCTGGTCGAAGGGCTCCTCGAGCTCGGTGTCGATCTCGCTGAGTACCGGGGCGGGGCGTTCACTGACCGCTGCGCCGAAGTTACTGGCCAGCTGCGGCTCTTCGTCGTCATCGGTGTGGGGCGCGGAGGTGTCGCTTTCGTCATCGTCGACGACCGGAAGGCCGAACGACGTGCGCTTCTTCGCCGGGGCCTCATCGTCACTCTCACTGACGACGACAAGTCCCGGAGTCTCGTGGTCGACGGCACCGGCTCGGGCAGCGGATGCCGGAACAAACGACGGCAGGCGCGACGACTTGGGCGCCCCCGCGGTCTCCTCGACCGGTGGGGCCTTGCGAGCCCGAGGTTTCCGGTCGGGCCTGGCGTCCTGATCGTCGTCAACCGCGTCGTCGTCGACTGGATCGCTGTCACTAGGCTCGTGGTCTACCGGCTCACTGTCACCTGGCTCAGTGGCGACCGCGTCATTCTCAACGCGCTCGTTCTCGGCGGGAGCCTTGCTCGCAGGAGCAACGACAGGGGCCTGACTCGCGGCGGAGTTTTTCTCTCCGGACCGGGCATCGCCGGGTTCGACGAGCGGCGGGATGATGGTGACGGATGCCGTCCGCACGCGTTCGAGGTCACGCGCCTGTCGCCGGGTCAGCTGCGACCCTTCGGCTGCCGCGCGCTCGAGCGCTTCAACTTCTTCGGCCGTCATCGACGGCTCGGGCTGCGAGCCGGACACGTTGGGTATCGCCCCACCTGACACAGGAGTCGTGGTGGAGACGCGACGTGACTTCGTTTCGGGGGTCACGTCAGTCGTTCGCTGCTGCTCACGCAGCTGGCGACGAGAGAGCGGTTGCTCGTCGGGCAGCGGGGTCATGCAATACTCCGATACAGGTGGTGTTTGGTGATGTACTGAACGACACCGTCGGGAACCAAATACCAGACCGGGAATCCCCGGCTCACCCGGCTCCGACAGTCGGTCGACGATATCGCCAGGGCCGGAACTTCCAACAAGCTTACGTCTTGAGGCGGTAATCCCGAAACGCTGAGCGGATGTCCCGGTCGACTCACAGCCACGAAGTGGGCGAGAGACCAGAGCTCCTCGACGTCTTTCCAGTTAAAAATCTGTGCAACGGCATCCGCACCGGTGATGAAGAACAGTTCAGCATCCGGGCGATTCCGGTGGATGTCGCGAAGCGTATCGATCGTGTACGTCGTGCCTTCGCGGTCGACGTCGACCCGGCTGACCGTGAATCTGGGGTTCGACGCTGTCGCGATGACCGTCATGAGATAGCGGTGCTCGGCCGGGGTGACAACGTTCTTGTGCCACGGTCGGCCCGTCGGCACGAAGATGACCTCGTCGAGATCGAACGACTGGGCAACCTCACTGGCGGCGACAAGGTGGCCGTTGTGGATGGGATCGAAGGTTCCACCCATAACGCCCACTCGTGGCCGGCGCGACGCGACTGCCATTGTGGGGCTAGTGACCGTGTCCGGGTTCTGCCGCGGCTTGTCCCGAGGCCTTGGCGCTGTGCCGGTTTGCAACGTCGCGGTAGCTGAACGTCGCGACGCCGAGGAAGATGAAGACAATGAGAGCGATGACGCCGTACATCCAGGTGGGCATGGGCAGCTCCACGTGTGATACTGCTTCGGCGAGAAGGGTCGTCGCATACGACATGTGTGCTCCATTCAGTTCCGGCGGGGTGACCACGCCACCATTCAGTCTAACGACTATCCGCGCACCTGGCCGGTACCCCGGACCGTCCACTTGGTGCTCGTGAGTTCGGAGACCCCCATCGGGCCCCTGGCGTGGAGCTTCTGCGTTGAGATTCCCACCTCTGCACCGAAGCCGAACTCGCCACCGTCGGTAAATCGCGTCGAAGCGTTCACCATCACGACAGCTGAATCCACCTCAGCCAGGAACCGCTCGGCGCTTGACACGCTCTCGGTGATGATCGATTCGGTGTGCCCGGTGGAGTACTGGCTGATGTGGTCGATCGCCTCGTCGAGGCCGTCCACCACCCTGACCGAGATGTCGAGGCTCATGTGCTCTGTTGCCCAGTCCTCCTCGGTCGCGACGAGGGCATCAGGCCAGATGGCACGCGTCGCATCGTCAGCGTGGATTGTGACACCGGATTCCGCCAACCGCGCGAGCACGCCCGGAAGCAACCGGTCTGCGGCTGCGGCGTGCACCAGAACGGTCTCAACGGCGTTGCACACGCTGGGACGCTGCACCTTGGCGTTGTGCACGATGTCCGTTGCCCAGTCCTCCCGAGCCGACTCGTCGAGGTAAATGTGGACAACGCCAGCCCCGGTCTCGATCACAGGAACGCGCGACTCGGTCACCACCGCCTGGATGAGTGACGCACTCCCCCTCGGAACGAGAACGTCGACGAGGCCGCGCGCCTGCATCAGCCGCGTCGCGCCGTCCCGACCGAACTCGTCGATGGTCTGCGCGGCGCCCGAAGGCAGTCCTACCGAGCCGAGGGCATCCTGAATCACCTCAACGAGCCTGCCGTTCGTGTTCTCGGCAGCGGAACCGCCACGCAGAACGACAGCGTTACCGCTCTTGATCGCGAGTGCGGCGATGTCGATGGTGACGTTGGGGCGCGCCTCATAAATCGCCCCGACGACGCCGAACGGCACCCGGATCTGGTCGATGCGCACGCCGTTGGGCAGGCGCGAGCCGCGAACGCTCTGTCCGATCGGGTCGGTCAGTACCATGATTTCGCGAATCGCCACAGCGAGGGCGTCCAGTCGGCTCTCGTCGAGGCGCAGCCTGTCCAGCAGGCCGACAGCCAGCCCGTTTGCGCGTCCGTTCTCGAGGTCCTTCGCGTTCGCGGCGAGGATCTTCTCACTTGCCTCAGAGAGTCCGACGGCCATCGCTTCGAGGGCGGCGTTTTTCAGATCCCCGGATGCCGTCGCCAGCACGCGGGATGCGTCGCGCGCTCGGAGGAGGCGCTCGTCGAACGACACCCCGTGGCCGGGATCGGCGAGTGAGCTCGCGGTGGACGAAGCGATGTCTACGGCAGCGGTGTCGGTCATAAGACCGATATTAGCCAGCCGCAGGCGTACGTTCGACCCGTTCCGCCGGCACGAACCACGTTCCGACGGCTTCACCGTTCAAAGCGCGAGCAACATTGTCCGTCGACGTGATGAGGACGCCGGCTCCCGCATCGGCGGCAAGGCGGGCCGCAGACACCTTGGTGGATGCTCCCCCGGTCCCGACGCCGACAGCTCCGGCGCCGCCGAACGTCACACCGATGAGGGCGTCTCCGCGCTCCACCCGGCTGATCGGTTCGGCGCCGGCCTCGGCTGGAGGCTTCGTGTAGAGCGCGTCCACATCGCTGAGCAGCACGAGCGCGTCAGCGTGAATGAGGATCGACACGAGTGCAGCGAGCCGATCGTTGTCACCGAAACGGATCTCGTGTGTAGCAACTGTGTCGTTCTCGTTGACAATGGGAAGGATCCTGAGCGCGAGCAACCGCTCCATGGCGCGCTGGGCGTTCGAGCGGTGAGCGTCGTTCTCGAGATCACCCGCGGTGAGCAACACCTGTCCGGCTACGATCCCGTAGCGGTCAAGGCTGTCCTGGTAGCGGTAGATGAGCACGTTCTGCCCCACCGCCGCCGCGGCCTGCTGGGTAGCGAGGTCGACCGGCCGGTTGGTGAGCGCCAGGTACGGCATCCCGGTCGCGATCGCACCGCTCGAGACGAGAACGATCTCGGCGCCCCGCCCGTGGGCCGCGGCAAGCGCGTCCACGAGCGGTGCAATCTGACCGGCGTTGTCCCCGCTGATCGACGATGATCCCACCTTGACGACAACCCGCCTGGCCGAAGCCAGGTCGGACCGATCAGCTACCGTCATGACCTATTTTTCTCCCTCAGCGCTGGCTGCTTCGGCGGCCGCGCGTTCTTCATCCTCGTACTGGTCGCGCCACAGCCCGGCTTCCCGTTCGCGAACCATTTCGGCACGCGCTTCGGTTTTCGCATCCATCCGCTCGAAGTACTCCTCGCGGCGCTGGTTGCGGGTCGGGCGGTTGTTCGCGTCGAGCCTCGCATCGAGTCCACGAGGAGTCGTGATCATCTCGGCGGACGAGGTCAGCGTCGGCTCCCAGTCGAAGACCACACCGTTGTCAGAACCGATGATGACCGTGGATCCACCGACAGCACCCGCCTTGAAGAGGCCATCTTCGACGCCGAGCTTCGCGAGGCGGTCGGCAAGGTAGCCCACTGCTTCGTCGTTCGTGAAGTCGGTCTGCTGCACCCAGCGCTCGGGCTTGGCGCCACGAACACGGTAGATGTTGCCGAAGCTGCCGCCCTCGACGGTGACCGTGAACTTGGACTCGTCGACGGGACGGGGGCGGATGACGATGCGGGGGTGTGCGGCTTCGTGCTCGGCCTTGGCCTTGCGTTCGGCCTCGACCAGGTCGCCCAGTGCGTAGGAGAGCTGGCGCAATCCCTCGTGGCTGACCGTCGAGATCTCGAACACGCGGTATCCGCGGGCTTCGAGTTCGGGCTTGACCAGCTCGGCGAGGTCCTTGCCCTCTGGAACGTCCACTTTATTGAGCGCGATCAGCTGGGGGCGCTCAAGGAGCGGCGTCTGGCCCTCAGGTACCGGGTACGCGCCGAGCTCACCGAGGATGATGTCGAGGTCGCTGATCGGGTCACGACCCGGCTCGAGGGTCGCGCAGTCGAGGACGTGCACGAGGGCAGAGCAGCGCTCAACGTGACGGAGGAACTCGAGTCCGAGTCCCCTGCCCTCGCTCGCGCCCTCGATGAGTCCGGGGACGTCGGCGACGGTGTAGCGGATCTCTCCGGCCTGGACGACGCCGAGGTTGGGGTGCAGAGTCGTGAAGGGGTAGTCGGCGATCTTCGGCTTCGCAGCGCTCATGGCGGCGATCAGGCTCGACTTTCCGGCAGAGGGGTAACCGACGAGTGCGACGTCGGCAACAACCTTGAGCTCGAGGGTGAACGACCCCTCCTGCCCGAGCGTGCCGAGCAGAGCGAACCCGGGAGCCTTCCGCTTGGTGGTCGAGAGAGCCGCGTTGCCGAGGCCACCCTGTCCACCCTGCGCGATGACGTAACGGATGCCTGGCTCGGCGAAGTCGATCAGTTCGTTGCCATCGGCGTCCTTGACGACGGTTCCGACCGGTACGGGCAGTTCGAGTTCTTCACCCGTCGTCCCCGCGCGGTGGTCGCCCATGCCTGGGCCACCGTTCGGTGAGCTCCGGTGCGGTGAGCGGTGGTAGTTGAGAAGTGTCGTGACCTGCGGGTCAGAAACGAGGACGATGTCGCCACCGTTACCGCCATTTCCACCATCAGGTCCGGCAAGCGGCTTGAACTTCTCCCGACGCACAGACACGCATCCGTTACCGCCGTTTCCAGCACGCAGGTGCAATGTCACCTGATCGACGAATGTGGCCACGAGAGCCCTCCAAATTAGTTTGTTCTTCTACATAAAAAACTCAGGGGCGAGCCGAAGCTCGCCCCTGAGACACATCGAACTGATGCCTATTCGGCAGCTGCCGTCACGATGTTGATGACCTTGCGGCCGCCCTTCGCGCCGAACTCGACGGCTCCTGCCTCGAGGGCGAAGAGCGTGTCGTCACCGCCGCGTCCGACGTTGACGCCGGGGTGGAAGTGCGTGCCGCGCTGGCGAACGATGATCTCGCCTGCTGAGACAACCTGACCGCCAAAGCGCTTCACGCCGAGGCGCTGTGCGTTGGAGTCGCGACCGTTGCGAGTGGAACTCGCGCCCTTTTTGTGTGCCATCTCTGTTCTCCCTCAGGCTTACTTGATGCCGGTGATCTTGACGCGTGTGAGCTCCTGACGGTGCCCCTGACGCTTCTTGTAACCGGTCTTGTTCTTGAACTTCTGGATGTGAATCTTGGGGCCGCGGAGGTTCTCGATGAACTCAGCCGTGACTGTGACCTTTGCGAGCGACTCGGCGTCAGTGGTGATCTTGTCACCGTCGACGAGGAGAACAGCGGCCAGTTCGACCTTGCCGTCCTTGATGCTCTTGACGCGGTCCATCGTCACAATGGTGCCGACCTCTACCTTTTCCTGCCGACCACCGGCGCGCACTACTGCGTAAACCACTTCTCGTACCTACTTCTCTTGGGAGCTTGTGCTCCGAGTTGAATCTGTCAAGGAATATTCACTGTGCGGTAGACCCCAGCGGGAAGGGAGGTCAAGCTGACAGAAAACCATGGGCAAAACGCGGGATAAGCCAACGTGCACCAACAGGAAACTTTACTTGATCACACCCGATCTCACAAATGCACGCCCAGCCGTGTCGCAATTCGTAGACTTCACATCATGACCGTGCTCATCGACACTCCGTTATGGCCGGCACACAACACACTCTGGTCCCACCTCATCAGCGATGTTTCTCTCGATGAGTTGCACGCGTTCGCCGCACGTCATTCACTCCCCCGGCGCAGCTTCGACCTCGATCACTATGACGTGCCGCAGGAACGCTTCGAGGAGCTGGTCGCCGGTGGTGCCGTACCGGTGAGCGCGAATGTCCTCGTCCGCCGGCTGATCGAGAGCAACCTCAGGGTGACGGCGAAGGAACGCAAACGGCGGTCGACCCTCGGGTGAGGGCGACCGCCGTTTCGTCGTTACTCGTTAGTCAGCAGCCGGGGCGGATGTTCCGGCGTCTGCGTCGTGAGCGACAGGAGTCCCGGTCAGGCCGGCTGTCGTAACCCGGCGACGACGTGCGCGGCCGGTTCCGGGAAGCTTGGGCTCCGGAAGCGCGTCGAGCACTGAGCCGAGGAGGTCCTCTGCGTCGCGCGGGTCGACTCTCTTCGCCTTGCGTGCGGGCTCGAGGGGGATGTCGAGGATCGACAGCGCGTCCCGGGCGTCCGTACGGGAATCGGCAACCTGGGGCTCGGGGGCCGGCCTGCTGGTGTCCGGTTTGCTCGTTTCCGGCCGGCTGGCAGGAGCCGAGCTCTCGGCACGAGAGTCAGGCGCAGCTTCCTCGGCCTGGCCTGCTGAGCCGCCACCCGAGTTCCCCTGTGCCGATCCGGCGCCACGGTTCTGGCTCTTCTGGTTCTTCCGGCGTTCGTTGCGTCGCTCGCTGCGTGACTCATTGCGTCGCTCGCTGGCTGCGGGCTGCTCCGTCACCTGATCGGTCGACTGTGCGTCGTCCGCGTGAACAACGATCGTTGATGCGGCGATCTTCGCGAGGGCGTTCTTCGCGTCATCGGTGATGGCGTGTGTCGGTGCCTTCGGTGCCTGGCCGGCGTTGTTTCCTCCGCCGTTGCCGTTGGTGTTGCCACCGTTGCCGTTTCCATTGCCATTGCTGTTCGAGGTGCCACCCTTGCCGCGACGCTTGGTCTCGGGCTGGGGGGTCTGGCGGTGCTTGACGATCGGATCGTGGTGCACGATGACACCGCGTCCTGCACACACCTCGCATGGCTCACTGAATGACTCGAGCAGGCCAAGGCCCAGCTTCTTGCGCGTCATCTGAACGAGACCGAGCGAGGTCACCTCGGCGACCTGGTGCTTGGTCCGGTCACGGCTGAGGCACTCGATCAGGCGGCGCAAAACGAGATCGCGGTTGGATTCAAGCACCATGTCGATGAAGTCGACGACGATGATTCCACCGATGTCGCGCAGCCGAAGCTGGCGGACGATCTCCTCGGCGGATTCGAGGTTGTTCTTCGTTACCGTCTCCTCGAGGTTTCCGCCTGAACCGACGAATTTTCCCGTGTTGACGTCGACGACGGTCATCGCCTCGGTGCGGTCAATGACGAGCGATCCACCGGAGGGCAGCCAGACCTTGCGGTCGAGGGCCTTCTCGATCTGTTCCGTGATGCGGTACTCGTCGAAGACGTCCCGGTTTCCCTCGTAGCGCTCGACGCGCTCGAGGAGGTCGGGCGCGACGCCACGAAGGTAGCTTTCGATGACTTCCTGCGCGTCATCGCCGGCGATAAGCATCTTCTGGAAGTCCTCGTTGAACACATCGCGGACGATCTTGATCAGCAGGTCAGGCTCGGAGTGCAGCAGAGCTGGCGCCTGAACGCTCTCCATCTGCCGTGAGATCTCTGCCCACTGGTTGATCAGGCGATTGACGTCGAGCGTGAGCTGCTCCTCGGTTGCACCCTCAGCAGCGGTGCGCACGATGACGCCGACGTTGTCGGGAAGCACCTCTTTGAGGATCTTCTTGAGGCGCGCGCGTTCGGTGTCAGGAAGCTTGCGTGAGATGCCGTTCATCGAGCCGTTGGGCACGTAGACGAGGTAACGGCCGGGAAGCGACACCTGGCTGGTCAGTCGAGCACCCTTGTGTCCGACCGGGTCCTTGGTGACCTGGACGAGAACGCGGTCGCCCGGCTTGAGCGCCAGTTCGATGCGGCGCGGCTGGTTTCCGGTCTCTGCGGCGTCCCAGTCGACTTCGCCCGAGTACAGCACGGCGTTGCGTCCGCGTCCGATGTCGACGAAGGCTGCTTCCATGCTCGGCAGCACGTTCTGTACGCGGCCAAGGTAGACGTTTCCGATGAGGGATGCCTCTTCGTTACGCGCGACGTAGTGCTCAACGAGAACGCCGTCTTCGAGGACGCCGATCTGAATCTTGTTGCTCTTCGAGCGGACGATCATCGTGCGGTCGACCGACTCGCGACGGGCGAGGAACTCTGCCTCGGTGACAACCGGGCGGCGGCGTCCGGCATCACGGCCGTCGCGTCGTCGCTGTTTCTTCGCTTCGAGGCGCGTCGAGCCCTTGATGCGCTGCGGCTCGGTGATCTGCTCGACCTCGCGCGGCTGTTCCCGCGGCTGCCTGACCTTGACCACGGTGTTGGCCGGATCGTTTTGTCCTGAACGGCGTTCGTCGCCCGAGCGGCGGCGGGCGCGGCGGCGGACCGTCGACGGCTCGTCGTCCTCGTCATCGTCATCGTCGATCACGTCATCGCGATAATCACGCGCGGGGAGCGGCTTGACGTCGGGCGCCTGGAAGAACAGCGCTGTCGTCGGCGCTGTGGAGTACGCGGCGAAGATGCCGGACGCCGTGCTCCCAGCGGTCTTCGCGGGCTCGGCAGCGTTTGTTGCTGACTGCTCGCCAGCAGTCTCGGCTTCGGGCTGAGGGGCGTCGGCGACATCGCCAGCGGCGTCGTGGGCTGCGGACTCGTCATCGGCTGCAACGCCCTCGGGGGCCACAGGCTCGGCGTCGGATGACGACGCACCCTCGGCGTCAGCGCGTTGAGGTGCGTCTTGCTCGCCGAGTCCGTCTGATGCGGCATCCGGTGCCTGAATGCCAGCACTCGGCGTCAGGAACGCCTGCTCCTCGGCTACCTGATTCTCGGTGCTTTCGAGCGCTGCGCCCTCGCTGTTGGTTGATGTGTCGGCCGTGTTATCAAAATTTTCATTCACCATTCCTGGTGCACTCCTCATCCGGCACGGCAGCCGCGCTGCCCATCCGGGAACTCTCGAGCGGTTTCTCGCTTTCGCGTACTCCCCGCAAATCCTGTACGTCCACGACCGGCCCTGTGGCTCTGGTCGCGTACCTTCTTTGTCGGCCGTACCCCTTCGAGTTGTGACCGACGAACACTTTTGTCTCAAACACTGGGCGAACGCTGTTTCATTACGAGCGCCGTGCCCAATAAGCCTTCTGTTGTACGACCCTAGAGCGCGGCCCTATGGTCGTCCATTCATTATCGCACGGCGGGCGTGCTCAGAGCGATTCTCCCGGCTCGCGCCGCAACACTGTGTCGTTCTCTTGCCGTTCCCTGGAGACGTGAGCCGCGAAGGGCTTTGCTCGGACACAAACGGCCACTCGCATCGCCCGCGGGCCTTGCTCGGACACAAACGGTCGCACTTCTCACGAAAGTGCAGCCCTTTCTGTCCGAGCAGCGACTGACCAGCCATTTGTGACCGAGCAGCGGATGCCGTGCCGCCCCGGACGCGCGGCGGCGTGCCGCGCCGCACCCCGCCTGCGTGTCGTACCCTCGAATCGTGAGCCGCGACGAGACCAACACCCGACCGACTGTCCTCGCAGTCTTTCTCATCCTCGCGGGCATCATCGGTGAGATCGCCGCTTTCGCCCTCACGGTCGAGAAGATTCACACACTGTCATCGCCCGGCGAGTCGCTGTCGTGCGACTTCAGCGTCCTCGTGCAGTGCGGCGCCAACCTCGAGTCCTGGCAGGGCTCGGTATTCGGTTTCCCCAACCCGCTGCTCGGCCTCGCGGGCTGGGCCGCTCCGATCGCCGTCGGCATCAGCATCCTCGCCGGTGCCCGCTTCGCGCGCTGGTACTGGGCGCTATTCAACCTGGGCCTCGCCGGCGCTCTCGCTTTCGTGATCTGGCTGATCTCCCAGAGCATCTTCGTGCTCGGGACCCTGTGCCCGTGGTGCATGGTCACCTGGTCGGTGACCATCCCCGCGTTCCTCGCCGTGACCCTCTACAACCTGAAAGCCGGGAATCTTCCCGCACCGGCCGGCGTGCGCCGGGCAGCCGGGGCGCTCTACGGCTGGCTCGTGCCGCTCACCCTGGCCTGCTACCTGATCGTCGCCGTGATCGCGCAGGTGCGCCTCGATGTCCTGCAGCACCTCTAACGAGCGGGGTCGCAGGGTAACGGCATAACGCGCAGCGACACAGCGCCTGTTAACGACACGGCGCTCGTTTAAACGACACAGCGCCAGTTAACGACACAGCGAGGCGCCCGTTCCCGGGTCGCCTCGCTGTGTTGAGGTGGATCGGTTACTTGAACCAGAGCGCGAGTTCGCGCGCCGCCGACTCAGGGCTGTCCGAGCCGTGAACCAGGTTCTGCTGAACCTTCAGGCCCCAGTCGCGACCGAAGTCTCCACGGATGGTGCCGGGAGCTGCCGTCGTCGGGTCTGTCGTACCCGCGAGGCTGCGGAAGCCCTCGATCACGCGGTCACCGGCGACGCGAATCGCGACGATCGGACCTGACAGCATGAACTCGACGAGCGGCTCGTAGAACGGCTTGCCCTCGTGCTCGGCGTAGTGCGCCGCGAGCACCGATCGGTCGGGCTGAACGAGACGGATGTCGACGAGCGAGTAGCCCTTCGCCTCAATACGCGCGAGGATCGCTCCGGTCAGGTTGCGTGCGACACCGTCCGGCTTGACCAGAACGAGTGTTTCTTCAACTGCCATGTGTTTCGTCTCCCAATTGCGCTGCGGCCGCTTTTTCGCGGTCGATCCGACCGCCAGCCACCATGGAGTAAACCCACATGCCGGCAAAAAGCGCACCAATAATGAACATGATCGGCACCAGGATGCCGGTAGCAACGATAACGCCTTGCAGCACCCAGCCCGCAATGATGCCCCAGCGGTAGCGGAGCCCGGCGAGGGCCACCAGGATCGCGACACAGATCGCTGCGCCGCCCCCGAGGGCCACCGGAGCAGGAAGCACCTTGAGCCCGAAGGCCACCAGCGCGGCGAGGAACATCACGATGAGTTCAAAGCCAAGGACGATCGACGCGAGGGATTGCCTCACGCTCTGTCGCTGTCGTCTCATGACTTCTTCCACTCTCCGGCTTCGGCCAGCTCGATGACCTCGCCTGCGAGAACGACAGAGCCGGTGACGACGACGAGCCTCGACGGGCCGTCATTCGCCCATTCGCGTGCGGCGAAGACCGCGTCTTCCACGGTGTCGTACGCGTGAATGAGTCCGGGATCTGCGACAGCCGCTGCACGCCTGGCGAGAGAAGCGGCAGGGATGGACCGTTCGGACGACGGTTCGGTCACGTGGATGCGTGCCGCAATCGGCGCGAGCACGGAGAGGATTCCCTCGGCGTCCTTGTCTCCGAGTACACCGACGACGAAGACGGTCTCGGCGAAGTCGAAGTACTTCCCAAGCGCGGCGGCGAGTGATCGTGCGCCGTGCGGGTTGTGCGCCGCATCGATGAGAACCGTCGGCTCGATGCCGACGAGTTGAAGCCGCCCGGGAGTGGTGATCTCCGAGAGCCCCTCGACCAGTGGCTCCGTCGAGAGCGGCTGGCTGCCGTCGCCGAGGAATGTCTCGACCGCGGCGATGGCGACCGCCGCGTTCTGACCCTGGTGGTCACCGTAGAGCGGGAGGAAGAGGTCGTTGTACTCCCCCGCCCGTCCGCGCACGCTGATCACCTGGCCGCCGACGGCGACATGATCCGCCGTCAATGCGAAGTCGACGTCCTGTGCGATGACGGGCGCTTCGTCCCGTTCTGCCGCCTTCACGATCTCTGCCATGGCGTCGGGATGCTGCGCCGCGGTGACGACGGTAGCGGCCGGCTTGATGATGCCCGCCTTGGTTCGCGCGATCTCTGCAATGGTCGACCCGAGTCGGGCAACGTGGTCGAGATCGATCGGGGTGAACACGGCAATCTGCGCATCGGCGACATTGGTGGAATCCCACTCACCGCCCATCCCGACCTCGATCACACCGACGTCGATCGGCGCATCAGCGAAGCTCGCATAAGCGAGCACGGTGAGCACCTCAAAGAAGGTCAGCGGCACGTCACCGGCGTTTTCAAGCTCGAGGTCGACCATCTCGACGTACGTCCGAATGTCTTCCCAGTTGCGGGCGAGGGCCTCGTTCGAGATCGGTTCACCGTCGATAACGATGCGCTCGTTAAAGCTCACAAGGTGCGGGCTCGTAAAGAGTCCGGTCCGGAGCCCGTAGGCACGGAGAATTCCCTCGATCAGCCGGCTCGTGCTCGTCTTGCCGTTGGTTCCCGTGAGCTGGATGATCGGGAACGCCCGTTGCGGGTCGCCGAGCAGGTCGAGCACCCTGCGGGTCGGCTCCAGCCGCGGCCGAGGAGCCTGCTCGCCCGTTCGGGCGAGCAGGTCCTCGTAGACAGCCTGTCCTTCATCGGCAAATTCGTCGTCAATTTCAGACATTGATGCTCCTGGTAGCGCGGCGAACGGCCACGATGAACGGTCCGGCGTTGGCGAACTGTCCCTTGGCGAACTCCTGGTAGAACTCCGGCTGGTCGTCGAGAAGCTCGGGGAGCCACTCCGCCGGTGTACCGGCACGGCGCGCGTCGTCGATTTCGGCGAACGCGTGGATCGAGGTGGTCGTCGCGAGCGTCTCCGCGGCGATGTCGACCTCGGTGACGAAGGTCACGGCATCCGCATCTTCCGGGCTCTCAAAAACGAGGCCGAGGCGGATGCGGTCGCTGACGTCGAATCCGGCAGCCTTGCGGGTGTCCTGCACGGCACGGACGACGTCCCGAGCGAGACCCTCGGCCTCGAGTTCGGGGGTGGTGTGCGTGTCGAGCAGCACGAATCCCCCGCCGGGCAGCAGAGCGAGCGCCTGCTCGGCGCTGCCCTCAACCGCGGCGGTTTCGAGAACGAGCTCGAATTCGCCGTCCTGGAGTTCGATGCCTCCGGCGGTGACGACACCGTCGGTCTCGGACCAGTCCCCGGCACGGGCCGCCTTGATCACGGTCTGCACGTTCTTGCCGAGACGCGGCCCGGCGGCACGAGCGTTGACGGTGAGCTTCGACGTGATGCCGTAGTCGCCGGCGCTGGAGTCGGTGAGCGTGACGAACTCGACGTTCTTGACGTTGACCTCATCGCGGAGGATGTCGCCGAACCGTTCGAGGTGCTCAGGGTCGGGTGAGACAACGGTGAGCGTCGCGAGCGGGAGACGCACGCGTCGACCGGCTTGCTTCCGGAGGGAGAGCACGGTTGAGCTGATGGCGCGGATGGCGTCCATCGACGCAACCAGCACATCGTCCTCGTTGAAGGCGTTCAGGTCGGGCCAGTCCTCGAGGTGCACGCTGCGGCCACCGGTGAGGTCCTTCCAGATCCGCTCGGACACCAGCGGGAGGAGCGGCGCGGATGCCCGCGTGATCGTCTCGAGCACGGTGTACAGCGTGTCGAACGCCTCGGTTCCGTTGCCGTTCTCGTCGACCCCGGTCCAGAACCGCTCCCGCGACCGACGCACGTACCAGTTGGTGAGCACATCGGCGAAGTCCCGCAGGGTCGCCGCTGCCAGCGTCGAGTCAAGGTTCTCGAGGTGAGTGCCGACCTCCTCGACGACGAGGCGGGTCTTCGCGAGGATGTACCGGTCGAGGACGTCGGTCGAGTCGGTGCGCCACGAGGCGTCGTATCCACCGTCGCGAGCGGTGTTGGCGTAGAGGCTGAAGAAGTACCACGTGCTCCAGAGCGGAAGCAGCATCTGGCGAACACCCTCGCGGATGCCCTCCTCTGTGACGATGAGGTTGCCGCCGCGCAGGACGGAACTCGACATCAGGAACCAGCGCATGGCATCCGAGCCGTCACGATCGAAGACCTCGTTGACGTCCGGGTAGTTACGGAGCGACTTCGACATCTTCTGCCCGTCGCTGCCGAGCACGATGCCGTGGCTGAGCACGTTCTTGTACGCGGGCCGGTCGAACAACGCGGTCGAGAGCACGTGGAGGGTGTAGAACCAGCCACGCGTCTGCCCGATGTACTCGACGATGAAGTCGGCCGGGTTGTGCGAGTCGAACCACTCGCGGTTCTCGAACGGGTAGTGCACCTGGGCGAACGGCATCGAGCCGGAGTCGAACCAGACGTCGAGGACGTCGGTGATGCGCCGCATGGTCGACTGCCCGGTGGGGTCGTCGGGGTTCGGGCGCGTCAGCTCGTCAATGTACGGCCGGTGCAGGTCGGTCGGGCGAACGCCGAAGTCCTGCTCGAGCTCGTCGAGCGACCCATACACGTCAACGCGCGGGTACTCGGGGTTATCGCTCTTCCACACGGGGATCGGTGAACCCCAGTACCTGTTTCGGCTGATAGACCAGTCACGGGCGTTGCCGATCCACTTGCCGAACTGGCCGTGCTTGACGTTGTCCGGCACCCAGTTGATGTCCTCGTTGAGGTCGACCATCCGGTCCCGGAAGTCGGGCACACGGATGAACCAGCTCGACACCGCCTTGTAGATGAGTGGGTTGCGGCAGCGCCAGCAGTGCGGGTACGAGTGCTCGTAGCTCGCCTGGCGGAGCAGGCGTCCCTCCGACTTGATCAGCTGGGTCAGCGGCTTGTTGGCGTCTGACCACAGCAGCCCCGCGACATCCGTCACCGCGGGCAGGAACTTTCCGCCGTCATCGACAGAGATGATGACGGGGATGCCTGCTGCCTCACAGATCTTCTGGTCCTCTTCACCGTATGCCGGCGACTGGTGCACGATGCCGGTTCCGTCTTCGAGGGTGACGTAGTCGGCGACGAGGATCCGCCACGCGTTCTGCATGCCGTACTCCTCGACATCCGAGTAATAGTCGAAGAGACGGTCGTAGGTGACGTCCTCGAGCTCGGACCCGAGCAGCGTCCGCGACACGGCCGCGAGGGCGTCTTCCGCAGAGTCATACCCGAGGTCCTTGGCGTAGTTACCGACGAGCGCCGTTGCGAGCAGGTACTGCCCGCCGAGCACCTCGGTGAGGCCGGCGTCGTCTCCCGCTTTCTCGCGCAGCACAGTGGCATCCGGTGTTCCATGCGGGCCGGCGGGCACAACGGCATATTCGATGTCGGGTCCGACGGCCAGCGCGGCGTTGGTCGGCAGGGTCCACGGCGTCGTCGTCCAGGCCAGCGCACGCACGCCGGTGAGGCCGAGCGACTCGGCCTTGATGCCAACGAGCGGGAAAGTGACGGTGACCGTCTGGTCCTGGCGCATCTTGTAGACGTCGTCATCCATGCGGAGCTCGTGGTTCGACAACGGAGTCTGGTCGCGCCAGCAGTACGGCAGCACGCGGTAGCCCTCGTAGGCGAGTCCCTTGTCGTGCAGCTGCTTGAACGCCCAGATGACACTCTCCATGAAGGTGATGTCGAGCGTCTTGTAGTCGTTGTCGAAATCGACCCAGCGAGCCTGGCGGGTGACGTACCGCTCCCAGTCCTCGGTGTACTTGAGCACCGCGTCCTTCGCAGCACCGTTGAACGCCGCGATGCCCATCTCTTCGATCTGGGCCTTGTCGGTGATGCCGAGCTGGCGCTCCGCCTCGAGTTCGGCGGGCAGTCCGTGGGTGTCCCAGCCGAAGCGGCGGTGCACCTGCTTGCCTCGCATCGTCTGGAAACGCGGGAAGAGGTCCTTCGCGTATCCGGTGAGCAGGTGGCCGTAGTGCGGCAGGCCGTTCGCGAACGGCGGGCCGTCGTAGAAGACCCACTCATCGGCGCCCTCGCGCTGGGCGACGGATGCCTCGAAGGTTCCGTCGTTCTTCCAGAACTCGAGGATCTGGTTCTCGATGTCGGGGAACTTCGGCGAGGGGGTCACGCCGAAGGCGGACCCGGCGTTCGGCGAATCGTCGTTCGACTTGGGGTAAGGCATTTTTCTCCCGGCAGGTTCAGTGTTCACCTGCGAGGGCGGATCGTTTCCGATCCGCGGTACCACCTCGCTTGCCGCTTGTGACGGCCGCTCGTTCATTGGCTGTGACGGGCCAGCCCCGTTCGGTTCTACTGGGCTCCGCAGGTGCACGGTGCTGTTCTTCCGAAGACTCCCCGGTGATGGCCGGTTCACAGTCGCTTCCTCAAGGATAGCGGGGATTTCCGGCCGCCGGGGAGTCAGTGCCTTTCGGCGTGGTGCGGATGCCGTCAGGCGGCAGAGCGAGCGACAAGCGTCTGCATCACACGGGCGGCCGTCTCGGCGTCATCAACGGTCACGACGAGTCGCTTGCCGTTGCGTCTGGTGACCTCGATCGCCTCACCGGCGCGGAGGATGATTCCCGTTCGCCTGCCAGGGGCCACGCGCCAGCCCCAGCCACCGAAATCGGCGGTCGGGTTGACCCGCACAACGCGGACGTCGGCAACCTCGTTGGCCGGAATGCTGACCTGGGGCCAGCCCAGGATCCCGCGCACGGCGAAACCACGTCGGTCGGCACGCACCCGCCAGAACGACATCCCGACCGACAGGAGCAGTACGAACACGGCGAGACCGAGAGCGAACGGCAGGCC
This sequence comes from Mycetocola zhujimingii, assembly GCF_003065425.1. NCBI lineage: Bacteria > Bacillati > Actinomycetota > Actinomycetes > Micrococcales > Microbacteriaceae > Mycetocola > Mycetocola zhujimingii. The sequence continues at coordinate 1,786,113 of NZ_CP026949.1, forward strand.
TGATGACGACCCACGCGCTGTGGCGATGGCGTTTCCGACGGTGAGCGCGACAACGAGAGCCAGCACCACAACAATGCCCCCGGAGATCCGCACGGTCCGCGACCAGTAGACATTCTCGGTCGGAGCGAGGTCGAGCGGCTCGACCTCGGTCTCCTCGTCGAAGCTGGCCGGCACGGCCCTGGGCAGGACGAACCAGGCGACGGCAGCGAGCAGAACGCCGCCGATTGCGCCGACGATCATCGGCGTCGCGATGTTCGGAGCGGCGGCTGCATCGCTCAACCCTCGCTGCGCAGCGAGCGAGCCGATGACACCAATGGTCAACAGGACGCTCAGGAACATCCGCGTGACGACGATGATCTTCTCAGTGCTGGTGAGCCCGCCGCGCTGGGGTGCGCCGCGGAGTGACAACCCGCTCGCCACAGTGACCACGGTGACGATGGCCAGCGGCATCAGGATCATGATCCATACGCTGCCGAATCCGTCGGCACCGTTGCTGTCCCAGTGGATAGCAACGGGATCTGGGAGGTCGGGCAGCCAGGTCAGAGCGACGATCGCCCCGACGAGGGCGATGAGGATCGGCAGGATCACGCCGATGACCAGGTATCGGCGTCGGCCTGGCATCGTCTGGGGTGCGGTGGTCATCGAAGGGCCTCTCGGAGTAGTGCGGTTACGGTATCTGGACTGAGTTCGAGGATGCGTGCTTCAGCGACAACGGCGTCGATCGCGGCGCTGAGCTGCGAGTAGCGGGCGGCGCGGTCGGTGACAACGGCGCCGCGCCCCCTCCGGAGGTCGACGAGACCTTCGTCGCGGAGCACCTGATACGCCCGGAGGACTGTGTGCACGTTGATCTCGAGCGACTCCGCGAGTTCGCGAGCCGCCGGGAGCCGCTCCCCCGCTTTCACGTCACCGGAGATGGCGGCGGCGCGGATGCTCGCGGCGAGCTGGTCAAACAGCGGTGTGGTCGACGACTGGTCGATTCGAAGGAGCATGGGTCCATTCTATAGTTCTAGTTCAACTAGAACAAGTGGCAATCTGGCTGATTGCCGAACCCGCCTGCAACAATGGCCGGATGACCCGTGCCGATCCGTTTGCCGACACCCGGCTCGTGCGAGACATTCGCCGCATCACCGACGTCGCAGTCCCCGGCGACCAGTGGCCGGCAACCATCCCCGCCATCGCGGCCGTGCTCGACTCGGGGCTCCCACTCGGCAACGGCGTCACATTCCTCGTCGGCGAAAACGGCAGCGGCAAGTCCACCCTGATCGAGGCTGCGGCGGCCGCGTACGGCCTCGGCCCCGAGGGCGGCACGATCAACTCGGCGCACGAGACCAGGCGGACTGAGTCACCCCTCGGCGATTGGATCACCCTCGCCAAACGCCCCGGTGCGGCAAAGTGGGGCTTCTTCCTTCGCGCCGAGACGATGCACGGCTACTACACCTTCCAGGATTCGCTCGAGGGCGGCCACGACTTCCACAGCATGAGTCACGGCGAATCGTTCCTCGCTGTGGCCGAGACCTACCTGACCCGACCCGGTTTCTACTGCCTCGACGAGCCGGAGGCAGCCCTGAGTTTCAGTTCGACCCTCGCGATGATCGGGGTGCTCGGCGACCTCGTCGCCAATGGGTCGCAAGTGCTTTGCGCGACACACTCCCCCGTGCTCGCATCACTTCCCGGCGCGACGATCTACGAACTCGGCGATCACGGCATCCGCCGCGCCGACTGGGAAGACCTCGATCTCGTCACCCACTGGAAGTCCTACCTCGATGCGCCTGGACGCTACCTGCGTCACATCCTCGACTGACCGCCGGCACTGGGTCAGACCGCGTCGGCGAAACCCGCGCAGACCGGACCGACGGCCTCATCGACGTAATCCGCGAGCGGGCGCCTGGTGACGCCGGCGTTCGCCCAGACACCGGCTGCAGCCGCTGCCGCGCCGAGCACCGCAAAGGCAATGGCCTGCGGGAGCAGCACTCCCGCTGAGCCATCCGTCCGGCGCTCAACGAAATCCCGGATGACCGTGCTCTGCTTCATCAAACGCCGGAGCCCGGATGCCTCGAGGTCCTCACGAGTGCCCATGAGGTCGACCTGCGTCAACGCCCACGGCACACGATCGCCGGGATGGGACCGCGCAACACGCACGACTGCGTTGCGCACGGCATCCATCACGGGCTCGGTCGCATCCGCTGCCGCGAGCTCATCGGCGAGCCGGGCGAGTGTCTCGTCGAAGTCGATCCAGAGCACGTCGGACTTGGAGCCGAAGTAGTTGAAGAAGGTGTTCCGACTGACGCCGGCTCGCTGTGCGATCTGGTCGACCGTCGTCCCTGCGTAGGTCTGCTCGAGGAACAGCTCGGCGGCCGCCTCCTCAAGCGTGCGCTTCGATGATCGCCTCGGTCGCCCGACCTGCACGGTGTTCTCGCTCAATGGGTCCTCCTTACGAGATCGTATCGACCCGGGGCACGCCGTCCCCGCTGCCCATCGACGGAAACCGAATCCACCTGTGCTCCCACACCGGCAGCCGAGTCGGGGGCATCGGGAAGAAATCAGGCACTAGTGTCGTTATTAGACCGCGTCCAATAAATCTGGGCGCCACGCTCGGGCCACCCGCATCGCGGCTTTGCCCTCGTCAAGGAACAGGCAATGCACTCACTCACCACATCCCGCGCGCGCCGCGGACTTGGGGCTGTCGGCTCGGCGGCCGTTCTCGCCCTCCTCATCACCGCCTGCCAGTCACCCGCGGCCGAACAGTCGTCCACCCCGGTCGCAGGTGGAACTCTCACCTACGCCAGCGGAGACGCCGAACCCACCTGCCTCGACCCCCACGTCGGCGGCAACTACCCGCAGGCGCTCATTGCCGGCCAGTTCCTCGACTCGCTCGTCTCCCGTGATGCGGACGGCACCGTCATCCCGTGGCTGGCGACCGAATGGTCGGCATCAGACGACGGCCTCAGCTGGGACTTCACTCTTCGTGATGACGTCAGCTTCACCGATGGCACGCCGTTCAACGCCGAAGCTGTGAAGGTCAACGTCGAGCACCTCAAGGATCCGGCCACTGAGTCGTCGACGGGCTACCTCGCCCTCGGCAAAGTGGAGAGCGTCGAAGCGGTCTCCGACACCGTTGCCCGGTTCACCCTGAGCGCGCCCGACAGCGCGCTGCTCGAGTCTCTCTCGATGCCGTGGCTCGCCATCGAGTCGCCCGCCGGAATCGCCCGCGGCATGGAGGAGAACTGCCAGGCACCGATCGGCACAGGGCCGTTCATCGTCGACGAGTGGGTCAAACAGGACCACGTCTCGCTCGTTCGCAATGACGACTACAACTCACCGCCAGCCGACGCGAAGCACGAGGGCAAGGCCTACCTCGAGGCGATCGAATGGCGCTTCATCCCCGACTCCGCATCGCGCTACGCCGCTCTGCAGGCCGGGCAGGTCGACGTCCTCGACAATGCGCAGCCGGACACCATCTCCGCAGCCGAGAAGACCACGACGCTCGCACACATTGACGCGCCCCGCCCCGGTGCCGCCAACCGCATCGAGCTGAACGCCGGTGCTGCACCATTCAGCGACCCCGCTGTCCGTGAGGCATTCATTCGCGCGGTGAACGTCAACGACGGCATCGAGTCACTGTTCTTCGGCTCGGCGGAACGCTCGTACTCGCCGCTGTCGAGCGCTGAGTCGGCTGGATTCTCCGAGGAGTCCCTGTTCGACACCGACCTCGACGAGGCCAACGAACTGCTCGACTCCGCCGGCTGGACCGAACGGGATGCCGACGGCTATCGGGTCAAAGACGGCGAGCGCCTCACTCTCGATTTCCCCGTCTCGACGAACCAGTCGATCCCCGCCGAGCAGTCGCTCTTCGAGCAGATCCAGGCGACGGCCAAGGACGCCGGCTTCGAGGTGAGGCTTTCGCTGCTCGACCTGTCGAGCTGGTACGGCGTCCTCGCCGAGAACAACTACGACCTCGTGAGCGCCCCGTACACGAAGGTCGGCCCTGACGTGCTGCGGATCCTGTACCACTCCGACGGAATCGTCCCGGCGCCGAGCGGATATTTCGCGAACCTCTCGCAGGTCAGCAACCCTGAGCTGGATGAGCTGCTGACCACAGCGAGTGAGACCTCGGATGACGGCGAGCGCGCCGCGCTCTACGACCAGGCGCAGGAGATCATCCTCGGCGGTTTCCACATCCTCCCGCTGTATGACCAGCAGAACCACTTCCTGCTCGGCACACAGGTGAAGGATGCCCGCGCCATGCCGACGGTGTCGACACCCACGTTCTATGACGCCTGGCTTGCCGGACAGTAATCCGGCCAGGCGGTCGAGGAGCCGGCGCTCAGTGCGCTGGCTCCTCGTTCGACTCGGCGGTGCTGCGTTCGTACTGTGGGCAGTCGCGACGCTGACCTTCTTCGCCATCCGCCTGATTCCGGGAGACCCGGCCGAGGCGGTACTCGGCGGGCCCGGGTCGCAGGCGTCACAGGAGACCCTCGACCAGGTTCGACGCGATTACGGTCTCGATCTCCCCCTCAGTATCCAGTACCTTCACGCACTGGGCCGGTTGCTCAGGGGCGACCTCGGCACCTCCTACGCGCTCAAGGTCCCCGTCACCGAACTTCTCGGCGCCCAGCTCGGCGGCACGCTCCTCCTCGCTCTCGCGGCACTCGCCCTCGCCTGGCTCGCTGCCCTCGGCCTCTCGCTCTGGTCGACCGGCGGCGGCCGCTTTGCGGCATCCCTCGGGCAGGGCATCGAACTCACGAGCGCTGCGCTCCCCCACTTCTGGCTCGCCACTGTCCTCATCGCCGTGTTCAGCACGAGCCTCGGCTGGCTCCCACCGGTGTCGACGGGAGGCCCAACGGGACTCATCCTCCCTACGCTGACGCTCGCCATTCCCCTCGCCGGGTTCCTCGCCCAAGTGATGCGCGAGACGCTGCTCGACACCCTCGACGCGCCGTTCATCGTGTCGGCGAGGGCTCGGGGCGAATCGGAGCGGGGCATCCGGCTCCGCCACGCACTCCGTCACGCGAGCCTGCCGGCGATCAGCCTCTCCGGCTGGGCACTCGGTTACCTCATCTCGGGCGCCGTGGTGGTCGAAACCATCTTCGCGAGACCGGGACTTGGCCGCACTCTGCTGCAGGCGGTGACGCTTCGCGATGTGCCCGTGGTCACCGGTGTTGTCCTGCTTGTCGCCCTGGTCTACATCCTCATGACGATTCTGACGGATGCCGCCTCCCGGCTGGCAGATCCGCGCCTGGCCAGTGCGGAGGCAACGCGATGAGCGAACTCGACCTGCGGACCGCTGCGGCGAGCGCGGCACCCGCCCGCCGCGCCCGCCCAAGTGTCGGCGAAATACTCGCCGGTCTCTTCGTCCTCTTCCTCATCGTCGCCACCGTCGCGCCCGGGCTGCTCTCGTCTTTCGACCCCAACGCCATCTCGGCACGCGACGCGTTCCAGGGCCCGTCACTGGCTCACTGGTTCGGCACCGACGAGTCGGGGCGCGACATCTACAGCCGGGTCGTCACCGGAACGGCGACCTCGCTGTTGATCGGCGTATCAGCGACAGCGATCGGTCTCATTCTGGGGCTGATCCTCGGGGTACTCGCCGGGTTCGGCGGTCGCGTATTCGACTTCACGGTGAACCGCACGATCGAGGTTCTCTTCGCATTCCCCGGACTCCTCCTCGCTCTCCTCGTCATTGTGATCGCTGGCCCGGGCCCGGTGACCGCAACCATCGCCGTCGGCCTCTCCACCGCGCCCGGGTACGCGAGGATCATCCGCGGCCAGCTCGTCAGCATCCGTTCGTCTGCGTACGTCGAATCGGCACGAGTGCTCGGTCACGGGCCGTGGCGAATCCTCACCAGGCACATCCTGCCGAACGCCCTCGCTCCCCTCGCGGTACTCGCCACCCTCGGCGTAGGCCAGGCCGTTGTGTGGGCCGCCGCCCTCAGCTACCTGGGCCTCGGCGCACAACCGCCGGAGCCGGAGTGGGGCGCGATGTTGTCTGCCGGGCGCACCTACATCGGTACCGCGTGGTGGCTGACCGTGTTCCCCGGCCTCATGATCGTGCTCACCACCATCGCGACAACGGTGCTCGGCCGAAGCCTCACCCGACGAACGGCGGGCAACCGATGACCGACAGGCAACCGATGAACGCTTCGACAGGCTCCGCGTCACCCCTCCTCGAGGTAGACGGCCTCTCCGTCTCCTTCGGCGGCGTCCCCGTGGTCAGGGACATCTCCCTCAGCATCGGCCGGGGCGAGTGCGTTGCCATCGTCGGCGAATCGGGGTCGGGCAAGAGCGTCACAGCGCGGGCTCTGCTCGGCCTCGCCGGTCGCGGCTCCGAGGTGACTGCGTCAAGGCTCACCCTCGCCGGGCGTGACCTCACCGCGGCGAGTGAACGGGACTGGCGCGGCATCCGCGGATCGCAGGTCGGGCTTGTCCTCCAGGACGCGCTGGTCTCCCTCGACCCGTTGCGTCCGATCGGTCGCGAAATCGGCGACGCGCTCCGGCTGCACGCGAACCTGTCAGCAACGGATGCCCGCAATCGCGTCGTCGAGGTGCTCGCCCGGGTCGGAATGCCCGATCCCGAGCGGGCGGTCTCCCAGCGTGCCGGTGAACTGAGCGGAGGACTCCGGCAGCGAGCACTGATCGCAGCGGCTATCGCTTTGGATCCGCCGTTCGTGATTGCCGACGAGCCGACGACCGCCCTCGACGTCACCATCCAGGCCCGCATTCTCGATCTGCTCGCCGAATTGCGGTCACGGGGTACGGGCATCCTGCTGATCAGCCACGACCTCGCCGTCGTGAGTGCAATCGCCGATCGTGTGCTCGTGCTGAAGGACGGCAGCGTTGTGGAGTCGGGAACGACTCGTGAGCTGCTGACCCGGCCCCGGGAGGACTACACCCGGCGGCTTATCGCGGCGGTGCCCACCGATAAGCCGCGCGGAACCCCGCTCGTGCCGGTTCAGGAGTCGGACGTGACCGATGTTGGCACGGCTCGGGCGCGCGTCGACCCCACAGCGTCGGTCCGTCGAGCCACAACGCCTGCGAAAGCGGATGCCACTCCCGCTGTTCTCGAGGCACGGTCGCTCGTGAAGACGTATCGGTCTCCAGCGGGCCGGTTCCGCGCCGTGGACGGTGTGTCGTTCACCCTGGGCAGGGGCGAGACGCTCGGCCTCGTGGGCGAATCCGGGTCTGGCAAGACGACGGTGGCCCGGCTGGTTCTCGCGCTCACCGCGGCGGACGAGGGCGAGGTGCTGCTCGACGGCGCTCCGTTCTCCACGCTGCGTGAGCGGGAGCGGCGGCCACTCCGGCCACGGATCGGTGCCATCTACCAGGACAGCCTCAGCTCGTTCGATCCCCGGCTCTCGGTGAGACGCATTCTCGACGACGCCATCGGCACCGCGCCAGCCACCGACCGGTCGACCGTCGAAGAACTGCTCGACGCCGTCGGTCTGGCGAGCGGTGTTGCCGACGTGCGACCGTTGCTGCTCTCGGGTGGTCAGCGGCAGCGGGTGTCCATCGCCCGCGCGCTCGCTGCCCGGCCCGACGTCATCGTCTGTGATGAACCGGTCTCTGCGCTCGATGTCACGGTCCAGGCGCAGGTGCTTGACCTGCTCGATCGGCTGCAGGTTGAACGCGAGCTCAGCTACCTGTTCATCTCACACGATCTGGGTGTTGTCCGGCACATGAGCGACCGGGTCGCCGCGATGAAGGATGGGCAGATTGTCGAGACCGGTGACGCGGCGGCCGTGTTTGCCGACCCGCAGCATCCGTACACCGCACGCCTCGTGGCCGATGTGCCCCGGCTCCTTCCAACACATTGATTCGCGTGCGGCATTCCGCTCGGCTCGTCCGGCCGTTACGGTGTCGGTATGAAGCCTCAGTCAGTCACCATCGGCATCCCGGTCCGCGATCTTCGGGCAGCGACCGCCTGGTACCAGACGGCATTCGAACTGGGTGAGCCCGACCTCGAACCAATGGAAGGGCTCGTCGAGTTCGACCTGGGCGCCTTCTGGCTACAGCTTGCCCTGGCGAGCGAGTTCGCAGGAAACGAGGGCATCTCGGTGAGCATCAGTGTCGCGGATGCCACGGCGCAGCGAGAATCGTTTGTCACCCTGGGGCTCGAGGTGACCCCGCTGCAGCACATTGAGGGCGTCGTTGATTTCTTTGAACTGACAGACCTCGACGGCAACAAGATCGGGTTCGTCACCGAGCTCGCCTGACCCTCTGAACCGCTGTGCTGCGGTTCGCTACGGAAACGAGTGCCTGCCTGCCGCGCAGGCGGTATTCTTCCACCATGACCAGTCGCGACACCCACGAGCCCACCGTCCACTCGCGCGGCATCGCGACCGTCTTTTTCTGTGGTGCGGTCATTGTGCTGATGTTCTCAGTACTCACGTTCGGCAACGCAACCGACTGGTACGAGTACGTGAGCGGTGTCGTCTTTGTCGGTCTCGCAGCGACGCTGACATACCGGGGGGTCCTGGCGCTCCGAACCGCGCGCGACGCCGACGCATCGCTCTGACGACCGCCCGCTTCCCTCGCCGCCGGGCTCGCTCTCGGGTCGTCCTCGGGTCGCCCTCGGGGTGGCCTCGCCGTTCGCGCTGCCCCGGCTCCGCTACCATGGATAGTCCCCGACACTCAGGCACGTACACACGGTGCCGCCCATATTGAACCGGAGTTACCCATGACCTCGCACGTTCCAGACAAGCCCGCACTCGAGGGTCTCGAAGCGAAATGGGGTCCGGAATGGGAGTCCCGCGGCACCTACAGCTTCAACCGTTCAGCCGCTCTCGACGGTGGCCGCGAGTGTGTGTACTCGATCGACACACCTCCACCGACGGCATCCGGTTCACTGCACATCGGGCACGTGTTCAGCTACACCCACACCGACGTTGTGGCCCGGTTCCAGCGCATGCGCGGCAAGCAGGTCTTCTACCCGATGGGCTGGGACGACAACGGTCTCCCCACCGAGCGTCGCGTGCAGAACTACTACGGCGTCCGCTGTGACCCGACACTCCCCTACAACGCCGACTTCGTGCCGCCGTTCGAGGGTGGAGACGGCAAGAGCTCCAAGGCTGCCGACCAGGTTCCGATCTCACGACGCAACTTCATCGAGCTCTGCGAGAAGCTGACGCTCGAAGACGAGAAGCAGTTCGAAGAGCTGTGGCGCACCCTCGGCCTCTCGGTGGACTGGAAGCAGTCGTACCGCACGATCGGTGCAGACTCGATCCGGTCGAGCCAGCTTGCCTTCGTGCGCAACGTCGCGCGTGGCGAGGCCTACCAGGCCATGGCGCCCACCCTGTGGGACGTCACCTTCCGTACCGCGGTCGCCCAGGCCGAGCTCGAAGACAAAGAGCAGCCAGCGGCCTACCACCGCCTCGCCTTCGCCAAGCCCGACGGCGGCACGATCGAGATCGAAACCACGCGGCCCGAGCTGCTCCCCGCGTGTGTCGCCCTCGTCGCGCACCCCGACGACGAGCGCTACCAGCAGTACTTCGGCACAACGGTGAAGACGCCGTTGTTCGGTGTCGATGTGCCCGTGCTCGCGCACCACCTCGCCCAGCCTGACAAGGGTGCGGGCATCGCGATGATCTGTACGTTCGGTGACGTCACCGACGTCGTCTGGTGGCGTGAACTCGACCTGCCCAACCGCACCATCATGGGTCGCGACGGTCGCATCATCAGCGAAGCACCGGATGTCATCACGAGCGAAGAAGGCCAGGCCGCGTACCGCGAACTGGCCGGCAAGACCGTCTTCAGCGCCAAGCAGGCCGTTGTTGCCCTGCTCAAGGAGTCAGGTGAGCTCATCGGAGACCCCAAGCCGATCACGCACCAGGTGAAGTTCTTCGAGAAGGGCGACAAGCCGCTCGAGATCGTCTCCACCCGCCAGTGGTACATCAAGAACGGTGCCCGCGACGAGGAGCTTCGTGCCCGCCTGATCGAGCTCGGTAAGGAGCTCGAGTGGCACCCCGACTTCATGCGGGTGCGCTACGAAAACTGGGTCGGTGGACTCACCGGTGACTGGCTGATTTCACGCCAGCGGTTCTTCGGCGTCTCGATCCCGATCTGGTACCCGCTGGACGCCGACGGCAACCCGGTCTACGACTCCCCGATCGTTGCATCGGAAGAGTCACTGCCCGTCGACCCGTCGAGCGACACCGCCCCCGGCTACGACGAATCACAGCGCAATGCTCCCGGTGGCTTCATCGGCGAGCTCGACGTGATGGACACCTGGGCGACCTCCTCGCTCACCCCGCAGCTCGCCGGCGGCTGGGAGCGTGACCCGGAGCTCTGGAACCTTGTCTTCCCCTACTCGGTGCGCCCGCAGGGCCAGGACATCATTCGGACCTGGTTGTTCTCGACCATGCTCCGTTCGGTTCTCGAGTACGGTGAAAAGCCCTGGGAGCACGCTGCCCTGTCCGGCTGGATCCTCGACCCCGACCGCAAGAAGATGTCGAAGTCGAAGGGCAACGTCGTCACGCCCGCCGACATTCTGGAGAAGCACGGTTCGGATGCCGTGCGCTACTGGGCAGCATCTTCTCGCCTCGGTACGGATGCCGGTTTCGACCCGCAGAACCCGACCCAGATCAAAATCGGGCGTCGTCTCGCGATCAAGGTGCTCAACGCGTCGAAGTTCATCCTGAGCTTCGAATCGGCTGCGGATGCGGCCGTGACCGAGCCTCTTGACCTGAGTATGCTCGCGACTCTCCGGACGGTTGTCGCTGATGCGACCAGCGCATTCGAGTCGTACGACCACGCTCGAGCGCTCGAGACCGCCGAGACCTTCTTCTGGACGTTCTGCGACGATTACCTCGAGCTGGTCAAGGAGCGTGCGTACGACGCTGAGCACCCTGGACAGGCGTCTGCCGTAGCGGCGCTCCGTGAAGCACTGAGCGTTTTGCTCCGACTCTTCGCTCCATTCATCCCGTTTGCCGTCGACGAGGCATGGTCCTGGTGGAACGAGGGCTCCGTGCACTCTGCTTCCTGGCCGACCGTCGAAGAGCTGACCGCGGCCGGTGCGCCTGAGCTGCTGGCGCTTGCAGGACAGGCGCTCACGAGCATCCGTCGTGCCAAAACCGACGCCAAGGCCTCGCAGAAGGCGACGTTGAACGAAGCCACCATCACCGGCACACCGGACCAGATAGGCCTTTTGGCTCATGCGGAAGGGGACCTTAAGGCGGTAGGACGTATCGTTAGACTCACATTCACCCCGGCCGACACACTGTCGGTAACCGGAGTCGAGTTTGCCCCGGTCGACGTTCCGACGTCGAACCACAGTTAGAGGAGACACTATGACGATCGAAATCCGTCCGGTCCGCGACCGCGACTTCTTTGACTGGCTGCCACTGTTTGCAAGCTATGGCGAGTTCTACGGTGCTCAGGTGCCCGACGAGAAGGCCCTGCTCGTCTGGAGCTGGATCTCAGACAAAGTGCACGGCGTTTCTGCCCTCGTGGTGCAGGATGACGACGGCAAACTCGTTGGCCTTGCCCACTATCGGCCGTTCCCGAGGCCGCTCGAGGGCGGAACCGGCATCTACATCGACGACCTGTTCGTCGCTCCCGAATCGCGCGGCAAGGGAATCGCGTCTGCGCTGCTCGACCGGGTCACTGAAATTGCTCGTTCGGAGCGTGCCGGGATCGTTCGGTGGGCGACAGCTCCCGACAATGACGCGGCCCAGAGCCTCAGTGGCAAGGTTGCCGACCGCACCGACTGGATCACGTACGACCGCTCGGTCAACGGCTAGCGTCATGCAGCTCGGTACGCGCTGGTCTATCGGTGACACCCCGCCCGCGGGGCTTCCCGAGGTCATCGTCGCTGCGGTCAGGACTGTTGAGGACGAGCTCCGTGCGGAGGATGTCACCACCACCGGGTGGCGATGGACTCTGACGTGGCTTGAGCGAAAGCCGGTTGTCGAACTCGATGATGGAACGGTGATCACGTACAACTCGACAACCGACTCGGCAACGATTCGGCAGTATGACGAGCCGACCCTCGATGACGATGAGGATGACGCCTAGGGCACTGGCCGTCAGGGTTGGCTAAATTTGCGGGAGGGCTGAGCTCCCCGCGACCCCCGACTACGCGGTCCGGGTCTGTTGGGCCGACAGGTGGGCGGAGTTCTCCCTTGGCCTCTGGCCACCCGGTCCGCTCGGCCCGTCACCGCCACCATCGGCACCGGCCGGGTCATGCACGCGGCCACCAGCGCTGCCACCACCATCGTTTCCGGCTGCGGCTCGTGCTGCGGCGTCAGCGGCGTCGGTCGCGGCCTTGATCCCGGCGAGGCGGAGTCGTTCCTTTTCCAACGGTGATTTCGATGGCATCCGGATCGGAATCCGTTCACCGTTCTCCCCCGGTGGGGGGATCAGGTAATACTCGCCCTCGATCCGGACCACCCGATACCCAAACGTGTGCACCAACGTGTGGTGATAGGGACACAACAGGATGCCGTCAGCCAGGTCGGTGCAACCATCGTGGGCGGCCCATTCGTTGATGTGGTGCGCTTCGGTCATCGACGGCGGACACTCGCAGCCCTCGATCCGGCACCCACCGTCACGGACCGCCATCGCCACCCGCTGCTTCCGGGTGTGCAAGCGTTGCTCCCTGCCCACGTCGAGGATCGTGCCAGAAGTGTCCATCAGGATCGGTGAGATCCCGGAGATACAGATCTGCTTCTCGACCACACTGCCCGGAAACGCATCCTTGCTGTCTTCCAGATACCCGGTACCGACCAGGTGCTCCGCGCCCTCACTGTCGGTGGCACGGTTGTCGAGGCTGGTTTCGGTCATCACCACCCGAATTCCGGGTTGACGTGACCCGTACGTCGTGGTCGGGTCGGCCTGCACCCCGGTCCGCATCGCACCCATCAGAATGTCGTACACAATCTGGTCGTTACTGCGTTCGTCTACCCGGAGTTTCTCGGCGCGTTCCGCCTCGACCGGGTCCACCATCCGCGGCCCGCCCCGCCGCGGCCGCAAAGCCGCACCGACGATCGATTCCACCCAGGCGGCGCCTTCCTCGTCGAAGGCCACATACGCCGTCTTCGTGCCGTCCTCGTTGCGGCCGAATCGCCACTTCCGGTTCGCGTACCGCTCATCCCACCGCAACTGCACCCCGGCCGGATCAATCCGGTCCCGCAAATGCCGCGCCCGCACCCCGAGCTCGTCAGCGTTCACCCCGGCAGCATCCGCGATGATCTCCACCGCCGCCGCCCGCAACATCTCCACACCCACCCGGTCGTTCGGTTGCCCGAGCCCGCGCATGATGATCGTTACTGCCTCGGACCGGATCACACCCTCCCGCGCCGCCCGAGAGATCGGTTCATGCCACGGCACCACCGGAACCGGACGCAACAACGACACCCGAGCATCCGCGTCAGGGTCAACGTCCGGGTCAGCGTCGGGGTCGGGGTCGATCAGAACGTTACCGTCGAGATCGATCAACGGCTCATCCGACCCATCAGCATCGGTACCAGCGCCGGGTCCGAACCCCGTCGGGTGGGTGGCGGCATCCGCCTCACCCATTGCCTCACCCAATCGCACCTGCCGGAACGCCTCGGACTTGGTCGACCCGGTCAACCGTTGCACCAGGTTCACCGCCGTGCGATCCCCCGTCGACTGCGCCCACCCCGAGTAACCGAGGTCACGCGCCGACCGTTTCGCCGCGACACCAGCGCCGGCCGCAATCACGGCATCAAGCTCCGACTTCGCCCGCGCCGCATTGCGGAGCAACTCCTCCAGCTCGGCGTTCGCAGCCCGCTCCAACACCATAGATAACGGCAGGCCAGCGTCAGACGCCGAAGTTGCACCCGCAGCAACAACTCCGCCGCTGTTGCTGCCAGCACCAAGCCCAGCGCCCTCCGGCTCTGGCTCCACCGGCACGAACCGCGGCCGCTTAAACGACGAACCGGCACCACCGAACTCGGTGATGCCGGTCGAAACCTCTGCGGACGAAGACCCGCCCCTGCCCGAAACCTGCAGGGCCCCCGACGCCGGTTCAGGACCAGCCGCCGGCTCCGGCTCCGGCCCCGCAGCATCCCCCGCCACACGACCAACCGCCTCGATGGCGTCCTCATACCGAGCGATCTGGTCGCACACCCGAAGGGCGACCTCTCGAATCTGCTCGGACACCTTTGCCATACTTCATGATACCAAGATATTCGATATTAGGAAAGATTCTTCTCCAGTATATTCGTAGATATCTTCTAGTTTGTATCTGAAGAGACGCGCAAACCTCACCGCGCTGCAGATGCCGTCAGTTGCTCGGTGGGATGCACCAGTTGTTCCGTCGTGACTATCGAGGCGAATTCGCGACTGCCGAGGATGCTCGCAGTCCGGCTGATGAGGTCATCAGCGGAGACGCCCGCGTAACCGGGGCCCGGCTCGATGTCGCTGGTCGTGGTGGCGTCGGTTACAAACTCCACCTCGAAGCCCAGGTCGCTTGCCACGCGTGCCGTGGTCTCGCAGCACTGTTCAGTTCTGATCCCGCAGATGACCACCCTGCGAACGTCGTGCTGCACCAATTGCTGATGCAGGTTCGTCGTCGTGAACGCATTGACCGAGGTCTTGGTCACGCGCAATTCGCTGTCGAGGGGATCGAGTTCCGCCACGACCCGAACGAACCCAAGCTCAGGATCAAACACGCCCCCTGTCCCCGGCTCGGCGTGGGTTACCCATACAACGAGCTGACCGGCGGAGCGTGCGTGCGCCACAAGCCGGGCGATGTTGTCGAACACGAATGGGTTTGCCATCCTTGCCCAGTCATCCGGTCGTTGGCGAAAAGACTCCTGAGCGTCGATGACGAGCAGTGCGGTGCGGGTTTCTCGATTCATGGACCCATCCTGCGTGCCCAGAGTGCCAACGCGAAAGCGCTCAGCGGTCAACATATGACGGATTCCGGACAGGTCCGTTTGTCAAAGCGCTCGCTACGCAGACCGCGCGGTGTGCCAGACGGTCAGTTCTTCTCACCGGTCAGTTCGACTCACCCGTCTGGGCAGTCTCCGTGCCGCTGGCCCCGTCGGCAGCGGCGCCGTCGGCGGAAATATCCCCGGCGGAGGCCGCAGCGGGCCTGATCCGCAGGCTCGTGATCAGCCCGACCACCAGAGCACCCGCGGCGATCCAGCCGGCGAGTGACGCACCGTCCGTCATCGCTGCACGCGCGGCATCCGCAATGAACGCGGTCTGCTCATTCGCCGCCAGCGAGGCGATGCTTCCCCCTGAACTCGCGTTCACTGAGTCAACGAGCGACTGGAGCATCGGATTGCCGGCGACGGCATCCGCCACCCGATTCTCCGTGCCCGTCTTGAGCGTCGTGAAGAACGCGGTGCCAAGCACGGCGATCCCGAGCGCTGAGCCGGTCTGCCGAGCGGTGCTCTGTGTCGCGGACCCCTGGCCGCTCCTCGCCACGGGCACATCGGCCAGGACCACACTGGTCAGCTGAGCCGTGGCAAGCCCGACGCCCATTCCATAGACCAGGAGGATCGGGGATGTCAGCCAGGCCGTGCTGTCGGGACGGATCAGGAGCGCAAGCACAGCGATCGCGAGGATCTCGAGACCGAGCCCGATTCGCACCACAACGATCGGTGAGAGTCGCTTCGACAGCCCCGCCACTGCACCGCTCGCGAGGAAAGACCCCGCTGCGAGCGGCACGAGGGCGAGCCCGGCCTCAAATGCCGTGTATCCCAGCACGTTCTGGAACCAGAGAGGCAGCGACAGGATGAGTCCGAACTCGCCGAAACTGACGATCAGCGCGGTGATATTGCCGTTGGCGAATGACGGGATGCTGAACAGCGAGAGATCGAGGATGACGCCCTTGCCCGCATTGGTCCTGGCGCGCTCCCAGAGCACGAAGGCGGTCAACGCGATGACAGCGAGCAGGAACGCGAATGGAACCGGCGAGATGTCACCCACCGCGAACGGGGCCTCGTCTGTTGCGGTCCACCAGCCGTAGTTCCGCCCCTCGATCAGACCGAAGACGAGCGCACCGAAACCGAGGATGGAGAGCAGCGCTCCCCCGATGTCGAGCCGCTGCAGCGCCCCGGTCACCGCCTCGGATGATTCGGCCACGAAGAGGATCAACCCCGCGATGATCAACGCACCGACGGGCACGTTGATGCCGAACGCCCAGCGCCAGCTCGCGTTCTCGGTGAGCCACCCACCCAGCAGCGGACCTACGGCGGCCATTCCACCGATGGTGGACCCCCACACGGCGAAGGCGATACCACGCTCTCTGCCCTGGAAGTTGGCGTTGAGCAGCGCGAGCGTCGTTGGCAGAATCATCGATCCGCCGAGCCCCTGCAGAGCCCGACCGGCGATGAGGACAGCCCCGTTGTCGGCGAGGGCGCAGAGCACGCTGGCCGCGACGAAGATCACGACACCGATGAGCATGATCCGACGCCGCCCGACCCGGTCTGCGATGCGCCCCCAGGTCAGGAGCAGCGCGGCGAACAGCAGCGTGTAGATCTCCTGTACCCACTGGATCTCCGTGCTGGAAATCCCGAGGTCATCGACGATCGAAGGGATTGCGACCGAAACGATTGTCGCGTCCATGATGATGATGGCGACGCCGAGGCTGATGGCGAGCAATCCCCACCAGCGGTAACGCACGTAACGGTCGGGAGTCGATCCCGTCGATGTCTGACTCATGAATAACCCCTTCGGCACAGAGGGCCACCCTAGACCCGCCAGTTCAGAGCACGGAGGGCTGGCGGTCAGGAACCGCCTCTGCTACTTCCGGGCGAGTATCTCACCGTGCGGCATCGCGTACCAGCCGCGATCGTCGGCAACCCATTCTCTCCACGCGGCCGAGATCTCCTCGAGCTCTGCCCCTGTAGCCGCACCCGTTTCGATCGACTGCGTGGCGAAGCTCGATTCGACCGCACGATCCGCCCATGCGCTCCCCCACCAGTCCCGGTCGGCATCCGTCGAGAAGCACCAGATCGAGGCTGCGCTCTCCACCTCGGTAAAGCCGGCCTCCATCGCCCATGCCTTGAGCGAACGTCCGGCGTTCGGCTCTCCCGCGTTCGATCTGGCCAGCGCCTGGTAGACCCGCATCCAGGTGTCGAGACCGGGCAGGAGCGGATACCAGGACGCCGCCCCGTAGACGACGTCCCGGGCTGCGACGATGCCGCCAGGCTTTACAACCCTCCGCATCTCGCGCAGCACAGCAACCGGGTCACCGACGTGCTGCAGCACCTGATGGGCGTGAACGATATCGAAGCTGTCATCCGGAAAATCGAGGGAGTATGCATCGCCGACAACGAAGTCCACATTCATCACACTGCTGTCCCGAGCAAGGGTCGAGGCCTGAATACACACGTCAGCGGACGCATCCATACCGATAACGGATCCCGGTGCGATCCGCTCAGCGATATCGAGGGTAATCGTGCCTGGGCCGCTCCCGACGTCGAGCACCCTGACCCCGGGGACGAGGTAGGGCACGAGATATGCAGCGGAGTTGTCGACGGTGCGCCAGCTGTGCGTGCGGAGCACGCTTTCGTGGTGCCCCAGCGTGTAGCGCTCGGAAATTGCCATGGTCCAAGCCTATGACCGGTTCACGAGCACTCTCGTCCACATGACGGCCCAAGGGTTGGTTCAGGCACGACGTGGCCGCTGCCTGTCCGGCGCGCACTCGGGCGAGCCCGCCCACCGGGCACGCCGGCCGGGCTCGCCGGTTCGCCAAAACAGGCTCACCCAGCGCGGTCTGGGCGGGGTCAGCGAGCCAGTTTTGGCAAACGGATGCTGCGCGACCGCGAGGTCACCGGGCTGAGTTCGCCAGCCCGGGGTCGCCGTTCACGGGAACGACGGCGCGGGTCAGGCCGATTTCTCCTGGCGACGCTGCTTGTGGGGCACAATCGTCGGCGCCGCGTTCTCGAGAACGGATTCGCGAGTGATGATCACCCGCGCCACCTCCTCGGTCGACGGAACCTCGAACATGACGGGGCCGAGGACCTCTTCGAGAATCGCTCGGAGTCCTCGGGCACCGGTCTTGCGAAGCACCGCGAGGTCAGCGATCGCCTCGAGGGCGCTTCGCTCGAACTCAAGCTCGACGCCATCTATCTCGAACATCCGCTGGTACTGGCGAACCAGGGCGTTCTTGGGCACGGTGAGGATCTGCATCAGTGCGTCCTGGTCGAGCGGCGTGACGGTCGTGACGACCGGCAGACGGCCGATGAACTCGGGGATGAGACCGAACTTGTGCAGGTCTTCGGGCAGAACCTCGCTGAACAGGTTCATGTCGTCGCCCTTGGAGTGCAGCGGGGCGCCGAAACCGATGCCCTTCTTCCCGGCTCGCGACGAGATGATCTCCTCGAGTCCGGCGAATGCTCCAGCGACGATGAACAGCACGTTAGTGGTGTCGATCTGGATGAACTCCTGGTGCGGGTGCTTGCGACCACCCTGCGGCGGAACCGAAGCGACCGTGCCCTCGAGAATCTTGAGCAGGGCCTGCTGAACGCCCTCGCCCGATACGTCGCGGGTGATCGACGGGTTTTCGGCCTTGCGGGCGATCTTGTCGACCTCGTCGATGTAGATGATGCCGGTCTCGGCTCGCTTGACGTCGTAGTCGGCGGCCTGGATGAGCTTGAGGAGGATGTTCTCGACATCTTCACCGACGTAGCCGGCCTCGGTCAGCGCGGTTGCATCAGCGACGGCGAACGGCACGTTGAGCCGCTTCGCCAGAGTCTGCGCGAGGTAGGTCTTGCCGCAGCCGGTCGGGCCGATAAGCAGGATGTTGCTTTTCGCGATCTCGATGTCGTCGTTGATCGAGTCGGCGCTGGTGAGCGTGGACCGTGCCCGTGTGCGCTTGTAGTGGTTGTACACCGCGACAGACAGCGCCTTCTTGGCCGGCTCCTGCCCGATGACGTACTCCTCGAGGAAGTTGAAGATCTCGCGGGGCTTCGGGAGTTCGAACTCCGTCGCCGCGACCTCGCCTGCCTCTGCGAGACGCTCTTCGATGATCTCGTTGCAGAGCTCGACGCACTCGTCGCAGATGTAGACGCCTGGCCCAGCAATGAGCTGCTGTACCTGCTTCTGGCTCTTGCCACAGAAGGAGCACTTGAGCAGGTCGGCGCTCTCACCGATTCGTGCCATCAGCTTTTCTCCTCTTCTGGCTATCCGGTACTCGAGCCTAACCCGAACATATGACATCGGAGTGTATCCGGCGCGCGGTGGGTCACAATCGTGACCACCCGCAGACCGAAAAAGGTGGGATCCAATGGTGTTCCATGGATCCCACCTTCGTGGTTGATCGGTGTTACGCGCCCTTGACGAGAGCCGGCAGGCTCTTGCGGCTCGTGAGCACCTGGTCGATGAGACCGTACTCGAGCGCCTCGGCGGCCGAGAGGATCTTGTCGCGATCGATGTCCTTGTTGACCTGCTCGACCGAGCGGTTCGAGAGCTGCGACAGCGTCTCCTCGAGCCAGACACGCATACGGAGGATCTCCGCTGCCTGGATCTCGATGTCGGATGCCTGCCCCTGGCCCGCCTGGCCGACAGCCGGCTGGTGGATGAGGATCCGGGCGTTCGGCAGCGCGAGTCGCTTACCCGGCGTGCCGGCAGCGGTGAGCACCGCGGCAGCTGACGCGGCCTGGCCGAGAACAACAGTCTGCACGTGCGGACGGATGTACTGCATGGTGTCGTAGATCGCCGTCATCGCGGTGAACGAGCCACCGGGTGAGTTGATGTACATGACGATGTCGCGGTCAGGGTCCATGCTCTCGAGCACGAGCAGCTGCGCCATGACGTCATCCGCCGATGCGTCGTCGATCTGCACGCCGAGGAAGATGATGCGGTCCTCGAAGAGCTTCGCGTACGGGTCCTGGCGCTTGTAGCCGTATGCCGTGCGCTCCTCGAAGCTGGGGAGGATGTAGCGCGAGTTCGGCATCGCTGCCGCCTGCTGCGGAAGGTTGCCCGCTGCGCGGAATGTAGGGGTGTCCATAGTTTTTCCTTTGTCTCTCTGCGCTTAGCTCGCCTCGGTGCCGCCGCCGCCGGCGACGTCCGTTGCTGATTCGCGGATGTGATCGACGAAACCGTACTCGAGGGCTTCCTGTGCCGTGAACCAGCGGTCACGGTCACCGTCGGCGTTGATCTGCTCGACGGTCTTCCCGGTCTGCGCTGCGGTGATCTCAGCGAGGCGCTTCTTCATGTCGAGGATGAGCTGAGCCTGCGTCTGGATGTCGCTCGCGGTTCCACCGAAGCCACCGTGCGGCTGGTGCAGGAGCACCCGGGCGTTCGGCGTGATGTAGCGCTTGCCCTTGGTTCCGGCCGTCAGAAGAAGCTGTCCCATCGAGGCCGCCATGCCGATACCGACCGTGACGATGTCGTTGGGGACGAACTGCATGGTGTCGTAGATCGCCATGCCCGCGGTGATGGAACCACCGGGTGAGTTGATGTAGAGGTAAATGTCACGCTTGGAGTCTTCAGCCGCGAGCAGCAACAGCTTCGCAGCGATCTCATTGGCGTTCTCATCGCGTACTTCTGCGCCGAGCCAGATGATGCGATCCTTCAGCAGTCGGTCAAAAACACTGTTCGGCAGTGCCAGTTCGGCCATGTCGCGCTCCATTTCAGTTGTTGCGTGTAATCGAATCTATCGGAGGTGCAAAGCCACTTCTGCCCTGTTCGCCGTGGGCAGATATCCCGAGGGCCATGAGCGTGCGTACAGCGCACCCACGACAAAACGACGGATGCCCCGGAAAAAATTCCGGGGCATCCGTCGTTATCGCACGGCGATACTACTTCTTGGCCTTCTTCGCCTTCTTAGCCGGAGCCTCTTCGGTCTCAGCGTCGGCAGCGTCAGCTTCGACAGCGTCGGCCTCAACAGCGTCGGCCGCGTCGGTCTCGTCAGCGGGAGCGTCGTCTTCGTCGGTCGGGATGAACCCGGTGAGGTCAACGGGCTTTCCGGCGGTGTCGACGACCTTGGTCTTGCCGAGGACAACCGCGAGGGCCTTGTTGCGGGCAACCTCTCCGACCATGGCCGGGATCTGGTTGTTCTCGTCGAGAACCTTGATGAACTCGCCCGGCTCCATGCCGTACTGAGCGGCACCCTGGATCAGGTACTGGGTGAGCTCGTCCTGGCTGACCTGGACCTTCTCGGCCTCAGCGATGGTGTCGAGAAGCATCTGCTGCTTGAAGGTTGCCTCGCTCGAGGTCTTGACCTCTGCGCGGTGCTCGTCGTCTTCGAGTCGGCCTTCGCCCTCGAGGTGACGGTGAACCTCGTCTTCGACGAGCTTCTCCGGAACGGGGATCTCAACCATTTCGACGAGCTTCTCGAGCAGCTTGGTGCGAGCCTCGGTGCCCTGGCCGAACGCCTTCTGGCGAGCCGCCTGCTCCTTGAGGCTCTCGGTCAGCTCGGCGATGGTGTCGAACTCGCTGGCGATCTGCGCGAAGTCGTCGTCGGCTGCAGGAAGCTCGCGCTCCTTGACGGCTCCGACGGTGACGGTGATCTCAGCGGTCTCGCCCTCGTGGTCTCCACCGAGCAGCGGTGCGCTGAACGTGGTGACCTCGCCGGCGGTGAGTGACTCGAGGACCTCGTCGATGCCCTCGATGAGGTCACCGGAACCGACCTCGTATGAGATACCTGAAGCGGTGTCGACCTCTTCGCCGTTGATCGTTGCAACGAGGTCGATCTGCACGAAGTCGCCGGTTGCCGCTGGGCGGTCAACGGTGACGAGCGTGCCGAACCGGGTGCGGAGCTTGTTGAGTTCTTCTTCAACGTCTGCGTCGGTAACCTCGGCTGCGTCGACCTCGATGGTGATGTCGTCGTATGCCGGGAGAGTGATCTCGGGACGAACGTCAACCTCGATGGCGAGCTTCAGGTCTCCGGAGAAGTCCTTGTCGCTGGGCCACTCGACGATGTCAGCCTCCGGGCGACCCAGAGTGCGGATGCCGTGCTCTTCGATGGCGGCGCGGTAGAAACCGTCGAGGCCCTCGTTGACGGCGTGCTCGAGCACAGCGCCCTTGCCCATGCGCTGGTCGATGATTGCCGGGGGAACCTTGCCCTTGCGGAATCCGGGGATGTTGACCTGTTCGGCGATGTGGCCGTAGGCGTGGGTGATGCTCGGCTTCAGGTCTTCGGGTGTCACCGAGATGGCAACCTTGACGCGAGTGGGGCTGAGCTGTTCGACCGTGGATTTCACGTTGGTGTGTTCTCCTGTGTTGTGGATTTTTCCTCGATCTGAGGAGTTTCGGATTGTCGGGGCGACAGGATTCGAACCTGCGACCTCCCGGTCCCAAACCGGGCGCTCTACCAAGCTGAGCTACGCCCCGGTATTACTACCGGTGATGGACAAGCCAATCGATAACAAAACTCGGTTGGAAGGCCTCGGACAGTCTAATGCACGGACGGCGGGCAATCCTGTCCACCGTGCATGTGCACACACCACCCCCAAACGTGTACTACGATATTCGAGTGCCGGTTCGCCGGCATGGTTCTCCAACTGAATACCGTAATTCCGGCATAAATCCGCCGGATTCGGGGCTGTAGCTTAGTGGTAAAGCCTCTGTCTTCCAAACAGATGATGCGAGTTCGATTCTCGTCAGCCCCTCCAATGATCCGTTCCGCCCGCACGACGAAGGCGAAGCCATGAAGATGCTCCGGCCTTACGCGCTGTGGACAGCCGCCGGCGTCGTGCTCTTCGTGATTGCCGGTCTCGCACTCGCCACGGGCCGCTTCGGCTCCGGAGTCCTTCTCATGGCCGCGTCGGCGCTCTGCCTCGGTACCGGAATGGCCTCACAGAAGCGCTGGACGAAGAAAAACCGCCAACGCCAGCGCTAAGTGACACTCACGCTCCCGCGTCGAGTGATTCCGCGTGGTGTTTCGAGTGCCCGAGATAGATCTCCGCATTCTTTCGGATGCCATCGATCTCGTCATCGGTCAGCTCGCGTCGAACCTTTCCCGGCACCCCTGCGACGAGCGAACGCGGTGGAATAACCGCCCCCGACAGCACGACCGCTCCCCCGGCGATCAGGCACTCGTCGCCGATCACCGCTCCGCTGAGGACGACGGCGCCCATGCCAACGAGCACCGTGTCTCCAATCGTGCAGCCGTGCACGACGGCATTGTGACCGACCGATACCCCTTTGCCGATGACAACAGGCGATGCTGAATCCACGTGCACGGCGACCCCGTCCTGGATGTTGCTCCCATCGCCGATCTCGATCGACGCCGAGTCCCCGCGGAGAACCGCGTTGTACCAGACGCTCGATGCCGGCCCGAGCGTGACGTTACCGACGATGCGCGCACCGGGCGCAATGAAGGCTGTGTCGTCGATCGTCGGCCCCTCGATCCCGGTGAGCCGGAGGACTGTTGCGCTGCTGTCACTCGTCATGGGGTCACACTATCGCTCCGGATTTTCTCCACATGGGCAGTTCTGTCCACGGATCGCAAATGTACCCACCCATCTCGACAGCCTCTGCCACAATCGGGCCATGTCTTCGACTCAGGGCCATGTGCCCCAGCCGCACCCTCCGACTGAGCCCACTGTTCCCGGTGGAGGACTGAACGGTCGAACACCGGTATGGCCGCAGCGCGCGGAATACCTGACAGACAGCTCTCGGTGCCCGTCATGCTTCACCGCTCTCTCGGCATCCACACCGGTGCCGGCAGGTTCCGCCGGTCCTGTGTGCCACGTGTGCGGTCTCGACCTCTCAGGCCCCGAGGCCGCCGGCGTGCTCGAAGCGGGCACCGCTGTTCGGACCGCTGAGTCGAGACGGCAGAATCTTCTCGATCGCATGCGCGCCTCGCAGGCTGAGCGCGAGGCGCTTCGGCTCGCGGCTAGCGCGCCTGTACCGCAGGTGGTCCAGCAGCAGCCGGTAAACGTCGGGCAGTACCCGGGCGCGCTGTACCAGAGTGCGCAGTCCCCCGCCGCCTCTGTTCCCCTCGCACACTCGACAGAACCAGCATCCCTGAGCGCGCTGCACGCACAACTGCCGCCGCAAGCTCTCCCGCCGACGTCGGGGGGTGCAACCGCTGATGGCCGCCCGCGCCGTTCGGGCATCCAGATACTGATGCTGACGGTTGGCGTCATCCTGGTCTCGATCATGGCGATCTTCTTCGTCCTTCTCGCCTACCTCGTCGCGAGCCTCGAAGTCCGGTCGATCCTGACCGGAGCGGCAAGCATCGCCGTCTTCGGCATTGCCTGGCTGCTGCACCGGCGGAGGCTCTCGGGCACCGCGCAGGGAATCGCCGTGCTCGCCATCGTGCTCCTCCTGCTCGACATCTGGATCGTTCGCGCCAATGACCTGTTCGGCTCGGCAACGCTCGACGGCTGGTTGTACACGGGCATCGCAACGGGCCTGCTGGCTGTGGCACTCACCGCGGGATTCCGGATGCTGCCGCTGCGGTCGCTGAGTATCTCCGCGGCGCTGCTCGGGCCGGTCGCCGTCTTCGCGCTCACCATCGGCATTCTCACCACGGTCGACGCCAGCGAGCAGATCTGGGCGGCGTTTGCGGCCGTGGGTGCTGCCGCCCTCGCATGGCGCTGGATTCCGCTCGGCGCGCTCGAGTGCAGCCTGGTGCGAGCGCTCGGGTTCATCGCGGCCGGGCTGGCGATCCTTCCGGGTTCGTTCGGGTTCCCCGATCTGGACGGTGGCGCGGTTATCGCGCTCGCTGTGATCGCGGTGATTTGGTTCGGCCACCTCGCACTGTCCGAGTTCCAGGTCGTCGGGCCGACAGGCCCAGGCGGCACCAACCCGGCTGGCGTCGCCCCTGGCGTTCTCGACCCCAGCGTCGCCCCCGACATGGGGGCACCGCCCATCGAGGAACCGGCCGACAACGCAGCCGCGCAACCGGCGTCGCAGCCGCGTCCCGATGTGACCTCGGCGCTCCGGAGCACACCGTGGCAGGTCTTCGCCGCCCTCGGGCTCGGCTTGAGCATCGCGGCAATCGGTCCCGCTCTCCTGTTGGAGGCGAACAGCCCCAGCGACCTGTTCTGGATTCCCGTGACCGCGACAGCGATGGGTGCTGTCGTTCTCGCCATCGTCGCGCGGCTCGGTCGCGCGTCAGACGGCGCATCGCTCCTGAGGCTCGCGACGGCCGTGCCCCTCGCCGCGACAGCGCTGCTGGCCGCTCCGGCCGCGATGAGTGCGCTCCTCCACCTCCTCTCGATCCTTACCCTCCGACCGTTCAGCCTCGGTGTGCTCGAACCATTCGCGCGTTCGGGGCCCGGCTCCGAGTGGACCGCACCTGTCGCGCTCATCGCTGTCTCGCTGCTCACAGCATCCGCACTCGCGCTGCTTGGCCACCTTCGGAGCAGCGGCTGGGCGTCCCTGGCTCTCGGCGCCATCGGCCTCATCGGCGCGTGTCTCGTCCTGGGCACACCGGCACTGAGCGGCTCTGGTCTCCTCCTCGTCGCCGTTGCAGCGCTTGCCGCGACCGCATCAGGACGTATCGCCTGGCCCTACCGGCTCGTCGCCGCGATCACCTCAGCTCTCGGCACCTTCGGGGTGTTCGTCGTCGGCCTCACGAGCACCGTTACCTTCCCCTTCGCGGTGATCGCGACGCTGGCGGTTCTCGTTGTCCTCCACCGGGTCGTGCACCACACGGCCCCTCACACCGTGGCCAGCGCAACAACGCCGGTCGTCGTCGCCAGCGGACTCGGGGTTCTGCTCGGCAGCGTCCTGCTCGCTCCCTCCTGGTACCAGACGGTCACGGAAGCCACGAGTGCGCCGGCCGCTCCCGCCCTGGCCCTGGTCGTCTGCGCCGCCGTAATCGTCCTGACCGTCCTCTTTGCGCCAGGGCTTCTCACCCGCGCGGAGTCCGCCGTCGCCGTGTCCATCGGCGGCCTCGCGACCTTCGCGGGCCTCCTCTGGCTGGCCGCCCGCATCTCCGCCGACGCCACTCCGTTCCTCATCGCCTCGGGGATTGCGGCGGGTGTCACCATCCTCTGGCAGTTCCCCCGTCGCGTCGCTGCGTGGCCTGAACGGTACGTGGCTGCTGCGGCAGCACCGGTCACCGCCCTCGGGTTCGTTGCTGTCCTCTGGGACCAGATCGACGACGCAGTGACTCCGGTGGCCGTCTCCTCGGCAATCGTCGTCCTCGCCGCTCTGGCTCTCGCGGTCTTCCGGCCGACGCACAATTCGGCGGCAGCGACTCTTGCAGGAATCCTGAACGACCCGGCGAGGATCGCACGGGCCTGTTGGGACGTCCCCGTCGTTCTCGTGGCCGCGTTCCTCGTCCCGCGCGCGGTCGGCAGCGAGAGACTCGGCTGGCTCGCGCTCCTTCTGCTCGCGGTCGCCGCAGTGATCATCGCGAGTGGCGACGGCGGAGTCTTCGCTGGTCGTTCGCTCCGCCGCCACGTGGCGTGGGCAGGTCTCCCGCTCGCAGTGGGTTCGTTGTGGCTTGGCCTCGCGAGAAACGACGTCGATGTCGTCGAGTTCTACACCCTGCCGGTCTCCGGTCTCCTGTTCGCGATCCTGGCCCTCATCGTGATCCGTCGCGAGCCTGTCACCGACAGAGTCAGTTCACCCCGGACCGTCCTCTTCGGTGCGGCGCTCGCGGTTGCGCTGCTCCCGAGCGCCGCAGCCTCGGGCACCGATGAGCCCGTTCGCATGGCCATCACGCTTGGCGCCGCCATCCTGTTGCTTCTGGCTGGCCCGTTCCTGCCGCCCGTCTGGGCCGCGACCCGCGTTGCTGTCGTGGTGTGGTTCACCGGCGTGGTCACGATGCTGCTCCTCACCCTCGTCCTCCCGGTCGTCGACTCGACGCGCACCCCGGGCGGATGGGAGAACGAGGTCGCCGCGGCTGGCCTTGCGGTCGGCGGTGCGCTCTGGCTGTACCGCCGCCGGGTTCCCCACATCCTCGGCACACTCGCCGTCGCCGCGGCCCCCGTTGTCCTCGCACTCCCACTCGCGGAGTCGATCCTGGCCGGAGAGGCAGAGTTCTGGCGGTTCCTGCTCACGCTGCTGCTCGCCAGCGCCCTCTTCGTCGCCGCGTCGCTGGGAGCCGCACGGTCGGAGATCATTCGCTGGACGGCACTCGGAGCCGCGGTGATCGTCGCAGCATCGGCGATGACCGTCGGCCTCGCCGACCCGTTCGAAACGGCGACGGTGCCGATCGCGGTCGCCCTGATTGCGGTTGGCGCCGTGCGTCTGAGCGCCGACCCGGCGGCCCGCTCATGGCCGCACCTCGGTGCTGGCCTGATCCTTCTCCTGGTTCCGTCGCTCTTCGCCGATTTCGCGAGCAACGAGCTGTGGCGCGTTGTCGCTCTCGGCGTCGCGGCACTCGTCGTGTTCGGAATCGGGCTGGCTCTCAAGCTCAGTGCACCGACACTGATCGGGGCCGCTGTGCTCGTCGTCCACGGTCTCGCACAGCTCTGGCCGTGGATTTCGGGACTCTACGGGGCCATCCCCTGGTGGCTGTGGGCGGGCATCGGTGGCGTCATCCTCATTGTCCTCGCGGCAACATACGAGAAACGGATTCGTGATCTTCAGGCCGTTGCACGGAGCATCCGGTCACTGCGTTAGTTCGCGGCGTCGGATCCGTCTGCGTCTGCAACATCAGTGATCATGGCCGGTTCCTTCAGTCTGCCGTGGGCCATACCCGTCCGGGTGTTGATCGTGCTTCGGTGAGGTCGGTGCTCCGGGGAGATCGCGCTGTTCGCCCGGCTCGACGACGAGAAACTGGCCCATCATCCCGTTGTCCTCGTGCCACAGCAGATGGCAGTGGTACATGTAGGGAACGTCCGAATCGGCGTAGTCCTCGAAGCGCAACAGAAGCCGGTACTCGACCTGTGGTGCGAGATAGATCGTGTCTTTCCAGCCGGCGAGTTCGGGCCCTGGTTCCTTCCCGTCGACGGATGCCACCTGGAACTGAACGTCGTGCACGTGGAAGTTGTGCGGCATCGTCATGCCGTTGGTAACCACCCACTCCTCGGTGGAGCCGACCGTGACCACCTCATCGATGCGGTCCATGTCCATGCTCTGACCGTTGATGGTGAACCCGTCGAGTCTGAATGTCCGCGTGGTTACAGCATCCGACGCCTGGATCCGGTCAACGGGGACCAGCGCGTCCGGAACCGCCGCGGAGGGACGCAGCGTGGCCGCGGCGCGCAACTCGAGCACGTCGAACCGGTCAGCACCACCGTTCTGGCCAGCGAGGACCGGCAGCATGCCGAGGTCGGGTTCTGTCGACCGTAGCGCCACACGCTCGCCTGGCACGATATCGACCACGATTTCCGCCCGTTCCCCCGGCGACAACCGCACGGCTGAGGTGCGATTCGGTTCGGCGAGGAGTCCTCCGTCCGAACCGATCTGCGCGAAGTCCCTCCTGTCATCGAACCCGAAGTTGTATGTCCGCGCTGTCGAGGCGTTGAGGAGGCGGAGCCGCACGGATGTCGTCTCGACGTCGAGGTATGGACCTGGCGTTCCGTTGACGATCAGATCCCGGCCGAGGGCTCCAACGAACCCGCGATCTTCGTTTCGGATCTCTCCGTCGTCATCGATGGGAGTGTCCTGCACAATGACGGGAACGTCGTCGACTCCGTACGTGCGCGGGAGCGCAAGCGCCGCCTCGGCGTCGTCCCGAAGGTAAAAGAGCCCGGCAAGTCCCGCCGTGACCTGGTTGTCGGTCTCACCGTGCGGATGCGGGTGGTACCAGAGTGTCGCGGCTGGCTGGTCAATGACCCACTCGGGCGACCAGGTCGCATCGGGCTCGATCGGCTGGTGTGGTCCTCCGTCCATGGCCGGGGGCAGGTGCATGCCGTGCCAGTGCACCGTGGTGCGATCGTCCAGGCGATTCGTTACATCCACCCGCACTTTCTCGCCGCGGGCAGCAACGAGGGTCGGACCGAGATGGTTGCCGTTGTACCCGCGGGTGGTGGTCGTCGTTCCCGGTCGGAAACTCGTCGACCCTTCCTGCGGTTCGAGCTCGAAAACGCGCGTGCCGTCGGACTCGAGGCGCGACGGGGCGAGCGGAGGAACCGCGAGTGCATTCGCGAACGACACCGAACCGATGGTGTTCACTTTCGCAGCGGCGAACACCCCCGCCGACCCGAAGACGGCAAGGGCTGCGCACCCGGCGATGAGCAGGACGGGGATGGCGATGATGAGGCTGAGAAGTGCTCCGCGGCGTGGTCGCGCCGGAGAAGCGGAAGAACGGGAGGTCATGCATCAAGCCTCGTGAGAGCGAGCTCTCACAACATCCGGCATCGTCCCGATTCCGACCGGGGTAAACCCCCTCTGATCCCTGAGTTAGACGAGCCTTGGCTTGCTTGCGGAATGCCTGAGCCTGAGTACCGTTGCATCCAGAGCGCACCACTTTCAGCGCACAAGCAAAGGGGAACACCATGGCAGAAACCACCGCAACCGTCTCACAGACCTCCGTCAGCCCCGACGTCGCCGCAGGCGTCGCACAGTTCCTGACCCCGGTCGTTATCGACCTCACCGCCCTCGTCGTCAACGGCAAGCAGGCGCACTGGCACGTTCGCGGAGCGAACTTCATCGGGGTCCACGAGCTCCTCGACACCATCGTCGCGCACGCCCAGGACTGGGCAGACAGCGCAGCAGAGCGCATCGTCGCATTGGGCCTTCCTGTGGACGCACGCCTGTCCACCGTCGCCGCCAAGACCACCACCGGCGAGCTGACCGCTGGTTTCCAGCAGTCGGAGACCACCATCGCCGAATTCGTGGCGCAGATCGACGCAACGCTCACCACGGTGAAGACCGCGGTTGACGAGCTCGACGCCATCGACCTCACCAGCC
Source organism: Mycetocola zhujimingii (assembly GCF_003065425.1). NCBI lineage: Bacteria > Bacillati > Actinomycetota > Actinomycetes > Micrococcales > Microbacteriaceae > Mycetocola > Mycetocola zhujimingii. The sequence continues at coordinate 1,815,795 of NZ_CP026949.1, forward strand.
AGGACATCGCCGTCGAGGTTTCCCGCGGCCTTGAAAAGGACCGCTGGTTCCTCGTCGCCCACGTCGCCAGGTAGCGCCGGTTCCCCGCTCTCTTCGAAAGAGGGTCGCCTTCGGGCGGCCCTCTTTTGTGTTGCGCCAGCGGGTACAGCCGGATGGGTTCTAGAGCACCGAGTGCGTGAACCGGCCGTTGAGGATCGTCGCAGCGACGGGCATCCGCCTCAGTTCTTCCGGAGTTGAGGTAAGCGGGTTCCTGTCGACGATGGCGAGGTCAGCGACCCGCCCGGCCGCTACCGCCTCGTTCGGCGTGCGGGTGGTCGCCGCGAGCGCCTCGGCGACACCAATCGACTGTTCCGGATGCCACGGCGCGCGGTCGTCCCTCGACCGCCCCACCGCTGCAGAAATGGCCACCCACGGATCGAGTGGCGCGACGGGCGCATCCGAACCCAGGGCGATGGTTGCACCGTGATCGAGCAGGGCACGGAGGACAAATGCGCGGCGCGTGCGCCCCGGCCACAGCTTCTCCGCAGCGTCGCGATCGTCCATGGCGTGCTCGGGCTGAACACTCGCCGTAACGCCGAGCTCGGCGAACCTCGCAACATCGGTGTCGCGAAGCAGTTGTGCGTGTTCGATGGACCCTGTCGCGCCCGTCGCGGCAAAGGCGTCGAGTGCGAGCGAGTTTGCGCGGTCACCGATGGCGTGAATCGCGCTGCTCAGGCCACCGGCCGTTGCGCGACGCATCAGCTCGGTGAGTTCTGCCTCGGGGACCGTCAGCACACCGTGTGCGTCCGATTGACCAGCGAGTCCGTCGTAGTGATCGTCGCAGTACGCGGTCCTCGTGTTCAGGGACCCGTCGGTGATGACCTTGAGCGAGCCGACCTCGACGAGGCCGTGGGTGTGCGGCACGACCTGCCCGGTCGCGAGCCGCTCGGTGAGCGCGCGGTCGAGGTCGCCGGGGTAGATACCGAACCGCACCCGGAGCGCGGTTGCCCCGGCCTGGGCCCGACGCTTCCACACCTCGAGATTCCACGCCATTTCAAAGTCGACCACCCCGACCACTCCGCGTGCAGCCGCCGCAGCGGCCGTGTCTCGCGCCCAGCCATCGACGACGAGATCATCAGCGCCGAGTCCCTGGCTCACGGCGAAGGCGTCCTCCTCGCGCAGCAGCCCGGTGGGGTGACCCGCGTGCCCGAACTGCGCGAGGGCGGCGCTGTTCAGCCACACACAGTGCAGGTCTGCTCCGATCAGCACAACCCGGCGGCCATGGGAGATCCGGTCGAACGCCTCGAGCTCAGCGGCATCCGGCCACAGAGCGTCACGGAAACCGGAGCCGACGAGGATGTCGTCGGGACGCACCGTCGGGAGGGCAGCGGCGACATAGCCGCTGACGAGGTCGAGCACCGATGCGGCTGAGTCGCTCGCCGTCAGGTCGAGCCGTCGGGAGGCCAGGGCTACCTGCGTGAAGTGAACGTGGTGATCCCAGAGGCCTGGCAGCACCCACCGGCCATCGAGCTCCGTGAGTTCCCCCTCCTGAGCCGTCGAACCAGCGGGACGGATGTCGGCGATCCGGGCGTCTTCGATCACGATATCGACACCAGAGCCGTCGGAACCGACAACGCGGGCGTTTCTGAGGGTCGAGCGGATGCCGGAACCCGGACTGGTTGCGCTCAGCCGGAATTCTGTCATCGCGCCCTCCTCGGGTGGGCCATACCGCCGGTCACCGCTGGCAGTTGGGGCACCAGTACAGCTTTCGGGCACCCATCTCTTCGAGAACGATGTTCGTCCCGCAGACCCGGCAGGGCAGACCCTCGCGCTTGTAAACCCAGTGGCGATCATCTCGACTCGCCATCGCCTTGCGATAGTCCTCGCCCCGGAGATCGTCCATCGTCATCATCTGGCCGGTCTCCACCCCAATGGGCAGGAGCCTCGCCCAGTCCTGCCAGAGCCCGCGCACGAGTTCCTCGGGGATCTGCTTGCCCGGAGTGTGCGGGTTGATCCGCGAACGGAAGAGCAGCTCAGCGCGGTAGACGTTTCCGATCCCGGAGACGACGGACTGGTCCATCAGCAGCAGGCCGATCGGTGTGGGCTTCTTGCGCACAACAGCGGTGAACCTGTCCTCGGCGGCCTGACTCGGGTCGAGGAGCGGGTCAGGGCCGAGTTTCGCGATCACCGCGTTCACCCGTTCGCCATCGAGAATCTCGCAGGCGGTCGGACCCCGCAGGTCGGCGACGGCATGCTCGGTCAGCAGGCGGAGCCGGACGGCGCCGACGGGCGGAGGCGGGAACGTGTCCCAGTCCTCACCCGAGAGGCCCTTGGTCTGCTCAGACATTCGCACGCGGGTCTTTCGCGGCGCACCGATCGAGTGCAGCGAATTCTCGCCGGCCTCGTCGAGGATCACCGCGGCGAGGTCGGTACCGTGCTGGTTGGTCTGGCCCATCCTGCCGTTGGCACTCGCGATAGTGGCGTCAGAGGTGATCTCACCGGCAAAGTCCCATGCCCCGTACATGCCGAGGTGGACCCGCAGCCAGAGGTCGTCATCGAAGTCGAGGAACATCTGCTTGCCGACGGCCTTCACGTCGGTGAGCGTACGACCGTCGAGGATCGACGCCCCCTCCGCGAACCTCCCCTGCGGGCTCGACGCGGCGACCCGGTGTCCCTGGAAATTCGTGCGGAACTGCCGGGCGATGCGATGAACTGAGTGACCCTCTGGCACGCTAACCCCGCTCGGACAATCCGGCGTCGACGCCCTTGCCGGCGATCGTCCCCGTGGTCTCGTACTCGGCGATCTGCGCAATGCGCCGGACGTGGCGCTCATCGCCCGAGAATGGTTCAGCGATGAACGCGTCGATAAACGTCTTCACCTCGTCGAACGAGTGCTGCCGCGCACCGATCGAGATCACGTTGGCGTCATTGTGCTCGCGTGCGAGCTTCGCGGTGCTCACGTTCCAGACGAGGGCAGCACGGATGCCGTTCACCTTGTTCGCGGCGATCTGCTCGCCGTTGCCAGAGCCACCGAACACCACACCGAGAGCCTCGACACCGGCCGCACGGTCGTGCAGCACTCCGAGCGCCGCGTTGATGCAGAACGCCGGGTAGTCGTCGAGTGCGTCATACTCGGTCGGCCCGTGGTCGATGACCTCGTGCCCGCTACCGGCGAGGTACTCCTGCAGGTCTGTGCTGAAGTCGAGGCCGGCATGATCGGTGGCGATATGGATGCGCATGCTTCCATTCTGCCGTCCCCGACGAGAGTCCGTGCGACTCGCGCGGCGCGATCAGTTGAAGATGGGCTCGACGGTCCGGCTGCGCTTGAGTTCGAAGAAGCCGGGGTATGACGCCACAGCGACGACTCCGTCCCACAGGCGGACGGCCTCCTCGCCCAGCGGCGCCGGGGAAATGACCGGTCCGAAGAACGCTGTGCCGTTCACGGCAATGACCGGCGTTCCGACATCCTGGCCGACCCGCTCGATGCCGTCGAAGTGGCTGGCACGCATCTGGGCGTCGTAGCTGTCGCTCTCGGAGTGCTCCGCGAATTCCGGGGGAAGGCCGACCTCGGCGAGCGCCTGCGAGATCACCGTGTCCGGGTCGGTTGACCCGCCGGGGTGAATCTGGGTGCCGAGGGCGTCGTAGAGGGGCTTAACGATGGCCTGACCGAATTCTTCCTTCGCGGCGGTGACGAGGCGGGTGTACCGGAGCGCTCGCGGGAAAAAGGCGCGGTATTCGTCCGACACGTCCTGGTTCTCATTGAGCACGGCGAGGCTCATCACGTGCCACGTCACCTCGAGGTTGCGGTATTTCGCGACCTCGTCCACCCACCTCGATGTCATCCACGCCCAGGGGCAGGACGGGTCGAACCAGAAATCAACAGCGGTCGGGGTATCGGTGCTCATTCCCACAGCCAACCACGGAATTCACTCACGAGAGGCCACCTCAGCCCATTGGCAGCGGAAGGCGGAGCACTACGCTGGAATCTCGGACACGATCCGCATCGATCCACAGCCACACCTAAGGAGTCCCCGTTGCCCGGAGAAAACCTCACCCGCGCCGAAGCACAGGAACGAGCCTCGCTCGTCTCTCCCTCGAGCTACCAGATCGCCCTTGACCTCACCACCGGCCCCGAGACCTTCCGGTCGACGACGACGGTCCGGTTCAGCGCGACACCGGGCGCTTCGACCTTCATCGACGCCATCACCCGCACCGTGCACTCGGTGACCCTCAACGGTGTTGCCCTCGACCCCGCGGCCATCAGCGACGGCATCCGTATCGCCCTCGACAACCTGCAGGCCGACAACGAGCTCATCGTCGACGCCGACATGATCTACATGAACACCGGTGAGGGCCTGCACCGATTCGTCGACCCCGTCGACGACGAGGTCTACCTCTACAGCCAGTTCGAGGTGCCGGACTCGCGCCGCATGTATGCCGTCTTCGAGCAGCCGGACCTCAAGGCGACCTTCCGGTTCACCGTGACCGCGCCCGCCCACTGGGACGTCATCTCCAACTCCCCCACTCCAGAGCCCGTCGATGCAGGCGAGAACAGCAAGACCTGGGCGTTCGAGCCGACACAGCGGATGTCGAGCTACATCACCGCGATCATCGCAGGTCCGTATGTCGCCGTGCGCAGTGAGCTGACGTCGAGTGACGGACGCACGATTCCGCTCGGAGTCTTCTGCCGTCAGAGCCTGTCCGAATATCTTGACGCTGACTACATCTTCGAGAAGACCCGCCAGGGCTTCGAATACTTCGAGAAGAACTTCGACTACCCGTACCCCTTCCCCAAGTACGACCAGCTGTTCGTACCCGAGTACAACGCCGGGGCCATGGAGCACGCGGGGGCTGTCACGTTCACCGAGGCGTACGTCTTCCGCTCCAAGGTGACGGATGCCATCAAGGAACGCCGCGTCGTCACGATCCTGCACGAGCTCGCGCACATGTGGTTCGGCGACCTCGTCACGATGAAGTGGTGGAACGACCTGTGGCTCAACGAGTCGTTCGCCGAGTGGGCGTCGACCATCGCGGTCGCAGAGGCCACCGAGTGGACCGGCGCATGGACAACGTTCAACGCCATGGAGAAGAGCTGGGCATACAAGCAGGACCAGCTGCCATCGACCCACCCCATCGTTGCGACGATCAACGACCTCGAGGACGTTCAGGTCAACTTCGACGGCATCACGTACGCCAAGGGTGGCTCGGTTCTCAAGCAGCTCGTGGCCTGGGTCGGAATCGAGGCGTTCTACGCCGGCGTCGCCGCGTACTTCAAGAAGCACGAGTACGGCAACACCGAACTCGTCGACCTGCTCAGCGAGCTCGAGACGGCGTCCGGCCGCGACCTCAGCGACTGGGGCAAGCTCTGGCTCGAGACGGCCGGCGTCAACACGCTCCGTCCGGAGATCGCCGTCGACGAATCGGGAGCCATCACCTCGTTCGCCGTGCTGCAGTCGGCGGTACCTGAGTACCCGACGATCCGCCCCCACCGCCTCGCCATCGGTTTCTACAACCTGGTCGACGGCAAGCTCCTCCGCGAGCACAGGATCGAGCTCGACGTCGACGGTGAGCGCACCGAGGTCGCCGAACTCGTCGGCCTGAAGCGCCCGGACCTCGTGCTGCTCAACGACGACGACCTCGCCTACGCGAAGATCCGCCTCGATGACGCATCACTCGCCGTCGCGACCGAGTCGCTCTCCGCGATCGAGGACCCGCTCGCACGGTCCCTCGTGTGGGCCGCCGCCTGGGACGCGACCCGCGACGCCGAAACTCCCGCTCGCGACTACGTGCGCCTCGTGCTCGGAAACATCGCGACAGAGACCGAGTCGACGACCATCCGCACGACACTCAACCAGCTCGTACTCGCGGCCACCCAGTACGTCGCACCCGAGCACAGGGAGAGCACGGTTCGCGAGGTCGGCGACGCACTGTGGGCCCTCGCCCAGGGTGCCGAAGCCGGCAGCGACGCCCAGTTCCAGTTCGTGAAGTTCTTCGCGGCTGTCGCGTCGACCGGGGAGCACTTCGACGCCATTCGCGCCCTCCGTTCGGGCGAGACCGCGCTCGACGGACTCGAGATCGACACCGACCTCGACTGGGAACTCCTCGCCGCACTCACGGCGGGTGGAGTCGCCGGAAACGACGAGGTCGATGCGGCCCTGGCCGCCGACAACACGGCCAATGGCGCGAAGGCTGCTGCGCTCGCCCGCGCCGCGATCCCGACGCTCGAAGCGAAGCGTGCCGCCTGGGCATCCGTCGTCGACATCGACACCGCCCCGAACGCCATCGTGCAGTGGACCGGCATCGGCTTCCAGCGCGCTCGCGACCGTGATGTTCTCGCGTCGTTCGTTCCCGACTACTTCGAGATGCTCCAGCGCATCTGGGCATCGCGCAGCTACAAGATCGCCGAGTACCTCGCGGTGGGGCTCTACCCTGCACCGCTCGCCAGTGCAGAACTGCGGGACGCAACGGTGGCCTGGCTCGACCAGAACGCCGAGCCGCCCGCCCTTCGGCGCATCGTCGTCGAGAACCTCGCGGGCGTTGAGCGTGCGCTCAGCGCACAGGAGCGCGACGCTCAGGCGTAGCCCGACCTTCAGGGGCGCCATGCGCACGGATGCCGTCACCGGCCCGTGCGTGTGGCGCCTTTGTCGTTAACCACCTCGGATCCGACACCCACGCCGCCTCCAGCATCCGCCCAGTGCGCCGCACGTAGACTTGGAGCGATGACTGAATTCTGGACAGGCGTTGAGGCGTTTTTCGCGACCCCCATCGGCAAACTCGTCGCGATAGCGATCATTATTGTCGGCGCGTTCATCGCGTCGTGGCTTCTGCACTTCGTCATTCGACGGGTCGTGAACCAAATAGTCTCTGGGGTGAAGAAGACCCAGGGTGCTGAAGATACCCAGGCGCTCAACGTCTCCCCGCTCGCTGCGGTGAGACTTGTGCAGCGGACCCGCACCCTCGGCACCGTGCTCGGCAACATCGTCAACGTCACTGTCGTCATCATCACCGTCGTTCTCATCGTGAACCTGATCGACGACAAGATCATCGGCTCGCTCGCACTGCTCACCGCCGCGCTCGGTGCCGGTCTTGGTTTCGGTGCCCAGAACATCGTCAAGGACGTGCTCAACGGCCTGTTCATGGTGATGGAAGACCAGCTCGGCGTCGGCGACGTCGTCGATCTGGGTCCTGCCACCGGAGTGGTCGAGCGCGTCGGCATCCGCATCACGCAGGTACGCGACGTCAACGGAACCCTGTGGTTCGTTCGCAACGGCGAGATCCTCCGCGTCGGCAACATGTCTCAGGGCTGGGCGCGCGTGATCATCGACCTCGCGATTCCGTATGACGCCCCTGATGTCGAAGCCGTCCAGGACACCATGCTCGCCACGTCGACAGGCCTCGCCCAGGACCCGAAGTGGCGCAGCCGCATCCTCGAGCGTCCCGAGCTCTGGGGCATCGAGTCTATCTCCGAGGAGGCACTCGTCATTCGCCTCGTCGTGAAGACCCGTCCGCCCGCCAAGGACGACGTCGCCCGCGAGCTCCGTGCGCGGCTCAAGGCGGCAACCGACGAGATGGGCATCCTCCTGCCGTCGCTCAATAGCGTGGTCCTCGAGGGCTTCGACGGCGCGGCATCCGTGACCGGAGCGCGCCCCCCGCGTACGAAGCCGCTCAAGACGGTCAACGAAGCTCCCCACGCTGTGAGGAAGCCGGCGAAGAAGGGGCCAGCACAGCCATGACCAACCTCAACTCCCCCAGTTTCTACGAGGAGGTCGGCGGCCGGGCCACCTTCGAAAAGCTGTCACTCGAGTTTTACAAGGGTGTCGCCGCCGATCCCGTGCTCAAGCCGATGTACCCCGAGGAAGACCTCGCAGCGGCGACCGAACGCCTGACGATGTTCTTCGAGCAGTACTGGGGCGGGCCGTCGACGTACAGCGAGCAGCGCGGGCACCCGCGGCTCCGCATGCGGCACATGCCGTTCAAGGTCAATCCGGATGCGCGCGACCGCTGGCTGCTGCACATGCGCGCCGCGGTCGATACCCTCGGCCTGTCGCCCCTGCACGAAGCGACCCTCTGGGACTACCTCGAGCGCGCAGCGCAGGCGATGGTCAATACCTTCGACGAGTAACGCGCCGACGACGCCCCTCTCGTCCGATGCGGCACCCATCTCCTACGCTGGGAGCATTGCGGGCGGCGTAGCCCGCGGATCGAAGGAGATCCCGGATGCCAGCAGTACCATCGACCTCGGCCGACGTGATCATTGTGGGCGCTGGGCTCGCCGGGCTCGTGGCTGCCGCTGAGCTGTCGGACGCCGGCAGGCGGGTGATCATCGTTGAGCAGGAACCGGAAGCGTCACTCGGCGGACAGGCCCACTGGTCGTTCGGTGGGCTGTTCCTCGTCGACACACCCGAGCAGCGCCGTATGGGCATTCGCGACTCGCACTCCCTCGCCTGGCAGGACTGGCAGGGGTCCGCTGCCTTTGACCGGCAGGACGACGACTGGGCCAGGCGATGGGCAGAAGCGTATGTCGACTTCGCCGCTGGGGACAAGCGATCGTGGTTGCGCGAACGTGGCGTCGGCTTCTTCCCCGTCGTCGGCTGGGCTGAGCGCGGCGGGTACACGGCGAACGGGCACGGCAACTCGGTCCCGCGGTTCCACATCGTCTGGGGCACCGGTCCCGCGATCGTCGAACCGTTCCTGAAACGCGTCCGGGCGGGGGTCGAGGCAGGGCGTGTAGAGCTCAGGCATCGCCACCGCGTCGACGACCTCGTGGTTCACGACGGTGCTGTGACCGGCGTGACCGGAAGCGTTCTCTCGCCATCGACCGCCAGTCGTGGCGAAGCGAGCCCGCACGACGTCGTCGCCGACTTCGAGCTGTCGGCGCAGGCCGTCGTCCTGACGACGGGCGGCATCGGCGGCAACCTCGATCTGGTCAGGGCGAACTGGCCGGCGAGGCTCGGTGCCCCGCCCGAGTCGATGCTCTCCGGAGTACCGGCCCACGTCGACGGCCGCGGGCTCGGTATCGCCGAGCGCGCCGGCGCCCGACTGGTCAACGGTGACCGGATGTGGCACTACACGGAGGGCATTGCCAACTGGGATCCGGTCTGGGCCGCCCACGGCATCCGAATTCTCCCCGGGCCGTCATCACTCTGGCTCGATGCAACGGGTGCACGCCTTCCCGCGCCACTGTTCCCCGGCTTCGACACGCTGGGGACCCTGCAGCACATCCTCGGCACAGGACACGGTCACAGTTGGTTCGTACTCACCCAGAAGATCATCGAGAAGGAGTTCGCCCTCTCCGGCAGCGAGCAAAACCCCGATCTCACCGACCGGGACCTCCGGCTCCTGCTCAAGCGGGTCGCTCCCGGCGCACCAGGCCCGGTTGAGGCGTTCAAAGAGAAGGGCGACGACTTCGTGGTCGCGGACAACCTGCCCGAGCTGTTGGCGGGCATGGAGCGGCTCTCTGGCACCGCCCCACTCGACCCGGTGCGGGTGGAACGCGAGATCAGGTGGCGGGATGCCCAGCTGGACAACGAGTTCTCGAAGGATGCCCAGATCACAGCGATCAGGGGCGCCCGCTCCTACCGGGGCGACAGGATCATCCGTGTCGCACGACCGCACAAACTGCTCGATCCGAAGGCAGGGCCGCTCATCGCGGTGAAACTGCACATCCTCACCCGGAAAAGCCTTGGCGGCATCCAAACCGACCTGTCCGCGCGTGCGATCGGCCACGACGGTTCACCGGTCCCGGGCCTCTACGCGGCCGGAGAGGCCAGCGGCTTCGGCGGCGGCGGGATGCACGGATACCGGGCGCTCGAGGGGACGTTTCTGGGCGGATGCCTGTTCACCGGGCGGACCGCCGGGCGCGCGATCGTCGCCCAGCTGTCCTGAGCCACGCGAGTTGCTGGGTGTGCACCGGCGGCGGCAACGCTGACCCGGGCAAACCCAGCAACTCGCGATCGGTTACAGCTCCTGCGGTCAAAGACCCCGTGACGAGCGAACGAGGACGTGGCCCCGCAGCGGGCTCGCCCTGATCCAGGGACCGGAGGCGTAGAGCGGGACCTCTTCCTCGCCGACGAGGAACCCGAGGCTCCCCGCCGCGAACGCGATTCCTGACGGAACGTCCGGATGCCCGGCGAGCGGGCGCGACCAGACCTCGGCCCTGACCCGCTGCACGATGGCGTCACCCGCGTTGTCCGGCACAGTCCGGGCAACTTCTCCCGCGCCGTCCCTCGCTGCCAGTTCGAGCGCGACCGAGCTGATTCCTCCGATCCGCTCCCACCCGCCACGGGGCGGCGCGATCCCCGACCAGCTCGTTCGTACGTCGGCCGGCGGAAGCGGGATCACAATCTCGCCGGACGCCCCTTCGGTGTGCGCGAGCCGGTCTGCGATCGCAGCCGGAGCGACCACGCGGTCGAAGACGGCGCCGGAAACCTCGGCGAAGGTCCGGAGGCCGAGGATCGTCGGACTGGTGTCGAGCAGGCCGCGCGGGTGCAGCACAGCCGAATACACGGCGAGCACTCCCCCGCCTGCAATCAGGCGAACCGCTGTGTCATCCACGAGTCTCGCCCGGGCGAGATATACCCGAAGGTCGGCGGCGGCGTGGGCGTCCTGGAGGGTGATCGCGTCATTCATCTGCTGTCTAAACTACCTAAGAAGCATTGGTGAAACCCACCAGTCCGCCCGCACCACCAATCGGAGAGCAATGACAGACCCCGTCGCATCCCTCTTGAACGCCCTTAACCTGACTGATACCGGAGCTCGGACCAGCGAGGACATCTTCACGGGGCCATCACTGTGGATGCCGGGTGGGCGCGTCTACGGCGGGCAGGTGCTCGCACAGGCCGTGATGGCGGCAAGCCGAACGACGGCGGAAGACCGCATCGTCCACTCGATGCACGGCTACTTCCTGCGGCCCGGCGACGTGAACCAGGAAATCACATTCAGTGTCGACCGGATTCACGACGGCCGTTCATTCTCGACGAGACGCACACAGGCGTACCAGTCCGGTGTTCCGATCCTCTCGATGATCGCATCGTTCCAGGACCCGGACGAAGGCCTCGACCACCAGGCGACAATGCCTGAGGGGTACCCAGACCCCGAGAGCCTCCCGACCGCAGCCGAGCTGCTCGGACACATCGATCACCCGGCTGCCAGGGCGTGGGCCAACGATCGACCATTCGACATCCGCCACGTCCCGTCGCCGATCTACCTCTCGGTCGAGGGCGAGCGCACGGCGACGAACGCGGTCTGGATCAAGGCGTTCGGCACACTTCCCGACGACCCGAGCCTGCACAGGGCTGCGCTCGCGTACGCGAGCGACTACCCGCTGCTCGAGTCGATCCTGCGCAAGCACGGGCTGGCCTGGGTCACCCCGAATCTCAAGGTCGCGAGCCTCGACCACGCCATGTGGTGGCACCGGCCGGCCCGCGCTGACGAGTGGTTGCTCTACGTCCAGGAGTCCCCGAGCGCATCCGGCGGACGCGGACTCGCGCTCGGCCGGTTCTACTCCCGCGACGGCGTGCTGGTTGCGAGTGTCGCCCAGGAGGGCATGGTGCGGGTACCACCGGCACTGGCAACTGACGCTTAAGCCCACCCGGTGAAGGCACGACAAGAATGAAGGCCATGCCGGTGACTGAGTCACCGGCATGGCCTTCATCGTTTCGCCAGAGCGCCCGCGTCAGTCGCGAGTGAGCTTGCGGTAGGCGGAACGGTGCGGCTTCGCTGCATCCGGTCCGAGCCGCTCAATCTTGTTCTCCTCGTACGACTCGAAGTTGCCCTCGAACCAGTACCAGTTGCCCGGGTCTTCCTCTGTCCCCTCGTAGGAGAGGATGTGAGTTGCAATGCGGTCGAGGAACCACCGGTCGTGGGTGATGACCACGGCACAACCGGGGAACTCGAGAAGCGCGTTCTCGAGGCTGCCGAGCGTTTCGACGTCGAGGTCGTTTGTCGGTTCGTCGAGGAGCAGGAGGTTTCCGCCCTGCTTGAGGGTCAGTGCCAGGTTGAGACGGTTGCGCTCACCACCGGAAAGGACACCGGCCTTCTTCTGCTGGTCAGGGCCCTTGAACCCGAACTGGGAGACGTACGCCCTGGACGGGATCTCGGTCTTTCCGACCTGGATGTAGTCCTGGCCGTCTGAGACGACCTCCCACAGGTTCTTGTTCGGGTCGATGCCACCGCGGCTCTGGTCGACGTACGAGATGTCGACCGTCTCACCGATCTTGAGCTCTCCGCCGTCAAGCGGCTCAAGGCCAACGATGGTCTTGAAGAGCGTGGTCTTACCCACACCGTTGGGGCCGATGACTCCGACGATGCCGTTGCGGGGCAGGGTGAAGCTGAGGTCGTTGATGAGGATGCGCTCCCCGAAGCCCTTCTTGAGGTTCTTCGCGTCGATGACCTGCGCGCCGAGGCGCGGTCCGACGGGGATGACGATCTCTTCGAAGTCGAGCTTCCGCGTGCGCTCGGCCTCGGTCACCATCTCTTCGTAGCGTGCGAGTCGAGCCTTCGACTTCGCCTGCCGTCCCTTGGCGTTCGACCGGACCCACTCGAGTTCCTCAGCGAGGCGCTTCGACAGCTTCTGGTCTTTCTTGCCCTGGACCTGGAGACGTTCCTGCTTCTTCTCGAGGTAGGTCGAGTAGTTGCCCTCGTACGGGTAGAGGTGACCGCGGTCGACCTCAGCGATCCACTCGGCGACGTGGTCGAGGAAGTACCGGTCGTGAGTGACGGCGAGCACGGCACCTGCGTACTTGGCGAGGTGCTGCTCGAGCCAGAGAACGCTTTCGGCGTCGAGGTGGTTGGTGGGCTCATCGAGGAGCAGGAGGTCAGGCTTCTGCAGCAAAAGCTTGCAGAGCGCAACGCGACGCTTCTCTCCACCGGAGAGGTTGGCAACGGGCAGGTCACCGGGCGGGGTGCGCAGCGCGTCCATTGCCTGTTCCAGCTGGGAATCGAGGTCCCACGCGTCAGCGTGGTCGATTTCTTCCTGGAGCGTGCCCATCTCGGCGAGCAGCGCGTCGAAGTCGGCATCCGGTTCGCCCATGGCGAGGGAGATTTCGTTGAAGCGGTCGACCTTGGCTTTGATCTCGCCGACGCCCTCCTGGACGTTCTCGAGTACGGTCTTCGACTCGTCGAGTTCCGGCTCCTGCATGAGGATGCCGACGGTGTAGCCGGGCGTGAGCTTCGCTTCACCGTTGCTCGGTGTATCGAGGCCAGCCATGATCTTGAGGATCGTGGACTTTCCGGCCCCGTTGGGACCGACGACACCGATTTTGGCGCCAGGGAAGAACGACATGGTGACGTCGTCAAGAATCAGTTTGTCTCCGACGGCCTTGCGGGCGCGGACCATGGAATAGATATATTCGGCCATATTGCTACCAGTCTATTGTTCTTGTCTTCCCAATGAGACATGTCCCGGTGCCGAGCACCCGGCCCACCGTCGAGTGGTAGCCGCCGACGGCGGTGCCGTTCTGACCGATGAGGCACGATTCGCCCCACCGCACCGAGAACTGGATGGAGTCGGCCGCGTTCCCGATCGTGGTCGTATCGCTCGTCACCTCCATGGCTGCCTTGTCGAAGCCGGCGGCAACGAGCCCGTCGATGAAGGCGCGCCCGTCCGCGGCCGAATTGGCGGCGAGGGTAGAAGCGTTGACCGAATCGAAGTACGGGAGGTTCTCCTCCGCGGTGCCGCCAGGCACGAGCTGGGGCGCCTGCTGGTCCGGAGCCGGCGACTCGCTGCCGGCCGGCGGCGTCGGTGTCCCGGTCGATTGCCCGCCTGGGGTCGAGCACCCGGCGAGCAGTCCAGCCGAGAGAAGAACAGCGAATACACCCACTCCAACCCGACCTGTCGACCGTGTATCGGGTTTTGCCACGCCGTCTCCTTGTGCCTGTGTGATCGGGGCCTGTTGTGATCGAGGCCTGATGTGCTCGGGCCCCGGTGTGATCACGGCCTGATGTGATCGGGCCGGTCGGCGCGATCAGCTTCTACCCGAGTCTAGAACGGGAGCGCTCGAACCGTCAGAAGGGCGTATCCGATTCTGACAGCGGCCGGCTCTCCGCGGTTCTCCCGAACTCCGTGACCGATTCAGCCGTCCTGCCCAGTACTGGCGTTATCCAATCCGCCTGCTCTCGCGACGAGCCCGTTCGGGTGCCGGCGAAGTCGGGCTCCTGGGCGGCCGACGCGGAGTGTTCGGGGTCGTCGTCGCCCGGTTGCCTGGCGGTCGGGTACCCCCGCTGCTCGTCGCCGACGGCGTCAGCCGCGGGTGTGCCCGAGTCGCGTGCGGGGGTTCTCGCGTATCTGGCGGTTCCCCACGTGAGGTCATGTCCCACGCTGTCGGCATCGACCTCAACGGTCGTGCCGTTCTTATCGCCGCTCTCCCAGCGCCGAATCCGCAGTCGACCCATAACCAGGACACGGTCACCCTTGTGCACCGACTCGTGGACGTTGCCGGCGAGCTGCCGGAACGACGAGACCGTGTACCAGTTCGTTTCGCCAGCGACCCAGGCTCCAGCCGTCCTGTCGAAGTAACGCTGGTTCGACGCGAGCCTGAAACTCGTGAGTTCGACGCCGTCGCGGATCGTCTTGTGCTCGGGAACTGTAGCGACAAGGCCGGTGAGGCTGATGCTGTCTGTCATGAGGATTCTCCCAACTGGATTCCACACGCAGAACCTCCGGTGTGGAGGTTCCGGAGACGACCTCGTGCCGGACCGCCGCCTCCGGAACCGTGATTCGAGTGTGGGGCGCTGCAGCGCACCGGGCGGCGCACGTTGTCCTCCGGTGGACAGGGCATCCGCTTACGGGAACTGGGGAGGAGTACGGGCGGCACGCCCCGGGACCGGCAGCGCTAGCCTGTCCTCATGACGTACTCCGCTGCCGAAGACCGATATGACGACATGCACTATGCCAGGACGGGCAGGAGCGGACTCTTGCTCCCCCGCGTCTCGCTGGGCCTCTGGCACAACTTCGGCGACGGCCGTGACGTCGAGACCCAGCAGGCCATCGTGCGGCGGGCGTTCGACCTCGGCATCACCCACTTCGACCTTGCCAACAACTACGGTCCGCCTCCCGGGTCCGCCGAGCGAAACTTCGGCCGCATCCTTCACGACGACCTCCTCGCTCACCGTGATGAGATCGTCATTTCGACGAAGGCCGGTTATGACATGTGGGCCGGCCCCTACGGCCAGTGGGGCTCACGCAAGTCACTCCTCGCCTCACTCGACCAGAGCCTCGGACGCCTCGGCGTCGATTACGTCGACATCTTCTACTCCCACCGCCCGGATCCCGACACCCCCATCGAAGAAACGATGGGGGCGCTCGCGACAGCTGTGCACTCAGGGAAAGCCCTCTACGCCGGAATCTCGAACTATTCACCGGACCAGACCAGACAGGCAGCAGCGGCACTCGCCGAACACCGCGTCCCCCTCCTGATCCACCAGCCGAGCTACTCGATGTTCAACCGCCACGTCGAAAACGGGCTCCTTGACGTCCTCGACGAGGTGGGCGCGGGATCCATCGTGTTCTCGCCCCTCGCACAGGGACTCCTGACCGACCGATACCTCGACGGTACGATTCCCGACGGCTCCCGTGCGGCAACGAGCAGGTTCCTGCCGGCTGAGCGGATCTCGGACACCTACCTCGACCGTGCCCGAGCCCTTAACGCGCTCGCCGCTGACCGCGGACAGTCGCTCGCGCAGCTCGCGCTGACCTGGGTGCTCCGGCACCCGCAGGTCACCTCAGCGCTCATCGGTGCCAGTTCGGTGACGCAGCTGGAACAGAACGTCGCCGCGCTGAGCGCTCCGCCGCTCACGGCAGAAGAACTCGCGGCGATCGAACCATACGCCGTCGACGGCACCGGACTCAGCTAGGGCTGCTCCCGGCCGACCGGGCGGTGTCGGTGGTGTCTCTTATCGTGTGGGTTAAGAGATCACCGACACCACCGGCCGGAGACAAGAGGCAGCATGCACATCGCAACACACCAGGTGACACTCTCCTCGAGCACGAGGGCAGGGATCGACCTCGTCAGCGTCCACGACGGCCTGTGGCGCGTTCGCCTCAGCGACGGTCGCATCCTCGGACACATCGAGCGCCTCAGCTCGGCGACCGGAGACGTCTTCATCGCCAAGCGGTTCTCGCCGGTAAGGGCATCATTCCTGGCGCTCGGGCAGTTCTGGAATATGCAGGATGCCGTCGATTCCCTGCGCTGAGTGATCGCCGCTATCTGGCCGCCTACTCCATCTCCCGGCCATGACCGGTCGGGTCCTGCAGCGCCGAAAGCGCGACACGGCGGCCCCGTTGACGGATTACGGGCGGGCCCGAAGGTAGCCTTCGGCACATGGAATGGTGGAATGAATTCGTAGACTGGCTCACCGCAACTGACACACGACCGGTGCTCTTCACCGCCGCCGTGATCTTTATAGCGATTATTGTGTCGGCGCTGCTCGCGGCGTCGATCACCAAGGCAGCGGTACGTCGGCTGGTCGCCCAGCGCGACCGCGACCTGAAGACAGCGGCGATCGCCGCACTCGTCGACGCGTCGACCGAGGCCGCCGCGTGGAACTCGCTGACTCCGCAGGAACAGACACTCGCCGACCGGGCAGTCGCCCAGGCGGATATCCAGCTCCGCCTCCTGCCCATCAAGGGTGCGTCAACCGCGGCAAACTGGTCAGCGCACCAGCTCGCCGAGATGAAGCGCAACTCTGCCACCTTCGGTTATGAGCTCGGGCCCGTCGTCGCGGAGTTCCGTGACCGTCTCGTCGATTGGCAGAACCGTCCCAACCGCTCGAAGCGCGTCTTCGAGACCGACCTGGAGCGCTGGCGGTTCGAAACCACGACAACCGAAAAGACCCTTCTCGCGGAGCAGGACGCCTGGGCGACCCGCCAGCACCACGAAAAGCACACGGCGGAAGAGACCGCAGAGCAGCCAGCTGCTGTCGCACCCGCCGCGTTCGCCCGCCCGGAGTCTGACATCCCCGACACCACGACACAGAAGCTGATCGATGATGTCGCCGCCATGGATGTCGCCCGTGCAACAGCAGCACGCGAGCCTGACGAGAAGAAGCTGGCCTAGAGCTACCACTTCCACAACAAAGCCGGTACCGCGAACTCGCGGTACCGGCTTTGTTGTATCCGGGTTCGGTGCACCAGCGTTCAGCACTCCAGGGCGTCAGTACGCCGGGGCGGTGCGGCCGGTCAGCGCCACCAGTTGTCCGCAGGCTCCACCGGTGTCGTGCGCTTGTGCCTGGTGGCGAGGAACCGCGCCTCGATAGCATCCGCCACCTCATCGGGAACGTCTTTCCCTTCGAGGTAGTCGTCGATGTGCGCGTAGGTCAGCCCCAGGTTCGCCTCGTCGGTCTGCCCGGGCTGGTCGTCGAGCAGGTCAGCCGTCGGGAGCTTCTCGTACAGTCGGGCGGGAGCACCGAGGAACGTCAGCAGAGCCCGACCCTGCCGCTTCGTCAATCCGGTGAGCGGGACGATATCGGCGCCACCGTCTCCGAACTTCGTGAAAAAACCGGTGACGGCCTCGGCCGCGTGGTCTGTCCCGACGACGAGGAGCCCGTCCTGACCGGCGAGCGCGTACTGCGCGATCATCCGCGCCCGTGCCTTCACGTTGCCCTTGTTGAAGTCGCTGATCGGCGCACCGGTCGCTGCTTCGAATTCCGCTTCAATGCCGTCGACGCCGGCCTTGACGTTGAACGTCACGACCCGCTGCGGCTGGATGAATTCCAGGGCCAGCTGCGCATCATCCTCGTCGCGCTGCACCCCGTACGGCAGCCGAACAGCGACGAACGACACCTTGACATCGTCCTCAGCGAGTTGCTCGACGGCAAGCTGGCACAGCCGCCCGGCGAGGGACGAGTCCTGCCCGCCGCTGATACCGAGCACGAGGCCTTTCGCACCGGTCGCCGTGAGGTAATCCGCGAGGAAATCGACGCGCCGACGCGCCTCGGTCTCCGGGTCGATCTCAGGAAGAACGTGCAGTTCGGCAATGATCTGTTTTTGGAGTTCTCGCATGGGTAGTAATTTACCCACACGCCGTTACGAACGGATGTCGCACCGACAGAAATGTGCCCCCGGCAGGATTCGAACCTGCGACCAAGAGATTAGAAGGCTCCTGCTCTATCCCCTGAGCTACGGAGGCTGGCGTCTTTCAGAATACCGCAGCACGCTGGACCCCGGTCACGCGCGGCCGGGCAGCCGGCGTCGCAGGTCACGGATAGCATGGACACCATGAGCACTGTGAGCGACCGACTTGTCTGGATCGACTGCGAAATGACGGGACTCGACATCGATGCCGACGAACTCGTCGAGATCGCCGTCGTGATCACCGACTATGACCTGAAGCCCGTCGACGATGGCCTCGACATCGTCATCAAGCCAGACGACTCGGCGCTGGCGAACATGGGTGAGTTCGTCACCAACATGCACACCTCCTCCGGCCTCCTCGAAGAGATCCCGCTCGGTGTCAGTGTCGCCGAAGCCGAGTACCAGGTCCTCGAGTACGTGCTCAAGCACATCCCGGCCGAGCAGCGCGCTCCCCTCGCCGGAAACTCGATCGGCACCGACCGCGCCTTCCTCACCAAATTCATGCCGCGACTCGATGCGCAGTTGCACTACCGCAACGTCGATGTGTCGTCGATCAAGGAGCTCGCCAGACGCTGGTACCCGCGGGCTTATTTCAACGCGCCTGCTAAAGACGGCGGTCACCGCGCGCTCGCCGACATCCTCGAATCGATCCGCGAACTGGCCTATTACAGGCAGGCAGTCTTCGTTCCCCAGCCGGGGCCGACATCCGACCAGGCAAAATCGGCTGCACAGGCCGTAGTGAACAATTACGCCCCAATCATGTAATACACTTTTAGGGTTGCCTCGTCCGGTTGAGAGATCGGAAGATGCGCATGGTGGGTATAGCTCAGTTGGTAGAGCGCCTGGTTGTGGTCCAGGAGGTCGCGGGTTCAAGCCCCGTTACTCACCCCAAGTAGACAGATCCTCTCGCGCGGGTCGCGAACCGGGTCGGATCGGCAGTCGTCAATGTTCACCCTCGACGCTGATGCATTCGAAGCACTCGTCGGCGACGTATTCGACACGCTGCCTGACGACATGGTCGACGGACTCGACAATGTGGTCATCGTCATCGAGGATCTTCCCGAAGACGGTTCGCTCGACCTCCTCGGCCTGTACTCGGGTGTGGCACTGACCGATCGCGGGCAGTACGGCTTCGGCGAGTTGCCCGACATGATCAGCATCTACCGCGAGCCTCTTCTCGCCATCGTCGACAACGAAGAGCAGCTCAGGGACCAGGTCCGCATCACACTGGTGCACGAAATCGCCCACTTCTACGGAATCGACGATGACGAATTGCACTCGCTCGGCTGGGGCTGACGGTCAAAGGACGATCGGCCAGATAGCCTGATCCCGTGTCAGGAACAGGCGGTACACCATGGGCGTAGCACGGGGTCTCGGGATCTTCGCCGGAACACTGGTCATTCTCGGAGCGGGCATCTATGGGCCCGTCACGCTGGTCGGCCCGCTGCCGACGGCATCCGTGACCGCGCTTCCCGCATCCGCGCCCGACGCGGCGAGTGTGCCCCCCGCACTGCCGACGACCGGCGCCAGCGCCGTCACCGAAGCGCCAGACACCGCTCCCCTCGCGGTCGCTGGTACTCCAGACGCTGTCCCGATGGCCGGTATCACCAAGACGATCACCGCCCTGGTCGTCCTCGATGCCAAACCGCTCGTTGACGGTGCCCCCGGCGGGACCGTTCCCATCACGAGCGATGACTACCTGAACTACGTCGATTACCGCGACGCCGGCACCCGCACCGTCACCGTCTATACCGAGGATCAGTGGACCCAGCGCGAGATGCTGCAGGCACTGCTTCTCGGCTCGAGCAACAACCATGCCGACACGCTCGCACGCTGGGCATTCGGATCCACCGAGGCGTACGTCGAGGCCGCGAACGCCTGGCTGGTCGAGAACGGCATGACCGAGACCACGGTGGTCGACGCCACAGGGCTTGACGAAGCAAGCGTCGGCACAGCGAAAGATCTCTCCCGCCTGGCCGCCCTCGCGCTCACCAACCCGGCGATATCGTCTGTGCTCGCCGAACCGGTCACCGGTCTCCCGAGCCGGCGCGGCATCACCAACACGACGACCTACCTGCCCGAGCAGCAGGTGGTCGGGATTTCACGGAGCTACACGGATGCCGCTGGCATCTGCCTCCTCTTCGCCGGCGACGTGACCATCGAGGGCGTGTCGTACAGGTTCTACGGCGCATTCCTCAGGCAACCGGACTGGGATACTCTCGAAACGGCCGTCACCGGCGTGATGGAGAGCGCAAGAGCCGGAGTCACGCCCACACCGGTCCTCGCCGAGGCCACCCCTGTCGTCTCGTTCACTACCGCGTGGGGCGATTCGGCGAACGGAATCTCCGGAGCGTCACCCGCACGACTCCGCTGGCGCGCGGCTACGCCCGAGATCGATGTAAAGACTGACGAGGTCACGTCGGCCGGGACCGGCACTAAGGTCGGCAGTATCAGCGTTGTCGACGGATCGACGTCGGCCAGAACCTCGCTCACGCTCGACGGCGCCCTGACCGATCCCGGCGTGTTCTGGCGGCTCTCCCACCCGATTCCGGTTATCGGGGCGCTCATCGATTCGCTGAACGACTAGTCGAGCGCGAGCACCAGGTCAGCAAGGCTCTCGGGGTCCTCACGGTCGACGAACCGCTCGAACTGTTCCTGCCATCCGTCCCAGTGGGCGTCGAAAGCACCCTCATCCCTCGCCAGCGCCCGTGTCTTTCGCACGCTGTCGTCCGCGTCCAGCCAGACAGCGAGCGTCGCGAACCGCCGGTTGGCCGCTGTAAGCGCGCCGCACCCCTCGATGACCAGGGGGCCGCTTGCCGGTACCAGATTCCACTCCGCGTTCGTGTCCCGCGCCCAGTCATGCCGCTGCCAGCGGGCCCGTTCACCGCACGCTCGCGGTTCGAGCAGGTTCACGGCTACGTGCTCCCCCGCGGCTCTGAGCCCGTCCCAGCCCGGGTAGATGTCGTCCATCCGGACGAGCATAGGTTCCACGGACCCCGGCCAGGTCGCCACGAGGGCATCGGCGAGGGTGGACTTGCCCGCGCCACTCGGGCCGTCGATGAGGACCACCTCAGTTGTCGGGTCCCCCAGCCGCGCGAGGATTGCACTGACTACCAGGGACAGACCGGACTCAGGCAAGGATGAACTCCCAGGTCCCCGCCAGCACTGCCGCGGTGATCGCCGCCGCCGCGATGGACGCCCCGATGAGCAGCAGCACCAGTTCGGGCCTGCCGACCGTCGACGGCCGGGCCCACGTGCGTTCGATCGGCGAGCCGAAGCCTTTGGCCTCCATGGCTGTCGCGAGCTTGCTGCCCCGACGGATCGCGAGGACCAGCAGCGCGAAGGCCTGGCTGGCGAACCGGACGAGCATCCTGACGTCCCCGACTCCCCTGGCGCGACGTGCCTGCCCGAGTGCACGCCAGTCGTCGACGAACAATCCCACCATCCGCAGTCCAGCGAGCCCGCCGAGAACGAACCGCGCGGGCAGGTGTAGCACCTGGCCGAGCCCGTCGGCGAGGTCTGTCGGGTCGGTCGTTGCGAACAGCACGATGCTCGGCAAGCCGATCGCCAGCACCCGGAGCATGATGGCAATCCCCAGGGCGAGAGAGCCCTCGGTGATGGACACGAAACCCCACGAAGCGAGAAGCGTTCCGGAATCCTCGCCGTAGAGCACCGTGGTCAGCCCGGCAAAGGGCGCGCCGAGCCACAGTGGCGCTGTCCTGAGCCAGAAGCCGCGGGCGTCGAGCCCCGACCAGAACAGCAGAACGCACACGAGGATGAGGGCAACGGATGCCGAGACCACGTCGATCGACAGCAGGAGGGTCACACTGATCAATACAGCAACAGCGAGCTTGGCGATGGGGTTCACTCGCGCGAGCGCCGAGTCGCCCGCTCCCATAACCAGCCCGGTCACGACAGCACCGCGTGGCTGGGATCCATGGCGAACTGCCGGTCGGACAGTGCCCGCACGAGATCCTCGTCGTGCGTAACCGTCACGATGGAGCTTCCCGAGTCGACGAGTTCGCCGAGCAGCACCACGAGTTCCCGCCAGGTGACAGCATCCTGGCCAAAGGTGGGTTCGTCGAGGAACAGGATCTGTGGTCTCGTCGCGAGAATCGTCGCGACGCTCAGGCGCCGTTTCTCGCCGCCGGACAGGGTGAACGGATTCGCATCGGCCAGGGTGTCGAGCCGCAGCCTCGAGAGCAGCTCATCGACCCGCTCGCCCACTTCCCGGTCACCGAGCCTCAGTGCCGTCGGCCCGACGGCCAGCTCGCGCCGCACCGTCGTGGCGAGGAACTGGTGCTCAGGATCCTGGAAGACGGTGCCCATCCGCGTCAGCAGCTCCCTCGACTTCCACCGCGCTGGGTCCGGCCCGAGTCCCCTGGCGAGTGGAGAGCGCGCGTCGAGCCCGCCGCCGAGGCGAGCGAGCAGTCCCGCAAGAGTGAGGGCAAGGGTTGACTTCCCCGCACCGTTCGGCCCGGTGATGGCGATGCTCTCGGATTCGAACAGCGAGAGGTCAAGGGCGGATGCCGCCGTCATCCGCGTTCGCGAGGCGAACGGCGTTCGTCCCACCGAGAGGTCTCTGGCGGCGAGGAGTTCGTCACCCCTGCCGGAGCGCGCCGGTCGCACGGGCAGAACGGGTGGATACGAGGGCACCCAGACCCCGGCCTCGGCAAGGCTCTGACCGTGGGTGTCGAGCACATCGGCCGGCGTCCCGTCCGCGAGCACTCCGCCCGCCGGGTCGAGCACGATGACCCGGTCAACGAGATCCTGCCAGACAGCGACCCTGTGCTCGACCACGATCAGGGTCGCGCCGGTGTCGGCGATCACCCGCGCGACAACATCCCTCACCTCGGTCACTCCCTCAGGATCGAGGTTGGCGGTCGGCTCGTCGAGCAGCACGAGGCCAGGACGCATGGCAAGGACGCCGGCGAGAGCCAGCCGCTGCTTCTGCCCGCCTGACAACCGCGACGACGGGTGGTCGAGGGGAAGGCGAAGCCCAACCGCGTCGAGCGCCCAGTGCACGCGTCGCCAGATCTCGTCCCGTGGGACCCCGAGGTTCTCGCAGGCAAACGCGACATCGTCGCCGACGCGCGCCAGCACGACCTGCGAGTCAGGGTCCTGGAGAACCAGGCCAGCCCTGCCCCGAGCATCGGCAGGCCTCGCGCCGTCGATGAGCAACTGCCCTGTCTCGTCGCCCTCCTCATCACCCCCGAGCACGCCCGCGAGGGCGGCGAGCAGCGTGGATTTGCCAGCGCCCGACGCACCGAGGAGCAGGACGCGCTCACCGGGAGCGATCTCGAGGGTCAGCTCGGAGACCGCCGGCGCGGCCCGCCCGGAGTGCCGCCAGCCCCACCCGGTTGCGCGAATAGCCGCACCGGGAACGGCGCCCTGCGCTCCCGACACTCAGTTACCCCGCGGGGTCGCTCGAGCGGGAATCGCGCGAGCCGAGTTCCCCGAGGCGAACCGTGACAAGGCACCGGTCCCGGCGAGGCCACGCACAGCGAACCACGACAGCAGGCCGGCGAGGACGACACCGGATGCCACGGCACTCACGAAGTAGGTCAGCTTCGCACCGGCATCGAGCGCCGCGTAGCTCGTGAAGGTCGTGTCGAGGAGCCCAACCGCGACGCCAGCTCCCGCACCGGCGAGCAATGCCACCCCGATGCCAAACCGGCGGTAGAAGAACAGGGCGAAGATGAGTTCGGCGCCAGCGCCCTGGATCAGACCCCAGATGAGGGTGTCGAAACCCCAGACGGTACCGATGAGTGCGGAGACCGCAGCGGCAACGAGTTCCGTGTAGATCGCCGCACCGGGTTTACGGATGATGAGCCCGCCGAGCACCCCGGCGAACAGCCAGCCTCCGGCGAGAAGTCCCCCGAGTCCCGGAGTGAGCGCAAGCGCCGTGCTGATCGGGCCCCAGGCGAGTCCCCACGCCCAGAAGATGACGCCGGCGGCAACGCCGATGACGCTGGCCGTGACGATGTCGACGACCCGCCAGCGGGACGGACGTCGTCCTCGCGCTGGCGTGCCGGCGGCATCCGTCGAGTGTTGTACCTGTGATGGTGATTCTGAAAATTGCACTTTCGCGCCCTCCGTGTAGGAAACAGGGCACGGGTAGCGAGATGAATGCCTCCCTGCGCTGGCATGACCCAGATCAGGTTCGACGGTCGAAGATTATGGAATCTTCCTCTCAGCCCGGTTCACCGGACTCCCGTGTTACTCAGGCGAGTATAGCCCGAACGCTACTTCTTCAGTGCTTTGATGACAAACGCAAGCGCTTTGCCGACGGCCCACACGAAGGGGATGCCGACGGCCATGAGCGAGACGACGTTCGGCTCGAAGCGCAGGCCGGTGCTCGTCTTGAGGTAGGCACCGATCGGAAGCGCGAATCCGCCGCCTCCGCCACCGGAGCCTGTTCCCTTGCCCGACACGGTCGACGACGCTGTGTCGCCCTCACCCTCGCCCTCACCGACTCCAAAGCCGTACCAGGCGAGCGCGACGGGAACGAGCTTCGCTCCGTCGACCTCAACCGGGTCACCGTAGACGGAGGTCACTCCGATCGACTTGAACCTGTCTGCCATTTCCAACGCGAGATTTGTCATGCCAACACGCTACCGGCCGCAGGAGAGACGCGCCAAGGGTTGCTTTCTGTGTGCGCGGGCGTCACGTGCCGGCGTCACGGTGCCCTGCATCACGGTGTCAGCGTCACGGCACCGGGGTCAGGGCGCGGGTGCCCGCGTCCCGCCCGCTGTGTCGTTTCCCTTCCTGCCCAGGAGGGACGCGCGCCGGACGGCCTGGCCACCAAACCTCGCGCGAAGCGAATCGATGGTTGTCTCCGCCTCTCGCCACTCCTCGTCCGGATCCCACAGCGCGGCGACGGCATCCTGTTCGTCGGTGAGCTGTTCCGCGCGAACCCCGATCAGGCGGATCGCCCTGCCGTCGATGCCGAGGACGGTGAGCAGCTCATTCGCGCCCTCGAAGAGACGCCGGCCGACGTTCGTGGGCTCGGAGAACGTGCGCGACCTGGTCACCGTCGTGAAGTCCTCGAACCGCACCTTGATCGCGACGGTTCTGGCGGAAGCGCCGCTTTTCCTGAGCCGCACGGCCACCTGGTCGGCCAGCCGGAGCAACTCGAGCCGTACGCGTGCCGGGTCAGTGACATCGACGTCAAACGTGACCTCGTGCCCGATGCTCTTCTCCGACGTCGCTGTGACGATGCGGCGGGCGTCACGTCCGTGAGAGAGCTCGTGCAGCTTGACGCCGGTGGCCTCCCCGACGGCCCTGGTCAGGGTCGCGAGTGGTGTGTCGGCGACGTCGCCGACGGTCGAGAGGCCGAGCCGATGCAGGGACTCCTCCGTTTTTGCTCCGACTCCCCACAGCGCACGGATCGGGAGCGGATGCAGAAACGCGAGCGTCTCGGCCGGCGGAATCACGAGGAGTCCGTCCGGCTTGGCGCGTCCTGACGCGACCTTCGCCACAAACTTGGTCGCAGCGGCACCGACCGAGCAGGTCAGCCCGGTCTCGCGGTGCACCCGCTCACGAATGTGCTGACCGACGACGGCGGGCGACCCGATCAACCGTCTCGCCCCCGAGACGTCGAGAAACGCCTCGTCGATACTCAGCGGCTCGACGAGCGGAGTCGCGTCCCGGAAGATCGCCATGACCTGACGGGAGTACTCGGTGTACCGCTGATGGTGCGGTGGAAGGATCGTTGCCTGCGGGCACAACCGGATCGCCTTCGAGACCGGCATGGCAGCGGTCACACCGAATCGCCGTGCTTCATAGGTGGCGCTGGTGACAACACTCCGGCCCTCCGGGTTCCCGATGATCACCGGCTTGCCGCGGAGTTCGGGGTGGTCGAGCAGCTCCACCGACGCAAAGAATGCGTCCATGTCGATGTGCAGGATGCTGGCACCGGTATCGTCGACGTCACCTCGCGTGACCTGTCGTGCGCTGCCGTCCTGCCTGCTCATGGGTTCTATTCTCCCAGCTTTGCGACGGCGCCACGCCGGGTCAGACCAGGGCGATCACGACCGGCTTCAGCCACTCCCGGAACGCCTCGGGGTCGTCACGAAGCGACTCGGAAATGATCACTGTGTCGGGAGCAACAACCCAGGCCCCCGGCTCAGCGACGGGAATCACCTCGAGGTCGAGCCGAAAGGACGTGGTCTGCCTGCGGAGCTCGAATTGCCGCCTCTGCACGAGCTGGTACGCGTCCCCCAGCGGATGCTCCCTCGCCTTCACCGCCATCAGGTATTCAGCGTGACGCGACTCGACCCAGTCCGTGACGGTGTCGTAGCAGGCATACACGAGGTCCTGCAGTTCGAGCGCACGATCGAACACCTCGAAGTGCGGCGGGCGAACCTGGCTGATGAACGGCCGGGTCTCCCTGCGCACGATGCCGGCCCACCACCCGCGCCACTGCGCGGCAAGTGCGACCCTGTCGATATCGCGCAGGGGTACCCCGGCTGGCGGAGGGATGACACGAGGCACCTGCGCCTCGCACTCGTCCGAGAGACCGGCGAGGTCTCTCAGGGCAAGCGCGAGGAGCAGATCCCTCGGGCAATCCTCTGTAATCTGCCAGCGAATCGAACCCTCGACCAGCATGGGCCGATCGTACCTGAAGACTTTTCAGGTTTACAGGTAACGAACGCCCTTAGCCCTGTGCACGTTCGAGAACGAGTTCGCGCACCCTCGCAGCGTCGGCCTGGCCCTTCATCGCCTTCATCACGGCACCGATGACGGCGCCTGCCGCCTGAACCTTGCCATCGCGGATCTTCGCGAGCACATCCGGCTGCGATGCAAGGGCGTCGTCGATGGCCGCGATCAGGGCACCGTCGTCGGAGACGACAGCGAGTCCACGGGCGTCGACAACTTCCTGCGGCGATCCCTCGCCGGCGATAACGCCCTCGAGGACCTGACGTGCGAGCTTGTCAGTGAGAGTGCCGTCTTCGACAAGAGCGGCCAGTGCGGCGACGTTCTCCGGCGAAACGAGGGCGGATGCTTCAGTCCCCTGCGCGTTGGCGATCCGGCTGATTTCTCCGGTCCACCACTTGCGCGCGGCCGCGGGCTTCGCGCCGGCAGCAACGGTGGCCGTGATCTCGACGAGAAGTCCGCCGTTGACGACGTCCTGGAACTCGAGGTCGGTGAAACCCCACTCGGCCTTGAGCCGACGACGACGTGCGGCCGGGGGTTCCGGCAACGCGGCGCGCAGTTCCTCGATGAGCTCGAGGCTCGGCTCGACCGGGAGGAGGTCGGGCTCAGGGAAGTACCTGTAGTCGTCAGCGTCGCTCTTCGGGCGGCCGGCGCTCGTACGGCCGGTGTCCTCGTGCCAGTGACGGGTCTCCTGAATGATGGTCCCGCCGTCGGCGAGCACCTGGGCCTGGCGCTGGATCTCGTAACGGATGGCGCGCTCAACTGAGCGCAGCGAGTTGACGTTCTTCGTCTCGGTGCGCGTTCCGAGCGGAGCGGGCGGCTCGCCCTCGGGTGTGCGAGGACGCAGCGAGATGTTGGCGTCGCAACGCAGGTTCCCGCGCTCCATCTTTGCGTCGGAGATCCCCAGGCTCGTGACGATGTCGCGGATCGTCGCGACGTACGCCTTGGCCAGCTCGGGGGCATCCGCTTCGGCACCGTAGATGATGTCTGTGACGATCTCGACGAGCGGGACACCGGCACGGTTGTAGTCGACGAGCGAGTATTCGGCGCCCTGGATGCGGCCGGTCGACCCGCCGACGTGGGTCAGCTTGCCGGCGTCTTCTTCCATGTGCGCGCGTTCGATCGACACGGTGACGAGGCGGCCGTTCGGCAGTTCGACGTCGACAGATCCGTCGAAGGCGATCGGCTCGTCGTACTGCGAGATCTGGTAGTTCTTGGCCAGGTCGGGGTAGAAGTAGTTCTTCCGCGCGAACCGCGACGACGGCGCGATCGAGCAGCCGAGCGCGAGGCCGAGGCTGATCGCGTAGCGGACCGCCTGTCCGTTGACGACGGGAAGCGAGCCGGGAAGGCCCAGGCACACCGGCGAGACGTTCGTGTTCGGTAGCGAGCCGAACTCGTTCGGCGCTGACGAGAACATCTTCGTCTTGGTGTTGAGTTCGACGTGGACCTCGAAGCCGAGCACCGGCTCGAACAGCTCAAGCGCCTTCTCGTAGTCCATCAGGGCGTCTTTCGCCATTATTTTCCTCCCAGTGCCGGAGCCTGTGAGATCAGAGTGTGACCCCACTGCTGCTCGAGCAAAGCTTCGATTGCCGCACCAACGCGGTAGAGACGGGCGTCTTCACGCTGCGGCGCCATGACCTGGATGCCGACCGGCAGGCCGTCTTCCGGCGCGAGGCCGATCGGAACGCTGATGCCGGGGATACCGGCCAGGTTTGCCGGGATGGTGGTGATGTCGTTGAGGTACATCGCCATCGGGTCCGCAAGCTTCTCGCCGAACTTGAACGCCGTTGTCGGCGCACTCGGGGTGACGAGAACATCCACCTGCTCGAACGCGGCGTTGAAGTCGCGCTGGATGAGGGTTCGGACCTTCTGCGCGCTGCCGTAGTAGGCGTCGTAGTACCCGGCGCTCAGTGCGTAGGTGCCGAGGATGATGCGGCGCTTGACCTCTGGGCCGAATCCGGCCTCGCGGGTGGCCGCCATGACCTGCTCGACGGTTCCGCCGCCCTCCGGCTGAACGCGCATGCCGAACCGGACGGAGTCGAACTTGGCGAGGTTGCTCGACGCCTCAGCAGGGAGGATGAGGTAATACGCGGCAACGGCGTACTCGAAGTGCGGTGCACTCACCTCGACGACCTCGGCGCCCTGCTTCGTGAGCAGTGCAACGGTTTCCTCGAAGCGGCTCTGGACTCCGGCCTGGAAGCCGTCGCCGGAGAGTTCCTTGACGACACCGACCTTGAGGCCGGCGAGGCCCTCGCCGCGAGCGCCCGACCTGGCGGCATCCGCCATCGACGGCCAGGCGTCCGCGAGGGACGTCGAGTCCTTGGGGTCGTGCTTCGCGATGACGTCGTGCAGGAGGCCGGCGTCGAGCACGGTGCGGGTAACGGGGCCGACCTGGTCGAGCGATGATGCGAGGGCAATGGCGCCGTACCGGCTGACTGCTCCGTACGTCGGCTTGACGCCGACGGTGCCCGTGACATGCGCGGGCTGACGGATGGAACCACCGGTGTCGCTGCCGAGCGCGAGCGGAGCCTCGAAGGCGGCGACAGCGGCAGCAGAGCCACCGCCGGATCCGCCCGGAATGCGGTCGAGGTCCCAGGGGTTGCGGGTGGGCCCGTATGCGGAGTGCTCGGTCGACGAGCCCATGGCGAACTCGTCCATGTTGGTCTTGCCGATGGGGATCAGGCCAGCCTCGCGCGAGAGCCGGACGACCGTCGCGTCGAACGGCGACATGTAGCCCTCGAGGATCTTGCTGCCCGAGGTCGACGGCATGTCGGTGGTGACGAGCACGTCCTTGACGGCGAGCGGAACACCAGCGAGAGGGCCGAGCTTCTCGCCGGCCGCGCGGCGTTCGTCGATGCGCCTGGCTGTGGCCAGCGCGGTGTCGCTCACAGCGAGGAACGCGTGCACGTCGGTGTCGACGGCCTCGATGCGATCGAGGTGCGCCTGGGTGGCGTCAACAGCGCTGATCTCGCCGCTCTGCAGGTTCTCAGACAGGTCGGCAGCTGTCATCCGGATGATGTCGTTCATTACTGCTCCTCCCCGAGGATCGCTGAGACCTTGAACCGGTTGTCTGCCTGCTCCGGCGCGTTCTGGAGGGCCTGTTCGATGGTGAGCGTGTCACCGACAACGTCGTCGCGGAAGACGTTGGAGAGCGGGACAGGGTGGCTCGTCGCGGGAACGTCGTCAGTGGCGACTTTCTGCACCTTTGCGATGCTGTCGACGATCTGGTCGAGCTCGGTCGTGAGACTCGAGATCTCTTCGGGAGTGAGGGCAATTCGGGCGAGGTTCGCCAGATGCGCCACCTGCTCCTCAGAAATTTCAGACATGGGTCTCCGTCAAATAAGTGCTGGGGTGTCCCTCCATTGTATTGGGAGCGTGCGCTGCGGCTCGTCGCCCGCGAGTGCGCGCGATTAGAATATGCCGAGTGACCGATACCACCGAACGTCCCTGGCTTGCCAACTACGCACCGGACGTCCCCGTCGACATCCCGGTTCAGGATGGAAGCCTCGGCGACCTGGTCCGCCTCTCCGCCGAAAAGCACCCGTCGCTCGTCGCCCTCGAGTTCTTCGGCGCAACGACGACCTACCGCGAACTCCTGCAGACCATCGAGCGTGTCGCAGAGGCGCTCCGCGGTCTCGGCGTGAAGAAGGGCGACCCCGTCGCCATCGTGCTGCCGAACTGCCCGGAACACATCGTGGCGTTCTACGCGATCCTCCGCCTCGGCGCGATCGTCGTCGAGCACAATCCGCTCTACACTCCACGGGAGCTGAGGCACCAGTTCGAGGATCACGGTGCGAAGGTCGCCATCGTGTGGAACAAGGTCGTCGCAACGGTTCAGGACTTCCCCGCCGACATCGCCGTCGAGTCTCTTATCGACGTCGACATCACCCGGAGCATGCCATTCGGAATGCGCGTTGCGCTGACCCTGCCGATCGCGAAGGCCCGTGCGTCACGAGACGCTCTCACCGCGAAGACGAGCGGCACCATCAGCTGGTCAAGCCTGCTGTCCTCCCGTCCGATCGATTCTGACCACCCGCGCCCGGAGTCCGGCGACGTCGCGATCATCCAGTACACCTCGGGAACGACGGGCCTCCCGAAGGGCGCGGTGCTCAGCCACGCAAACCTCCTCGCGAACGCCGCGCAGTCACGCGCCTGGACACCGACGATCACCCACGCCGGCTGCACCGTCTACGCCGTGCTCCCGATGTTCCACGCGTACGGGCTGACGCTGTGCCTGACCTTCGCGATGAGCATGGGCGCTCGGCTCGTGCTGTTCCCGAAGTTCGATCCCGACCTCGTCCTCAAGGCGGCGAAGAAGCATCCGCCGACCTTCCTGCCAGCGGTCCCGCCGATCGCCGACCGCCTGCTCGCGCGGGCGAAGGAGACGAACACCTCCCTTCAGGGCCTCGAGATCGGCATTACGGGTGCGATGGCGCTCCCCCACGACCTCGTCGTCCCGTTCGAGGCCGCCACGGGCGGGTTCCTCATCGAGGGTTATGGGCTCAGCGAATGCTCCCCCGTCCTGATGGCCAACCCCGTGTCGGACGGGCGCAAGGCCGGAACCGTCGGTCTCCCCCTGCCGAGCACCGAAATCAGGATCGTCGACCCCGAGAACCCGACCGTCGACGTCGAGCCGGGGATGCCCGGCGAGCTCATCGTTCGCGGACCACAGGTGTTCTCCGGTTACTACCGCAAGCCAGAGGAGACGAGTGCCGTCTTCGTCGGCAACTGGTTCCGCACGGGAGACATCGTCTCGATGGACACCGACGGTTTCGTCACCGTTGTCGACAGGATCAAGGAACTCATCATCACCGGCGGCTTCAACGTCGCGCCGACCGAGGTGGAGAACACCCTGCGCCTGCACCCATCGATCGCCGACGTGGCTGTTGTCGGTATGCCGAGCGCGCACTCGGGCGAGGACGTCGTCGCCGCCATCGTGCTCAAGGACGGCGTAAAGCCCGACCGCGAGTCGATCCGCCAGTTCGCCAGGGACAACCTCACGCCGTACAAGGTCCCGCGGCGCATCATGTTCATCGACGAACTGCCCACCTCGCTCATCGGCAAGGTCCTGCGCAAACAGGTCAGGGAGCACCTGCTCGAGAAGGAATCAGGCAAGACGGGGTCCTTCCCGACGGTGTAGTCAGCGCCCGGGCGCCGGGACCGTTCATTCGTCGAGCGCCGCGGGTCCTTTCGTCACCAGCAGCGCGAACTGCTCGGCGTCGATGATCCGGAGTCCGAGTTCCTCGGCCTTGCCGAGCTTTGACCCTGCACCGGGCCCTGCAGCGACGAAATCCGTCTTCTTCGACACACTGGATGCCGCCTTGCCGCCGGCGGCGATGATCGCTTCCTGGGCACCCTCGCGGGTGAATCCCTCGAGCGACCCGGTCGCCACGACCGTGATCCCGGCGAGGACACCGTCTTCGTTGCCAGCGGCGCCGGGGCCGGGGTGGCCGGGCGTCGCGAACTGGACGCCCGCCTTTCGCCACTCCTCGACGATCTGCTTGTGCCAGTCGACCTCGAACCAGTCGATGACCGCGTCGGCGATGATGCCGCCCACACCCTCTGTCTCGGCGAGTTCGTCACGGGTGGCCGCGCGGATGGCGTCGAGCGACCCGAAGTAGTTCGCGAGAGCCCGAGCAGCGACAGGGCCGACGTGTCGGATATTCAGGGCGACGAGGATGCGCCACAGCGGTTTGGTCCTGGACGCTGCGAGGTTGTCGAGCAGCTCGAGCGCACCCTTGGACGGCACGGAGAACTCGTCGCCATTGAACACCTCCGAGTCGGGGTCGAACAGGCCATCTTTCTTCGCCCTGCGGCGGCGGAACGGAGTGACTCGCTTTACAGCACCGTCATCGGTCAGCTTCGGCAGGCCCGTCTCGATGTCGATCACGGTCACCTCGACCGGGAACAGGTCGGCGATGGTCATCGCGAACAGTCCGGCTTCGGACACGTCACCGTTTTCGTCGGCGAGCGGTGGTCGTGTCGGTTCGAGCGGCTGCGTCAGCGCGGCAGCCGCAACCTCTCCGAGCCCTTCGACGTCGAGGGCGCCACGGGAACCGACGTGTTCCACCCGGCCCCGCACCTGCGCCGGGCACGAACGGGAATTGGGGCAGCGGAGGTCTTTGTCACCCTCTTTCGCCGGCCGAAGCGGGGTGTCGCACGACGGGCAGCGCTCTGGCATCACGAACTCGCGCTCGGTGCCGTCGCGCAGTTCGACGACGGGCCCCAGGATCTCGGGGATCACGTCACCGGCCTTGCGCAGCACGACGGTGTCGCCGATGAGCACACCCTTCGCCTTGACGACGTCCTGGTTGTGCAGCGTCGCCTGGCTGACTGTCGAGCCGGCGACGCGCACAGGCTCGACCTGCGCAAACGGGGTAGCCCGCCCTGTTCTGCCGACGCTCACCACGATGTTGAGAAGCTTGGTGTTGACCTGTTCCGGCGGGTACTTGTACGCCGTCGCCCACCTCGGGGCCCTGCTCGTCGCACCGAGTTCGTCGTGCAGCGCGAGCTCATCGACCTTGACGACGATGCCGTCGATCTCGTGCTCGACGCTCGACCGGTGCTCACCGAAGTAGTCGATGAAGCCGACGGCTCCGTCGATGTTGTCGAAGACCCGGTAATGAGTCGATGTGGGCAGCCCCCACCCCGCCAGGAGGTCGTAGACCTCGCTCTGCGCGGAGACGGGCGGGTTCGGCCAGGCCCCGACGCCGTGAACGAGCATCTGCAGCCGGCTCAGCCGGTTCTTCATCAGCGTGAGCTGGGCGGCGTTCTTGCCCTCTGCCTTCTGCCTGAGGCTGCCGCTCGCCGCATTGCGGGGGTTGGCGAAGACCTTCTCACCGGCGGCGAGCTGCAGTTCGTTGAGTTCGCGGAACGATTCGACGGGAAAGAAGATCTCGCCGCGGACCTCGACCAGGTCTGGATGCCCGGTTCCGCTGAGGCGCTCGGGGATGGACGAGATTGCGGCGACGTTCTCGGTGACGTCTTCGCCGACGACGCCGTCACCGCGGGTCGCGGCGCTCACGAGCCGACCCCGCTCGTAGCGCAGGTTCACGGCGAGGCCGTCGATCTTGAGCTCGGTGAGGTAGTGGACCTTGCGGCCTGACGCTCGCTCCACCCGCTCGCTCCACGCGCGGAGTTCATCGGCGGAGAAGACGTTGTCGAGGCTCAGCATCCGTTCCACGTGCGTGACCGGATCGAAGAGCGATGCCTGCGCGCGGCCGCCAACGGTCTGGGTGGGGCTGTCCTGCGTTTGCAGCTCGGGGAAGAAGTGCTCGAGCTGCTCGAGCCTGTGCATCATGGCGTCGTACTCGGCGTCGGAGACGAGCGAGGTGTCTCGCTCGTAGTAGGCGTCGCGGAGTTCGAGGATCCGTGTGGTGAGGTCAGCGGCTTCTGCCGCCGCCGTCTCCAGGTCGTCGCGTGTGCCCTGCGTCTCGATGCTTTCTGTCACCCAACCAGTCTAGGGACAGCCACAGACACCGGCGGAGGGGTTGCGCGCTCCGTCGCCGCTCAGCCCGCACATCGGTGCGCGAGAGTTCAGGCGTCGGCGGGAACCGCGCTGACCGTGCGGTCGATGGTGCACTGCCCGAGCACGCGGGTACCGACATAGACGACGGCAGTTTGTCCTGGCGCCACACCGTCGAGCGGGGTGTGCGGGCGGATCATCAGCTCGGGCTCGCCGGTCTCTGCGTGCGGCTGCACAACCGCGACGGCCGGTACCGGGTCGGCGTGGGCGCGGATCTGCACGTCGCACTCGAATGCCAGGTCGGGGTGTTCGGGAGCGCGTCCGGCCCAGGTGAACCGCGAGCCCGCGATCTCACCGATGGCCAGTGCTTCCTTGGGTCCGACGACAACCTCGTTGGTCTTCGGCCGAACCTCGAGCACGAAGCGGGGACGACCACCCGGGTCCGGCACGCCGAGGTTGAGTCCGCGACGCTGGCCGACGGTGAACGCCTGGGCACCCTCGTGCGAGCCGACGACTGCTCCGTTCCGATCCAGGATCGCGCCCTTCTCGGCACCGACGCGATCGGCGAGCCAGCCGCGGGTGTCTCCGTCGGGGATGAAGCAGATGTCGTGGCTGTCCGGCTTGTTCGCGACGCTGAATCCCCGCGCGGCAGCTTCGGCACGAACCTCCGCCTTGGACGGCGTAGCGCCGAGGGGGAACATCGAGTGCGCGATCTGCTCGGCGGTGAGCACACCAAGCACGTAGCTCTGGTCCTTCGCCCACGCGCTCGCGCGGTGAAGTTCAGGGTTGCCGTCGGCATCCGCCACGATCGTGGCGTAGTGCCCCGTGCAGACCGCGTCGAAGCCCAGGTCGAGAGCTTTCTCGAGCAGGGCGGCGAACTTGATCTTCTCGTTGCATCGCATGCACGGGTTCGGGGTACGGCCTGCGGTGTACTCCGCGATGAAATCGTCGACGACATCGAGCTTGAACCGCTCGGAGAAATCCCACACGTAGTACGGGATTCCGATGATGTTCGCGGCCCGCTGTGCGTCCATCGAGTCCTCGATGGTGCAGCACCCTCGGCTCCCCGTGCGCAGCGTTCCGGGCATCCGGCTCAGCGCCAGGTGCACGCCGACGACCTCGTGGCCCGCTTCGACCGCACGCGCTGCGGCGACCGCGGAGTCCACCCCGCCTGACATAGCTGCTAAAACCTTCACCGGAACAGTCTACGCGCCCTCGTCTGGATACGGCCTTCGGGCTGCCAGACGCGGCGCCCTGCGGAAGGCGGCGAGGCGGCCCTACGCGCCGAGCACGGTCTTACGGTCGGACAGTCCCGCGCGCGCGGCCTGGGCGTATGCCGCAGGGACGGCGGCGAGGAGGGCATCGATGTCTGATTCCGTCGTCGAGTGCCCGAGCGTAACGCGGAGTGCACCCCGAGCCTCGAGTTCGTCGCGACCCATCGCCCTCAGCACGTGTGACGGCTCGGGGATGCCGGCCTGGCAGGCTGATCCGGTCGAGACCGACACCCCCGCCATGTCGAGCAGAAAGAGCAGCGAGTCGCCCTCGCACCCAGGGAAGGCGAAGTGCGCGTTGCCCGGCAGCCGTCCTGCCCCTGTCGGCCCGTTGAGCTTCGCCGACGGGACAGCGTTGAGGATGCCGGCGATCAGCCGGTCCCGCAGAGCGGTGAGACGGTCGGCTTCGCTGGCGAGTCGTTCGCCTGCCGCGCGCGCCGCAACGGCGAACGACACAGCCCCTGCGACGTCCTGGGTCCCGGAACGGACCTGGCGCTGCTGGCCTCCGCCGTGCAGCAGCGGTTCGACGTGCGCCGACCGCGAAACGACGAGGGCGCCGATGCCCACGGGTCCGCCGATCTTGTGCGCAGAGACGCTGAGCGCAACGAGTCCGGTGTCGCCCGTGCTGCCTGACGCGCGCCGAACCGCTCCGAAGTCAACGGGAAGGTATCCGTATGCCGCGACGGCGTCGACGTGCATCGGCACTCCGGATGCCGCGGCGAGCGCCGCGATATCGGTGACGGGCTGAATGGTCCCCACCTCGTTGTTCGCCCAGAGCAGGGTGAGGAGAGCGACCCGGTCACCGTATTCGGTGAGCGCACGCTCGACGACGGCGGGTGAGAGCCAGCCGTTGTCGTCGAGCGGAAGCCACTCGATCGACGCGCCCTCGTGTGCCTGGAGCCACTCCAGTGTGTCGATGGTGGCGTGGTGCTCCCCGCCGGGGGCGAGAATGACCGGGCGTTGTGCGTCGGCGTTGCGCTTCCAGTAAATGCCCTTGAGCGCGAGGTTGATGGACTCCGTCCCACCCGAGGTCAGCACGACCTCGATGGGGTCACAACCCAGGGATCGCGCAATGACCTCCCTGGCTTCCTCGAGCATCTGTTTCGCGGACTGTCCCTGCGAGTGAATGGAGGCAGGGTTACCGACCTGGCGCATGGCATCGGTGTATGCGTCGATGGCCTCGGGGAGCATCGGCGTGGTCGCCGCGTGGTCGAGGTAGACAACCATGGGTTCTCCCTCCTGGTGACGATTCACGTACGAAACCCGTACCCAACTACTCTAGGTCGCATGACTTCTGCCGGCGCACCGCGCTCCCTCGGAGTGCACCTGACCTCGCACGGTGGAGAGCTCAGGGTGTGGTCCGCCTCTGCCCAGCAGCTCGAGCTCGTGCTGTTCGACCCCAAGGATCCCACCTGGGTCACCAAGACCGTGCCGCTCGAACGTGGAGACTCCGACGTGTGGTCTGTTCGGTCACGATCGCTGAAAGCCGGAACGCGATACGCGGTGCGCGCCACCGGCCCCGATGGCCCGACTCACGCCTTCGACCCATCGACGCTTCTCATCGAGCCGTACTCGAAGGGCCTCGTCCGGATCGCTCCCGGTCAGTACCGCTCCGTCGTCGTCGACGGCACTTTCGACTGGGGCGGAGTGGAGAAGCCGAAGGTCCCCCTCGACACCACGGTGATCTACGAGGCGCACGCCCGGGGTATCTCCAAGCTCAATACCTCGATACCGGAGCACCTTCGGGGAAGCTACGCCGGCATCGCGCACCCCGCGACGATCGGGTACCTGAAGGACCTCGGCGTCACGAGCGTCGAACTCCTCCCCGTTCACGCGTTCACCTCCGAGCAACGGCTCGTCAGGCAGGGCCTCGTCAACTACTGGGGCTACAACACCCTCAACTTCTTCACCCCGCATCCGCCATACGCGTCCAAGGCAGCACAGGCTGAAGGACCGGATGCCATCCTCCGTGAGTTCAAGGGCATGGTCAGGCTTCTGCACGAGGCCGGCATCGAGGTCATCCTCGATGTTGTGTACAACCACACGGCGGAGGAGGGCAGGAAGGGTC
Source organism: Mycetocola zhujimingii (assembly GCF_003065425.1). Classification (NCBI taxonomy): domain Bacteria; kingdom Bacillati; phylum Actinomycetota; class Actinomycetes; order Micrococcales; family Microbacteriaceae; genus Mycetocola; species Mycetocola zhujimingii. The sequence goes on from NZ_CP026949.1 coordinate 1,853,306, forward strand.
CGACAACGAGCCTTCGCGGAATCGACAACGACGCCTACTACCGGCAGACCGCTGACGGCACCTACATCGATGTCACGGGCTGCGGCAACAGTGTGAACACCGCCCATCCCGCCGCGCGTCAGCTGGTCCTTGATTCGCTCAAATACTGGGCAAACGACCTGCAGATCGACGGTTTCCGCTTCGACCTCGCCGTGACGCTCGGGCGGGAGGCGAACCACGAGTTCTCCGCTGGGTCTGAACTGATCAACGACATCATCACCGACCCGGCCCTCGCAGGCGTGAAGATGATCGCGGAGCCGTGGGATGTCGGCGCCGGCGGTTGGCAGACGGGGCACTTCCCCCGCGGCTGGAGCGAGTGGAACGACAGATACCGTGACCGCGCCCGCAACTTCTGGCTCTCCGACATCGACTACGCGCGGAGGGCGAGCCAGGCACCGGTCGGCATCGGTGGCTTCGCGACGCGACTGGCCGGGTCAAGCAACACCTTCTCACCCGACCGCGGCCCGCTCGCGTCGGTCAACTTCATCACCGCCCACGACGGGTTCACCCTCGCCGACCTCGTGTCGTACGACATCAAACACAACATCGGCAACGGTGAATCGAACCGTGACGGGACTGACAACAACCGGTCGTTCAACCACGGTGCCGAGGGGCCGACCGCCGACGTGACGATTCTCGAGACGCGCAGAAAGGCCATGCGCAACCTGCTCGGAACCCTGCTGCTGTCGGCCGGCATCCCGATGATCACGGCCGGTGACGAGTTCGGGCGCACCCAGCGGGGAAACAACAACGCGTACTGCCACGACTCCGAGCTGACCTGGCTCGGCTCTCCTGTCGATGGGTGGCAACGCAACCTGTTCGAGCACTCGAAGAGACTCATCGAACTCAGGCGGCAGAATCCGGCGCTGCGGCCGACGCGATTCGGACGCTCAGGAGAGGTGATCCCGAGCGCGAACCAGATGGACTGGTACGACGCATCGGGCAACACCATGAGCGGCCACGACTGGGAGAGCGCACGCAACCGCACGCTGCAGTACGTGGCGTCCTCGACGCCGGAGTTCGAAGACTTCAACCGGATACTCCTCATCATCCACGGGGTGGAAGACGGGATCACGGTGACACTCCCCCGGCATCCGGGAGTCTCGCGGTACGAACTTCTCTGGCGAAGCAACGATGAAACACCGGTGATGGATGCCGTCGGCTCGGCACCAGGAGACAGAATCGAGATCGCACCCACATCGATGCAACTGTTCCTCGCGGTCTCCGACGACGGCGGCGGAGAGAGCGACGAAAGCCACGGCTGACGCTGACACTGGCGCCGGAGACACTGGCCGGGAGACACTGCCCGGGAGACACTGGCCCGGGAGACACTGGCCCGCAAACGCGACGCAAGGAGACACCGTGGCCCGCAAGGAGAAATCAGCACAGACGCCGGCGACGGCGATGCTTCTCGCCAGGGGCATCCCATTCGCGCCGCATCCGTATGAGCATGACCCCGCAGCCGCCGGGTACGGCCTCGAAGCGGCCACCGCGCTCGGGGTTCCACCGACGCGGGTTTTCAAGACGCTGCTCGCAGACGTCGACGGTTCTCTCGTTGTCGCCGTCGTTCCCGTCGCCGCTCAACTCGACCTCAAAGCGCTCGCCGCTGCCGTCGGGGGCAAGAAGGCCGCGATGGCCGATCCCCGGCTCGCCGAACGCAAGACCGGTTACGTCGTCGGCGGAATCAGTCCGATCGGCCAGAAGACACGACTCGCCACGGTGATTGACGCGTCCGCCGCCACCCATGAGACGGTTTTCGTCTCGGGCGGGCGGCGAGGGTTCGACATTGAACTCGCCCCAGACGACCTGGTCTCCGTCACGCACGGTGAGTACAGGGCGATTGCCCGGACCTAGCTGGCGGTACTGATCAAGCCGAGTTCTGCCGGGCTCGCGAGCAGGTCGTTCTTCGGCACGATCCGAACACTGTAGCCAAAGCCGCCTGGCCGCCTGAGCCGTACCGACCCCGTGAAAAGGCTCGTGCCCTCCGACTGGTCAGTCGACCTGTCCGGGTCGAGCTCGATCTCGAGGTCCTGGGTGCGAGTGTCGTGAAGCTCGTCGTCCCCGGTCCTGCTCTGGCCGTAGACGACCTGTACGGCGACGTCGTCTGGGGAGAGCGTGCCGAGGCGAACCGTCGCACGAAGCCGCAGCTCGTCGCCCACCTGGGGTGTCGCGTCGAGTCCGCCGGATTCCACGTGAACGATGCTGACGTCTGGCCACGCCGCGGTGACGCGTCGTTTCCATTCGGCGAGCGCCCTCGCGGCACGATAGCCATCGTGGCGAAGAACAGCCTGGCTCGAATACGCGGGGACGTAGAGTTCAGCGACGTACTGCCGCACCATGCGGTCCGCGGTGAGCCGTGGAGACAGGGTCGCAAGGGTGTGCCTCACGTGTCCGAGCCAGCGCTCGGGGTCACCCGACTCATTCCTCTCGTAGAACAACGGGGCGATCTGGTGCTCGATCAATTCGTACATGGCGTTTGCCTCGAGCCGGTCCCGCTCGACCGGATCCGTTGTCGCGGCGGACGGGATTGCCCAGCCGTTCTCGCCGTCGAAGAACTCGTCCCACCAGCCGTCGAGAATCGACAGGTTGAGCGTTCCATTGAGTGCCGCTTTCATCCCGCTCGTCCCGCATGCCTCGAACGGCCGAAGCGGATTATTGAGCCAGATGTCTGTGCCCGGGTAAAGCTTTTGCGCCATCGAGATGTCGTAGTCGGGGAGGAACACGATGCGCTGGCGCACCTCGGGGTCGCTCGCGAATTCGACGACCTTCTGGATCAGCCGTTTTCCCTCTTCGTCTGCGGGGTGAGACTTGCCAGCGATGACGATCTGCACCGGGCGGTCGGGGTCGGTGAGGAGCCGCTTCAGCCGGTCGGTGTCATGGAGCATGAGGGTGAGCCGCTTGTAGGTCGGCACCCGCCTCGCAAAACCGATGGTGAGCACATCGGGGTCGAGGATCGTTGAAAGCCAGTTCGGTGCGAGCCCTCCCGGGTTCTGCTCGTTCCACGCCCTGGTCACCCGGCGTCGTGCGTCGGCGACCAGTTCCGCTCTCATGACGTTTCGGGTTTCCCACAGGGCGGAGGTCGACAGCTGGGGGCTGGTCCAGTCGGCGTGCGCGGTCTCCGGGTTACCCCAGGTCGCCTCGGCGAGCGCCGTGAGTTCGGGTGATGTCCAGCTCGGTGCGTGGACACCGTTGGTGATCGACGTAATCGGCACATCGTTCGCGTCGAATCCGGGCCAGAGCGACGAGAACATGCCGCGGCTCACCGAGCCGTGCAGCTTCGACACTCCATTGGCACGCTGCGCGAGGCGAAGACCCATGACGGCCATGTTGAACGCGCCACCCGGCGCTCCGGTTTCGCTCCCGAGCGCGAGGATGTCATCGACCGATACTCCGGGAAGAAGATCGGCGTCGAAGTAGAGCCTCACCAGATCTGAGGAAAACCTGTCAATGCCGGCAGGGACAGGGGTGTGAGTGGTGAAGACCGTTCCGGCCCGAACGGTCTGGAGGGCTTCGTCGAAGCTGAGACCGCCACGAATCAGGTCGCCGATACGCTCGAGCCCGAGGAAACCGGCGTGTCCCTCGTTGCTGTGGAACACATCGGGCTGACCGACTCCGGTCTGCTCGGTCCAGGCACGGATGGCTCGCACGCCGCCGATGCCCAGGAGGAGTTCCTGCTGCAGCCTGTGCTCCTCTGAACCGCCGTACAGACGGTCGGTAACCCGGCTGAGGTCGTCGGTGTTCTCCGGAATGTCTGTGTCGAGCAGCAGCAGTGTCACCCGTCCAACCGCGGCGACCCAGACCCGAGCGCTCAGGACCCGATCGTCGGGGAGGCTCAGGGTGATCACAACGGGGCTCGAGTCCGGCTGGCGCAGCACCCGCAGCGGGAGGCCGTCAGGGTCGAGAACCGGATACGTCTCCTGCTGCCAGCCGTCAGGCGACAGGGACTGGCTGAAGTAACCCGCCCGGTAGAAGAGTCCGACGGCAACGAGCGGCACGCCAAGGTCGGACGCGCTCTTGAGGTGGTCGCCCGCAAGGATGCCCAGTCCGCCCGAATACTGCGGCAGTGCGGCGGCGATGCCGTACTCAGGCGAGAAGTAGGCGATCAGTCCAGGCTTTTCTCCCTCGAGCTCCTGGTACCAGCGCGGCTCGTGCAGGTACCGCTCAAGATCGTCCCTGAGCGTGTTCGCCCGGTGCACGAACGCGTCGTCTGCGGCCAGTTCGTCGATGCGATCCTGGCTGATCTCTCCGAACAGGCTCATCGGATCATGCTGGTAATCCCGCCACGCTCCCGGCGAGATCTCGGAGAACAACTGTTGCGTGGGCAGATGCCATGCCCAGCGCAGGTTTCCCACGAGCGCTTCGAGCGCGGCGAGCCGCTCTGGCAGTGCCGGACGTACGGTAAATCGTCGAATAGCCTTCACGCGTTCAGCCTAGGCGCGCGGGCACGTGTGGCGTTAGCGGTCGGCCCTATTAGCTCGTGGCGGTTTGGTCAAGGCTCCTCGTCGATCGCGTATTCGCGGTACGGTCGGGGGTGTGGCGAAGAAAGTATCCAGCGCGGCGGCGGCGACAGCCCCGACTGCAGCAGACGTTAAATCCATAGCTCCCGTGTCCCGGATCGGACGCATCCCCGTTCTCGGAGTCTCCCCTGTCGTCTCGTGTGGCCGGTGGCCGGCACGAGGCTTCGTCGGCGAAGTCATACCGTTCGAGGCAACGGCGTTCCGCGAAGGTCACGACAGCATCGGGGTGGAGCTGTTGCTCACCGATCCTTCCGGGCGCACGACACGGCATCCGATGCATCTCGTAACCGTCGGACTCGACGACTACTCCGCACTTGCGCAGGTCACCGCGCAGGGAACGTGGACGTTCCGCGTACGTGCCTACGCCGATGAGTGGGCGACCTGGCAGCACAACGCCGAGATCAAGATTCCCGCCGGCATCGACGTCGAGCTCATGTACACCATGGGTGCCGAGTTGCTCGTCGGTGCTGCGAAAGACAAGAACCGCCCGGTGCGCGAGCGCGATGCACTCGCCAGGGCGGCTGAGCTCCTGCTCGACACCTCGATCGATGACGCTGCGCGGTTTGCTGTGCTCTCCGACCCGGAGATCGAACGCATCGTCAAGGTTCGCCCGATCAGCGGCATTGCGAGCGAATCGGAGACCGCCGAGATCCGGGTGGAGCGTTCCAGGGCCGGACTCGGTTCCTGGTACGAGTTCTTCCCCCGCTCGGAAGGCGCGAAGCAGCGCGAGGACGGCTCGTGGCAGTCTGGCACGTTCAGGACCGCCGCCAACCGCCTTGGACCCGTCGCCGACATGGGGTTCGATGTCGTCTACCTGCCCCCGATCCACCCCATCGGCACGTCGTTCCGCAAGGGCCCCAACAACTCACTCACCCCGGGTGAGCACGACCCGGGTTCGCCGTGGGCCATCGGATCGCCCGCGGGCGGACACGACGCCATCCACCCTGACCTCGGCACCGTCGACGACTTCACCTGGTTCATCAAGCAGGCAGCGCGTCACAATCTCGAGATCGCCATCGACCTCGCGCTCCAGGCCTCGCCAGACCACCCCTGGGTGACCACTCACCCCGAGTGGTTCACGACTCTGCCCGACGGATCAATCGCGTACGCGGAGAACCCGCCGAAGAAGTACCAGGACATCTACCCGGTCAACTTCGACAACGACCCCGAGGGCATCCGCGCCGAAGTCCTCCGCATCGTCCGTTACTGGATTTCGCTCGGCGTGAAGATCTTCCGCGTCGACAACCCGCACACCAAGCCCGTCGAGTTCTGGGAGTGGCTGATCGCGACGGTCAACGCCGAGAGCCCGGATGTCGTCTTCCTCGCGGAGGCGTTCACCCGCCCGGCGATGATGCAGGCGCTCGCCCGTGTCGGGTTCCAGCAGAGCTACACGTACTTCACGTGGCGCAACACGAAGGAAGAACTCGAGGAGTTCTTCACGAGCATCTCCAGCGAGACCGCCGACTTCCTGCGCCCCAACCTCTTCGTGAACACGCCGGACATCCTCACCGAGTACCTCCAGTTCGGCGGACCGGCCGCGTTCACCATCCGCGCTGCCCTCGCCGCGACCGCCGCTCCGACCTGGGGCGTCTACTCCGGATTCGAGCTGTTCGAGAACGTCGCGCGGCCCGGCTCAGAGGAGAACATCGACAACGAGAAGTACGAGTACAAGCCTCGCGACTTCGACGCAGCCGATGCGGCAGGAAAATCGCTCTCGGTCTACATCGGGATGCTGAACAAAATCCGCCGGGCGCACCCTGCGCTGCAGCAGCTGCGGAACCTCACCCTGCACTCGAGCAACGACGATTCCATCCTCGTGTACAGCAAGCACCTCGACGGTGCTTTCACACCGTCCGGTGCCGCCGACACGATCCTCGTTGTCGCCAATGTCGATCCGCACTCGGTGCGGGAGACCATGGTGCACCTCGACACGACGGCATTCGGCATCGCGCCGGGAACGCCGTTCCGCGTCACCGACCTCATCACGGGCAACGCCTGGGAATGGGGAACCGACAACTTTGTCCGACTCGACGCCTTTGTCGAACCGGTACACATTTTCCACGTTGAGGAGCTCAACAAGTGACAGACCCGAACACGCCGACACCGAAGACGCCGGTCCCCCCGGTAACGCCGAAGACGCCCGCAACACCGGCAACACCGGCGACGCCCGAACGTCAGGCGGCGCCGACGACCCCGGTCACCTCGGCGCCTGCAACCCGGAACCCGCTGAACGCGGATACCCCGTCGACGACGGATGCCACACCACCGAAATCGGACGCCAGCACGTCGAAGGCGGATGCCACCCCGCCGAAGCCCGATGCCGTCACGGGCACACCCACGCCATCGACCGCTGACGTTGTGCCGCCCAAGGCCGATGCCGGTGCCGATGTCGCGACCCGGGCTGCCGCGCCGGTTCCGGTCCCCGAGACCGACGTCCTTGAGGCGGTCTCTGCCGGTGCTTACCGCGACCCGCACGCGGTCCTTGGACAGCACACGTTCGGCTCTGAGTCGGTCATCCGCGTCCTTCGGCCGTTCGCGTCATCCGTCACCGCGATCCTCTCCGATGGAGAAGAGGTGCAGCTCGAGCACCTCTACGGCGGCATCTGGGCAGGCACGCACTCCAACGGCTTCGCCGATTACCGTGTGCGCGCAACGTACGAGGACGGCGGGGCATGGACCTCAGACGACCCGTACCGCTTCCCGCCGACGATCGGCGAACTCGACCTTCACCTCATCGGTGAGGGCAGGCACGAGGAGCTGTGGCACGCACTCGGTGCCCGCCTCACGACCCACTCCGCCTACGGCGACCCCGTCGAGGGAACAGCGTTCACCGTGTGGGCACCGCACGCTCGCGCCGTCCGGGTCATCGGCGAGTTCAACGGCTGGCACGGCCTGTCCCACGCCATGCGCACCATGGGGCCGACCGGCGTCTGGGAACTCTTCGTCCCTGACGTTGCTGCCGGCGCGAAGTACAAGTTCGAGATTCTGACCGCGAACGGTGAGTGGGTGCAGCGCGCAGACCCGATGGCCAGGTTTACGGAGATCCCGCCGCTCACGGCATCCGTCGTCGGTGAATCGACGCACACCTGGAACGACTCAGCGTGGCTCGAGCGTCGCGCGGGCACAAACCCGCAGGACGGGCCGATGAGCATCTACGAGATGCACCTCGGCTCATGGCGCCCAGGCCTCGGCTACCGCGAAGTTGCCGAGCCATTAATCGAGTACATTCGCGCGCTCGGCTACACCCACGTAGAGTTCATGCCGCTGGCTGAGCACCCGTACGGCGGATCGTGGGGCTACCAGATCAGCGGCTACTACGCGCCGACGAGCCGCTTCGGCCACCCCGACGACCTCAAGTACCTGATCGACCAGCTGCACCAGGCCGGCATCGGCGTACTGATGGACTGGGTTCCAGGACACTTCGCCACCGACGAGTGGGCGCTCGGCCGCTTCGACGGACAGGCTCTCTACGAGCACTCGGATCCGCGCCTCGGCGAGCACAAGGACTGGGGCACGTATATCTTCAACTTCGGCGACAGCCAGGTGCGCAACTTCCTCGTTGCAAACGCGCTGTACTGGCTGGAGGAGTTCCACGTCGACGGTCTTCGCGTCGACGCCGTTGCATCGATGCTCTACCTCGACTACTCGAGGGAAGAGGGCCAGTGGGTGCCCAATGAGCACGGTGGCCGCGAGAACCTCCACGCCATCAGCCTGCTCCAGGAGGCGAATGCGACGGCGTACAAGCGCAACCCCGGCATCGTGATGATCGCCGAGGAGTCGACGAGCTGGCCGGGAGTCACCAGGCCGACGTCGGCTGGCGGACTGGGCTTCGGCATCAAGTGGAACATGGGCTGGATGAACGACACCCTCCAGTACATGAAGGAAGACCCGATGTACCGCCAGTACCACCATGGCGAGCTGACGTTCACCTTCGTCTATGCGTTCAGCGAGAACTTCCTCCTGCCGATCAGCCACGACGAGGTCGTGCACGGCAAGGGATCCCTCCTGACCCGGATGCCGGGAGACCACTGGCAGAAGCTCGCGAACGTTCGTGTGTTCCTCGCCTTCATGTGGGCGCACCCGGGCAAGCAGCTGCTGTTCATGGGACAGGAGTTCGGCCAGCCGTCCGAATGGTCTGAGGCACGCGGTCTCGACTGGTGGATTCTCGACCAGCCTGCGCACCAGGGCCTGTTCAACCTCGTCGGGCAGCTCAACGCCGTCTACAAGGAGAACCCGGCACTCTGGGCGCGCGACAGCGACCCTGAAGGGTTCGAGCTCATCGATGGTGGCGACGCCGAGCACAGCGTGCTGTCGTTCCTGCGCCGCGACCACGACGGCAATGCCATTGCCGTGCTGCTGAACTTCTCCGGCGCTCCCGTCGGCCCTTACCGGGTCGGGCTGCCCGAAGCCGGCGAGTGGGAAGAACTGCTCAACACGGATGCCACGGCCTTCGGCGGCTCCGGAGTCGGCAACATGGGTTCCGTCACGGCCACGGACACCCCGTGGGCGGGGCGTCCCGCCTCCGCCGAGGTGACACTGCCTCCGCTCGGGAGCATCTGGCTGCGCCTGCGCCGCTAGGCCCCTGAGCCCCTGCATCGCGCCTCGCGCTGGTCCCCGTGACCGGCGCGGGGCGCGTTGTCGTTGGGCTCGGCGCCGCGAGAGCATCACTTGCGGTCGAAAGCACCACTTCCGCGGGATGTTCTCGACCGGAACTGATGCGCTCGCGCTGAAGAAGCACGCCCCAGCCGCCGGCCCACGCTGCCGATGCAGTGCGTGGCCCCCACGCGAAAACACCCGCCCCGGTCGAGAACACCCGTTATAACGGGTGAACTCGACCGGAACGGGTGTTCTCGGTGAGGCTGGCTCTGTAGCCGACTACTGGAGCCGGCTTAGTAGAGCAGGTTCGTCAGACGTGCCCTGGCCTGACCGACACGCGGGTCGGTCACACCGACGACCTCGAACAGGTCGAGCAACCGCGTACGAATGATCGTGCGGTCCTCGGGTCCCGCTGCCTCAAAGAGGGTGAGAAGCCGATCGAAAGCATCCTCGACGTGGCCTCCAGACAGGTCAAGGTCCGCCACATCGAGCTGCGCGTCCAGATCATTGGGTTGCGCGGCGCCCGCGGAGCGGATCTCTTCGATCGTCTTGCCGTTGAGCCGGTGAAGCAGGCTTACCTGAGCCAGACCGGCGACGGCCATCTTGTCGAGGGGGTTTTGAGCGATCGCCTTCGAGTATGCGGCCATCGCGCGCGGGTAGTCCCCCGCCTCGATCGCGTCGTACGCCTCGGCGTGCAGAGGCGGAAGCGGGGGCTCAACGGGCTCGGCTTCCTCGACCGGCTCGCCGGCAACAACGGCGACAGAGCTGACGCCCGTCTGTTCTGCTGCCTGGAGCACCTGCTCGAAGATCGCGCGGACCTGCTGCTCGGGAATGGCGCCGGTGAACAGCTGCAGCGGGCGACCACCGATGAGCGCGACGACTGCCGGGATCGACTGTGCCTGGAACGCCTGCGCCAGCTGCGGGTTCGCATCGACGTCGACCTTGACGAGAAGGAGGCGTCCTCCATACTCGGCGGTGAGCTTCTCGAGCACCGGCGACAGCTGCTTGCACGGTCCGCACCATTCGGCCCACAGGTCGACGATGACGGGAACCTGCTGAGAAATTTCGAGGAACTGGGCGAAGTTCACGTCGGTGCCGTCGAGCACGAGCGCGGGAACGTTCACGCCGCCCCCTTCGCCCTGAGCCGCGACGGGGGCACCTGGCGCTGCGGGCGCCGCGGTTCCGGGCGCTGGACGGTTCACGAGGCTCGACAGGTCGACAGCACCGCGGAGTGCCGCACTGTTCAGGGGCGACGGCCCTGGCTGGACCCCGCTCACGGCAGCTGCACCGCGGCCGTCAGGCTCTGGCTGAAGCCGAGCAACCTGATCTGGTCGGTGCTCCCGGCCGGGGGAACATAGAACAAAAGCTGGTCACCGTAGGTCGATTGCACGCCCTTCTCCGTTTCTGTGATTCCACTCAGCGCGGACACCGCACCTGTCGTCTTAATCTTTGCACCGACCTCGAGTGGTTTGACGACCTCGTTCTCGGCGATATTGACGGAGACGAGGGCTCCTGAGTCGTTGGTCGCAAGCGCGAGCGCCGGTGCGCTGCCCGCCGCGACGGAGAACTCGATCGATGCGGTCGTCGGCAGAGCAGCCTTCTTTGCCTCGCGGTCAGCGGCGATCACTCCCCTGAGCGTGTCGGCGTCGCCGCTGAACAGGGATGTGAATTCGCTGTTGTCCCCGTTCGTGATGACATCGGCGTATGCCGCGGCCAGCTTGTTTGGGGGCAGAAGAAGGAATGCAGAGTCCGGCGGCAACTGGGCGGCGCCGATGGTCGCGGGGGCCACCTCGGGGATCTCGGCCTGCGGCTCAAGGCGCACAGCGTATTCGACGTGGTAGTTCTCACGCGGGCTCGCCTGCACGAGAACCACCGCGGTCGGCGCTGCCGTCGGGTTCTCCTCGTCCTGGACAACGGTCATGACCGTGCGCGGCCAGGTGTCGGTCGCCTGCGGGAGGGTGAGTCCGCCAGGCGAGGACGGAATCGAGGGTGCCGACGCGTACTCGGGGATCTTCGCGCGAATCAGGTAGTTGGCCTTGCGCTCGTCGAGCGCAGGACCGACGAACCGGGTGGCAGCGAGATCGGCATTGAGCGTCTCGTCCGCTTCCGTCGCGGTAGTCGAGATGCGGGCGGTAATGCGCTCGAGCTGGGGCGTCGTCACGGCTGGAGCCGGCTGGTCCTCGGCCTCGAGTTCAATCTCCTCCGTCGGTGTTGCTGACGGAGTCGAGTCGGATGAAAGATCCGGCCAGTACCCGGCGGAGCAACCGCTGAGGGCGAGCGAGGAGACGAGAGCGACCGGGATAAGGGCAACCATCGTCCTCTTCGGTGCCCGCTGGCGGCGGGGGGCGCTTCCGTGCCTCTTGTCTGACTTGTAACGTGATGGCTTCGGCACTTTGGGCATTTTCTCCATCCCGGGTCCGGCTGTGATGCCCTTCCGGCGAGGCCCACGGCTCTTTCGCATGTGGTTGATGCCGAGCAGGTACAGCACGAGACCGGCAATGAGAAGAAGGATGCCGCCGGCAATGAGGGGGCCGGCCCACGGGGTCGCATTGTCGAGCGGCCACGAAATTTCGACGTTGGACGGAGCAGGGTCTGTTCCGTTCGAGGCGATCAGAACGCTGATGTCTTCCGGCACGTTGATCGTTGTGACGACTGCGCCCTCTTCCGAGTGCTCCGCGAGCCAGAGGTCGGAGCCTCGCGGGTCGTCGAGCTCCATCTGCGCGGTGACCTGATCGGGAGTGAGTTCACCGTCCTGCTCCTGTGGGGTGTCTGCGGGCTCAGGCTCGACAACTGCGTCGACGAGTTCACCGCTCTCCTCGTCAAGGGTGAGTTCGTTGTACGACGCGCCTCCAAGCCACGCGAGTACGTCGGCCGTCCGGCCGTACGACACGAAAACCGTGTCGCTTCCGGAGACCGTCAGCGACTGCTGACCTTCCTCGGATACCAGGACGTCTCCGTCGATCACGGTGTACGGAAGTTCGCTGTCCACACTGGTCTCAATGCCATAGGTGGATGGGCCAAGGAACACGGTGCGCTGGGCGATGCCGAGCACAATCATGGTCGCGGCAACCACGAACGCCAGAATAGCGAGTACGAATCGCACTAAATCTCCTTCTCTGCTGCAACCGCACGGGCATTTTCGCTCGAATTATGGTCAGCATCGGGCCGGAAGCAACAGGCACAGACGTTTCAGACTAGCCGAGATCCCTGAGAGGCACCTAGCAGCGACTGGGGCATCGCACACCTCGGCGCCCGACCACTACGATGATGAAATGTTCACCGCGATGGTACCCACGTGAAGATTCAGAACCCGTTCCGGTTCGGCCTCATCGGTACCCTCGGCGTCGGTCTCGGCCTTCTCATCATCCTCTCAATCGTCACGCTGCAGACGATTCTCACGTACATCGGTGCCGCGATCTTCATCGCGCTCGGACTCGACCCGATCATCACCTGGCTCGAGAAGAAGAGGGTTCCGCGGTGGAGTGCCCTCATCGTTGTCATCGTCGGCTTGCTCGCGCTCTTCGCCGGCCTGGTCTGGATGGTGGTCCCCATCATCGTCGACCAGATCTCCGAGCTCATCAGAATCATTCCCGATCTGCAGACGCAGTTTCAGGAGTATCCGCTCGTCGACAACCTCTCTGAGCAGTTCCCCTTCATCGACTTTCAGAAGATCATTACGGACGCCGGCGATTTCCTGACCTCGAACATCACCAACATCGGCAGCGGTGCCATCAAGTTCGCTGTCGCCATCGGGACCGGCCTCTTCGGCGCCCTCATCGTCCTTATCCTGACGATTTATTTCACCGCATCCCTGCCGGCCATCAAGCGGGGCCTCTACCAGCTGGTTCCGGCGACCAGGCGCGAGCGCTTCGCTGACCTCGCCGAGCAGATCACCGACTCGGTCGGCCGTTATGTCATCGGTCAGGTCGGAATCGCCGCGTGCAGCGGCATCCTGACCTTTATCTTCCTGTCGGTCATCAAGGGTCCGTTCCCGCCGGTGCTCGCGTGCGTCGCATTTTTCTTCTCGATGATTCCGCTCGTCGGCACGCTGACCGGTTCGATTATCATCACGCTCGTCTGCCTGATCCCCGGACTCGGCTCACCGCTGACCGCTCTCGTTGCCGCGATCTACTACCTGATCTACATGCAGGTTGAGGCCTATATCCTCAGCCCGAACATTATGAGGCGTGCGGTCAGTGTGCCGGGCGCGGTCGTCGTGATCGCCGCACTCGCCGGTGGTTCTCTGCTTGGGCTTCTCGGCGCGCTCATCGCTATCCCGACAGCAGCCTCGATACTGCTGATCATCAAACAGGTGGTCATTCCACGCCAGAACGAGCTGTGAGTCAGAACGAGCGGTAGCCACGGTACGAGCGCCGCGGGACAATCGCCGCATGAGCACTCGCTCACCGCGAGCGGGACTCAGGCCTCGGCGACGTCCCACTCGTTAGGGAGCGGAAGCGCTGCGGGGTTCACAGCCTTGACGATCTCGGTGAGCACGCGGCGGGTTTGCGTCTCACCAACCCACAGGTGCTTTCCGCCCTCGACCGCGATCAGCACGGCGTTCGGAACGCCGGAGAACCGCGCTGTCGCCTCATCGGGGCGGAGATAGTCGTCGAATTCAGGAATTACGGCGATCACGGTGCGGGGGTCGTCCCGCCATGCGTCAAGCTCAGCCTGTGTCGCACGGTGAAGCGGCGGCGACAACAGGATGACGCCATCCACCGGGTGGTCCCTGCCGTACTTGATGATGATCTCGGTTCCGAATGACCAGCCGACGAGCCAGGGCCGGGGCAGTCCCCTGGCGGTGACGAAGTCCATGGCCGCCCTGAGATCCAGTTCCTCCGTGACTCCGTCGCCGAACTCGCCGTCGCTTGTCCCCCGCTCGGAGCTGGTACCCCGCGTGTTGAACCTGAGCACGGCGAGATCGGCCATGGCGGGAAGTCTGGCCGCAGCCTTCCGGAGGATATGGGAGTCCATGAAACCGCCAGCGGTCGGCAGCGGATGGAGCGTGACCAGTGTCGCGACCGGTGGCCGGTCGGCGGGGACAGCGAGCTCGCCGACGAGGGTGAGCCCGTCATCCGTGGTCAACGTGATTTCTTCACGCACGGCGGGCAGTACGGTGCCGCCGCGCACCTCGATGTGGGTCATGGGTTCCGTTCAGCCGATTCGCCAGCAGTGAGTGTGCCAGTGGCGCCTGGCAGCAAGGTCAGCCTCATCCCCCAGGACGCCGTCGGCCCGCCAGATGACGAGGTGCGGCACCGATGGCTTGATGCCAAGCCCACAGCCCGGGCAGAGGTATTCCTTGACGGCGCGTTCGGCGCTGACCGGCTGGACGAAGAACTCCCGACCACGACGGGACTCCGTGCGCTTCCAGCCCGAGAGCAGGTGTTCGAGGGAATCGCCCTCACCTGTCGACGGTCCGCCTGGCCGCCGCTTCGGACGGTTGCTTCGTGGCATGGGTTCAGTCCAGGCACCGCTTCCGCCGGTCGGCGGACGCTGTGACTAGTACCAGTTCTTGGCCTGCGAGTGGCCCCACGCGCCGCACGGGGTGCCGTAGCGACCGGAAATGTAGCCAAGTCCCCAGGTGATCTGCGTTGCAGGGTTAGTTGCCCAGTCGCTGCCCGCGCTGGACATCTTGCTGCCTGGAAGCGCCTGAGGGATACCGTACGCACCGCTTGACTTGTTTTCCGCGTTGACGCGCCAGCCAGATTCCTTCTTCCACAGCGCAACGAGGCAGGAGAACTGGTCCTCGCCCCAGCCACGCGCAAGCACCATGTCGTGCGCGATTGCCTGTGCGGAACCCGGGTCAGCGTTGACCTTGGGAAGCGGTGCAGCCGGCTTTTTGCCCGGTGCGGTCGCCTTGGCATCCGATTTTGCGTCTTCGGTCTCTTCGGTCTCTTCGGGTTCTTCGACGACGACCGGTTCGGGGATCGGCGCGGCGACGAACTCGTAACCGTCGCGCGTGAACGTGGTCTGGTAAGCGCCGGCGACGGCAAGCGTCTGAGTGCTCTCCCCGTCGTACCGGTCAGCGACCTGGAAGTATGGCGACGCTGTTGCTCCCGAGTACGGGTCGACGACGTTGACGGCTACGACCGAAACCGCGGCGACGAACGAGAAGAAGAACAGCGTGAACGGACTGCGGGACCGGGGTCTCTCAAAGGCCCGCCCGACTCGGGGAGCAGGTACGGAGGACTCGAGTTTCACAGGATGTTTAGCCACGATTTTTCGATTTTAGCCCAGAACGGGGCTCACCGCGAGTTTGAATCGCGATTCACCGGACAGCGAGCATCACATCGACCACACTGTCGAGCAGCAGATCGACCTGTGCTTCGCGGTATCCACCCCGCTGGGCACGGAACACCGCTGTCCTTACGGCGTCGGTGTTGAACGGCACACCACGCTCGAAGTACTCGGTCAGGGCGTCGCACAGAGCGTCGACATCGTCAACGTGGTACCCCTGAGCGAGGGCACTCGTGCGCTGGAAGCGATGTCCAGGCTCACGCGTGATCCGGTTGAGGATCACCTGTGCTGTCTCCCGTGCGGCGCTGAGCCACGCGCCCTTACCCTCGGACGCCAGGGCGCGCTCCCTCTCGCGGAGTGCAAAAGCATCCTCGAGGCGTTCAAGCGCGGCATCGACGTGACTTGTCGAGTATCCGCCGCGGACGAGCGAGAAAGACGTGTGCCTGATATCGGCTGCTGTCAGCGCTTCGCCGTCGTGCTCGTCGGCGTCGTACGCTTCCCTGGCCTTCGCCAGAAAGGCATCGACCTGCGAAGGGTTGTAACCCTTTGTGCGCTTGGCAGCCTGAGGAAAAGTCGTGCTCACCCGTTCATCCTCTCAGCACCGGCGCCCGCGTGCATAACGCGCGAGCACTATGCAGTGATCCCGGTCACGCTGAAGAGCGTGTACATCAGGAGGGCAAGCGGTGCGGATGGCAGCATCGAATCGATCCTGTCGAGGAAGCCCCCGTGCCCGGGCAGCCACGAGCTGATGTCCTTGATGCCGATGTCCCGCTTGATCAGAGATTCGGTCAGGTCGCCGAGCGTTGCGGTGCCGAGAAGGGCCAGCCCGAAGATCACACCGACCCACCAGGGAACGTGCAGCATAAAGATGGCGAGCACGGTGCCCACCACGACCGCGGCGACGCCGGCACCGGCAAACCCTTCCCAGGTCTTCTTCGGGCTGATCTTCGGCGCCATCGGGTGCTTGCCAAATGAAAGTCCACTTGCGTATGCGCCGATGTCCACCGAGATCACGAGGATCAGGAACGCGAGAGTCCACCACTGCCCCTCGGGCTGGGCGACGAGGATGACGGCGAAGCTCGCGAGGAAGGGAACGTAGAGCTGGACGAATATTCCGGTCACAAGGTCACGCAGAACGTTCCTCGCCGATCGCTTGTCCGCCTCGAAGAGCCGCGCCACCAGGCGCCACAGCACAACGAAGACCACTGCCCCGGCGAGAGCTATCCAGCGCCAGGCCGGCTCCGCCAGGAAGCTCACGGCCAGGATGGTCACGCCAGAGATGACTGCGGGGATGATGTCGATGCGCCTGCCGCTCTCGCGGAGCGCACGAACCAGCTCAAAGATGGTGAACGCCATAACGACGCCGCAGAACACAACGAAGATCGCCTTCACGAAAATCAGGCTCGCGATCATGATCAGGCCGAGTGCAAGGCCGAAGACCGTAGCCAGCAGGAGATTCCGGCCAGCACGCGCCTCGATCCGTTCGTTGACCTGGTCGATCTGCGCCCGCGTCGATCGCACCTGGCGTTCGAGTTCCGCCCGACGCGCCCTCAACTGAGCCTGAAGCTCGTCTCGCGACACACGCTTCGACCGAGGGGCCCGTCCCCTTGTTTCGTCACCGGGTTCGGTCATACCGTCACCGTCGTTCGAGAAGCCACTGGCGCCCTAAATCTCGAGCAGTTCGGTCTCTTTGCGCTTCAGAGCCTCGTCGATGGCATCGATGTGGGTCTTCGTGACCTGCTCGAGTTCCTTTTCGGCCCTCGCCACGTCGTCATCGCCGACCTCGCTCTTGAGCGCGTCGAGGTCGTCCTTACCCTTGCGTCGGATGTTGCGGACGGCAACCTTGGCGTCCTCGCCCTTGGTACGCACGATCTTGACGTACTCCTTGCGACGCTCCTGCGTGAGCTCCGGAAGAGTGACCCGGACGATGGTGCCGTCGTTGGTGGGGTTTGCGCCGAGGTTCGGCACGTCGCGGATGGCCTGCTCGATGTCCTTGAGCGCGGTCTTGTCGTACGGGCTGACGATGATCGTGCGTGCCTCGGTGTTGTTGAGCGACGCGAGCTGATCGAGAGGAGTCGGTGTGCCGTAGTAGTTCACGAGGATCTTCTGGAACATCTGGGGGTTTGCACGCCCCGTTCGTACGGTGGCGAAGTCCTCCTTCGCGACCTCGACCGCTTTTCCCATTCGGGTTGTTACGTCTGAGAGAACTTCGGCAATCACGTGCGACTCCTTCTTGTTGCGTGTAGTCGTCCTCCATTCTAGGCGGAGGACTCGAGGTCGGCCGGAGACCGGCGGGTCAGTTGGAGACGAGCGTTCCGATGCCATCGCCGAGGATGGCCTTGGTGACATTGCCCTGCGGCGCCATGCCGAACACCTGCATGGGCATCGCGTTGTCCATGCAGAGGCTGAACGCCGTCGAGTCGACCACCTTGAGTCCCTTTTGGAGGGCTTCCTGGTACGTGATGTGGTCGATGCGAGTCGCACTGGTGTCGACCTTCGGGTCAGCGGTGTAGACGCCGTCCACGCCGTTCTTCGCGAGAAGCACAATGTCTGCGCCGATTTCGAGCGCGCGCTGGGCAGCGACGGTGTCGGTCGAGAAGTACGGCAGCCCTGCCCCTGCGCCGAAGATCACGACCCGGCCCTTCTCGAGGTGACGCTCCGCGCGCCGCGGGATATAAGGCTCAGCAACCTGCGTCATGGAGATCGCCGACTGCACCCGTGTTTCGGCGCCGGCCTGCTCGAGGAAGTCCTGGAGGGCGAGGGCGTTCATCACGGTGCCGAGCATGCCCATGTAGTCGGCGCGACCGCGGTCCATGCCGCGCTGGGACAGCTCAGCCCCACGGAAGAAGTTGCCTCCACCGACAACGATCGCGATCTCGACGGTCTTGGCGGCCTCGGCGATCTCACGGGCGATATTCGAAACGACGTCGGGGTTGACGCCCAGAGACCCCGCCCCGAACGACTCTCCGGAGAGCTTGAGCAGTACCCTGCGCTTCTTCGTGGCTTCAGACATCCGTTGTGCGCCTTTCCTTGGACTTCAGAATTGGGGAGTTTGTGAAAATGTGTGGCTGCACACAAAAGGAGTCCGGATCACGATTGTGATCCGGACTCCTCATGATGTGGTTACGCGCCGACCTTGAAGCGGGCGAAGCCCGTCACTGTCAGGTTCGCGTCGGCAAGAACCTTCTTGACCTGAATCTTGCTGTCGCGTGCGTAGTCCTGCTCGAGCAGGGCAACCTGCTTGAAGAACGCGGTCAGGCGACCCTCGACGATCTTGGGAAGTGCCGCTTCCGGCTTTCCTTCGTTCTTCGAGATCTCGGTGACGATCTCGCGCTCCTTGTCCACAGTCTCAGCCGGAACTTCTTCGCGGGTGAGGTACTGGGGGTCGAACATGGCGATGTGCTGGGCGACTGCGCGAGCAGTCTCAGCGTCATCACCGGTGTAGCTGACGACAACACCGATCTGCGGCGGCAGGTCCTTGCTGGTCTTGTGGAGGTACACAGCGAACTGCTCTCCCGAAACCAGCGCGACGCGGCGCAGCTCGACCTTTTCGCCGAGGATGGCGGCCTGGTCGTTGATCAGGTCGGCAACCGTCTGGTCACCGGCCGGTGCAGCGAGTGCTTCCTCGAGCGAGGATGCACCGGATGCCGCAACAGCTTCCAGGACCTTGTCGGCGAGAGCGACGAACTTGTCGTTCTTCGCGACGAAGTCGGTCTCGCACGCGAGCTCGATCATCGTTGCGGTCGTGCCGTTTTCCTTGACAGCAACGAGACCCTCGCTCGTGGAGCGGTCGGCACGCTTCGCGTTACCCTTTGCTCCCTTGAGACGCAGGATTTCGGTGGCCTTTTCCATGTCACCGTCGGCCTCGACGAGCGCGTTCTTGGTGTCGACCATTCCGGTCCCAAGCTGCTCGCGAAGAGCCTTGATGTCAGCAAGAGCGATGTTTGCCATATTCGTGAAACTCCTCTTTTGCGATTAGTTGTTGTCGGCGACCGGCTGCTTTTCAGCCTCGGTCGCTTCCGCCTCGAGGCGCTCTTCGGTCTTCTCGTCGCTCTCAGGAGCGACGACCTCGACCGGAGCGTCTTCCGGAATTGCTGCGTTCTTCTCGGCTACTTCAGCGTCAGCGTCGTTCTGCTCGACCGGCGCTTCGGTTGCGGCGTCGTCTGCTGCGGGTGCCTCAGCTGCAGCAGCGTCAGCTCCGAGGAGTTCTGCTTCCCATGCGGCCAGCGGCTCGACAGGAGCGTCGCCCTCGACGGGCTTCTGGTGACGCTGGATGAGGCCCTCAGCGGCTGCGTCAGCGATGATGCGCGTGAGCAGGCCAACCGAGCGGATCGCGTCGTCGTTACCCGGGATCGGGT
The DNA here is from genome assembly GCF_003065425.1 of Mycetocola zhujimingii. Lineage (NCBI taxonomy): Bacteria > Bacillati > Actinomycetota > Actinomycetes > Micrococcales > Microbacteriaceae > Mycetocola > Mycetocola zhujimingii. The sequence continues at coordinate 1,873,056 of NZ_CP026949.1, forward strand.
AGGTGACTTCGTCGGGGTCGCAGTTGGTGTCGAGGATGCCGATGACGGGGATACCGAGCTTCTTGGCCTCGTCAATGGCGAGGTGCTCTTTCTTGGTGTCAACAACCCACAGAGCCGACGGCGTCTTGGTGAGGTTGCGGATTCCGCCGAGCGACTTGTGAAGCTTGTCGAGCTCGCGCTTCTTGATGAGCATTTCCTTCTTGGTGAAGCCCGACTTTGCGGTGTCTTCGAAGTCAAGCTCTTCAAGCTCTTTCATGCGAGCGAGACGCTTGGAAACCGTCTGGAAGTTGGTGAGGAGTCCACCGAGCCAGCGCTGGTTGACGTAGGGCTGGCCGACGCGGGTCGCCTGCTCGGCGATCGCTTCCTGTGCCTGCTTCTTGGTACCAACGAAGAGGATGGTTCCACCGTGGGCGACGGTCTCCTTGACGAAGTCGTATGCCTTGTCGATGAATCCAAGCGACTGCTGGAGGTCGATGATGTAGATGCCGGAACGCTCGGTGAAGATGAAGCGCTTCATCTTCGGGTTCCAACGGCGGGTCTGGTGCCCGAAGTGCACGCCGCTGTCGAGCAGCTGGCGAATGGTTACGACGGCCATGAGCCGTTCTCCTATTCTGACGCGCCCGGATGCCGGGCGAGCGTCTGTCGGTTGTCAGTGCGGCCGAGTGGCCGCTCCTCCTGGTGCCCGGCGCACGTCCGCCCTGTCGTATTTCACGAGAGAGACCGATTGGAAGTGGGAGCCGAATGGGCACGCGTAGTCACCCCGACATGCGAGGTGCTCCGAATATCTTAGCAGTACGGGGTAGCCCCCAGCGTCCCGAACACCGGGGTTCACCCGGCGCGTTTGGCACAGAACCCGGTGCGGCATCCGGTTTGGTTGCACGACAGGCAGTCTTGGTGGATGACCGGTCGATCATCCCGTCTGTATGGCCTCGCCCTCGCGGGGTGCTGTGTCGCCGTCATCCTCGCCGCGCCGAGTGCCGCGGCGGCTCCGTTTCCAGCAGCGCCGTTTGCCGAGACCGCTCCCCACGCCGCGACCCGGGCAGGCAGCTGGCTGTGGCCGGTGTCAGCGGCCCCTGCGGTGCTTCGCCAGTTCGAAGCCCCGGCAACCCGATACTCAGCCGGGCACCGCGGAATGGACCTCACCGCACCAAACGGCACGCCGGTCGTGGCACCGGCGGACGGGTTGGTGAGCTTCTCTGGGACTGTGGTCGACCGACCCGTGCTGTCGATCACCTATCCCGGAGGGCTGGTATCGAGCATCGAGCCCGTCCTCGCCACGGTTGCCGAGGGCGACCAGGTTCTTGCCGGAGCCGTCATCGGCGCCGTGGCCTCCGGGGGTCACTGCTCCGATTCGTGTGCGCATTTCGGCGTCCGTCTCCACGGCGAGTACGTGAACCCGCTCGCACTGCTCGAGTCGCTCCAGCGGGCGGTGCTCCTTCCGCTGGAGCGCTGATCCCGCTCAGGCGCGCGGATGGGCGCCGCGGTAACTCTCCCGCAGCCGCTCGGTTGAGACGTGCGTGTAGATCTGTGTCGTGCCGAGAGAGGCGTGGCCGAGCATCTCCTGGACCGCGCGAAGATCGGCACCGCCGTCGAGCAGATGCGTCGCTGCCGTGTGCCGAAGCGCGTGAGGCCCCTGGGCGGATCCGCCCGGCAGCGACGCGAGCAACCTGCTGACCAGGTTGTACACGCTCTTCGGCCCCATTCGCGCTCCCTTCACACCGAGGAAGACAGCATCCGTCGTCTCTTTCCCCCGCGCCAGCAGGGCAGCACGGCCGAGCCGCAGGTAGTCGACGAGCGCCGAGTGCGCGGGAACGCCGAACGGGACGACGCGCTCTTTCGATCCTTTGCCGACCACGCGGAGCGTCAGCCGGTCGAGGTCGATGTCGTCGACGTTGAGGCCGCACAGCTCCGACACGCGGGTGCCTGTTGCATAGAGCAACTCGATGAGCGCGGCGTTGCGAAGTGCGACGGGATCCCCTGTCGCGGCCAGTTCGGCGAGGGAATCGAGCATGGCGTCCATCTGGGGCCGTTGCACCACGTGCGGCAGCGACCTCCCCGTCTTCGGCGAGCGCAACCGAACCGCGGTATCGACGGGGACGTGCCCATTCTGCGCGAGCCAGGCGGACCACCCCCTGACAGAGGCGGACCGTCTCGCGAGCGTCGACGGCCCGAGCCCAGCCTGGGACGATTTCCAGAGCCAGTCCCTCAGCAGGTCAAGGTCCACCTCCGTGACGAGGTCCCTCTCCCGCTTCGCCGCGAACACCGCGAAGTCGGTGAGGTCGGATTCATAGGCCCTGCACGTCGACTCCGAGTACTGTCGCTCGACCGCGATGTGATCGATGTATTGAGCGACGGCGGACGGGATCTTCATCCCTCAAGAATTACGCACCCGCCGCCCTATCCCCCGCAGGCGCACCACGAATCACTCCCTGATCAGTTGGGAAGCCGGCGAGCTGCGACGCTCAGATCAGATCAGAAAGCAGAACACTCCCGTCGCCACGCACATCGCGAGCATCCCCGTTGCGTTCACGAAGAGATTCCTGCCGAAGTCGCGTGCGGCGATATGCATGGAGATCGCCACGAGAAAATACAGTACGAGCGCCGCGCACGTGAGATCGCACCGAGGTAGGGAATCCAGATGCCCGCTACCAGGCCCAGCGCTGCGGCGAACTTCACCGGCGTCATGAGCCGCCAGTACCGCCTCGGGAACCTCACGTCGGTAAAGCACGCGGCAATAAAGCCGACCGGCTTGATACAGAGGATGCCGTCGGCCACCTGGATCGCGGCGAGGACGAGAACGGGCCAGACAGGGGCTGGCAGTGCAGTCATGGTCGACCACCTTTGATCAGATGCAGGAACCATACCAAACCGTATGGTCTGCATCAAGTGTCCAAAGGCAGATCCTTCTGCGCTGAGAGGGGCTACTCCCCCGGTACTTCGGGAACGAGCGGCAGAATCAGCTCGAACACAGCTTTCAACTCTGAACCCGAGACCGGCGGTGAGGTCACCGCGGCCCCGACGGACAGCAGGTACGGAACCAGGGCGGCAATCCGCGCCTCGGCGTCGGTCCGGACATACGTTCGCCATACCTTCTCCAGCGCCGCAAGTCGCGCTTCGTCGATTCTGGCCAGAGTGGCCCTCGCGTCAGCGTCAGACAAGGCCCACGCCCGCACCGCGGCATCCATCTCCGGTCGGTACAGTCCCGCCGCCGGGGTGCCGACCGCATCAGTGAGGCGCCTCAGGACGTCCCGCGCGGTGTCCGTTTTCGGTGCACTGTTGACCGCAATTTCGAGCGCCTCGAGCGACAGCTGTTCGATCCGGCCGAGTAGCACGCGTTTATAGTCGACTGCGCCGGCGAAGTGATGGTGGAACGACCCCTTGGACAGGCCGAGCCTGGCCGCAAGCCTGTCGATGCGGATGCCGTTAAACCCGTCGTCCATCAGGACGCGAACGCCCTCGTTCAGCCAGCGCTCCCGTGCTTCACTCATGCGAGGACCATACCATCCGGTACGGTGCTACCCGCCGGGCTTTCCAAGGAACCCCTTGAGCGGCCGCCGACCACGCGGGTACCGTTCGTTTCCTGACGAGATACGGATCGAGGTTGTGGCCCATGCACACAGTCGCTTCCCTGAGTTTTTCGTCCTCCGGTGCGCTGTGCCGTGGCACTCTGCTTCTGCCTGAGTCGGAGGCGCCACCTCCCGTCGTGCTCCTGTGCTCGGGGTTCGGCGGCACCCAGGACACACCGGCGATTCGCGCCGCCGCCGAGGCGTTCGCCGACGCCGGATTCGCCGCGTTGAGCTTCGACTACCGTTCGTTCGGCGTGAGTGACGGAGAGCCCCGCCAGGTCATGGACATCGACGGCCAGCTGTCCGATATCCGGGCAGCGATGGACTACATCACTAACGACCTGCGCCTGGACGCGTCACGGATCGTGCTGTGGGGGACGTCGCTCGGCGGCGGGCACGTCGTGACGTCGGCGGCAGACCGGGACGATGTGGTCGCGGTGATCGCGCAGGTTCCGTACAACGGGTTCCCGCGCCGCGTCGAAGGTCGGACTCTTCGCGGCACTCTCAGCATGCTCCTGGCGATTGTGCGCGATCGGTTGAGGGGAAGGTTCGGGAGGCCTCCCGCCTACATCCCGCTCGTTGGGCCGACTGGGTCTCTGGCGGTGATGGCATCCGACGGCGCGACAACCGCGATCGACGCACTCGACTCGCCCACATGGCGCAACGAAGTGGCACCGCGTGACCTGCTCACCATGACGAAATATCATCCGGGCGACTACGCCAACCGGATCGCCGCTCCCCTGTTGGTTTGCGCTGCCGTCGGGGATCGGGAGTCCCCTCTCGATCAGGTTAGGGAACTTGCTGACCGTGCGCCGCATGGGCGCCAGATTGACTACGACGTTGCGCACTACGACGTTTATCGTCCCGAGATCCGCGCCCGGTTGCTCGCCGATCAGGTCCGTTTCCTCGAGGAAGTCGTCTGACCCGCTGACTCAGCGCGTCCGGTTCACCGACGCTGGGGCAGGTACACCCACCCCAGCTGACGCTCTCCGACAACACCCTCCAGTTCCAGCACGCCAAGAACCGACTGCACGGCATCCACAGGAAGCCCGGCCCGGCGTGCGATGTCGTCGACGCTGCGACCCGATCGGGTGCTCAGCGAATCGAGCACCCGCACCTCGTCCGAGCTTCGCTCGGTCTCCCGCGAGGGCACACCTCCGGACATGCCGGCTCCCAGGTCCCCCTCCCCCGCGAGTTCGGCCATCTCGTCGGCGTTCGTCACGCACGTCGCTCCGTACTCTCTGATCAGCCGATGGCATCCGGCAGACGCCGCACTCGTCACAGGCCCCGGCACAGCGCCGAGCGGCCTGCCGAGCGCCGCAGCGTGGCCAGCCGTGTTGAGTGAGCCTGATCTCCACCCCGCTTCGAGCACGACGGTCGCCGAACTGACCGCGGCAATGAGTCGATTCCGTTGGAGGAATCGCCACTTGCTCGGTGGGACTCCGCAGGGCACTTCCGAAGCGACAGCACCGGTCTCCACAATGCGCCCGATCAGAGCGTCATGGCCGCTCGGATATGGGCGGTCAACTCCACCGGCGAGAAACGCCACCGTTGTGCCCTGTGAAGCCAGCGCCGCCCGGTGCGCCGCTCCGTCGATGCCGTACGCCGCCCCGGAAATTATGGTGAAACCGCGATCGACGAGAGTGCTCGCAGCCTCAAGTGTCACGTGTTCGCCGTAGCCGGTGGCGGCCCGAGCCCCGACCAGCGAAATCGACGGCGAGGTCGCCGGCAACCGCCAGGGATCGCCCCTGACCCAGAGGGCGAGCGGAGCATGCGGGCCGAGGTCGTTCAGGCCCGCCGGCCAGCAGTCGTCGTCAGGGCAAATGAGCGTCGCCCCGCTGTGTTTGGCCAGCCGAATTGAGGCCAGCGCTGCTGCTGAATCCAGACGGGGAATCCACCTGGCCCACGCTTTCTGCACGTGCTCGAACAAGTCGCCGTCGCCCGGGGCACCGAGTGCCGCGCTCACCCGCTGCGGGCCCCATCGCTCGATCAGTGAGCGCAGTGCCGCTGACGCGCCGATCGCTTCGATCAGGGAACCGGCGGCGCCGTCTCCCGGCTCGACGATGCCGGTCCAGACGGCTCGCGCGAACCGCTCCGCGGCCACCTCTGCCGTTGCACCGGAGTCGCGAGCAGCGTCGACGACGGCCTGTGGGGTGACAGAGAAGATGGCCCGGCTCACGTCGTCGGCGTCGAGTTCGAACACCCGCATGTCAGATCCCCTTCCTGAGAAACAGAGCCCGCCCGATGTGCGTCTTCTCCGGTCTGGGCACTGCGTCCATATCGGCGAGGGTCCACGCGACGCGAAGCACACGGTCGTATCCACGCATGGTGATGCTGCCGTGTTCGAGCGCGCGATCGATTGGCTCGGTGACGTCGCGCGGCAACGCTCGCGACCCAGCGCGCAGCCACGGACCCGGAACCTGCCCGTTCGTGGTCCACCCGGTCCCGGCAAGGCGCGACACGGTGCGCTGCCGGGTCTCGGAAACCAGACGCCGCGCATCGGTGCTGTGTGTGCCGGCGGTTTCACCCGAGAGCACCATTTCTGCTCGCGAGATGCGATGCATTCTGAGCTGGATGTCGATCCGGTCCATGAGCGGTCCGGAGAGCCGGCCCAGGTAACGGCGAATAGCCGCCGGCGGGCAGACACACGAATTCTCCCTGCTGCCGTACTGGCCGCATGGGCAGGGGTTCGCGGCGAGGACGAGCTGGAATCTGCCCGGAAAGTGGGCGACCGCGTTGGCGCGATGGATGCTGATGGTTCCGGACTCGAGCGGCTGCCGCAACGCGTCAAGTACGTTTGCCTGAAACTCCGGCGCCTCATCGAGGAAGAGGACACCGTGGGCAGCCCGCGCCGCAGCACCGGGTCGGATGAGCTTGCTCCCTCCACCGAGGATTGCTGCGGTCGTCGCAGTGTGGTGCGGACTCTCGAAGGGCGGGCGCGACTGGAGCTGCGTGCCGATGGGCTGCCCGGCAAGCGACCTGACAGAGGTCACGTCGAGTGCCTCGGTGACACCGAGGTCGGGCAGGATGCCGGGAAGCCGCGCTGCGAGCATCGTCTTGCCCGCCCCGGGCGGGCCGAGCATCATCAGGTGGTGGCCGCCGGCCGCCGCGACGAGCAGGGCCTGGATCGCGTCCTCCTGACCGACGATGTCCGAGAGATCCAGGTCGGCCGGCGCCTCGGCATCCGTTGCAGCGGTGAGTATCGGTGCGACCTCCACCGGCGTCAGCGATGCGCCGTGCCAGATCGCCGCCTCACGAAGCGATGCCACGGGAATGACCGTCACGTCGGGGATCAGGCGGGCCTCGTGCTCGTTCCCCGCCGGAACCATCACCGTCTTTCGGCCAGCGCGGACCGCGGCGAGGACGGCGGGCAGCACCCCGGGGGTGGGCCGCAGCCTTCCGTCGAGACCGAGTTCGCCGATATGGACAACGCCGTCGATCGATTCGTTCGAGACGACGCTGTCGGCGGCGAGGCACGAGAGTGCGATGGCGAGGTCGAAGCCTGACCCGTTCTTGGGCAGGCTCGCCGGCGAGAGGTTCACCGTGATGCGCTGGCCGGAAAGCCGGCACCCGGCGTTGGTCGCGGCCTGGCGCACCCTGCCCTCCGCCTCACCGAGCGAACGATCGGCGAGGCCGATGATCACGAACTTGGGCAGCTGCGCAGAGATGTCGGCTTCGACTTCGACGAGTGAACCATCGAGACCGAGGAGCGCGACGGCCCAGGTCCGGCCGACGGTCACGCGGTCACCCCGCTCAGGTGCTCAACAGTGAATGGCCCATCGTGAGGAATCACAACGGCGATCACGTCGATGCGGATGCGCGGCGTCTGCGGATCGTTCTCGGCGCACCACGCGGCAGCCAGGCGACGCAAACGGGCCAGTTTCGTCGGAGTGACGGCTTCGAACGGATGCCCGAAAGCGAGCGAGGAACGCGTCTTCACCTCTACAAATGCGATCACGTCTCCTCGTGTGGCAATAACGTCGATTTCGCCCTGTCTGCACCGCCAGTTGCGGTCGAGGATGCGGTAGCCAAGCCCGGTGAGGTGTTCGGCGGCGAGGTCTTCACCGCGGCGGCCGAGCGCGATCCGATTCGACACGAGTACCTTCATCCCCCGATGCTGGCGCGTCGCCACCCGCCCTGCCGCCCACGCGCGCATCTGCGGAGAACCCCGTCGCGTCGTCCGGGTGGGGAGGACAGCTATCCCGCTTCGGTTGTCACAAACGCACCTATCCGCGCGGAATAACGGCACTCTGTGACAACTGAAGGCCGGGGTCGCAGCCAACACGCTGGACTGATAACGGCGGCGCGCGTCAGACTGGGGTCGTGCCAGAACTCCCCGAAGTACACGCCCTGACCACCGGCCTCGGTGCCCGCCTCACCGGTCGCGTTATCGAGCGGCTCGAGGTCGTCGCGTTCGCCGCACTCAAGACTTACGACCCACCCGTCACGGCGCTCGCGGGCGCGACGATCAACGGGGTCTCCCGTCACGGCAAATTCCTCGACATCGCGGCGGACGACCTCCACATCGTTATCCACCTCGCGAGGGCCGGCTGGATCCGCTGGCGCGACAACGCGCCTGAGCGGTCGGCGCGGGGCGGCAAGACGGCACTCGCAGCGCGACTTGTCCTCGATGACGGCTCGGGCATCGATATCACCGAAGCCGGCTCGAAGAAAAGCCTGTCGATCTCGGTGGTTCGCGACCCGTCCGATGTCCCCGGCGTCGCGCGACTCGGCCCCGACCCACTCGACGAGAGTTTCACTGTCGACGCCCTCGCCGCGATCCTCCGCTCGGCAGGGCGAGCACAGCTCAAGGGCGTCCTCCGAAACCAGTCGGTGATCGCCGGCATCGGCAATGCCTACTCTGACGAGATCCTCCACACCGCCAGGATGTCCCCGTTCAAGCCAGCCACCCTCGACGATGAGGAAGTCGCGCGCCTCTACGACGCCATGCAGTTCACACTGCGGAGCGCGATCGAGCGCGCCGACGGCCTCGCGGCATCCGAACTGAAGAAGGAGAAGAAGGCGGGCCTCCAGGTGCACGGCCGAACCGGCGAACCGTGCCCGGTGTGTGGAGACATGGTGCGGCAGGTCATCTTCGCCGACTCGACGTTCCAGTACTGCCCGACCTGCCAGACCGGCGGGAAGGTGCTCGCCGACCGGGTACTCTCGCGGCTACTCAAGTAGGTCCTGAACCAGAACGGCGCAATCGAGAGTCAGGAAAGACCGGAGACCGGACTCTACTCGTCGAGCGCGAGTTCCTTCGGAAGCTCGAAGTCACGGGTCGAGAGCTCCTCGATGTTGACGTCCTTGAACGTCAGCACCCGCACGCTCTTCACGAAACGGTCGGACCGGTAGACATCCCAGACCCACACGTCGGTCATGGTGATTTCGAAGTAGAAGTCGTGCTCGGTGTCGCGACGGACCAGGTCGACGTCGTTGGCCAGGTAGAACCGGCGCTCCGTCTCGATCACGTATTTGAACTGCGACACAACGTCGCGATACTCGCGATACAGGGCCAGCTCGACCTCGCGGTCGTAGTCCTCGAACTCGTCTTCTTCCATGGTGAGTCCATCCTACGCGTAGGAAACGAGCCAGCTCTTCCTGTGGAAATCGGTCATCCCGAGCGTCCGGATGGCATCGAGGTGTTCGCCGCTCCCGTAACCCTTGTTGCCGCTCCAGCCGTAGCCGGGAAGCACAGCATCCTGCGCGATCATCATCGCGTCGCGGTGCACTTTCGCGAGAACGGATGCCGCCGCGACCGACACGCAGTCACGGTCGGCCTTGACGCGGGTCCGGATATCGAGCGGCGTCGACAGCACCGGGCTGAGCCAGTCGTGGTTCCCATCGAGGAGAATCACGCTCGACGAGACGTCTGCGCCCTGTGAGTGAAGCGACTGGAGCGCCCGCTTGCCGGCGAGCCCCAGGCAGTGGACGATGCCGAGGTCATCGACTTCCCGCGCGTCAGCGATTCCGACGGCACCTAAGAGAACCCACTTCCTGAGCAGCGGTTCGAGTTCCTCACGGCGCTTCTGGCTGAGCAGTTTGGAATCGCGCAACCCGTCGGGGTGCGCGCCGCAGGTCTCGGCAACGACGGCCATACCGACGGCGACAGGGCCGGCCACTGCGCCGCGACCGACTTCGTCGCATCCGATCACGAACCGCGAACCGCCGGAGAAGAACTCCCGTTCGACGACGTCGGTCGGGTCGCAAACCGCCATCATGACCCTTCCGGGTCCCGGATTCCGGCGAAGACCGACGGATGGTTGTCGAGCCAGCCCCAGTGCGAACTCGGCCAGCTGACGACAAAGGCGCGGCCGACGACGTTATCGACGGGGACGAACCCGTTGCCGGGCTGTTCGCGGTTGTACCTGGAGTCCTTCGAGTTGTACCGGTTGTCCCCCATCACCCAGAGCGAGTTATCGGGAACCGTGACGTCAAAGGCATCCTTCGACACCGTGGCGACTCCGGCGGGGAGCGTGACGTATGGCTCGTTCAGCGGAACACCGTTGACGGTCATCTGGCCAAGCGCGTTGCAGCAGACGACGTGGTCGCCGGGCAGGCCGATGACGCGCTTGATGAGGTGGTCATCGCTGTCGGAAGCCGAGAGGCCCACAGCCGAGAACACCCAGTCGACCGCAGCGACCAGAGGAGGCTGTTCCACCTCGGCGGTCGGGGGCAGCCATCCGCCCGGATCGCGGAAGACGACGACGTCGCCCCGCTGGACACCGACGAGGTCAGGGACGAGTTCGTTGACGAGAATGCGGTCGTCGATCTGCAGAGTCTGCTCCATGGAGCTCGACGGAATGAAGAACGAACGGACGAGGAACGTCTTGATGAGGAAGGAGACGAGCAGGGCGACAACGAAGATAACGAGCACGTCCCTCAGGAAGAGGAGTGCGCCTTTCTTCTGCGATCGCCGTCGCAACCTGGCGGAAGTATCGTCCGCCGGCACTGTGATATCTGTCATATAAACCGCCCGAGCTCCCCACCAGTTTATCGGTGGGGAGCTCGGTGAAGTTTCGCTGTATTCGCGGAAACCTTAGTTGAAACGCTTTTCCTTGATCTTCGCCTTCTTGCCGCGCAGTTCGCGGAGGAAGTAAAGCTTGGCGCGACGGACGTCACCGCGGGTGATGACCTCGATCTGCTCGATCACCGGGGAGTGAACCGGGAACTTGCGCTCGACGCCAACGCCGAAGCTGACCTTGCGGACAGCGAAGGTCTCGCGGACGCCTTCGCCCTGGCGACCGATCACGATGCCCTGGAAGACCTGGATTCGAGAACGGTTGCCCTCAACGATGTTGACGTGAACCTTGACCGTGTCACCGGCGCGGAATTCAGGGATGTCGCTTTTGAGGGATGCTGCATCGACACTGTCGAGGATGTGCATGATAGTTCGCTCTCTGTAACCGCCACAGGTCGACTACGAATAAGGGGTTGAGTTGATGTGTGTCCGCTTGCCCTGAAAAGTCAGGGCGAAGGCACTTACTCCCCTGTGGCAGAGTCCGGCCGCGGCACAATGTTCCATTCTGCCATGAATCGGATGCCACGCGCAAAGCGGGGCAGGCTACGGTTCGTCCCTGGGGTTCTCCCTGACGATGATGACCTGCTCGCTCGCCACGCCGGTCGCACCGGGGGGAACCCGGCCGATGGTGGGCGCCGTCGCCATCTGCTCGAACTCGGCGAGGGTCTCACGCGCTCGCTTCGCGGCATCCTTGAAGAAGGCCCATACGGAGTACCAGAACGCGGCGATCCCCGCGAGTACTCCCAGCACGGCGAACGTGGTGGTGTTCTCACCGAACAGACCGAATCCGATAATGAACACGTGCCAGAGAGTGAGGACGAGGACGTCCCACCAGTTCACGGCTTTCTCGCGGCGCACCGTCGGGCGGGCGTAGATCAGCAGGGATACCGCGGCGAGGGCCAGGAAGAGAATCGGCATGGCGATGACGAGGCCGACGAACTCCCAGCCGCCACCGCCGAAGATCCCCCAGCCGATAAGCGGCCAGATGGGAAGGGCGACGGATGCGATGAGCATCCAGGTCCGATATACCCGGCGTACGATCATGCGCCAAGCCTAGGCCCGTGTGCTGGGAATGTCCCCCCGCGTGCCGGAACGATCGCTCAGGGCTGAAGCAGGTCGGGACGCACGCGTCTGGTGCGTTCGAGTTGCTGTTCGCGGCGCCACGCGGCGATCGCTGCGTGATTGCCGCTGAGCAGCACCGGAGGAACGTCGAGGCCGCGCCACGACGCCGGCTTGGTGTAGCTCGGTGCCTCGAGGAGTCCGTCTTCGTGTGACTCTTCGACGAGGGAATGCGGGTTGCCGACGACACCGGGAATCAGCCGCCCGATTGCTTCGATCATTGCCATCACAGCGACCTCTCCCCCGTTCAGGACATAGTCGCCGAGGCTGACGAGCCGAACCCGCGCCCGGGTTGCCGTGTCGTCGAACACGCGCTGGTCGATGCCCTCATAGCGACCACACCCGAAAACCAGGTGTTCCTCGGTGGAGAGCTCGCGGGCCATCGACTGCGTGAAGACCTCACCGGCCGGCGAGGGGAAGATGACGAGGGGCCCCTTCTCGTGGTCGGCGTCAGAACCGTCGGCGGAGAGGATGCCGTCGAGGGTTTTGCCCCACGGCTCAGGCTTCATCACCATTCCGGCACCGCCGCCATAGGGGGTGTCGTCGACGGTGCGGTGGCGGTCCGTTGTGGCATCACGGAGGTTGTGCACGCCCAGGTCGATGATTCCGGCCTGCCGCGCCTTGCCGAGGAGGGAGATATCGAGCACGTCGAAGAACTCGGGAAAGATCGTGACGATGTCGATACGCATATAAGAAGTTTAAGCGGCCGAGGCGATGCCCCGTGACCGTCACGTCCCGTCTCACCCGTCCCGAGGCAACGGGCAACGACGTGCGCGGAGGCGCTAAGAGGTTGCTGGCTCAGCCACGAGACCGTGGAACCGGTCGCACACCGTCTCTACCAGTTCAACCGGAACGGGCCCGACCGCGGTGAGCAGCGGCTCGGTCACGACGTCGGCGCCGCTCGCACGGGCGAGGTCGTAGAAGTAGCCGGGTGCGAGCAGGTACGTGCTGACCACAACGCGTCCCGAGCCGTGCGCGGCCCGAGCGGCCGAAACAGCACGGCTCAACGGTGGCGTCGCCGCCGAGATGAACCCAACGGTGACCGTCCGACCGAGGCGGGCAGACATCCGCCTCGCCATGTCGTGGCAGTCTTCCACGGCCCGCGCGTCGCTCGACCCTGCCGCACCGAGCACCACGCTGTCCATCGCGGCCAGGCCCGCCTCGGCGAGCCGTCTGATGAGCAGGTCGACGAGCCGATCGTCGGGGCCGAGTGCACCCGAGATGGCGGTCACCCGTCCGGAGTCCGCCGCCTCATTCACGAGATCGACGTGCACGTGGTACCCGGCCGAGAGCAGCAGGGGCACGATCGCGGCGGGCTGGTCAGGTGCAAGGGAATTGAGCGTCGCGGGAACATCGGGCTGCTGGACGTCGACGAAGCCCGCTTCGACGGTGATGAGTGGCAGGCGCGACGAGACCGCGTCGACGAGGCGGCCGACGGCGGCCTGCCCGGTGGGCGACGATGTGCCGTGTGAGATCGCGACGAGTGCCGTCCGTGTCGCCGTGCGCTCCGACGCTCGGACGCCTGTTGTCACGACAGCACCTCGACCTCGATCATCCCCCCGACGATGCGGGTCCTGAATGTCTCGAGCAGCAGGGAGGGATCGGTGAAGCACTCGCCGCTCCCGAGGTCATAGATCTCCTTGTGCAGCGGCGATGCGATCGTCGGCCGGTCTCCCCGTGACCCGACGATCCCCCTCGCCATCACGTTGGCATCGGTGTGAGGGTCCCTGTGACTCACGGCGTATACCTCAGAGGGCGAGAGCAGGAAGAGGGCGATCTGCCTCGCTTTGATCAGGGCAGCTTCGCCCCAGGACGGTTCGAGATCTGTGACGGGGCACGCGGGCACCCATTCGGCGGCGCTCTCGGAGCCGACGGCGCTTTCGGACGTACCGACGCTCCCCGACACGTCCCGGTCATCGGTGAGGGTCTTGTTGTCCAGAAGGAGTGTCATCGGTCTTCCCTTCGTCAGGCTCACGCGAACCGATAGGCCCGCCCGAGTCGATCTCCAGCACTGACGCTATGCGGGTCATGTTTCGACGGTGGTGGACATTGTGTTTCACCCGTGTGAAACCGACCTCACAGAGCAGGCTTCGGCCTGTGTGGGAACTGTGATCGGGGGTTACGTCGGCGACACGGCGGAGTAACCGGCGTTTCATACGCTCGGTATCGGGCAGCCGCACCAGCGCTGTACGGAAGGACCACGCATGATCCAGAATTCTGCCGAATCACGCCGCTCACGGCGGGAGGTCATCGTCCTCGGCGGCGGCCCGGCCGCACACCGCCTCGCCGACGCGCTCCATGCGCGCGACACCAACCGTGCGCTGCATGTCAGCGTCCTGTCCGAGGAGGCACACCTGCCGTATGACCGCGTCGCACTGAGCACGAGGCTGACCGGTGCCGTCGACCTCACGCTGAATCCGTCAGGTATCTGGGGCTCCGACCACGTCGTGCTGCACAGGAAGACGAGGGCGGATGCCGTCGACACCGTCGCGAAAACCGTCACGACGGCATCCGGAACCATCCACGCCTACGACGAACTCGTCTTCGCCACCGGCTCTTCGGCCCCGGTGCCTGACATCCCCGGTTCAGCACTCGCCCGGGTCTACCGCACGATCGACGATGTCGACTTCCTCGCCGCCGAGGTCGCGCGCCTGGCGGACGCTCACGGTCGCCCGGCGCGCGTCCTCGTTGCCGGGGGCGGCCTCCTCGGTCTTGAGGCTGCGGGCGGGCTGGCCAGGCTCGGCGCAGACGCGGCCATCGTGCACTCCGGCTCCTGGTTGATGTCGGCGCAACTCGACGAGGGTGCCGGCCAGGCGCTCGGCCGCATCATCGCCGGCCAGGGCATCACCCTCCATCTGGGCACGAGACCGCGGGCCATCCTCACGACGGACGACGGGGCATCCGTCACCGGGGTGAAGTTCAGCAACGGACAGTCGGTCGCCTCAGACCTCGTGGTCTTTGCTATCGGCATCCGCCCTCGAGACGAACTGGCGGCGGCAGCGGGGATCGCTCTCGGCCCGCGAGGCGGGATCGCGATCGGAACGGATTGCGCCAGCTCTGTCGAGTCTGTGTGGGCTATCGGCGAGGTGGCGTCATTCCAGGGCATGTGCACCGGCCTTGTGGCACCGGCGAACGCGATGGCCGAGGTCGTCGCCGACCGGTTGCTCGGCGGTGGCGCCGAATTCACCTCGATCGACGACGCGACAAAGCTCAAGCTGTCGGGGGTCGACGTCGCGAGCTTCGGCGACGCACTCGCCACAACGGAGAACGCGCTGGAGATCGTGTACGCCGACCCGGCACGCGGGCTGTACCAAAAGATCGTCACGACGAACGATGCGAAGATACTGCTCGGCGGAATCTTTGTCGGCGACGCCAGTCCGTATGCGTCGCTCCGGCCCCTGCTCGGCTCCGCCCTGTCGAGCGAGCCGGCGGCGTACCTCAGCGCAGCGGGTGCGGAGGCCCCCGGCGACGAGCTGCCGGACACGGCGCTGGTTTGCTCGTGCAACAACGTGAGTGTCGGTGCGGTGCGGGATGCCGTGCATGGCGTCGGCGGGGATGAGCCGTGCTCGACGCTGCCCGCTCTCAAGACCTGCTCGCGCGCCGGAACGCAGTGTGGGTCGTGCGTGCCGCTCGTGAAGAAGATCCTCGAGACGGAGCTTACGAAGACCGGGGCGACCATCTCCCGCGCACTCTGTGAACACTTCGCGTTGTCCCGACAGGAGCTGTTCGAGTCGGTCCGTGTCCTCGAGCTCCGGTCGTTCGACGACATCCTGTCGCGGTTCGGCACCGGGCGCGGCTGCGACGTCTGCAAGCCCGTGGTCGCCTCCATTCTCGCCAGCCAGACGGATGCCTACATCCTGGACGCAGGGCGAGGCGGGTTGCAGGACACCAACGACCGCGCCCTCGCGAACATGCAGAAGGACGGCACCTACTCGGTCGTCCCGCGCATTCCCGGGGGTGAAATCACCCCGCAGAAACTGGCGGTGATCGCACAGGTGGCCACTGACTTCGGGCTGTACACGAAGATCACCGGCGGGCAACGCATTGACATGTTCGGCGCGAGGCTCGACCAGCTGCCCGACATCTGGAGGATCCTCGTCGACGCCGGCTTTGAGTCGGGCCAGGCCTACGGAAAGGCCCTCCGCAACGTGAAGAGCTGCGTCGGCTCCACGTGGTGTCGGTTCGGTGTCCAGGACTCGGTGAGCATGGCGATCCGACTCGAACTGCGGTTCCGCGGACTTCGCGCTCCCCACAAGTTCAAGTTCGGCGTCTCGGGCTGCGCCCGCGAGTGCGCCGAGGCGCGGGGAAAGGACATCGGGGTCATCGCCACCGATATGGGCTGGAACCTCTATGTCGGTGGGAACGGCGGATTCCAGCCCACCCACGGACAGCTGCTCGCGACCGACCTCGACGACGAGACGCTCATCCGCTATATCGACAGGTACATGATGTACTACATCCGCACCGCCGACCGGCTCCAGCGCACCGCACGGTGGATGGAGGACCTTGACGGCGGTATCGATCACGTCCGCGCCGTCGTTGTGGAGGATTCACTCGGCCTCGCCGATGAACTTGAGCTGGCCATGGCCGCGCACGTCGACAACTACGAGGACGAGTGGGCGGCGACTCTCGCCGACCCGGAACGCCTGAAGCGGTTCCGCTCGTTCGTCAACGCACCGGACGCCGCCGACCCGAGTCTCGCCCGGGTTTCGGAACGCGGGCAGTTACGTCCCGCAACAATCGAGGAGCGAGCGAGCGGAAAGGCTATCCTGCTGTCGGGCACAACCATCCCGGTTCGGAGCGACTGATGAGCACAGCCAGCGAAGGATCCGTCACGCTTGTCGGCGGAGGACCCGGCGATGAGCGGCTCCTTACGGTCGCGGCGATCGATGCCCTCCTGACCGCGGACGTCGTGCTGTTCGATCGGCTGGCTCCCCACAGCAGACTTAGTGAGCTCGCACCGTCTGCCCGGCTCATCGATGTCGGCAAGACCCCTGGCCACCACCCGACCTCGCAGTCAGACATCGAGGCTCTGCTCGTTGAGCATGCGCTGGCAGGCTCCAGCGTGGTGAGGCTCAAAGGCGGTGACCCGTACGTGTTTGGCCGCGGTGCGGAAGAGGTGGCAGCGTGCCGCGCCGCCGGCGTACCCGTCACCGTCATCCCCGGAGTGACGAGCGCGATCGCGGTTCCCGCTGCTGCTGGCATCCCCGTAACTGCGCGCGGCGTGACCCACCTGTTCACCGTTGTCTCCGGCCATGCTCCCCTCTCCGACGACGAGCATCGCCACCTGGCCGGTCTCGGCGGAACCCTCATTGTCCTGATGGGCGTTGGGACGCTGCCGATGCTCACCGCTGGGCTGATGGCACACGGAGCGCCCGCGGATCTTCCTGTCGCCATGATCGAACGCGGCTACACGCCGACGCAGCGTACGACGATCGCCACACTGGCAACGTCAGTACAGGTCGCCTCATCGGCGGCGGTGCGCTCCCCCGCCGTGCTCGTCATCGGTGAGGTGGTCCGCTTTGCCGCCGACGGCGACGAGAGCGCCGCCAGGATCTTCGACACGGCTTCGGCACTCGCGGCGGCGGAATGACCGACCTGCAACCGACGACGGTCCCCGGTTTCCGTGCCGACCAACTCGAGGGGTTCCGTATCGGCGTGACGAGCGACAGGCGCGCGGAGGACCTCATCGACGCCCTCGAGCGCCGCGGCGCGACGGTCGTGCACGCCCCGACGCTCCGGATCGCACACTCGCAACACGACGACCAGTTGATCACCGATACGCGCGAGGTGATCGCCCGTCGACCCGACGTTCTGCTCGCAACGACGTCGTACGGCATCCGTCGCTGGTTCGAAGTGTCGGATGCCGCCGGGCTCGGTGAAGCCCTCGTCGATGCGCTCGGTGAGACGGCGATTCTCGTTCGCGGGCCCAAGGCGAGGGGCGCCATCCGAGCCGCCGGCCTCAATGATGTCGGGATGAGCGACGAAGAGACCACGGCATCGCTCGTTACCCGGGCGATCGCCCTTTTCCCTGAACCGAAGACCGTCGCGGTCCAGCTTCACGGCTATACGGACGAAAAACAGCTGCAGCGCCTTCGCCGTGCCGGACACACGGTGCTCACCGTCGCTCCATACCGATGGCTGAAGCCCGATGAGAACGACGAGCGCGTCCACCGGCTCCTCGATTTAATCGTCACGTCACAGCTCGACGCGGTGACATTCACGAGCGCACCGGCCGTCGACGCTCTCTTCGGTGCAGCGCAGTTCCTCGGGTGCTACGACGAGGTCATCGACGCGTTTCGGCACGAGGTTCTCGCTGCGGCGGTCGGACCGGTCACAGCGGCCCCACTGATCGCCGTCGGCATCGAACCGATCCAACCCGACCGGTACCGGATGGGTGCGTTGATCCGGCTGGTCTGCGAGCATCTCGAGACCCACGCGATCAGCACCGTCGACACCAGGCACGGGCGGGTCTCGCTTCGCGGCTGCGTCGTCGAACGTGACGGGTCACGAACGGCGCTCCCTCCGGCAGCGCTGGCACTCTTCCGCACGCTGATGGCCGCGAAGGGAGCCGTCGTTCCGCGCGCGAACCTCGCAGCAGGGCTGCCGGGGGCCGTCGACGACCACGCGCTCGAGGTAGCGCTCAGCCGGCTCCGCCAGTTGCTTGGGGTGCCCGGCCTGGTTCAGACGGTCATCAAACGCGGGTACCGCATCGACGTGTGATCGTCGGTCCCCGAAGGAGCGGGTCAGCGGTCCGAGTCGTCTGAATCTGAATCGGCGACGTCCGTAGCGGACTCGGCAGAGGCATCAGCTTCAACAGCGTCCGTTTCAGCAACGTCAGCTTCAGCAGCGTCAGCTTCAACAGCGTCAGCGGCATCCGCGTCGACCGGTGCGTCGGTCTCGTCATCGGGCTCGTCCGGCAACTCTTCGAAGAGGCCAGGCGGTGGCGTGATGGTGACGATCCCCGCGGCGATGTCGACGGCGGGAACGAGTGCCTTCACGAACGGAACCATGACCTCGCCCTGAGGCGTCTTCACGATGAGAAGGTCCTGGGCCGGGAAGTGCTCGACCCGGGCAACGGAGCCAATGGTCTGGCCATCACGAGAGACAGCGAGCCCGACCAGCTGGTGGTCGTACCACGCGTCTTCCTCCTGGGAAGGCTCAGCGGAGTCCTGTTCGATCCAGAGGATCGCTTTCACGAGGGTTTCCGCCTCGGAGCGATCGCTGACACCCTCAAAGAACCCGACGGCGTGGCCGTTGTACCAGCGCAGCTCGCTCAGAGTGAGCGTCTTGCCGTGCCAGGGCGATCCTGTCGGAACCTGGAGGGTGAAGACGGCGCCGGGGACAAAACGTCTGCCGGGGTCGTCGGTGAAGAGTTCGAGCTTGATGGCTCCCTTGAGCCCGTGGGCCTTCGTGAGCCGACCCACCCGGAGTTGGGTCTTCGGCATTTTGTCTGTGCTCACCTTAGGAATCGGTGTCGACGACGTCGACGCGGACGCGTCGGCCATCGGCGAGGGCTGAAACCAGTGTGCGCAGTGCCTTTGCCGTACGGCCTGATCGGCCGATCACACGGCCGAGGTCCTCGGGGTTCACGCGAACCTCGAGGACCTCACCGCGTGGTGAGCTCTGCGCTACGACGGTCACGTCGTCCGGATTGTCAACAATCCCCTTGACGAGGTGTTCGAGAGCAGGTGCGAGCAATTGTTACGCCTTGTCTTCTTCTGCAGCGGTCTCGTCAGCGGCGGGAGCCTCTTCCTTGACGGCCGGCTTCTCTGCCTTTGGCTTGAGGACCGGCTTCTTCTTCTCGTCAGCGACGAAGGGAACCTTGGGCTCCTTCACCTTGACGGTGGAGACGGCATCCTTGTCACCCTTGAACTTGCCCCAGTCGCCTGTGAGCTTGAGGAGGGCGGCAACCTGCTCGGTCGGCTGTGCGCCAACGGAGAGCCAGTACTGTGCGCGGTCGGACTTGACCTCGATGAACGAGGGGTTCTCGGTCGGGTGGTACTTGCCGATTTCCTCGATGACGCGGCCGTCGCGCTTGGTGCGCGAGTCAGCAACGACGATGCGGTAGTACGGTGCACGGATCTTACCCATGCGCTTCAAACGAATCTTGACAGACACAATTCTCCTGAATTAATTGTTGTGTGATTGTGCTCGTCACCGGGAGCGTGGGGGCACACTCGGTCCGAAAGCCTTCTAATGCTGTAGCGCCTGATTAGAGGGTCGGGCGAGTACAGACTCGACTAACCATTCTGTCAGATATTTCGGCATAGTGTGACCACGTTCCGTTGCCGGTCCTCAGCCGTTCATGCGGTCGCGCCAGCCCAGCCAGCGCTTGACCTTCGCGATGTCATAGTCAGGCCCGCTGAGACCGATCGTGAACATTGTGGTTCCGAGCTCAAACAGCTTCTCGGCGTTCTCCTCACTTGATCCCCGCACCTCGGTCGAGATTTCGATCTCGCTCACGTCACGCCCAACCGCTTCCCCGTGAGTGCGGAGAATCTCGAGCTTCTCGGCGAGCACCTCCGGCGAGCTGAAGCTGTGCCAGATGTCGGCGTGCTCTGCGACGATGCGCAGCGTCTTCTTTACGCCGCCTCCCCCGATCATGATGGGGATCTTCCGCACCGGCGGCGGGTTGAGTTTCGACCAGCGGTCCTCGATGACGGGCAGGTCCCTGGCCAGTGCGGCGATCCGGGAGCCCGGGGTGCCGAATTCATACCCGTACTCGTCGTAGTCACGCTCGAACCAGCCTGCACCGGTTCCGAAAATGAAACGACCGCCTGAGATGTGGTCGAGGGTTCTGGCCATGTCGGCCTGGAGGTTGGCATTCCGGTAGCTGTTGCAGTTCACGAGCGTGCCGAACTCGACCCGGCTCGTCTGCTCTGCCCAGGCGCCGAGCATCGTCCACGCCTCGAAGTGGAGTCCGTCAGGCTCGCCAGACAGCGGGAAGAAGTGATCCCAGTTGAACAGGATGTGGACGCCAGCGTCTTCGAGTTCGGATACTGCGTCACGGATGGTTCGGTACTGGGCGTGCTGTGGCGCCAGTTGCACACCGATGCGAACGGGTCGTTGTTCGTGAGTTGTCATCATGCATAGAGCCTAAGTCCGCAGCACCGCGGAGCGTGGAATGATGAAAGGGTGCTGCGCTCCCGCGCGGCGGATTCGGACAACGGTATGGGCATTGAGTTCACACGATCTGAACGGTCGACCGTCGGGATCGAGTGGGAACTCGCCCTCGTCGATCGCGACACCGGTGAACTCGTTTCCGCGGCAGACGAGGTTCTCCAGGACCTCGAGAGCCCGAAAGGCCAGCCCCACCCCCGCATCACCGGTGAGCTGCTCCTCAACACCATCGAGCTCGTGAGCTCCGTGCACCACCGGGTCTCCGATGCCGTCGCCGACCTCGACGCCCAGCTCACCGAGGTCCGACGAGTGACGGATCCCCGCGGCATCGAACTGATCGGAAGCGGCTCACACCCGTTCGGGCAGTGGTTCGATCAGCCCGTTGCGAACAAGGCGAGGTACCACAAGCTCATCGAGCGCACCCAGTGGTGGGGCCGCAACATGCTCATCTGGGGCATGCACGTGCACGTCGGTATTGAAGACCGCGACAAGGTCATTCCGATCCTCAACAGCATGCTCAGGTTCTTCCCGCACCTGCAGGGCCTGAGCGCGTCGAGCCCGTACTGGGGCGGAATCGACACCGGGTACGCGTCGAACCGTTCGCTGATGTTCCAGCAGCTTCCGACGGCCGGGCTGCCGTACCAGGTCGCGGACTGGGCCGAGTTCGAATCGTACGTCGAAGACATGACGGCGACCGGCACGATTGACGACTACACCGAGGTGCGCTGGGACATCCGCCCGTCGCCGCACTGGGGCACCATCGAGGTCAGGTTCTGCGACGGCGCCTCGACACACGCGGAGCTCGCCGCGGTCGCCTCCCTCATCCACTGCCTTGTTGAGCACCTTTCGACGCTCCTCGACGAGGGACACGAGTTGCCCACCCTGCCGCCGTGGTACGTGCGCGAGAACAAGTGGCGATCCGCCCGTTACGGCCTCGAAGCGACCATCATCACCGACAGGCACGGCACCGAACGGCCGGTGACGGACGACATCCGTGACCTCGTCGATTCTCTCGCCCCGATCGCCGAGCGGCTGGGCTGCGCGGACGAACTCGCCTCGATTCCCGATATCGTCGCGTCCGGCGGGAGCTACACCCGCCAGCAGGCGACGGCGGCCGAGAACGACGGCGACCTTACCGCCGTGGTGAAGGCGCTGATCGGCGAACTCAGGGCCGGCTCAGTCAGCCACTGATCCGGCAGCCCCCGATCGGTCGGCCCTGATCCGGCAGCCCTGGAACGAGAACACCCGTTCCGGTCGAGAACATCCGTTGTAACGGGTGTTCTCGACCGGAACGGGTGTGTTCGAATCGCGGAGTGACCGAGGGTCAGTTCCCGAGGAACTTCTGCAGTGTCGCGAGTTCTTCCTCGGTGGGAGCGGCCTGGCCCTGACCGGTCGCGCCGCCGAGGCCGAACCCGGTTCCACCGGGCGTCAGGGCAGCACCGGGCTTGGTTCCCGACGCGAGTGCCGCATTTTCCGTCGCCCGCTTGGCCGGGTTACCGCTCTTCGAGCCCTTTTTCTTGGGCTGCTGCTTCTTCGAACCGCCGCTGCGCGCGCCGGGGATCGGTCCCATGCCAGGGATCTGCGGCACGCCACCCTTGGCGACGGTCTTCATCATCTTCGCGGCCTGCTCGAACCGGTTCACGAGGGCGTTGACCTCGGTCACCGTCGAACCCGAACCGCGCGCGATGCGCAGGCGGCGCGAGCCGTTGAGCAGCTTCGAGTTCTGGCGTTCGGCGAGGGTCATCGACTGGATGATGGCCTCGGTGCGAACGATCTCGCGTTCGTCGAATGAGTCAAGCTGCTGCTTCATCTGGCCCATGCCGGGGAGCATGCCCATCATCTTCTTGATGGAGCCCATGTTGCGCAGCTGCTGCATCTGCTTGAGGAAGTCGTCGAGCGTGAAGGTCTCCGTGGAGAACTTCTCGGCCATGGCGAGAGCTTCTTCTTCATCGAACGCCGACTGCGCCTGCTCGATGAGGGTGAGGATGTCACCGAGGTCGAGGATCCGGCTCGCCATCCGGTCGGGGTGGAACGGCTCGAAGTCGTCGAGTCCTTCACCCGTTGACGCGAAGATGATTGGACGACCGGTGATGGATGCCACGCTCAGCGCGGCACCACCGCGGGCGTCGCCATCGAGCTTCGACAGCACGACGCCGGTGAAGTCGACGCCTTCCTGGAACGCCTGGGCCGTCTTGACGGCATCCTGACCGATCATGGCGTCGATGACGAAGAGCACCTCGTCGGGGTCGATGGCCTTGCGGATGTTCGATGCCTGCTTCATCAGCTCGGCGTCGACGCCGAGGCGACCGGCGGTGTCGACGATGACCGTGTCGAACTGCTTGGTTTTGGCGTAGGCGATGGAGTCCTTCGCGACCCGAACGGGGTCACCGACACCGTTGCCCGGCTCGGGAGCGTAGATCGCAACGCCAGCCTGCTCGGCGACCACAGTCAGCTGCGTCACAGCGTTGGGGCGCTGGAGGTCGGCGGCGACGAGGAGCGGCGTGTGGCCGTCCTTCGCGAGCCACTTGGCGAGCTTGCCCGCGAGTGTGGTCTTACCCGCACCCTGGAGACCGGCAAGCATGATGACCGTCGGCGGGTTCTTCGCGAACTCGAGGCGACGCTGCTGCCCACCGAGGATGGCGACGAGCTCGTCGTTGACGATCTGGACGACCTGCTGCGCCGGGTTGAGCGCCTTGTTGACCTCATCGCTGAGGGCGCGTTCACGAACCTTGCCGGTGAATTCCTTGACGACGTCGAGGGCGACGTCGGCGTCGAGCAGGGCGCGACGGATCTCGCGGACTGTGCCGTCGACATCCGATGCCGACAGCGAACCCTTCTTGCGGAGGTTCTTAAAAGTCTCGGAGAGCCGGTCTGAGAGGTTTCCAAAAGTAGCCATTTGAGATCCAGTTTACCGAGCCTCGGCGGTACCGCGTGACGTTCTGGCTGAGAGTGTCTAC